>JAAZXR010000100.1 GCA_014240065.1 Myxococcales bacterium
GTGGCCACGCTCGTCGCGGGCCTCGCCCCCGCCTGGTCCGCGTGCAAACGGACCCCTGCTGCGGTGTTGCGCGCGTAGCGTCGGAGGTCCGCCCACCGTCATTTTCTCCGCGCGCGGTGGTCGACGACGTATGATGACGCGTGCCCCAGCGCCGCTCCATGCCACGGGTTGACGCCTGGCCCCACGGGCTGCTCATCGCCCTGCCGCTCGCGGTGTCCTGGGCGGTTCTTCGACACGAGCGGGCGCTTGTGTCCCTCAACGACGCCCAGACCCTCGACCTCGTGTTTGGTGTGTTGATGCTCGCCGTGGGTGTCCACGCCCGCAACTACCCGTTCCAGCACGCGACGAGCGTGCTCCAGAGCGCCGCCTTGCCGCTGCCCCGAGCGCTGCTGTGGCGTCGCGCCGTCCGCCACCAGCGCCGCGTCCTCAGCGTGCACTACGCCCTCGGACTTCTCGTGGTGGGCACTTGGGGCGCGCTCCAACACAGCGAGATCTTGTTGGCCGCGCTCGATTGGACGTGCATGTGCTGCGCCGCCGCCGTGGTCGAGCCGTGGGTGTCGGGCGCCGCGGCCCGGTGGGGCCGGCGATTTCCGGAGCGCCACCCCATCGCCGAGGTCCAGCGGTCCATCGGGGGCGGCTGGACCCGACCCGAGGCGGTCGTGCATCTGTACGCGGGCGCCGGGGCGCTGGCCCTCACGGCCGCGGTGGCGATGCCACTTCAACTGATCATGCTGACCTCCATGACCCGCCCCGATCCGTCGGCCTCCTGGGAGCCGTTCACGGTGGCGGTGGCACCGCTCGCGCTGCTCCCCGTGATGCATTGGTGGGGCCAACGCTGGTACCAAGGCGCCGCGTTTGAGTCGACGCCCTGGCTGCACGAGGCCACCCGAACCCTCGCGGGACCGCCCACGCCCGACCGCGCGCCCGCTTGGATTCGGTGGATCCCAGATCCGGCGCGGCGGATGCAGTTGCGGCAATTTTGCCGGACGGTGTCCTTGCCGAGCCTTCGTCTGCTTGGCCCCACAGCGTGGGCTGCCGCGGTCGTCGCGGCGGAGACCATCGGAGATCCCATCGTCCTCGCCGCGGGCGCGCTCCTCGGGAGCGTCTGGCTCGCTCCGGCGCTCCGTGTCCCGCCCACGCCCGCTGCGGAGCGTCTCCCGTGGTCGACGTTTCCGCTGGCGACCACGCTCGGTCGACCGACGCGCCGCGCCCTCCCCTGGACATGGGCGCTCTCGCCCGTGATCCTTCCCCTCGCAACCGTCGTCACGTACGCCCTCGTGACCTGAACGCCTCCGATGTCCGCGCCGCCGCTCCACGTCTCCGATCTCACCAAACGCTTTGGCGACCGCGCCGTCCTCGAGGACCTGCGCCTGGAGGTCGCGCCGGCGGAGGTGGTGCGGATCTCCGGCCCGAACGGCGCCGGCAAGTCGACGCTCCTCACCTGCATCGCGGGGACCCTCATCCCGGACCAGGGTCGAATCGCCATCGCCGGTCACGACCTCCATGGCGCCCCGCTCCTCGCACGCGCCGCGCTGCGATACCTGCCGCAAGCTTCTCCCAGCCCGCGGGGCGTGTCAGGGCGGGAGCTGCTGGACTTCTACGGCGAGGTCTACGGAGCGACCGCCGCCGAGGTGGACGAGGTCGCCGCCGGCAGTGGACTCGGGGGCTCCCTCGAGGCCCTGGTCACCTCCTACAGCGGCGGGATGAAGCGCCGCCTCCTGTTCAACGCCCTCCGCTTCGGTCGGCCCGCGCTGGTCATCCTCGACGAGCCCGTCGCTGGCGTCGATCGTTCGGGGCGACGGGCCTTCCGCACCCAGCTTGACCGTTGGCGCTCCGACGGCGCGGCGGTCTTGTTGACCACCCACGAACCCACCGACCGCACGTTCGAGGCGCTCTCCATGCGGGTCGTCGAACTCGACGCTCCATGACGACCCACCTCACCATCCTCGGTGGCGGGGCCATCGGCTGTTTTCTCGGTGCGGCCCTCGCCAGCACCGGTCGACGCGTCACGATCTTGGCGCGGCCCCCGTTGGTCGAAGCCCACGCGCGGGGGCTGCTGCGCGCGCGCCCCCTCGGCGGTCGGGACGAGGCCGCCACGACGGCGCTCCGCGTCGTGTCCTCGATGCGCGACCTTCCCGAGACGGACGGCGTCCTCATCACCACGAAGACCAAGGACCTCGCCTCCATCGCTCAGGCCTGGGTCGCGCGTGGGGTGGCTCCCTCGGCCCCCGTGTGGGGGCTCCAAAATGGTCTGCGCAGCCAGCAGATCCTCGCGAAGGCGGGCGTGCGCGAGCCGAGGGCGGGGAGCGTGACGTTCAACGTCGTCCGCGATGAGGGACAGTTGATGCAGACCACCTCCGGATCGGTGCTCCTCCCTCGCGACCCGCCATGCGCCGTGACGCGGTTGATGTGCGAGGGGCTGCACCAGGCGGGCGTGCGGTGTCGAGCGGTCGACGACATCGGCGCGGCCCTTCGCGGGAAGCTCGTGTTGAACCTCAACAACGGGATCTGCGCCAGCACGGGGCTCACGATCAAAGCCTCCGTGTTGGACGCGAGCGCGCGGAGGTGTTTTCAACTCGCGGTGCAAGAGGCGCTCGAGGTCTTCCGCGCCGCCGGACTGCCCGTGGCCCGTGTGGGCAGGATTCCCCCGCGGCTGTTGCCGCGCCTGCTCCCCCTCCCGACCGCGATCCTCCAGCGACTCGCCCCTGCCTTCATTCAGATTGATCCCCAGGCGCGCAGCTCGACCCTGCAAGACATTCTCGCCTCCCGGCCCACCGAGGTCCGCGCGCTGCACGGCGCGGTGAGCGAGGTCGCGCGCGCACACGGAGGCGGGGGGGCGCCCGTGAACGACCACATCGTTGACACCGTCGAAGGCATCGCCGCCGGCCCTGGCCCGGCGCGCTTCGTCTCCGCCGAGCAGCTCCTATCGGACCTCCGCCGAGTTCGGCGCTCTCAGTCGTAACTCAGCACCGCGTCGAGAAACGGGACATCGAGCTTGTCACGACCATTGAGAAATCCGAGCTCGATGAGGAAGCTGCACCCGACCACGTCGCCGCCGAGCAGCCGTACGAGGTCCACTGCGGCCTTCGCCGTCCCCCCCGTGGCGAGCAGGTCGTCCACGATCAGCACCTTTTGACCCGGCGTGACCGCGTCCGCGTGGAGCTGGAGCGCGTCCTCCCCGTATTCGAGGGCGTACCGAATCTCCACGGTCTTCGCCGGCAGCTTCCCGGGCTTGCGCGCCGGGGCGAAGCCGCAGCCGAGGTGCTGGGCGATCATGGTGCCGAACAAGAATCCACGAGCCTCCACGCCGACCACGAGCTCCACCTCGCCGATCTCCTCGAGCGCCGCGAGTTGCAGATCCAACGCCAGCAGCAAGCCCTCCGGGCTCGCGAGGAGCGGCGTAATGTCTCGAAACAAAATCCCCGGGGATGGGAAGTCCGGCACGTCGCGAATCAACGCCTCAAGCTGGGCCTTCGCGGCCTCGAAGTCCCGCTCGGCGTTGGTCTCTTCCGTTTGGGCCGTCTTCGTCGTCATGTCGACTCCTCCTTGATCCATGCCGCCCACTGATCGAGCTCCGGCGCCGTGATGTCGAGCTCGATGGGCGTGACCGAGATTTTTCCGGCGTGGGCGACGCGAATGTCGCCGTCGTCCTCGTCGTCGGAGGGGGTCGGTGGCCCGCCGATCCAATAATACGGCCGGCCCATGAGATCTTCGCGCCGTTCAACCTTGTCTTGGTAGCGCCGCCGACCGAGCCGCACGACCTCCAGATCCATCGGAATTCCGGGGCTCGGTGGAGGTGGCGCGTTCACGTTGAGCAGGTGTCGTTCGCCGCGCCGGTGCCGCTCGATCAGCCGCGGGACCACGGCGTGCACCGCCGGCAAGATGACCTCGTGGTCTGTCCGCGACTTGACGGAGAACGCCGCGGCGGAGGCGCCCCGAAGACGGCCCTCCCGGGCCGCACCAACGGTCCCCGAATAGAACACGTCGGTGCCAAGGTTGTAGCCGTCGTTGATCCCCGCCAGCACGATGTCAGGTGGTCGCGGGCAGATGTGCAACGCGCCCAAGTAGACGGAATCCACCGGCGTCCCGGTGATCGCGAACCACCCCTCGCGAACCTCGCGGACGCGCAGGTTCGCGTGGAGCGTGATCGCGTGGCTCATCGCGCTCTGCTCACCCGCCGGCGCGCATACGATCACGTCACCGTACTCCGCCGCGGCCTCCGCCAAGATCTCGATCCCGCGGGCGCTCACACCGTCGTCGTTGCTCACCAGGATAAGGGGCCGACTCACGGGGCATGCGTAGCACAAGCATGCCCCGGGCACACCCCCCCCCACGGTCGATCGGCGAGGGCGCGTCTGGTCGCGCCTGGCTCGCGCAAAAAAAAGGGGGCACATCAGATGTGCCCCCCTTCGTTGTCGGAGCGAAAGGATTCGAACCTTCGACCCCTTGACCCCCAGTCAAGTGCGCTACCAGGCTGCGCTACGCTCCGAGAACGGAGCGCCTTATACCCAGGGGGCGCCGCGCTGGCAAGGGCCGCATTCGCGAGCCCGTTTGCGCCCTCAAAACGGGCCCGCCGCGTCTTCAGCGACCAGCGTGCGCGTCGCGCCCCGGACGCTCCAGCAGCGGCTGAGATGGTCCCGCAGGCTGCTCCACGCGGTGCTCAGGCCGCTGCTCCTGCGTCTGCGTCGTCGCCTGGTACAGGTCGCGGCCTCCACCGCGCTGCCGCACGTACTCCGCAGGATCCGCCGAACGAGGATCCACGTCGTCGTCGACGAGGCCTCGCAGGTCCTTGAGCCGCTGCGAAACCTCCGCGAAGCTGCGTCGGGCCCGATATCGAAGATCTGGTTCCGCCGTCGGGACCTCATCCCGCGACTCCTCGATTCGCTGTTTTGCCCCCGCGATCGTGTACTTCTCGCCGTAGAGCAGATGCTTGATCTTGAGCAAGGTCTCCACGTCGCGCCGACGGTACACGCGCTGCTGCGACTTCGATTTTTGCGGCCGAATTGATTTGAACTCGTTCTCCCAGTACCGCAGCACATGTGTCGCGACGCCGACGATCTCCGCGACCTCGCCGATCTTGAAGAACACCTTGTCCGAGCCAAGGTCGAGACCGTCGCTGACGGCCCGTCGCTTGGATCTCCCGCCTCGCGCCGCTTTCTTCGTTCGAGTACTGCTCGCCATCCCCGACCTCTACGACTCGCCGCCGGCGGAATTGATCGCTTGTTTGAGCACATTACTCGGCTTGAAGGTGAGCACGCGCCGGGCCTCGATGGTGAGTTCTTGGCCCGTCTGGGGGTTACGACCCGGTCGCGAGTTTTTCTCGCGTACGACAAAATTGCCAAAGCCAGAAACCTTTATCTTCTCACCAGTTTCGAGCACCTCTTTCATCAAGTCAAAGACCGAGTCGACGAGATCGGAGGCCTCCTTTTTCGAGAAGCCTCCAACTTCATCACACACACGATCCACGAGGTCGGCCTTGGTCACAGGCTGATCGTCACGCTTTTCGAGCGTTTGATCAAGGGGCAACCGCGATTATCAGGCTCAGCGCCGAACGGGCGCCCAACCCTCTGATTCGAACGCGCTCATCGCCTCTGCGACGATCTCTTCATGCAGAGGCTGCACCTCCTCATCGGTCACGGAGCGGGCGTCTGCCCGATAGCTCAAGCGAAACAGCATCGCCTTTCGCTGCGCCGGGACGCCGTCTCCACGATAGTCTTCCAGCGCCTCTATCTCCCTGCCAGACGCGTCCGAGGCGCTGATCTGCGGATGATTCGGATCTCCAGCCGCGCGCGCGCGCGCGAGCCTCCCGAGCACCGCCATCGCGGAGGACGCCGCGACCTCTTCAGGAAGCTCAATCGACACATCCCGAGAGGTCGACGGGAACCTCGGCAGCGCAGAGAGACGCCCGTGGTCTCCGGCGGGGATCGCATGCAGGTCGAGCGTGACGCAGAAAATGTCACCGGAATCTGGGAGATCCCAAGACCGACAGATCTCGGGGTGCAGCTCTCCCACAACTCCCACAGGGTGCCACACGCCCGCGGCGTCACGCGCCTCCAGACCCGCCTGGACGCCGGGGTGGAGGTGGGAGTCGCCCCCCGCCGGGGTGCGGGTGCGCGCAGCACATCCGACCCGGCCAAGCGCGTCGAGAGCCACCTTGGCGAGGGCTCGGGCGTTCTCGGCGGGCCCGTGTCTCCCGGGCATGAGCGCCGCTGCCAGCGCGAGGCGCTCGGTCGGCAGCGTCGCGTCGATCGCCGCGGTCACCGACGCTGACTTCACCGGCGCGTCCGGCCACGCGTAGGTGCGCCCGAGCTCGAACAACGCCACCCGCCGCCCATGACGACCGTGGTTGAGCTTGAGCGCGTCGAGCAGGCTCGGGAGGAGGCTTTGTCTCATCATCGCGTGCTGCGAGCGCAGCGGGTTGGCGACCTCCACAGCGCGTTCGATGGCGGCGCCGCCACCAAAGCGCTCCAGCTCCCGCGACCCCGTGAACGCGAAGCCGATGTGCTCGTGGAATCCCAACTCGCGGAAGGCGTCGACCAAGGAGTGCGCCCGGGCATACAGGGGCTCGCGGAGGGTCTCTCCCCTGGCCCCGCTCGTCGGCGCGGGCTCCACCGGCACCGCGTCGATGCCAAAATGCCTCATGACCTCTTCGATCAGGTCCACCTCCAGGGCCAGATCTGGCCGAAAGCTCGGTGGGTCGCAGCGATACACGGACGTCGCGCCCTCGCCGTCGACGACGCAGCCGACGCCGAGCCCGGCCAAGATGCGCGAGACTTCCGCGGGGGGGACCGAGACCCCAAGCAAGCCCTCGAGCCGCGCGTGCCGCAGCGTCACCTCCGCCGCCGGCGGCACCTCCCCTTGGACTTCGCAGCGGCTCACCACCGTCGCGCCAGCCAGCGTCTCGAGCAGGGTGAGCGCCCGCCCCGCGGCCGCGTCGAGCAGGTCGCCATGGTCCACTTGCCGCTCGAACCGATGGCTCGAGTCCGTGTGTAACCCGTGGCGCTTGGAGCTCTTGCGCACCCCGGTGGGCTCGAACCAGGCTATCTCCAGCAGGCCGCGGGTGCTCGCGTCGGTCACCATGGACGCCGCCCCCCCCATCACTCCTGCGAGCGCTTGGGGGCGCGAGGCGTCCGCGATGACGAGGTCCGCCCCGTCGAGCGCCAGCTCGGACTCGTCGAGGGCGGTCATCGTCTCGCCGGCCGTCGCCGACCGGATCACGACGCGCCCTCCTTCAAGTTGATCGCGATCGAAGACATGCTGTGGCTGCCCGTATTCGGAGAGCACGAAGTTGGTCACGTCGACGACGTTGTTGATCGGCCGAAGCCCCACCCGGTGCAGGCGCGCCCGCATCCACAGGGGCGACGGACCCACCGCGAGCGACTCCAGCGCGAACCCCCGGTAGCGACCGCAGGCCGAGGGGGCGTCGAGCTGGACCAGCGCCGGGTCCACCGAGGCGCCCATCCAAGCCTCGACCCCGCCGAGCCGATCCGCGCGGACGGTCCTCGAAAATCGAACGCCGAGGTCGCGCGCGACGCCGACGTGACCCAGGGCGTCGGGCCGGTTGGGGGTCACGCCGATCTCAAACACCACGTCCTGCAGCCCGGCGACGCAGTCGACGAGCCGCACGCCCGCCGACCAGCTCGGATCGAGGACCAAGATCCCCTCGCCATCCGGACCGATTTCCAACTCCACCTCGCTGCAAATCATCCCGCGAGATGTGGCGCCTCGGACCTCACGAGCCGCGATCTCAAGGCCGTTGGGGAGGGTCGCCCCCACCGGGGCGAACGCGACCCTACCACCCACCGGAGGAAGATTGCTCGCGCCGCAGACGACGGGGAGCTCGTCTGCGCCGTCGAAGACCGTCACCGCCGTGAGCCGATCCGCGTTTGGGTGGGCCTCCTTGGCGCGAATCTCCCCCACGATGACCGCCTCAAGACCTTCGCCCGCGCGGGTCTCGGCCTCGACCTCGAGCCCCAACTCGGTCAGCGCCACGCCGACATCGGTGGCGTCGAGGGGCGCCTGCCCGTCCGTCGTCAACAGCTCATTGAGCCAACATAACGAGATCAACATGGGAACTGCTCCAAAAACCGTACGTCTCCGTCAAAGAAGAGCCGAAGGTGGGTCACCGCGTACTTGAGCATCGCCATCCGGTCGAGCCCGAGGCCAAAGGCCCAGCCGGTATAGCGCTCTGGATCGATGCCGCAGGACTCGAAGACGTGGGGATGCACCATCCCCGAGCCTGCGATCTCTATCCACGTCGTGCCCTTGCACAGCCCACAGCCCACGCTCGCCCCTGACGCCTCCTCGCGACAAAATGGACACTGCATATCTACTTCGGCGCCTGGCTCCACAAACGGGAAGTAGGACGGCCGCAGCCGGACGTTGAGTCCCTCACCAAAGAACTCGCCCACGAAGCGATACAGCGTGGCCTTGAGATCCGCCATGGTCACGTGGCGGTCCACGAACAGGCCCTCGAGTTGGTGGAACATCGGGCTGTGGGTGGCGTCATCGTCCTTGCGAAAGACCGTGCCCGGCGCCACCACGCGGATCGGGGGCTCGTGCGCCAGCATGGTGCGGACTTGCACGGGCGAGGTGTGGGTGCGCAGCACGAGGCGCGCGTCCGAGCGCGGCCGCACGAAGAAGGTGTCTTGCATGTCCCTCGCGGGGTGACCTGGTTGAAAGTTCAGCTTGTCGAAGTTGTAGCGCTCATCTTCGATATGGGGGCCCTCTTTGACCGCGAACCCCATGCGCGCGAAGATGTCTTCGAGCGCGCGGCGCGTCTGGGTGATCGGGTGCAGCGTCCCGAGCTCCCGCTCGTGAGCGCCGGGCATGGACAGGTCTTCGTGCCGCGCGAGATCGGCTTCGCGTGCGGCGGAGACGAGGGCGTCACGCCGCGTCTCGATGGCGCGCTCCGCCTCCACCTTGACCGCATTGAACGCCTGCCCAAATGCCTTGCGGTCCTCAGGGGCGAGCTTCCCCATCTGCCGTCTCAGCGCCGTGATGCTCCCCTTCTTCCCCAAATATCGCACTCGCACCTCGTACAGGGCGTCGGCGTCCTCACTTCGCGCGAGTTCTTCGGTCAACTGTTGGAGCTGTTCGGAGAGCTGATCAGACACGGACTGTTCCTTTCGGTCGCCTGGGGATCATGAAGGACTTAGGCAGAAATTGAAAAGCGCGGCGGAGCGTTCATCCGCTCGCCGCGCTGGTCGAGGTCACCTCGTTCAGGCTCAAAGAGCGCCGCGGGCTGCCTCGACGACCTTCCCAAATCCGCTAGGATCGTGGATCGCGAGATCCGAGAGCACCTTGCGGTCGAGCTCGATGTTGGCTTTCTTCAAGCCCTCGATGAAGCGGCTGTAGGACAGCCCGTGGGTGCGAACGGCCGCGTTGATACGGACGATCCACAGGCGCCGCATCTGCCGTTTCTTCTCTTTGCGCCCGCGGTAGGCGTACGCCCAGGCGCGGTGCACCGCCTCCACTGCGCGTCGGTACATGCGGCGACGACCGCCGCGAAAGCCCGATGCGGCCTTCATGATCCGATTACGACGACGACGGGCTTTAAAGCCTCTTTTTGCGCGGGGCATGGTTCACTTCCCTCCGTAGGGCAACAGCGCTTCGATGCGCTTTTGGTCAGGATCCGAGACGATGGTCATGCCGCGAAGGCGACGGATTCGGTCAGAGCCCATTTTAATGTTGATGTGGTTCTTGTGGGAGAATTGGCGCTTGGCCTTGCCGCTCGCGGTGAAGCGGAAGCGTTTTTTGGACCCACTGTGAGACTTCATTTTTGGCATGGTTGCCCTCGTTAATTCCGCGCCAAAGCGCGCTGTGTTGCTTCCCCCAATGGAGGGGGGCCGTGTGTACCTGAAAGCCCCTGGTGGGGCAAGCGTTCTGCGACGATTGGAGGACGTCCGACGCGGCCTGCGTGCGCATGACGCGCAGTCCGTCAAGGCTCGCTCCACCCGAAGATTCAGTCGAATCCAAGCGGGGCGGGCTCCGCGTCTTCTGGCGGCGCTGTCGCGGGAGCATTCTCCGGGGGCTCTGCCTCTGAATCGGAGGCTTCCTGCGGTGACGGGTCGGCCTCTCCCTTGGCGGTGCGCGCCGCAAACTCGGCGTCCTTCGCCTTTTGCCGGGCTTGGGCCGCCGCGACGACCGCGGCCTTGGGCGCGAGCACCATGAACATGCGGTTCCCTTCCATCTGGGACATTTGGTTCACGCTCGCGAGATCTGCCACCGCGCTACAAACACGATCAAGCACGTCGCGCCCGGTCTCCGGGTGCACCATCTCACGACCACGGAACTGCACCAGCAAGCGGACCTTGTCTCCGTCTTCGAGGAAACGGCGCGCGTGCGCGACCTTGAAGTCGAAGTCATGGTCATGCGTCTTCGGACGGAACTTGACCTCTTTGGTCTCCTGCACGATTCGCGTCCGCTTCGTCTCCCGCTCACGCTTGGCGTTCTCGTACTTGAACTTGCCGTAGTCCATTATCTTGCAGACCGGCGGCGTCTCCTTCGCGTTCACTTCCACGAGGTTGAGCCCCGCGTCCTGGGCCTTCGCTTGGGCCTGGTGCGTGGGGAGCACTCCGAGCAAGGTGCCGTCTGCGTCGATGACCCGGACTTCGCGGGCGCGGATGCGGCGATCTACGCGGTGCATCTCTGACTTCCGCGCTCTTGGTTTAGGTTTCCTTTTTCTACCGATGGTCTTGTTCTCCTGATGTACGAAAGTGAGGGTGCTCAGCTCGGAAGGCGGACCTCATCGAGCAGTCGCGTTTTGAAATCTTCGAGGCTCATGGCGGCCTCTGTCTTACCGTCTCGGCGCCGCGGCGCGACCTCTCGGGCCTCCACCTCGCGGTCACCGAGCACCAACATATACGGCACCTTGAGCAGCGTCGCCTCGCGGATCTTCAGCCCAAGTTTCTCGTTGCGGGGATCGAGTTCGACACGAACGCCCGCAGCCCGGAGCGTCTCGGTCACCTCGTCTGCCCAGGCCCGATGTGCGTCGGTGATGGTCAGCACCGCCACCTGCACGGGCGCGAGCCACGTCGGGAATCGCCCCGCCGTGTGCTCGAGCAACACGCCAAAGAACCGCTCGATGCTGCCGAGCATCGCCCGGTGGATCATCACGGGGCGGCCCCGCCCATCGCGCTCGTCCACAAACTCGAGGTCGAAGCGCTCCGGCATCTGGAAGTCGAGCTGCACCGTCCCCAGCTGCCAGGATCGACGCAGGGCGTCGCGCACCTGAAAGTCGATCTTGGGCCCGTAGAACGCGCCATCCCCTTCCTTGAGCTCGTATTCCAGTCCCGAATGCTCCAGCGCCGCCTTG
>JAAZXR010000101.1 GCA_014240065.1 Myxococcales bacterium
CGGCGGCGGCAACGGCGGCGGCAACGGCGGCGGCAACGGCGGCGGCAACAACGGCGGCGGAAGCGGCGGCGGTGCCGGCAACTGCACCATCAGCTCGAGCAACCCAGGAGACCCGTTCACCTTCTCCCCCGCGGTGATCTCGTCCAACCGAATCGACGACGGGCCCGCGGCGTCGGGCACCGTCAGCTCCAACGACCGGGACGCCTTCTTGGTCGCCCTCGTCAGCGGGAGTCCAGCGGAGACCACCACGGACCCCTCGTCGGCGACGAACGACTTCAACGCGAGCGTCTACGTCCTCGTCGACGACCATCGCATCAACAAAGACGAAGGCTTCTCGTTCCCATCCGGCGCCCCCGAAGCGGCTCCCGGCTACAACGCGAACTATATGCGGCTGGCCGTGTCCTCCATTCAGCGCACCCGGGTCTACACTCCCTACCCGGGATCGAGCACCTATACAGAGACCGGATACTTCACCAACAAGGCTCGGCCGACCCGCGCACCAAGAATCAAGACCACGGGGATGGTGTCAAACTGCGACGCCTTTGGAAACAACTGCACGACGGTCCCCAACATCGAGGTCTACACCATCGAGTACACGATCTACGAGCCCGGCACATCCACGTGCGACACCAAGTGGTACGACAGCCTCACGGGCACCTGGTACTACGACGAGGGCTCGACCTACGTGATCACCTACCGCATGACGGCCATGGACGGGCAAGGCTTCGACCTCATCAACGGCGCCGGAACCGGCCACACCCTCCCGGGCGGCGGCGGCTCAGGCCTCGCCCTGCTGTCGGTCCAGCAGATGATCGGCGGCGACTGCAGCGATGGCATCTGCGGACCACAGACCGGCACGCCGCACAACCTCCCATGCTCGCCCACCCAGGCGACATCGGGCTCCGCCGAGCCCTACTCCATCGCCATCACCTCCACAGAGATCGATGGCTTCCGGCGACTTGAGAACTAGGAGGCGTGGTCCACACCCGGAGACAAGAGCCCGCCGGTCAAGTGGCTCGCCTGCGCTTGGAGTCAGGACCTCTCCCCACCCGTTCCCGCGCCACGTGCTATCACCTTAGGGTCCCATGCTCGCCCCTCTCCCGGTCTTTTTCACGTTCGCCCTCGCGCTCTTTGCCCCGAGCGATCCCACGGAGCCTGCGATCCAGCGCCCCACGAGCGCGGCGCCCGTGAGCGCAAAGACCACCCCCGAAGCGCCGCGCCCGCCTGCGACCTCAGACCCTGCGTGGACGGAGCCCGCGGACGCGGGACCGCCTCCGCCTGCTAGCGAGTGGGACCCCCCGTCCACCTACGAGTCGAGCGACTCCGATGACTCCGATGACTCCGATGGCTCCGATGACTCCGAATCCGCCTCCGAACCCGAACCCGAGGGGAAGAAGCGCTCCGAACGATTCGGTGGCCGGAAGTTCTTTCGACTCGCGATCTCTCCCCGCTTCGGATGGACCAACGGCGTCAGCCAAAAAAATGGACTCTTCGATCTCCAGTCGACCATCGACAGCTCCATCCAAAACATGCAAGGGACCATCGCGGGGGCGGGAGATTTGGGCAAGGAGGGCTTCGGTGGATGGGCCTATGGTTTCGATGTTGATCTTGAGATCTTCTTCCTCAACATCTGGGCAGACTTCGACAAGTTCCTCAACCCCGGGGGCATGTGGACCCTGCGCCTGGGCTACGACCACGATTTTCGACCGCATGAGCGCGTCAACATCAATCTCGGCTTCGGCGGCGGCTTCATGCGCATCTTCCTTGGAGACGCGCTCGAACAGCTCGACTTCGACCCCGACGACCCCACCAAGACAGACATCGCGCGCGCGGGATTTGTCACCCGCCTCAACCTCAATGTTGACATCTGGCTCGCCGGACCGCTCTACACCGGCCCGCAGCTTATGGTGGGCTATCACTACCTGTTCAGCGTGAATGATGAGTCTGTGATCTCCGAGCAGGGCATGCACTACGCCGCCGCGTGGAACCTCAAGCTCCGCTTCGCCCTCCCCACCGAGAACCCCCGCAAATAGCCTCGGCGCGCGCTCACGCGCCCCGGGCCTTGAAATCACGACGCAGCGCCAGCACCCCCTCCACGAGGACCCCGAGCGCCAACACCAAGAGGACCAGCCCCACGCCGAAGACCAGGGGATCTCTCATCCTCATCAGGTTTTGAACCATCGCCGCGACCGTCGACCCCAGCAAGAACAAGCACGGGAGCAAGGTCGGCCACACCACAGACCCCCTGCGCTTGAGGTAGATCGACGCCAGCCCCAAGGTGAGCGCTCCGAGAATCTGGTTGGTCGTGCCAAACAGCTGCCACAGCGCCAGGCCGGCGGGCTGCGCGACCACGGCGTCCCCGACCTGCACGTCGACCTTATAAAACGCGAACAGACCGATCACGAGACACGCCAGCGCGGAGCTCACGTAGCGCTGCTGCAAAAAACCGACGCGGGCGCTCGCGGCGATCTCCTCAATATTGAAGCGGAGCAACCGCGTGGCGCTGTCGAGGGTGGTGAGCGCGAACGACACCACCACCATCGCGATCAAGGCGGAGCCGAGCGCCTCGGGGATGCCGAGACCGACGAGGAAGGACGTGGTGCCCGAGATGAACAGATCGATCTTCACGGGGAGCGCTTGTACGGCGCTCCAGTCGCCGTAGTGACTGTGCCACGCCTCCGATGAGCCGACGCCCGCGGTGCACGCCAAGGTCGCCAAGAGCGCGAGCGAGCTCTCGCCGATCATCGCCCCGTAGCCGATCGGGCGGGCGTGGGTCTCCTTGTCGAGCTGCTTGGCCGTGGTGCCCGAGCTCACCAGCCCATGAAACCCGCTCGCGGCGCCACACGCGATCACGATGAAGACGGTGGGGAGGATGCCCGGAGCCCCCGCGGGGTGCGCTTGGAACATGGGCGCGTCGAACGCGGGTCGAACGACGAGCAGGCCGACATACGCCAAGCCGACCCCCAGATAGAGCAGCAGTCCGTTGAGGAAGTCGCGGGCTTGCAAGAGCGCCCAGACCGGGAGGACCGAGGCCGCGAATGCGTAGACCAGCAACACGACAGTCCACGTCCCTGGCGAGGGCCACGAGGCCGGATCGATCCCCATGGTCGGGGCCTTCATGCCTAGCCAGATCGTCAGCAGCTCCAGCGCGAAGCCCACCAGCGCGATCGGTAACAAGCGCATCCCCTTCTTGTGCATCAAGAAACCGCTGACCATCGCGATGATCATCAACGCCACGGAGGGCATCACCGCCTCGGGGTGTCCGGGGGTCCCCGGCGCGAGCTCTATCGCGAACAGGCGCGAGATGATGAACACGAACACCCCCATCGCGAGCGCGATCCCGAAGAAAATGATCAGATGAAACCACGTGCGCCCACGCGGCCCGATGATCGATTCCGCGACCTGACCCACGCTCATCCCTCGATGTCGAACGCTCAAAACCATGGCGGAGAAATCGTGGACGCAGCCCACAAAAATAGCGCCGAACACCACCCACAAGAACGCCGGCCCCCACCCCCAAATCACCGCGACCGCAGGGCCGAGCATCGGCGCCAGACCGGTGATCGACGCGAAGTGGTGCCCAAACAACACCGACGGCTTCGTGGGGAGATAATCCACATCGTCGCGCATGGTGTGGGCGGGCGTCGGGGCCTCGGGATCGAGCCGGTAGACCCGCTCCGCCAAGAACCGCGCGTACACCCGATAGCCGACCACATAGAGGAAAAACGCGACCAGCACCATCACCGCGGGCGACATCACCGTCGAGCGTATCACAGGCGCCCTCGTGATAGCGTGCGCCATGGCCCTCACGCCGTCGAACCTGATCGCCCGTGGGACGCCGCGCCCGCCCTTCACGCTGCGGACGATGGACGGCGAGCCCTTCGACGAGGGGACCTTGCGATCCAACGTCCCCTTGGTGGTCGCCTTCATCTGCCCCCATTGTCCCTTCGTCAAGCACCTGCGCCGCCCGCTCGGGGCGTTCGGCGCGCAGGTCGAGGCGCTCGGGGTCGCCATGATCGCGATCAACAGCAACGACGTGGAGCGGTTCCCCGGCGACGGTCCCGTGGGCATGCGCGAGGAGATCGCCGACGGTGGCTACACCTTCCCCTACCTCCTCGATCCCACGCAGGCCACCGCGCGCGCGTTCCGTGCCGCGTGCACGCCAGATTTCTACCTGTTCGATCACGGCGGCGCGCTCGCCTACCATGGCCAGTTTGACGCCAGCCGACCAGGGAATGAGCGGCCGGTGACCGGCGAAGATCTCCGAGCCGCGGTCCACACGGTGCTCGAGGGCGCCGCGCTCGCGGACGAGATGACCCCATCCATCGGCTGCAACATCAAGTGGAAGCCGGGGAACGAGCCGACGGCGTGAGCGCGGAGATCAGCGCCGCTCGAGCCTCGGGCGCCAACGCGTCGAGCGTCCCCCGGCCGAACGGAGGCTGAGGATCGTACTCCATGGCGACGGTGAGCTGTCGCGCGAGCCGATTCGACACCCGCTCTCCCACGAATCGAAGCGCGAGATCGATCCCCGCCGACACGCCCGCCGCCGACCACCACGAGCCGTCCCGGCAGGTGCGCTCCTCGCTGACCTCCACACCGAGCCCCGCCAGCTGGACTCGATGCGCCCAGTGCGTCGTGGCCTGCCGGCCTGTCACCCGCCCCGTCTGCGCGAGCAGCACGGCGCCCGTGCACACTGTGAGCACCTCACTCGCCCGATCATAGGCCTCCCCGAGCGCCTCCACGAAGGCCGAGTCCTCCATGATCGCGTCGACCCCACGCCCTCCCGGGATCACCATCACGTCGACGTTCGCCGCGGACCAGTCGTGGGTCGCGTGCAACGTCAGCCCGCCGGCGTCGGTGGCGACCGGGCCTCGCCTGCTCCCGATCATTCGAACCTCAACCCCCCGAAGTCGCGCCAGCACCTCGTGCGGACCCACGACGTCGAGTCCGTTGACGCCGGCGTAGAGGACAAATCCGAGGGTGCGAATGGGTGCTGCGGCCGTCGTCACCAACGGATCGTACCAGCGTTGGGGCCGACGATCCTAGCTCGGCGGTATTTTCGGCAAGGGAACAACCGCCGTCTCACCGCGCGAGGGGAAGGCGAAGGGCTGAAACCCGTCGACGGTGGAGACGAGAAATCGCAGCGAAGGATCTTCGAGGCTGCGATCAAATTCGAAGGTGAGGACGTCCGGTGCGCCGGGAGAGCGCTCACGCGCGACGCTGGCCTTGAACACCCCCGCGTCCACGACCTCCCCCACCCGCAGCGCCTGATCTTCGCGGCGAAAACTCCGCTCGTCTGATCCAGTCAACACAGTCCCCCCCACCGCCTCCATCTCAAATCGCGTCCGCGAGGTGCGCCGCAACAGGTAGGCGCGCGATCCAAACGTCAACGTATGCCACGACTTGGGCGAGGTGCCCGAGTACACGCGGTGCATCGTCATGCCATGAACCCCCAAAATAAAACCAGGCGCCGACAACACCACGACGTGCGAGCCGTCGAGCGCGGGATCCGTCACGGCCGGCGTGCGCAGGTGTGCGCGCAACGAGACCTGCCCGCGCTGGAGCAGCCCCGCGAGCCATCGAGTACGCCGCGAGTCGAGGACGACGTCCACCGCGATGATCCCGCCGGTCGCGAGCACCAACGCGAGCGCCGCGGCGACGCGACGGATGCGTACCGGCCTCGGCTCGATCCGCCACGCGCCCGCGAGCGAGCGCAACGCCCCGAGCATCATCAGCGCGAGCGCCAGGGCCGGCCCGAGGCTCGGGAAGACCAACAGCCGCGTCTGCGGCACCGTCGAACACAGCGGCACCGACGCCAACACGCTCCCGAGCGCCGCCCCCCACAGCACCCGCCGCTCCCCGCTCCGCAGCCCCAGGCCGCAGCCCCAGGCCAGCAGCGCGACGAAGGGGAGGCCCACCCCGCACAGCAGCGCGTGACGCCACGGCTGAATTGGGAGCAGGAACTTCCAGTCCCCCAGCCACTCTGCGACGTCGGGCCAGCGATAAAGGCGCTGCAAAATCCACTTCGAGTCGCCGCCAATGGACAGCCACGTCTCCCCCAAAAGCCGCGGGAGCTTGTGGCCGATCTCCATGAGGAAGCGGCGCGGATCGTGGATCGGATCGGCGTATTCGGCCAAGCCGCTGGCGCTGCCCCCCACGAGCATGAACGTCGTGACGAAGACGAACGTCATCCCGATCGCCGGCGCGCACGCGATGAGGCGCGCTCGCCACGGCGCCCGCGAAACCACGAGATGCCACGCGACGACGTACGCGACCGCGCAGGTGGCGTACTCGCTGCCCATGAACGCCAACAACCAAGCCAAAAGCTCCCACCCCCGGGCCCTCGCCGTGTCTGCGAGCTCCTCCCCCACCCGCGCCATCCCTGCCCTCCTGA
Organism: Myxococcales bacterium; assembly: GCA_014240065.1. Lineage (GTDB taxonomy): Bacteria > Myxococcota_A > Polyangia > Nannocystales > Nannocystaceae > JAAZXR01. The sequence goes on from JAAZXR010000101.1 coordinate 6,395, forward strand.
CGTGGATGTCGAGCGCCCAGAGCGAGAAGAACATGCTCACGAAGGCGCAGCGGTTGGCGATCCACGACAACGAGATGCCGATGCTGTCGTCGACCGCGAACAGCAGCAGCGCGGCGGCGGCGACCCCCGGTGCAGCGACGCGACCTATCCACCGCCACGCCATGATCAAGACCCCCCACAACCACACCATGGAATGGACGTGATGCCACCACACCGCCCGCGGCGCGATCCAGTGGTCGATGGCGATGGTCAGGCTCGACAGCGGGCGCACCATCGCGAATTCCCACCCCGGCGCGGTCCACCACGGGAGGCTGCCCCGCGCGATGTGGGCCTGCGTGATCGCGGGATCCGACTCGGCGAAGACGTAGAGGCTCAGGGGGTTGAAATTGGCCCCAAACAAGCCCTCGATGGCGGCGATCTGCCAGAAATCATCGGCCGCGTAGTCGACCTTGAGGCCGCCGCTGTACAGCCACGTGCATCCGACGAGCACCACGAGCAGCCACGCCAGCGTCCAGCGAGACCGACGCGGAGCGCCCGACGGCCCGACCGTCGGTTCAGCGCTCGCGCGCGGCGTGCGTCGATCATCCATGGAGCGCCTTGCTGACCTCCAGCCACGGGCGGGTGAACCCCCACCTCAAGAGCGTCCGGATCGCCCGATGCTCGTACATGCGTCGGCGAACGAGCCAACCGATCGCCTCTTGAATTTGCAGTCGGCGTCGGGCCGGTCGAATGATGTCTCGCTGGAGCAGTCGCGCGTGGAGGGCGTGGGCTCGTGACAGCGATCGGCGGCCGTCGATGACCGCACCCGCGTGCATCCCCGCGCTGCGCCCGGTGTGGAGCGCCTGCCAGATCCCCTCGCCGGAGAGCGGGTCGATGGCGTGGGCCGCGTCGCCCGCCACGAACACACCGTCCCGTCCGCTTCGATTGGTGTCATCTGTGATCGGGAGCTGCCACGTGCGCGGCCGCTCACGGATCCTCGCCGCCGAAAAACGTTCAGGGTGCGCCTGCATGAACACCTCGAGCAGCTGCGGGAGTTTTTGATCCCCTTGTTGAAATCGATCCGCGCGCTGGTACACCCCGACGTTGGCGCTCCCGTCGACGTCTGGAAACACCCACCCATAGCCGCAGTCCAACCCGTGCTCGAAATAATGCTCGCTGTCGCCCAGGGCTCCGCCCCAGGTGACCCCGTCCACATAGGCGGTGATCGCGACGCCCAGCGAGCGCCCCTTCGACCGGCTCACGCCGAGCAGCGGCCACACCAACGAGCCTGGCCCGTCCGCGCCGATCAGCAAGCGGCTTTGAATGGTGGCGTCGTCCGTGGACGCGACGAAGCCGTCGGCGACGGAGCACACGCCGCGGACGAGGGTCCGCTCGCGGACCACCACCCCCTCCCCTTCCAGGGCGTCGCGGAGCAGCGCGTCGAGTTGCAGGCGCGGGACGATCCACCCCGGCGCATCCTTGAAGTCGCGCACGATCTTCGCGCCGTTTGGAAATCCTGCGACCGAACGAGCCACCCGGGCGTGCGGGACACGGCACAGCGCATCGTCGGCGCCGACCAGCCCGTCCACGAGCGCCCCGCCTCGATTCGACACCGCGTCCCCGCAGACCTTGGGGCGAGGGAAGGAGGCGCGATCGACCACCAGCACCCGCGCGCCGGCGCGCGCCGCCTCGATCGCCGCCGCGCACCCCGCGGGACCCGCCCCGAGCACGAGCACGTCCCATTGCTCCGGTTCGCTCACGGGCCCCACGCTACACCGCTTCGACGCGGCGTGAGAACTGAAAGAAAACCTAGGTTATGCTTTGCGCGCGATGATGACCCAAATGAAGGCCCTCGCCCTGGGAGCCCTGCTGCTAGCGGGATGTAACGATTCGTCCGCAGGGAGCGCTTCGGGTGCCGAAGAGAGCACAGCGGGGGACGCCTCCGACACGGCCGACGACGCGAGCGACGGCGGCGACGCCGGGGACCCGTGCGGCGGCTGCGACGACGACGACCCGTGCACCGAGGACGTCTGTGAAGCTTCGGGCTCGTGCACCCACGAGCCCATCGTCGACAACCTGTGCCGCCCGGTCATCACGGTAGATTTCCCCCCCCGGGCGGCGACGCTGATCGCGGAGGACGACGCGTCCACCGTCACCGTCACCGGCACCGTCCAGAGCGGGCTCGGCGAGATCGTCTCGTTCACGCTCAACGGCGCGGCGGTCGAGCTCGACGTGAACGGCGCCTTCAGCGAGACGATCCCCGTCACCTTCGGACCCAACGTCTTGAGCTTCGCGGCCAGCGACTCCGAAGGCCACGCCCGCGATCGCGTGCAGAGCTTCCTTTGGTCCTCCGACTTTCGGCTCCCCACCTCGCCCAAGGAGGGCATGAGCCCGCTCGGGCTGGGGATCTACCTCGACCAAGAGGCGCTCGACGACGGCGACCCCACCGACGGCACCGACGACCTCGCGACCATCGTGCAGGCCGCGGTGGGGAACCTCGATCTGACCTCACTGTTCGACAGCAACACGCCCATCGCGAACGAGGCCGGCTACAATATCTATCTCACAAGCCTCCTGGTCACCACGACCTCGGCGAGCCTCGACGCGATCGACGGCGGGCTGCGCCTCCAGACCTCGCTCAACGACATCATCGGCGGGCTCAACTTCGACTGCACAAGCTGGACCTGCGAGCTCCTCGGCGGCGACAGCACGGGCGGTCTGGCGATCAGCGCCGTCGTGCTCGACGCCGATCTTGGGATCGAAGCCAACGCCGACGGTGCGCTCGACGTCACTGTGCAGAGCGTGTCCACCAATATCAACAGCCTCAATCTGTACTCGAACAACGGGTGGACCGATTTCCTCTTGACGATCATCGAGCCCTTCATCCTCGGCGGGGTCGTCTCGGATCTCGAGAACCTCCTCAATGACTCCGTCGGCGATTTGCTCGGGCCCCTGCTCGCGGACGGGTTCTCCGCGCTCGCCTTCCAGACCTCCCTCGACTTGCCAAACCTGGGCGATCCCGAGGCGGTGATCACCGTGGAGCTGGTCACTGACTTCGCCCAGACAGACTTTCACGACGGGGTCGCGCCCCCCGATCCATCGCCACCACAAGGTGGCGCCTTCATCGAACGCGGCGGCGGCTACACCGAGGTCGTGGTGACCCCCTATGAGAATCTTGGAATCCCCGATCGGGCCGGCTGCGGCCTCGCGCCGCAGACCCTCGCGCTCCCTCGCGCGGCGCCGCTGGAGATCGCGCTGACCGACGATCTCCTCAACCAGATCCTGTTCGCCGGATGGCGCGGAGGATTGCTCGAATTTCCTGTGGGCCCCGAGCTGCTCGGGGACGTCAACTTTGATCTGTTCGGAATCACCGATCTTGAGCTCACGCTCAGCGGCATGCTCGCGCCCACCGCCTCTGACTGCGGCGATCAAGGGGAGCTCTTGGCCCACCTCGGCGACCTCCGCATCGACGGGAGCATGAAACTTCAAGGGAGCCCGCTCACCTTCGTCGCCTACGTGTCCTGCGACCTCTCTCTCGAAGTTGGCGCGTCCGAGACCGGCATCGCGCTCGATGTCACGGGCGTCGCGGCCATCGACAGCCAGCTGACGATCAACGAGCCCGAGCACTTCGAAGCCGAGCCGCTGCTCAAGAGCGTGCTCCAAAATGCCCTGGGTGACGCGCTCGTAGGCGCCCTCGCTGGTGGAGGCCTCGGGAGCATCCCGCTGCCGACCATCGACCTCAGCGACGCGCTCGGGCTGCCTCCGGGGAGCGCCCTCATTGAAATTCAGCCGCAGACGGCGACCCGGATCGATGGCACCACGATCATCGGCGGCACCTTCTAGTTGACTTCGCCCTGCGCTCCATGACCGCGTCGCCGCTACCACCTCCGCCCGCGCTCGTCGAGCGAGCCGCGGCGTGGGTCGCCGGCGCGCGGCGCATCCTGTGTGTGACCGGGGCCGGCGTCTCGGCGGAATCTGGCTTGCCCACCTATCGCGGCGTCGGCGGCATCTACGACGGCGTCGACACCGACGACGGCATCGCGATCGAAGAGGCGCTGTCGGGCCCTGTCTTTCGCCGCGCACCCGAGACCACCTGGAAATACCTGCTCCAAATCGAGCGGGCCTGTCGCGGGGCGACCCCCAACGCCGCACATGAAATCCTCGCGCGCTGGAGTCGTGACGCCCGGCCTCCCGCGGAGGTCTGGGTGCTCAGCCAAAATGTCGATGGTCTCCACAGCGTCGCGGGGAGTCGCCATCTGATCGAGATCCATGGCGACCTCCACCGGCTCCGATGCACCACGTGCGACTGGCGAGACCGCGTGGACGACTACGAGGCGCTGTCCCCCCTGCCCACCTGTCCAAACTGCGGCGCGCTCATCCGCCCTGAGGTGGTGTTGTTCGAAGAGACGCTCCCGTCGACCGCCACGCGGCGGCTCCATGCACAGCTCGCCCTGGGTTTCGACTTGGTGTTCTCGATCGGGACGAGCAGTCAATTCCCCTACATCGTTCAGCCGGTGGTCATGGCGAAGCATCAGGGCCTACCCACCGTGGAGATCAACCCACGCGAGACCGCCATCTCAGCCCTCGTCGATCTCCGCCTCCCCTGCAGCGCCGGGCTCGCTCTTGAGGCCATCGATCGCGTCTTGGGCGGCGCGCCTTGACGCGCGCTGGTGCACCTGCGCGACCAAGGACCCGATCAAGCTCTTGACGCCGAGCGCCAGCGCTCGCTCGTTCGCCCCGCGAGGTCGGGGCAGGTGAATAAAGTAGGCCGCCAACGGTCCCGCCCCCCGCGCCTGGTCCGCGAGGCTGATCAGCGCGCGCGCGTGGGTCTCATTGCACAAAAAAACGTTGTCCGCCCGCGCGTCCTTCACCGTGACGCGATAGCCCTCCACCACCAGCCCGTCCAACGCTTCGAGGCCGGCGTCGA
>JAAZXR010000102.1:0-3608 GCA_014240065.1 Myxococcales bacterium
GACGGCGACGGCGACGGTTACCCGACCACCACCGGCGACGGTGACGGCGACGGCGACGGCGACGGCGACCCGACCACCACCGGCGACGGTGACGGCGATGGTGACGGCGACGGCGACGGCGACGGCGACGGCGACGGGGACGGCGACGGGGACGGCGACGGCGACGGCGACGGCGACGGCGACGGCGACATGTGCGGCGATAACATGATCACGGGCACGGAAGAGTGCGATGACGGCGTCAACAACGGTAATGGCGCCTCGGCGTGCATGGACGACTGCACCCTCACCGTATGTGGCGACGGATATACAGGCGGCACCGAAGAGTGTGACGATGGAAACACCGACGCGGACGACGGCTGCGATCCGATGTGTGCCATCGAGAACTGCGGTGATGCGCAGATCACAGTGGAGCCCATCGCGCCGCAGGTTATCTTCGTGTTGGACAAATCTGGCTCGATGTTCGCTAACGACGTGGATGACGGCATGGGTGGCCAGATCTCGAGGTGGAACAGCCTCTACAACGTCGTCGACTCCATCACGACAACCTTCGACAACTCCATCGAGTTTGGCGCACAGCTTTTCCCGGAGGTCCTCAGTGACTTCGGCGATCTGGGATTCCCTGACCGCGTCTGCAGCGTCGCGGCGACCCCAGAGGCCGCCGTCGCCCCGCAAAATAGCGCCACGGTCATCGGGAGCATCCCCGGACCGACGACCGCAGCCAATGACCTCCAGGGTCTTGGCGCGACTCCCGGGCGCGCCGGCATCGTCTCCGCCATCAATCACCTCAAGACGCTCGACCCGTCCATCCCAAAAGCGGTCATCTTTGTTACCGACGGCTCCGCGAACTGCAAGGCGTCAATCCTCTCGACCTGCAACCCAAACATCGCGGGCTGCAACAACAACACCACGCTGGTGAGCAGCATCTACGAGACCTACGACACCGAGCTCAACGCCGTCGTCCTCGACGCCTTCAGCACCGACCAGATCCCGACCTACGTGGTCGGTATTGGGATCGTAGATCTCGATGTGGGCGCTGTGAGCTGTGACCCGAGCATGGGCAACACCATGTGCACGCCAACGGATCCGAGCCTGGTGTGTTGTGACGTGGGCGACAGCAACTGCGCCCCGAACACCTGCACGCAGGCCTCAAATAACCCTCGCGACGTGAACCCATTTGACGAGCTCACGGCGGTCGCAGTGGCTGGAGGGGTCCCGAATCCTGTGACGATGGGATTCTACGCGGGGAACAGCCAAGCGGACCTCGACGCCGCCCTCAACCAAATCACGAGCAATATCTTCTCGTGCACGGTCACGTTGAACCCGGCGCCTGTTCCCATCCAGTCTGCTCTCGTGACGATCACGGTCAACGGCATCGACTACGACACCCCGCTCGCGGGAGCGACCGAGTGCCTGACTCAAAACGGCTGGTACTGGTCCAATTCCTTCACAGAGATCACCTTGTGCAATACGATGTGCGACGATCTCAAGCTCACCAACGCGCTCAGCGCGGAGTACGGGTGCCCTGGCGGCGGCGGCTGATTCACGCCCTCTCTCCGCGCCCACGAGGTGGCGTTGATCTTAGGCCGACCCATTCTCGTGTGGTTCGGCGTCGCTCCGGGCGAGCCGCTCGCCGTCTTCCATAGACACGAAGAATCCATAGAGCACCGGAACCGTGAGCAACGTCAGCAGGCTCATCCCTGCCCCACCGAGTAGCGGCAGCGCCATCGGAATCATCAAGTCGGCGCCCCTCCCCGTGGATGTGATGATCGGCAACAACGCCAAGATAGTCGTGGCCGTGGTCATCAGGCATGGACGGACGCGACGCGTGCCCGCCGCGACGAGTCCCCGAAAAACGTCCACTCTTGTACGGGGCGGATGCTGCAAAAAATACTGGTCGAGATAGGTAGCGAGGATCACCCCGTTGTCTGTGGCGACCCCGAACAGGGCCAAAAACCCCACCCACACGGTCACAGTGATCGCCACCTCATGAAGCTGCAAGGTCGCCAAGAGCACCTCTGGGACCCAGCCCGCGACCAATTCGGGGTGGGCCCAAACCCACAATGTCAGCATCCCCCCGGCTGCCGAGAGCGCGACCCCCGAGAACACGATCAGCGCCGTCGAGGCGCGCCGAAACTGCATATACAGCAGCACGAAGATCGTCACCAACGCCAGGGGGACGAGCAATTTGAGCTTCGCCGCGCTTCGAACTTGGCTCTCGTAGGAACCGGCGAAGCGATAGCTGACGCCATCGGGCACCTCGAGGAGTCTTTGAGCGACGGCCTCATCTAGCTCTCGACCCACCTGCCGGACCGCCTCCACCGCGGTCTTCCCAGGCGCGGGATCGAAGGTCACGTAGCCGACGAGGAAGGTGTCCTCGGAGCGGATCATCTGAGGGCCGCGCGCGTAGCGGATCTTCGCGAGCTGCCGCAGGGGCACCTGCTCCCCGCGGTGCCCCGCGACCAGGATCCCGCCGATCGCCTCCACGCTGTCCCGCGCCTCTCTTGGGTAACGAACCCGCACGGCGTAGCGCTCACGCCCTTCGATGGTCGAGGTCGGTGCTTTGCCGCCGATGGCGGCCTCGATGGTGTCCTGGACCGCGCGAATGCTCAGTCCATGTCTGCCGATCTCACCTCGGTCGATCTCGAGCTCGAGGTAGGGCTTCCCCACGACCCGATCCACGAGGACAGAATCTGCGGCCACCGCCGGCGACCGACGCAAGATCGGCTCGATCCGCCTGCTGAAGCCCTCAATGGCCTCAAGCGTCGGGCCGAACACCTTGATGCCGGCCACCGAGCGCATGCCGGTCTGCAGCATGATAATCCGCGTCTCAATGGGTTGGAGTTTCGAGACGCCCGACAACCCAGGGATCCGGCTCACGCGGACGATCTCCGCCCACAGGTCCTCCATGTCTTTCACCTCGGGTCGCCAGGTTCGAAACGCTCGGCCTTCCTCGTCGGGGATCAACGCTCCCTCGCCGTCTCGCACGTAGGACCCGGTCGCGTCGTCATATCGGAACCGTGCCACGCGCCCATCATCATCCAACCGAAACTCCGGCTCGATCTCCACGATGGTCTCGACCATGGACACCGGCGCTGGATCGAGTGAGGTCTCCGCCCGCCCAAGTTTCCCGACCGCCCGCCTCACCTCGGGGAGCGATGCGATCGCCGCGTCCGCGAGCTGCATGAGCTCCAGCGATTTCCCAATCGACGCGTTGGAGGTCGTGGACGGCATGTACAGCAGCGACCCCTCATCGAAGGGTGGAACAAAATCTTCTTGCAGCCCAGGGAACACCTCGCCGAGATCCTGCACGAGCGCGCCTCCCTTGATCGCTGACGGCAGCGACGCGGTGAGCCGAGGCACCCCGAGCCACGCCGCGAGGCCTAAAAATATGACGACCATATTGAGCGCGAGGAACACCGCGCGGAAGCGAAGCGCCGCCTCGAGCAGCACCCCATACATCCGCCCAAACAGCATCAAGAAGGCCGCGAGCCCGAGGGTGACGAGCGCCACGAAGGTCACGTGCCCGGCGGTCGATCCCGCGATCCCTAGCGGCTCCCACGCCGCGCCCAACACCCAGATCACGCTGAACATCGCCATGGCGTTCGTCA
>JAAZXR010000102.1:3736-8438 GCA_014240065.1 Myxococcales bacterium
CCGCCCCCTCCAGAGAGCAACCACGCCGACGCGACGAGCCCCACGAGGAGGTCAAAGAGGCTCCGGCGCAGCCAGCGTCGAAGGTTCCACGGCTGACCACCACGCGGAGCCGAAGCGACCTTGGACCCCGCCAACAACGCCGCGACGGCGGGGACCACGAGCAGCGTCACCACCGCTGCCGAGCCGAGCGCGAGGGTCTTGGTGATCGCGAGTGGCGAGAACATCCTCCCCTCTTGCCCCGAGAGGCCGAAGATCGGCAGGAAGCTCAGGACCGTCGTCGCGGTCGCGGTCACGACCGCGGGAGCCACCTCAGCGACCGCGCGCGCGATGGCGCCGTCGGTGGGCTGACCGGCAGACGCTCTTCGAAGATGCGCTCGAATATTCTCCGCGAAGACGATCGACACGTCGACCATGGTCCCGATGGCGATGGCGATTCCCGACAGCGCCATCACGTCCGCGCCGACGCCGCTCACGCGCATGCAAAGCAGCGTGCTCGCGACGCTTAGCGGTAACACCATCGACACCAGCGCCGCCGTCTTGAGGTGGCCCAAGAGCAACAGCACCACGAGCACCGTGATGAGGAGCTCGTGGTGCAACGCACCGGAGAGCGTCTGCAGCGTCTCGTCGATGAGGCGCGCGCGATCATAAAAAGGCACGATCGTGACGGCGATCTCGCGACCGTCCGCCAGCGTTTTTTTCGGCAACCCGGTGGTGATAGTCTCGATTCGCTCACGCACGCGCTCGATCACCACCATCGGGTTCGCGCCATAACGAGCCGTCACGACCCCGCCAACCACCTCCGCTCCTCCGTCGTCGAGCGCACCTCGCCGCAGCGCGGGCCCGAGCTGTACCTTCGCCACATCCCGCACCCGCACCGGCGTGTGCGAATCGTGCGCGGAGACCACGGCGATTTCTAGGTCTTCGACGGATCCGATCCGACCGAGGCCGCGAATCATGTACTCGACCCCGTTAATCTCCATCGTGCGCGCGCCGACGTCCTTGTTTGCGTCGCCGACGGCGGCGACGATCTCACTGAGGGTCACCCCGTGGACGCGCATGGCGTCGCGATCGACGACCACCTGATACTCCCGCACATAGCCGCCGACCGAGGCGACCTCGGCCACCCCTTGGACACCTTGCAACGCGTACTTCACGTTCCAGTCCTGGAGCGCCCGCAGCTCGTCGAGGCTGAACGCGTCCCCCACCGGGCGTCCATGTTGGTCCTGCGCCTCGAGCGTGTACCAGTAGATTTGGCCGAGCCCCGTGGCCTCGGGCCCGAGGTTGGGTACGACCCCGTCAGGCAGCGCGTCGGATGGAAGCGACGCGAGCTTCTCCAAGATCCGTGAGCGAGACCAAAAGAAGTCGACGTCGTCATCGAAGACGACATTGATGCTCGCGAACCCGAACATGGATGTGGTCCTGATGGAGCGCACCCCTGGCGCCCCGAGCAACGCCACGCTCAGCGGATAGGTCACCTGGTCCGACACGTCCTGCGGAGAGCGGCCCTCCCATCGGGCGAAGACGATTTGCTGGTTGTCGGTGATGTCTGGCAAGGCGTCGACGGAGATGGGGTCTCGCGGGATCCCTAACTCTGCGCCACGAAATGGCATGACGACAGCCCCACACACGAGCAGCGCGAGCGCGAGACATGTGACGACCACGCGGTTGTGGACACACCACAGCGCGAGGCGCTCAGAGAATCCGGGACCGCGCTGTCGCTCAACATTCATGGTTTCGAGTCTTCGTCCTCTGCCTCGTGGAACCCACGATCACTGCGTCTCCGCCTGCGGCGGGGCCGCCGCGCCCGCCCCACGCCGAGCCAGGCGCTCGCCCGAGGCCACCGTCGCGCTCACCTCACCGCATCGCAGCATCGCCGCGCCGTAGTAAGGATTCGCGAGGCTCCCGGTCCGCTGGATCCATCCGGCCCCGCGGTTGTCGAACGCCATCGGACAAAACGCCGTCTGCACCGACTCGGAGAGGGGATTGCCGAACTGCGACAGGAGGCGAGTCATCGGGGCGTTCAGATCCTCGAACGCGGATCGCAGGTCCGCGTCTGCCGCTGCCCTGTGCGCCCGCCGGGCGTCGCCAATGAGCGACGAAGCGATCTTGTCCCACTGCTCGGTTGCCTTTGAGGTGCCGTCTGGTGTCAGGTCGGTGGCGACCGTCGCGAGCTTGTCGAGCGCCGCGCGACCGCGCGTGAGGTCATCCGCCGCCAGCGCTTCTTGGGCGTCCAAGTAGCCACGGAGCACGGGCTCTAGCGAGGCGAGCATCCCGTCCGTCACGACGAGCGACGCTCGCGACGCTCGGTCCACGTCGCCCTCCATGTCCATCATGCTGGTCTTACCGTGAAGCTGAAGGTCAGCGTCGAGCACGAACGCGCCGCGAGTGACGACACGCTCGCCTTCAGAGAGCCCGCTTCGCACCGGATAGACCGAACCAGCCTTCGGCCCAACGACCACCTCCCGCAGCGCATACGTCGGCATCTCAGCGCCGGGCTTCTCGACGTAGACGATGGACCTGCGACCAGTCCAGAGCACGGCCGTCTCGGGGATCGACAACAGCCCGGGCTCCGCGTCGAGCTTCGACCGAACGCGCGCGTGGACAAACATTCCTGGGCGCAGCTCTCCCCGTGGGTTGCTCACCTCGACTCGGACCTTGGCCGTGCGAGCGGCGACGTCGAGGACAGGATCGATGAAGGCGACTGTCCCAGAAAATGGATCCCCTCCGGTCGCGCTCGGGGTGACGGTCACCTCCTGCCCGACGGTCAAAAGCGGCAAGTCGGATTCAAAGGCCTCCACCTCTACCCACACCCGAGAGAGATCAGCCAACGACAAGAGCGGAGCCCCGGCCGTCACGAAGTTCCCGGTCTCCACGCGCCGCTCGATCACGGTGCCGGAGAACTGGCTGCGGACCTTCACGGTCTTCGGCGCCTTCCTGCTCTTCTCAAGGCGTTCGATCGCCGCCGCCTGCATCCCCAAGAGCTCGAGGCGCGCGCGCGCCGCTCTCGTCGCGCCGTCCATCCACCCGCCCGCCGCCGAACCGATCCCGCCTTCGTCGCTGCGATTCAACGCGACGAGATAATCGCGGGTCGCCGCGTAGAGCTCGGGACTGTAGAGCTCTGCGACGACTTGACCGCGCCGAACTTGGGCGCCCGTCGTTCGAATCACGAGCTTATCAATGCGGCCACCGGTCCACGATGTGACGGCGCGGAGGCGACTCTCGTCGGGCACCACCGTGCCGAGCAGGTGAAGTTCGCGCGCACCCGTGCTCCGCTCAACCTCCGCGACCCCGACCTTCGCGAGCGCTTTGCTCCGCTCCGAGAGCTTGATCTCGTCCGACGAGGACGGCGCCTCCGTGGACACCTCTTCCGCGAGATCCATCCCGCACACCGGACATTTTCCTTGGGACTTGAGTCGAATTTGAGGATGCATTGGACACACGTATGCGCGAGGCTCGACCTCGCCCTCGCTCGCCACCGCATCCACCGGGGCCCGGGGCACGCTGCATCGGCCCATGGCGAACGAGCACGCGACGAGCGTCAAGACCAACGCGCCGTAGACCCTGCTGCGGCCCGCCGGTGCATGGGCCCCGCTGGCTTTGGCCGTCGGGTCCAGCCCACCCTCGACTTCCGTCTTCGCGTCCGCTGCGTTATTCCCTGTCATCATCGTCCCTCCCGCTCACAGACCTACCCACGAGCGCCTCGAGATCCGACCAAGCGATCTCGTGTTCATACCGTTGCCGCACCAGCTCCAATTCTAACTCAAGCCGTACTGCGTGCATGTCCAAAAGCTCTGCGACGGAGACCCGACCCGCCTCAAAACCAGAATATATCGACTGCTGAGCGGTCACCGCCTGCGGAATCATCTTCGTCTCATAGGTCGTGATCATCCTCGCGCTACCGCTCAGGTCGGTCAAGAGCACCCGCAGGTCGGAACGCAGGAGGCCGCGAATGTGTTCCGCTTGGGCGCGGTGGGCCCGCGATTTCGCGCGAGCGACTCGCGCCTTCGCCGACGCACCGTTCGCCCAGATAGGGACGCTGATCGAGGCGCTGATCGACAGCGCGTCCTTCCCACCATCCGGCGTCGGCGCCACCGGATCACCGATGACCGTCCAGTCCAGCCCCAACGCGAACCGCGGCGCACGATCTCCACGTGCGGCGCGGACCATCGCCTCTTCGGCGCTCGACTCGGAGAGCATCGTCGCGACCCGCGGATGCTCGGACAGGTCCTCCGCGAGCGTGTCGAACGCCTCTCGTGGGAGTCTCGTGGCAGGAGCAGCCGCGCGGAGCGTGAACGCGGCGGCATCTTGGAGCCCGAGCGTGAACGCGAGCTTCGCGCTCGCGCGGGTGCGCTCTTCATCAAGTCGATCCACGTGGCTCTCGTGACGGGTGATGCGCAGCGCGATTTGAGCCAACGCGCTCACGTTGGCGCCGCCGGTCTCTACCAGAGTCGTGGCGAGTCTCTCCGTCGTCTCCAGAATCTCTAGCTGCTGGCGCTGAATCTGCTGCTCCTTTTCGATGAGCCACAGCCGCCAGTAGGCCCGCGCCACCTCAGCGCCGAGCGCGAGCGCGTGGGCCTCGAAGATCCTCTGGGCGGCCTCCGCACGGTCAACGGCGGCGTCACTGCGGGCCGTCACGCTCGTCGGCCACGGAAACCATTGACGGATCCCGAGCTTGTGTTGCATGGGTCCGACCCGCGTCTCC
>JAAZXR010000102.1:8546-9761 GCA_014240065.1 Myxococcales bacterium
GGGCTGTGGGCGAAGGCGAAGGCTTGGAACTTGGCCAGGGCGCCGGAGGGGAGCTCGGCGTGCGCGGCCACGTCTCCCGCGATGGAGTCTTCCGCCGCCCTCGACGCGTCGGTCTGCGCCGGGTTCGCCGCCTCCGACGGCGAGACCAGCTGTGACTCGGTGCGCGCGAGCTCGGTCCGCATGCTGTCCACAGACGCGTTGCTGCACGCGCCGAGTCCACCGACGCTGGACGCAAACAACAGCGTCAGCGCGCTCGATCTTCGGGATGGCCTGGCACGGTTCACGGACCTCCTAGCTTAACGTGGAACCCACGGATCCCGTAGTTTCCGCGAGGATCGCTCGCGCGAGCTTCCTCGCCCGTCCAAATGTACAGACTGAACAACTGCCCCGCTCTCCTCCGCGGCGAAATAATCGCCACCGGGGCCCGTGAACGACGAGCAGCGACCCATCTCCCGGGCCGCTCCGCGCGCAGGCCAGCCCGCGGTTGACTTCACCGATCTCAGACGATGAAGTGGAGATATGAACATGCGAACAAATGGTTGGACGAGGCGTCGTGTCGTCACGAGTCTCGCCCGCGTCACCACCTTGGTCGTGTGCGCGCCGGCGCTCGCTGCCTGTGGTGACCCGGCGGAGGGCGATGGAGAGAGCGGTGGTGAGGACACCACCAGCGGCGGTGGCAGCACGGGCGGCGATGACGGCCCCATGGAGTGCCTTCCGACCCCCGACAATATCGAGGGTCCATTTTATCGACCGAATGCGCCCGTCAACGACCAGGTCGCTCCGGTGATGGCGCCTGGCGACCTGCTCACCGTCTCGGGGACGGTGGTCGACGATGACTGCGCGCCGATCCCCTACGCCCTCCTCGACATCTGGCAAGCAGACGCCGAAGGACACTACGACAACGACCCCGCCTCCCCCCCACCCGCAGATGATGAGTTCGCCTATCGCGCGCAGGTCTACGCGGACGCGGAGGGCAACTTCTCGTTCGACAGCATCGTCCCCGGCCGGTATCTCAACGGGGACGAATATCGCCCGTCCCATATCCACGTGAAGGTCAGCGCAGAGGACTTTGATCTGCTCACGACGCAGCTTTATTTCGAGGGCGACCCCTTCAACGAGAGCGACGCGTTCATCGAAGACGAGCTCATCATGCCGGTCGAGACGGACCCCGACGGGCGCCGGCAGTGCGCCTTTGAGTTCGTCCTCCTGCGCCCC
>JAAZXR010000102.1:9791-11203 GCA_014240065.1 Myxococcales bacterium
GCCATGTCGACCTCCGCGGTGCCTCGGTGCGCGCCGCTAGTACAGCGCGAGCAAGATGGACCGGATCTCCAACAAGTCCGGGTCCGACGAGTTCGCGACCAGGGCCGCGTCCACCGCCGCGATGGCGTCTGCCAACAGTGAGGTGTCGTACTGTTTGTAGGCGACGAGCGCGTCGGTGTAGGCCGCGAGGGCGTTGCCCTTCAGCATATTCTTCCCTGCACCTGCGGCCTTGAGTTCGCCGAAGGTGTAGGTGCGCGAGGTGCCCCTCGGCTCCTTGGTGATCACGTCTTCCCAGGTCGCGATGATGGTGAACTCGTCGCTGTCCGTGGCGAGGTCGGGGGCGCAGGTCTCGATCTGCTGGTTGAACACCATCGCGTCGTTCGGCGCGATGTGCTGGGGCTCGATCTCTGTAGGGTCGGCGCCGAACTCCTCGCCCGAGAACTTGGTGATTTCAAAGCCTGGTGGCAGATCCATGCGCACCTGGACGTTGCGAGCCGCCACCATCATCGTATTGGAGAACCGCGCGTTGAAGCGGTCCCAGGCGTCCGCCACGTTGGCGATATAGACCGAGGCGCCCTTGCCCGCATCGGTCACCGCGTCCATGAGGTCGTCATTGTACTGGGCGGTACCGACGCCCACGCCCACCATGTAGATGCCGTCGCCCTCCCCGAGCTCCGCGTTGCTTCCGATCAGCTCAAGCTCGGTCACGCCAGCGTTGGCGTAGCCGTCGGAGATCAACACGATTCGGTTCACTCGACCGGGATCGTAGGCTTGCTGCGCTTGGTCGTACCCCGCGAGGAGTCCCGCGTTGAGGTCGGTCCCCCCGTTCGCCGAGAGTGAGTCGATCATCCCGGAGAGGGTCGCGTCCGAGGGTCCACTCACCGTGTGATTCGCCAACATCACCGTGTTGTCTGTGTCCCAGGTCACCATCGACACGATGTCGCCGTCTTTCAGGCTGGCCGAGATGGCAGAGCACACCTCTTTGAGATGCGTCATGCGAAAGTACGAACCCATCGAGCCCGAGGTGTCGAGCACGAAGGTGATGTTCATGGGAGGTCGATCTGCGGGGAGCATGTCCGCGCTGTTGATCCCGATTTGCATGGAGAAAGTCCCCGGGTCGGCGCCCTCCACAAGCTCGGTCGTCACACCCAGAATCCCCTCGGCGACCTCCGGGTAGTCCCAGTTGTAGTAGTTGTAAAACTCCCACGGCCGCAGCGGCACCTGCGTAAGGTATTCGCTCCCGAGACCGAGCACGGTCTGACGAACGAGCATGGGTGACGCCATAGAGTTGGAATCGTCGGGAGATAAGTAGAGCGACACCGCGTCGTCCTCGTTGCAGTCTCCGTCTCCGTCTCCGTCTCCATCTCCGTCTCCGTCTCCGTCTCCGTCTCCGTCTCCGTCTCCGTCTCCGT
>JAAZXR010000103.1 GCA_014240065.1 Myxococcales bacterium
CCCGGCGGCGGCGGACCCGGCGGCCTGTGACCCAAGCCCCCAAGCCCCCCGCGCTCCGACTTCGAGATCCCGAGATCGAACTCCCGACCCAGGGTCCTTCCGAAACCTTCGACAGCGTTCCGAACTCCCGAACTCCGAACTCCCGACCCAGGGTCCTTCCGACACCTTCGACAGCGCTCGGCCCACCGGGCGCCAGGACGAACAACCGGACGGCCCTAGGTCAAGGTGATCGCGATTTTGACCTACGGATCTTGGGCGCGAGCGGGGACGCTGATGCAAAGATGACGAGGCGACCAAAAACATGAGCCCTTTCAACCGCGTCATAACACCGTCACACGTATGAAGCTTCATCGCTCTCGCATTGCCGTCGCCCTCTTGAGTATGAATCTCGCTGCGCCCTTGGGATGCGAGGAGTCGCATAAGCTCGCCGACGACGGGGACGAGGATGCGACCGCGGACAATGGCGGGACCGATGGGAGCGACAACGCCATGTCCAGCGGCGACGGCGACGGCGACGGTGACGGCGACGGTGACGGCGACGGGGTCTGTGGAGATGGGCTCGTGGAAGGTGACGAGGAATGTGATGAAGGGGAAGCCAACGCCAACGATGGCGACTGTACGGAGGCGTGCATGCTGCCGACCTGTGGCGACGGATTCGTGCAACCCTCCAACGGCGAGGCATGCGACGAAGGGGCGGAAAACGACGACCTCGGCAGCTGCACGAGCGCGTGCGCCCTTCCCTCCTGCGGAGACGGCTTCGTGCAGCCCTCCAACGGCGAGACCTGCGACGAAGGTGACGAGACGGGCTCCCCAGACTCCGAGTGCACACCGGGGTGCCTCGTGAATGAGTGTGGTGATGGCTTCCACGGTGGGTCTGAGATCTGCGACGACGGAGACGAGAATGGAACCGAGACCACCGATTGCACGGAGGCTTGCACGATCACGGTCTGCGGAGACGGCTTCGCAGGATCCTCGGAGGCGTGTGACGACGGCAACGACGTCGAGGGCGACGGCTGCGACAACGCGTGCATGCTGGATGGATGCGGCCTGGTCCCCCCTGAACCCCTCTTTCCGGTGGCCCCTGCTACGCTCTCCGAGACGGGATTGTACGCCGACATCAGCGCCAAATCGCTGGCCTCGGACGTGCGAGAATTCGCCCCGAAATACGCCCTGTGGACGGATGGCGCCATCAAGACGCGATGGGTCTCCTTCCCCGAATGTGAGGGGCTCGAGCCCGCGATCATCGACTCCAGTGATATGGATGCGTGGACCATGCCCATCGGCACGAAGCTCTGGAAAGAATTCGTCGTCGACGGTAAACGCATCGAGACCCGCCTCGAACATCGCTTCGGTCCGAACCCATCAGATTTTCTGTTCGTGTCCTACCTGTGGGACGACGCAGAGACAGAGGCGACGCTGGCGCCACTCGGCGGGGTCGAGAACGCGAAGGGCACCGACCACGACATCCCGTCCGTGGATCTGTGTCTGGATTGCCACGGCAACGGCAACGCCGGATCCGGTGGATTCCCAGGGCGCTGAAACGGCTTTTCCGCCATCCAACTCAGTCACGTAGACGCCGGCGTCAGCCTCGAGGCGCTGATCAACGAGGGGCGATTGAGTCACCTCCCCCCGATGATGCTGACCTCCTACGACCTCCCAGGCACCCCCGAGGACATGGAGGCCCTGGGGTATCTCCACGCCAATTGCGGTCATTGTCACAACTCATCCGTGACCGGCAAGGTCGTCGCATTTCCGAATATGGCGCTCTGGTCTGTGACCTCGGCCGAGCAGCTGCCCGACACTCCCCCATTTCTCACCGCGGTGGATATGGCGAGCGGATATCCCCTCCCGTTCGCGGGAGCCATGCGCATCGACTCAGGAGACCACGCGGCGAGCACGATCTGGTATCGCATGTCCGTGCGTGACGGTACTCAGATGCCGCCGCACAGCACTGAGGTCGTGGACCAAGCGGGGCTCGACATGATCGCAGCTTGGATCGACAGCCTCTAGGACCCTGCACGGCCCCAGGGCCCCACTGTGGCCCTGCGCCGTTGTGTCGAACAAAGTGCGAAGATCCTGGGTCAAGGTAAGGGGGGTAAGGGGTACTGGGTCACTGGGTCACTGGGTCACACAGGACAGGTCACAGCCCGTCGACGGGTTTGATTGCCATCACCGACTTCACCGTTCCGGCGACCCTCTCGGACACGATCGAAGACCCTGGAAAAAGCCTCGACATCTCTCGCTGAGTGAGCAGCGACCAATCCGGAGCGGTGTGTTTGATCCAGACTTGATTGCTCATTTTCAACACCGGTATCAACAGTTCTCGAGGCAAAAAGCCCACAAATGGGAGCCACGAATGGCTCTCCACAAGAAACCACCGATTGGGTGTCTGAACGAAATACCCCTTGCCAAGCCGAATAATCTCGTCTGCGAATTCTTGCTGGCGAGCCCACGCCTTCTGCTTGAACTCGCGTCCGCTGCGAAGCGTCCAGACTTCGGCTTTCGGAACCGTGACGTGCTCGATTACGGACGAGCAATAGACGATATCAAAGAAGCCATCATCGAACGGCAACCGCCCGCTCTCAGGAATTGTGACCGGGGTGAATCCGAACCGTTCGTTTCCCTCGCGCACGAATTCTGCGTCGATGTCCGCGATGTAAACGTTCTCAGGCTTTATCGGGGTGCCACGGACGACATTCGAGATGTTCGCCCCGGTCTCGGACCCGATGTCCAACAACTTCGTATCTTCGGACAACGGAAAGTGCTGCCCGAACAACGCAGCCCGCTTCTTTCGCGCCGTTGCGCTCGCGTTTTTGACGATCTTCTTAAGCATTTTTGGGGCTCATCGAATGGCGGACGACGATCCCTCGTTCCATGCTCTTGTCCGCTCGCAGCGTTGATTGGTTAGGAACGTCTCACTGAATTCCATACGGGTAAAGACCCACGACTCAATTTAGTTGCCCTCGACGTGAAAAAGCCAAGACACCCGGACTTTACCCATTACCCCCCAGTGCGCCGACCCCAGTACGCCGACCCAGGGTCCTTTCGGCGGGTTCGGCGCAAAAGCATATCACCGCCTCCCATCTTCGACGCAACCACCCTCGGTGTACGGCGATGAGTCTTACGTGACCCGCGAGCGAGCGATGGATCATGGATCCCCGTCCTGGATCCCCGTCCTGGATCCCCGTCCCAGGGTCCTTCAAGAATTCGCAACAGTTGTCGCCCTACATTGTTCTATCGTCGAAAACCCGAAGACTCTGGGTCGGGATCCTGGGGGATCCTGGGATCATGGATCCTCGATCCTGACGGGATCCCGGGATCCCGGGATCCCGCTTAGTATCCGCCCCATTCGCATGACCACGAGCTGCCCCACGATATGCAGGTGTTGAGGTACGGTTCGTGGCAATCAGAGTCGTACCGGCACGCATCGTCCGGCGTACGACATGCGAGCCCCACGCTTGTCGAGTACGGATCCGTCTTTGAAAAGAACCCGCACTCTCCGTACTCGCAATCGGCGTCCGTGTCGCACGACGCCGATTCACACGTGGGAAACGCTTCACTCGAGGAGACGCCCGACTGCGAGAATGGACAATGACAAAAACGTCCCCCGCAGTCTGCGGAGGTTTGGCACGTGTACACGCACCCACAGCTCGTCTCAATCTCGTAGGGATACCCCGCGATGTACTCTTTGCGAATGCAGTGGCCTTGCTGCCCCGGGAACTGATCACAGTCTGCGTCGGACTCACAAACCACCACCGCTTCATCGCCCGTACACGTCGGCAGGCTCCCGGTCGGCGGCGGACCACAGTCCACCTCCTCTGCCCGGCGGATGGTGCCGTCTTCGCACTGGTTGAACCCGCTAAACTTCCCCTTCCGTACGATGGGCGTCTGCTCGCCGCACAGCGCGTTCGCCTCTTCTTGGCAGGTTCCCGTCCACGGATCACAGACAAACTCCTCCGCGCAATCTTTATCGGTCTCACACTCCGCGCCAGGTAGTGAGTCCCACCCAGCGGTCCACGCTGTGGTGCCCTCGTCCTCATCGCCTGTGGCGCCGTCCATCATCACTGATGGCGCACCGCATCCGAGGCTCGCGCCCATCGCAAACGCCATGGATATGACCCGCAACAATGAAGATTCACCCATGCCTGGATCTACCGTGTTTTTGCGACGCACACGACTTCCATGACCCATCATTCGCACCGTGGCGAATCGTGCTAGAGCCAATCTGTGGAGGTTCCCGATGTATGTACCAACGCCGCAGCGGAGCCCAAAGCCGCCGCCCAGGATTCCCAAGGGGATCGCGGGATCGCGGGGATCCCAGGATCCCCCGGGTGTCGCGGTTTCGCAAGCCAAGGGAGACTCACTCCCGGTCCTTGATCTTGCCGCGGGCTCGCTTTTTCTCGGCGCGTTGGCGTTTTTCCTCGAGTCTTCGTCGCACGGAGCCCCGAGTAGGACGCGTTGTGCGTCGCGAACGGGGACGCTGCATCGCGCCTCGGACCAGCTCTGCGAGCCGCTCTCGGGCGTCGCGTACGTTTGCCTCCTGGCTGCGACTGGCCTGGCTGATCACGACCAGGCGTCCTTCGGCGTCGAGGCGATTGTGTGCCTGGCTCCGGAGTCGAGCTTTGATCTCCGGCGTGAGGACATGGCAAGCCTCAAGGTCGAGCCGTAGATCCACTTTTGTCGCCACCTGATTGACGTTCTGACCTCCAGGGCCCGAAGAACGACTCGCGGTCCAGCTGAGCGCGCGGCCGGGCAAGCTCAGCTGGGGCGTGATCGGAAGGTCTTCCACGACCGTTCGATACTACGGGGTTCTCAAGCGCGAAGCACCCCCCAGCCGCCCGACCCAGGCTCCGCTCGGCGAAAAGACCCTCGGTCAGGGTTCAGGGTTCAGGGTTCAGCGCGACGCACCATGCGGGCGCGGGCGCGGGTGGTCTGCTGGCGTGCGTCCCAGAGCCTCGACGCCTCCGCGACCGAGCGGTTCACGGCACCTCGAGCAAGAGCTCGTCGTCGAAGTCCCAGATGCGAAGGCTGAGGCCCGATTCGCTGGGGTCGGGCGCCAGGTGAAGCGCGAAGCTCCCTCCGGTCATGTTGGGACTGTCGGCGCCGAGCTGCACCCCGAAATGAATCGGTTCGTCACGCTCGACCGAGCCCTTGGCCACGATATCGTCATAGTGCGCGTCGTGGATCTCACTGCCCCCGCTCATCTCGACGCGCGCCACCCTCATGCTCTGCTCGGGCACCGTGACCTCCCAACCGTCGCCGACGGGCGTCGCGCTCAACGCCACCTCGTTGTGCGGTAGCCACTCCATCGGATTTCGGCTCTTACGCTCGTCGGTCCACGGGTTCTCCAGACCGACCATATAGGTCAGGTGCAGGTGCTCTGTGGACGCCCCGGTGTCGCCCACCTCGCCGAGCTTCTCCCCCGCCGCGAGCGACTGTCCCAACACCACGCCGATGCTGCTGAGGTGCAAGTAGGCCGTGTAGCGATCGTCGCTGTGCACCACGAGCACGTTGTTGCCCGCGCTCGACATGCCGTCCCACGCGTTGACGTCGATGACCTCCCCCGCCGCGACGGCGTGGACGTCGGTGCCGGTCGGCGCGTTGATGTCGATACCCGCGTGGAAGTCGTAGACGCCGATCCACCGCGGCCCGTAGGCATGGCGAATGACGTCCGCGTCGGGTTCGGCGGAGGCGCTCAGCGGCCAGACGACGAGCTCGACGTCTCCGTCGCCGTCCCCGTCCCCATCGCCATCGCCGTCTCCACCATCTCCAGTGACGGAGTCCTCGACCCCGTCGCCAGCTCCGTCGCTCGAGTCATCACCGGTGTCCCCGTCGCCGCCGCTCTCGCTCGAAGCCGAACTCTGGCCCGATTCCGAGCCGCTCTCTTCGGTGCCGACGACCGTGTCCGCGACGCCCTCAGGTCCCTTCGCCGACCCACAACCGAGGCCACAGACGAGCAAGAACCCTCCCACGGTGCTCTTGGATATCCGCGCCCCAGCCCACACCCAAACAACCTACCACACCCGCTGTTCGGGAAACCCAAGGAGACAGCACCCTCGGAGGAACCCTCACGCAACCCTCACTCACGCAACCCTCACGCAACCCTCGCTCACGGAACCCTCGGAACCCTCACCTGCCCCGACCAGCGTCTTGATCGAACCCATCCTGCCGTCGTCCTCCATGACGACCAGCTGTTCCCCTCGCCGAGCGAAGAGCACCCGAATCATCGACCCATCCATCCAAACCTCCAGGGCCTGCTCCCTCATCCGGGCCGCTCCCTCATCCGGGCCCGCTCCCATCCCCAGCATCAACGCCCGCGCGCGCTCCCCTTCGCCGCGTCCCAGAGCCTCTTCGAAATGTTGAATGAACGCCGAACCGATCCTCGGTTTGGGTTTCGGGTCTCACCCCCGCCGAAACGACCCCCGGTTTGGCGTCTGGGCGTCCGGAGTTTCGGGTCTCACCCCCGCCGAAACGGCCCCCGGTTTGGCGTCTGGGGTTTCGATTTCACCCCCGCCGAAACGACCCCCGGTTGGTTTCCTTGGTTTCCTTGGCTTCCCTGTCCTGGCTTCCCGGGGTTTCGGGGGACTCCGACATGTCCTCAGACGAGGGCGTTCTCCTCACACAATGACCCATCAGTCTCGCCGCAAGACGACCTCAACGCGTATTTTCGGCCTGAGCCCCGTCCCTGACCCACGTCCCAGGGTCTTGTCGAAATCGCCGATAGGTCGGGCCACGCAACGCGCTAGGACGAAAACTCAAACGGCCCGCGCCGTCGAAAAAATGCGGTCAAAAACATGGCGCTGTGAATCAGGTCCTGTAAAACAATCCGGCTGCTAATTTTGCGTCTATCCCGACTACCGTCCTCGGCGAACCACAGTCTTCGGGGTTGATTCGACGTACCAAAATGAGAGATCCTCGCCGGGTCGATGGTTTCCGATTCGAACCAATCTGGCGTGAAGTCCGCGACGTGTCCGGACGACACGCTGATGGATGACTCCATCATCCAGCAGGAAGCGGATGCTTCCGGCGTGGCCTCGGGCGCGATTTCTCAAGGGCTGGTCACCCAGCCGACGGCCACACACCTTCAACCCGGCCAAGAACTCGGCGACTACAAAATTGTAGCGCGCCTCGGCGCGGGGGGCATGGGCGAAGTCTACGAGGCAGCCCACGCCCAGAGCCAAGAGACTGTGGCCCTCAAGGTGTTGAAGCGGTTGGAGCCCGCCCAGCAGATCCGCTTCAAGCGCGAGTTTCGGGTCCTCGCTCGGGTCCGGCACGAAAACCTCGTTCGACCGCGTGAGCTCATCGCAACCGACGCCTGTCTTTTCTTCACCATGGACCTCTGTGACGGGCCGAACCTCGTCGACCACGTCAGACACGAAGTGGCGTCCGGGCAGTTGCCGAACCTGACCCGTCTTCGCCGCGCGCTCCGGCAGCTGGTGGCGGGGGTGTCGGCTCTCCACAACGCCAAGCTGCTGCACCGAGACCTCAAGCCGTCGAACGTCTTGGTCACCAGCTATGGTCTCGTCCGCATCCTCGACTTCGGCCTCGTTCGCGACGTGTCCATCGCCCATGACATCACGGCAGAGGGGCAACTCCTCGGCACGCCCGCCTACATGTCTCCCGAACAGGCGGCCGCGGTACCCGCCACCTCCGCGACCGACTGGTACGCGGTCGGCACGATCTTGTACGAGCTGTTGACTGGCCAGCGCCCCTTCCGCGGCACGCTGCTCCAAATAATGGCGGCCAAGAGCGAGGATCCGCCCCCCGACCCGCGCGCCATGGTGGCTGCGGTGCCTGCGGACCTCGCCGAGCTGACGATGTCCTTGATGGCGGTCAAGCCCGCAGAACGCCCGGGTGCGAGCGAGATCCTGGACGTCCTCGGAGTCGACGCTGAATCCGACCACCGCGAGATCGAGCTCGTCCACCAGCCCCTGGTCGGTCGGAAAGCGGAGCTCGCGGCCCTCCAAATCGCCTTCGACCGAGTCCGCCTGAATGGTCAGTCCGTGACGATTCATCTGCAGGCGGAGAGCGGGATGGGAAAATCGAAACTCATCTCCGAGTTTTTGGCGAACCTCCCATCACCTTCGAGCCCCTTCATCCTGCGCGGCCGCTGCTTCGAGCGCGAGTCGGTCCCCTACAAGGGCCTCGACGGAGTCATCGACTCCCTCTCGAGCCAGCTGCGACACCTCGGCGAATTGGAGACCGCCGCGATCCTTCCACGCGACGTCACCTCGCTGAGCCGGCTCTTCCCCGTCTTTGCTCAGATCCCGGCCATCTCCAACCAGCGCAGACGAGCGGCCACGGGGCTCGACCCCCAAGAGCTGCGCCAACGGGGGGTCGCCGCCCTGCGTGAGCTCTTCGCTCGTCTGGGTGATCGTCACCCCCTCATCGTCATCATTGATGATTTCCAGTGGGCCGACCCCGACAGCGCCCGCCTCCTCAACGAGCTCATGAGCGAGCCCGACGGCCCCTTGCTGCTGCTGGTCGTCGCGTTTCGGCCGGAGCTGGAGAAGCGCCCCGCGCTCATCACCTTGACGTCTGCCTCGGCAATGTCCGGGCGAGACGTTGAGATGATCGATCTGCAGCCGCTTCAAGACGAACACGTCGAAGCCCTGATGACCCAGCTTCTCGGAGAAACCAACCAGCGACTGGTCGAGCAGGCCTTGACCTTGGCGAACGGAAACCCCTTCCACATCGGAGAGCTCGTTCGAGGTGGAGAGCCCGAGCATTCGTCCACCCAGCTCGACGAGCTCGTGGCCCGCCGCGTTCGGCGACTGGAGTCGTCGTCGAGGCGGCTGCTCGAGATCATCGCCGTCGCCGCCGGTCCGATCCGCCTCGACCAGGTCTCTCGAGTGGTTGGCGACGACCTCCTCGACCTGACCCGCGACATCGTCGGACCGTTGCAGCGCGATGGTCTGGTTCAACTCGACGATGACGAATGGGTGGAATGCGCCCATGACCGCATCCGAGAGGCTGTCGTGAGTGACATGGCGCCTTCGCGACTTCGCGAGCAGCATCTGCACCTTGGACAGGTTCTCGAGTCCACACAAGGACCAGGAGCGTTCGAAGTCCTCCTTGAGCACTTCGAACAGGGGGGGGACGATGTCAAGGCGGCGCGCTACGCCGAAGAGGCCGCCGCCGTCGCATACGCGACCTTCGCGTTCGAGCGAGCGGTGGAGCTGCTCCGACGTTCCCTCTCCCTCGACCCAGCTCCAGCCCCCGGTGACCTCAGCCGCCGCCGCCGTCTGTTGGCCGACGCGCTCAACGACGTCGGACGGGGGAAGGAGGCGGCCCAGCTGTGGTTGAAGGTCGCGGAGGAGTCCGCTCCCGAGGAGGGCCGCGCCCTCAAGAGGCGGGCGGCCGACGCGCTGATCAAAACTGGACACGTCGAAGACGGTCTCCAAGTGCTCGCCTCGATCCTCGAAGCCTTTGGGCTGGCGTTACCACGCAGTCGAACCCGCGCCCTCACGTCGTTGGTGTGGGAACAGGGTAGAGCGATGATCCGCGGCCGAAAATTTGACGCTCGACTGGCGAGCCACGTCCCGCCCGAGCTGCTCGAACAGATCGACCTGTGTTTCGCGGTGGTCTGCGGGCTGTCCACCCAAGAGGTCTTGATCGGCGCGCTCTTTCAGGGCCGGAATCTGCGGCTCGCCCTCGACGCGGGAGAGCCCTACCGGATTTGTCGGGCCCTCGCGTATCAGTCGGTCGTCTCCGTTCACCTGGGCGGACGATGGGTCGATTCTCTGCCCGAGTGGGAGCGCGCCAAGGCGCTCGCCCAGGACCTCGGAGATCCCAAGCTCGAAGGCTACGTCGATCTGTGTGGGAGCTCGGGGCGATGGCTGGAGCGACGCTGGTCCGAGTCGGCCTCGGGCCTCTTGAGCCTCCTCGAGCGCCTCGAGGGGATCCCTGATTCGAGTTGGGAGCGCAACACCGCGGAGGAATTCCTCACCTGGGCGCTCATCCAACAGGGAGACTTTGTGCAGGCGCGCGCGCGGCTCACCATGGCCCTCCAGCGCGCCCAAGACTGCGGTGACCTGCAGATGTCCCTCGACTTGTCGGCCATGCTCGCGGTCGTAGAGCTCGTGAGCGGGAACCTCACACAGGCCCAAGCGACGCTCGACCGAGCGACCGAAGGATGGTCACCCGACCGCTACCTTTTCTCACACGTGTGGCTGTTCTACGCGAAGGCCCCGCTCGCGCTGGTCAACGGAGATATCGAGGCCGCGCTCGAGCTTTGTCGTGACACCGTGAAGGAGATGAAGCCCGCATCGCTGGATCAGTTGGCTTTCATTCGAGACAGCGTCAAGGAGATCGAGGCGCGGACCTATCTCCTGGCTGCGCTCGCTGGCGACCACACCAAGGCCGCGAACGCCAAGAAACGCGCGCGCGAGCTTCGAAAGAGCCAAAACCCGGTCCTAGGGGCGCACGCCGAGGTGATCGACGCGGGGCTCGCCATCGTCGCCCAAGACACTGGGGCGGCCATGGAGAGGTGGCGCCGTGCGCAGGCGGTGTTCGCCGAGTACGGGATGGAGGCCCATCGCGCCGCCATCGAGCTTCAAGTGACCCGGTTGTCCACCGGCGAGGAGTCAAGCGAGACACCCGAATATTTTCGGCGCGCGAAGATCAACGCGCCCGCGCTCCTTGCGAACCTCCTGATCCCGGCGTTTCCGCCGTAGCCCTGGCGATCTCAGGGCGACGTTTCGCAGCGCAGATCCATCCCGGGGAGGGCCGCGATGTTGGGCGGCGGCTGGTCGTCTCCCTCGACGACGGTGGGCTTTTCTAGCCACAAG
>JAAZXR010000104.1 GCA_014240065.1 Myxococcales bacterium
GCTTCGCGGCTCCGAAAGTTCGCTCGGCCACGCAGGTGCCAATCCGCGCGCGGTGGCGACATAAGAAAAATCTCGTTGTTCATCGATGCGGAGATCCAGTGCAGTCGTGGACGCTGGTGTGATATGAGGGAATAACTCGGCGGGCGCTCGGTTCTAACCTCAGAACCCCCGCGCGTCTATCCCGGATCCAAGAATCCCCGAGATGACCGAAGGACGACCATGAAAGAAGCGGAAACTATTGATCTTCAAGAACTCCTCCGGCAGCAGCCGATTAACCCCCAGTTAGGGTGGAGAATCGCCGCGGGCATCGCCGCCCTTGGTTTCGCGTTCTTCAGCGTCGCGAGCATCGAGCCTGGTGAGGCTGGTGTCCGTGTCAACAACTTCAGCGGCGCGATGCAAGACATCACCCAGCCGGGGTGGGTGCTCGCCCTCCCCGGCTTCCACTCCCTGCATATCCTCGACGCCGCTCCGCAGACATTCACGATGCGTGGTGAGACAGACGAGGACATCCTCACGGTCCGTGAGCTCACCGTCCGGGCAAGCGACGGCTCCAACTTTCACTTTGACGACGTCTCGCTCATCTTCCAGCTGCAGCCGAGCCAATCCATCCGCGCCGTCACCGACGCTGGCCCCACCGACGGCTTCAAGCGGTGGCTGCGCCCGTTCGCGAGGTCCGTCCTCCGCGACGAATTCGGCAGGGAATCGACCCTGGATGTCTCCGACCCGACCACCTACGCGGCAGCGACAAATCGCGCCCGCGCCCGCCTCAACGAGGTGCTCGAGCCGCACGGCGTGACCGTCACACAGCTCGTGACACCGAGACCCCGATTCAACGACGATTACGAGCGGGCCATCGAGGAGAGGAACCGGCTCGGGAACGAGATCTCCGTGATCAAGTCGAAGCTCGAGCGGGCCGAGACAGATCGCGCTCGCGCGCTCGCGGAGGTCGGCCAAACGAAGAATAAGGAGATCCAGGCCCGCCGCGCGAAGCTCGAGTCGCAGCTCGCGGAGAGCCTCGCGGCTCAAGCCCAACAACGACAAGTGGTGGACACCGCCCGCATCGCCGCCATCGGTGAGGGCCAGGCTGCGCTCTCCGCAGCCCGACAACAAGCGAGGGAGCTCGAGGGGCAGCTGGCCGCAGATTTTCTCGCTCGCCAATCGGAGATTGAAGCGTTCCGGAACCAGTCCGTGGAGCGCGTCATGCAACGACTCGGCGACAAACTCAAAGATGTCACGATTGACATCATCCCGTTCTCCAATGACGCGAACCCCTCAACCCTCAACGTGAAGCAAAACTAAGGGGAACTTGTGATGACCGAAACATCGAAACCTCGCTCCAAGAACCTCCTCGCGAAGTCCATTGTCATCGCGGCCCTCGGCCTGTTCGGCGCGAAGACTTTGCTCTTCACCACCGTGGCCGTCGGCACCGTCGGCGTCCGATTCTCCAGCGCCAGCGGGGTCGTGGAGCGTGACTTGAGCCCCGGATTCCGCACCGAGGTCGTAGGCCTCCATAAGGTCCAGCTGCTGCCGTCTAGCTACTTCTTCCTCAACTACGAGGACGCGGCACAGTTCACAATTCGCACAAAGGACAACAACACAGTTCGAGTGGATGTCAGCATCCCCTACCGCATCAAAGTGGGAGAGGCGTGGCAGATTACAGAGGCGGGTAATCAAATCCTCGACGGCGCGGGCGTCTTCCGCTTTGAGAGATTCGCCGACCGCGCGGCGACAGATGTGCTCAACAGCACGCTCTCCAAGCTGTCTAGCGAGGACTTTTACGACACCACCCGTCGGCTTGAGGTCGCGGAAGAGGCGCTCGGAGTCCTCAACGAAAAATTGAGCGAATACCACCTCGAAGCGGACGCCATCCTCATCAGGAGAGCCAACTTCAGAGCCGAATACGAGGTCCAGCTGAGGCAGATTCAGCTCAACGAGCAGAACAAGCTCCTCGATAACGCCAAGAGCGCGGTGGCCAACGAGCAGCAGCGGCTCGATACATACGAACAGCAGACCCAGGCGCTGGTCGCCGCCAGCGAACAGAACTGGGCTCGTAAGATCGCCAACCTCGACCGCGCATACCAAGTCGGCAGCCTCGATATTAATGAGTTTGGTCCCGGCGCGGCTCGGCGCGCGCTCGATGCCCTCACCGGAGACGGCCGTACAGCACTCGCGCAGCAAACCGCCGAGATCCTCGGCCGAACACCGGAGGAGATCTCCGACGCCCACCTGCTCGGAATCAAGAATATCCAAGCGGAAACCAAGGAGTACTACGACCGAACGCAGGCCGAAGCGGAGGGCATCAAGGCGCGACTCCTCGCGGAGGCGAGCTCTGAGGTCGCGCAGGTTCAGGCCGCGTTCGAGAGTCGCCTCAACGGGCTCCTCAACAGCAAAGCCGGCCGCGCCTACGTCGCGTACGAAGCCGCCGCCAACGTAAAGTTTGACGAGAGCCTCACCTTCCAGTCGGACGACGGCATCCCATCGGTGCTTCGACTCCGCGACTTCGCAGAGCAGTTCATGGGCAAGTAGCCGCTTCCAGGGGGTGCTGCTCCCGGGCGTCAACGCCTGGAGCGCGCCGCGTCAACGCCTGGAGCGCGCGACGCCATCACAGGAGGAAATCGTCAAATTCGTCAGCCTCGGGAGGGGCCTCGTACGCGAGATGGAGGGCCTCCGCGAATCCCTCGAGCGATAAGCCCTGCGAACGCATCAGGTCATCCTCGTTGATGACCACCGACGCGATGCACACGAGCGGGCCCTCCTCCGTCTCATATTTCCACGCGATGCTCTGGCGGGCGTTGGCGTCGGGCAACGTGACCTGGTCAAACGATGGTTTGCGCTCGGGGAGGCCGAGATCACCCGGCGTCTCGACCTCAGCGACCACATCGGAGATGAGGTTTTTGAGCCCGCCTGCTGTGAGATTGCAGTATTCGGTCATAAAGCTGTGACAAACCAACACGTCGATGGGTTGGTCGTCACCGAGCATCGCCTTCGCGAACAACCGCGCGATTCGAGAGGTGAAGTGGGCTCGAAAGGAGACCTCTATGCTCGGGAAACACAGGCGAATTTCGCTGATCCAGTGGTCGAAGCGCATGTCGCCGTCGAGCATCCTCGTTGGCTCACTCCTCAGCGACCCGAGACGCTCGGTCGCCACCGACTGCACAATACTCAGCACCGTTCGCAGCGGATCTTCCTCGGTTGTCGGCCGATTTGCTGCTGTGGCTCCGGCTGCCACTACCCCATGGCCTCCCTCCGCACCTCATTGATCGCCTCGCCAAATCTCATGCGGAGGGTCTTGATGAACAGCTTCGGATCCACGGGCTTCACGAGCCACGCGAGCACCCCGAGCTCTTTCATTTCGGCACGCAGTGTGCGGCTCGCTTCGGTCGTGATGACAAAGACATGGCACGCGTCGAAGCGGGTCGAATGGTCCGCTCTGAATCGCCGAATGAACTCGATCCCATTCATGACCGGCATGTGAATATCGACCACCGCAAAGCGGATGTCATCGTGGGCTTCGACCAAGCCCAGGGCCTCGAGGCCGTTCTCAGCCTCAACGAGGCTGAGAAACTCTGTGAGGCCCGACTCCGTCAGCGCGCGTTCCATGGCTTCACGAAACACAGGCTGGTCATCAACAACCATTATCTTTGCCATCGTTGGTTCCCCTCAAGAGTCATTTACACGTCGTTCCTGCGCTTTAGCCTGGCTCGCAAAGCCCGCGTCTGCCGCGGTTGCGTTCATCGGGTCTACCTCTTCATCGATTACCTGCGCACCCAACTTAACGCACTCTGCTCTCCTGGCCCAAATTGGAGCGTCCACCGGCCAAAGATACCTCATCGAGCCAGCCCGGCTGTGGCCTTCGCGAGCGAAATTACGGCTTTAGGTCGCCAAATTGCGGATGCGCGCGATCAACTCACTCGTCGCGAAAGGTTTGCAGAGGTAGTCGTCGCCATGCCGAAGGCCGTCGATCTTCGTCTGTGGATCGCTGTGTCCGGACACGAATAAGATGGGTGTGTGGCGGGTTACGGCGCGTGCTCGCAATCGACTCGCGAGGGTAATTCCATCGATGCCAGGCAGGCTCACGTCGAGCACGACGACGTCCGGCGTCTGCCGCTCCGCCGCGCTCTCAGCCTCGAGGGCGTCTTTGGCGCTCGCCACGTGCAACCCGGACGCCTCGAGCGTCGTCTGAATGAGCCGCAGCATGCTCTCATCATCTTCGACGACGAGAATTGATGGCGTGCGGCGGTTTGCGGCCTGGGACGTCATCCCCTCACGAAAGTGAACCACCCGGGCCGCCGAATCTGTGATGGCCAGCCCGAGCGCCGCGAAGGCCTCCTCCTTCGCCTGCGCTAGCGGGACGCCGAATCGAAACCGTGAGGCTCCAGCGGCGAGCCTCGCCCCTTCACCATTGGGCCCTGCTGTCTTCGCGAACACGCCACGGACGTGATCGTAGATCTGTTCGAGCCCGTCCGGGGCTGTCCCCGTGTACACACAGATCACCCGCCGCGCGTCAACGCTCCCCCAGATCATCGTCTCGAGCAGCGCCGGTCCCACCGCGTCGAGACAACCAATGAATGCTCTGATCCCCACGTCTAGATCAAAGGGCTCAAGCACCGCGAACGGCACACCTCCGTCCACCTCTCCGCAGCGACGACCTACGACGTCTACCAGATCGGCGTACAGGAGCCCGGTCTTCGCGTCGGGGACGATCCCGCTGAGGAGGTGCTGTCGGAGCGCTTGTTCAACCATCCCACGGAGCATCCCCTCTGGACATGTGCGGGCCCCGCAGACCTATGAGGAACGCTCGCATTGCTATACACCTCGCACGGGTGGAACCGTCGTGGGCGGCGGGTTTCGGCGAAGGAGCGCCCTCGCCCGGGCGACCAACTCATCGCACGAGAATGGTTTGCACATGTAGTCGTTGGCGATCTCCAGCCCCTCCACACGATCCACCGGATCCGACAGCGCGGACACCATCAACACCGGGATCCTAGAAAGCTCGTCGTGAGCGCGCATCCGTTGGCACATCTCCAGACCACCAACATGCGGCATCATCACGTCGAGGACGACCAAATCGAACCTGCTCGTTGAGACGGTCTGAAACCCTTCAGCGCCGTCGCCCGCCTCGGTAACATCGAAGCCGGCGCGAATGAGGGTCTCTCTCATCAGCGCTCGGATGGACTGGTCGTCTTCGACGACTAGCGCGCGCGCCGGGCGATCATTCGCAGGCCCAATCGGCACAGAAGACTCGAACTCAACCACCTTCGCGCCGCCCCAGTTTTGGGCGAGTCTCAGCGCTTGCATCGACTGCTCGAGAGCGCGCCGCGCATTGTTCTCCCGCGTAAACTCCGCGACGCCGCCGCTCACAGAAAACAGGCTCGTCTCTTTGAGCTTGGCGCGATCCGAGAATCGACGCCTCGTCACATCCGCCATCGAGCTCGCGGCGGAGAGCGTCTCCTCAGAGATGAGCACGGCGATCCTTGTGGGCGTCATCCGAAAGACCAGCTGACCCGGTCCTCCCGACTCGCGAACCTCCGCGACGAGCATCTTCAAGAGCTCAGCCGTCTCAGCTCCCCTCGGCGCCACGGCCGACACCGAGACTTCGAACATCACGACCGCGCCCGGATGTCCGAGCAGCTGCGTCCGCTTCATCGCCGGGATGAGCAAATCGGCCGGGTATGTCCCAGAGGCGATGTCGGGGACCATCCCGCGGTTCACTGCGTATTGATCGCTATGCATGTGTTGTGCAGACTCCAGACTCCTCGCACCCCGCGACACGAGCGCCGGTGACGGTGCCCCTGCGGACGCCGCCGTGGCCGACCTACAGACAATCGACGGATCCCTTGGAATGTTAAATGAAAAACCCGGATAAGATCAGCGCTGTGTTCACGAGCAAGGCGTTTCACGACACCCGCGCACACTGATCGTCTCAAGCCGGTACACAAGCGCTGTCCGTCCACCACTGCGCTTCGAACGGCGTCTGCAAATCTCACGCGCGTCGAAGATGATGCGCCACCGCTTCCGGTCGTGCCTCCCGGCCGATGGCGCCGGCGGCGCGAGGGACGCGCGACGTACCACCGCGAGAAATGTGAGATCTTCGCCGTCATTTGGCGGTAGAACTCCCGCATGCGACCGCACTATTTTCTCTCACTCCCCATCGCGATGCTCGCCTTTGCTTGCTCTCCGAACGCATCGGAACAGCAGGTCAAATCGGACGACGCCTCGGCGACTCCGAGCAAAGCGAAGCCCGTCGACGCAGCCGACACTCCCGACCCCTCACCGACAAAGAGCGACGGAGACGCCGCTCCGACGTCGGAAGCCGAAAAGAAGGCTGCCGAAGAGGAGAAACTCGCGAAGATCCAAAAACGCCTCAAGGACTTGAAAGTCGCCTCTGAAAAAGAGACGACCCGATGGACTGACGAGCTCAGGGCAGAGGCAAAAACTCTGGTTGGCACCGAGCCGACCACGACCGCGGCGATGCTCGACAAGATCCTCGCGAGCCAACACCGTCGCCCTGGAAACTCGGATCGGGACAGCTCCCGTCACCCAAAGGAGACGCTCGAATTTCTCGGAATTAGCCCCAGCATGTCCGTGATCGAAGTGGGCCCGGGCGCTGGTTGGTACACCGAGATCCTCGCGCCGCTGCTCGCCAAAAATGGAAGTCTTGTCGTCAACAGCGGCGATCCGAACGGACCAGAAACCGAATCTTCGATTTACTACGCGAGGCGCACTCGAGATTTCCTCGCGTCCAACGCGGACCTCTACGGGAAGGTCGGGGTGGTGATCCCGTCAAAGCCTGGCAAATTTGAGTTGGGAGAAGCGAACTCCGCCGACGCGGTCCTCATCTTTCGGGGCCTTCATGGCGCCGCCCGACGCGGGGAGATGGAGGCCACGCTCAAGGAGGTGTCTCGCGTCCTCAAACCCGGCGGAACCCTGGGAATCATCCAGCACCGCGGGACCAAGGGAGCGGACCCGGTCAAGTCGGCCGAGCAGGGCTACGTCCCCCAAGACTGGCTCACCCAGCAGGTCCAAGCCGCCGGTTTTTCGTTGGCGGAGAGCTCCGAAATCAACGCCAATCTAAAAGACACGCACGACCACCCAGAGGGAGTGTGGAGCCTCCCCCCCACGCTCTCGGTGGACGACAAGGACAAGGCGAAGTACGAGGCCATCGGCGAGAGTGACCGCATGACCCTTAAGTTCCAAAAGCCGGCCTGACAATTAGGAGGGCGGCGTTCCGCGCCGCCCCGCGCGATGTGGCGCCGCCTCAGTTGAACCCGAGGACGGCGACCTCTTCCCTCACGAATTCCACATCCACGAGGATATTCTCTACGTCTTCATCGTTGAGATCGAGCGCGTCGAGTTGCTCGTGAGACGCGCAGGCCATGACCGACATCCAGTCGAATTCGGGGAACCCGGTGTGGCGGGCCATCCACTGGCCGAGTCCGAGGAGCTGCCCGACGCCGTCCGCCGGCTCGTGATGCGTCGCCAGCAGCTGCGCGAGCGCGGCCGGGAGGCCCCACGCTTCGCAGACGGCCGCCGCCAGCGCGCCGTGATCGGTGCCCAACCTCTCGCGCTCCACGTCTTCTACGGCGCGCACTTCGTCCCGGGCCGTCTCGATGATCGACACTTCTTGGTCCACGCACTTCAACATGATGACCAAGCCGATATCGTGCATGAGCGACGCGGTGTACATATGCTCCGGCATGCGCCGACCGGCGTACTTTGAAATCCGCTCGACCCATGACGCCGTCGCGAGGGCGTGCTTCCACAGCACGGTCCCATCCACGAGCCCCTCCACGTCCATATCGAAGATGGGCGCGATCGCGAGGGCCGCGGCGGCGTGCTTGATCTGATCTCGTCCGAGCAAGAACACCGCGCGTCGGATGCTCTTCACATCTCCTGACCGTCCGTACAAGGGTGAATTCGCGATCTTTAAGACCCGCAACGCGAGCGACTGATCCCGCCCGATCACCTCTTCCATTTGGCCGACCGTGACGTTGGGATCATTCGCCGTCTTCAGCACCTCAAGTCGATGAGTAGAGAGCGCGGGTAACTCGGAGGGGGAAATACCGAGCGGAATCGTCACTGGGGATCCGGAACTGGTCATAGGCTGAAGTCTGTGTGTGGCGCGCTAGGGGATCTGGGCATCACGAACACACACGAATTCGGCCCGTCGATGCTTCTCAAGCTTAGCGAAAAAACCGCGGCTCCGCTGATAAAGAAACGCCTTTTTTCCATCGGAGGAGGCCTTCGTTGACGTCCACAGTCGCGGCGCGGGGAACGGTCTCATCTCCACGAGTCTTCGAAAATCACGCCGCGCCGGGAGCCGCCATAGATCCGAGCCCTCCGCCACAAGATCCTTGCAGTACAACGCCGCCTTGAGCCATCGCGTGGGCGACAGCCCTTCCGGAGCCGAGAGCACATACAAGTCGCCTACCCGGACGGCCACGCCGCTCGCTTTCGCTCCGGCGTGCACTTCAGGCTTGGCGCCCTCCGCGTCCTCTACCGCTGCGGACTCGTTCGCATTCACGGGCGGCGTCGCATCCTTGGGCGACACACCCTTCGCCGACGCAACCGCGACCTCTACCGCGGCCTCCGAGGGGACCTCGGGCTCGCGCGCCACCGCGGCGGCTGCCTTCACGTCCGGTGCATCATTGACTGGCTGGCGATCTGCCGGGGCGGCCTCCGCTGGTACCGCGGGGGTATTTTGGACCTCGCCCGCCGTCGCCGACCGCGTAGGTGCTGGCCCCTTTGCAACCTTCGCGGCGAACGCTGGTTCTTCTGCCTTGGCGGCCAGGACCGCGCGCTCTCCTGAGCGCCGGTCGCCGATCCCGCCGATCCCGACGATGAGTCCGCCGATGATGACCCCTACGACGAGGCCTGGTCGCTGCGTCCTCATAAATGCGGCGGCGCCAGCAATCACTCCCGACGACGAGTCCATCGCCCCCACCGGCCTCTGTGCGACCGCCGACGCCTCCGAATCCGAATCCGAGGATGTGGTCGAAAAGAGCCCGTCGACGTCCACGGAGGCCGTGGCCGGCGCGGCCTTTGAGACGGTGGGACCTGCACTTCGCGGCGGGACCACGGGTGGCGCGGCGGCGGGCGCGTGTGATGTCGGGGCCTCGGGCGCGGCGGCCGTCGCCGATGGAACGACCGGGAAATCGACCCCGGAGTCATGGCCCATCACGGGCGGGCTTTTGGCGCCGGTCGTCGCCTTCGCGATCCCGGTCAGCGGCGGCAGCGGCTGCAGCGGCTGCGAAGGCGCGAAGGCCATCTGAATCGTCGCCCCCTTCTTCTCATGAGCGCCTGCCAACGCCGATGATGGACTCGGCGCGATCCCCGAATCCTCGCCACTCGATGGCGCCGAGGTGAGAGGTGTCGGTGCTGAATCCGCCAAGCGCGTGACGAGCTTTCGAATCGCCGGAAGTGGGCGCCGAGGCGAGGAGCTCGACCATGAGATGTCTGCATACAGATGCCCGTCGACCAGCGCTTGCGAGGTCCGCTCGCGCACCTTCTTCTCGATGATTGGCGCCACGCATGGGACGATCACCGACCGGCGAGTCTGCGCCGCCAGTGCAATATCAAGCTCAAGCAAGTTGCTCCGCTCGATCACGATGAGCTCCGGCTCCGCATCTCCGACGAGGAGCGCTTGCGCCAGCTGCATCGCGGCGCTCTTTTCTCCCTCCTCACATATGAGGAGCACTGGCGTCGAGGTCTGAATAACGACGGTTTTCAAGGTAGCCCGTGGTGCTCGCGCACGCTCCCTATCATCGCACGTCCGTTGTCCCTCTTGACCCCGTCCCGTGCGCGGCCGAGATGGGGCGATGTCGCTCCTATGCGAGGACCGCTCCATGCCTCGCCGCACTGCTCGATCCCGCCGCCGGCGACTCCGAGGATCCTCGCAAGGTCGACAGCGAGCAATTTCAGACAAACCATCTTGAACTCCATCCGACCCAGCGAAGGACACAAACGCGAATTGATTTGCGGCTGCGGAGCCACCGTAGCGGCTCGTTCCTGGCTCCACTGCGCCACTTTCGGGCAGATCCGCAAAACGCGCACTTGAAGTCACTTCGATCCCGGCACGTTACCTGCCTTTTTGGGTTGTGCCGCGAGCACCCGCAACTTCCGGCGGCATTTTGCCGCGATAAACGCCCCGCGGCCGGGTATCATCCCGCCATGAGTAGAGTTGGTTTTCGCTTCGGCATTCTTGCGTCCTTGCTCGCCGTGACCTCCGGCTGTTCGGATCCCCAACCAGAAGACACTGGTCTGACAGGCTTCTCGAGCAACGGCGAGTCGAACACCAACGGCGACGGCGACGGTGACGGTGACGAAACCGGCACGGCGACGGCGACGGTGACGGCGACCCCTCCACCTCCGGGGACGGCGACGGCGACGGCGACGGCGACGGTGAC
>JAAZXR010000105.1 GCA_014240065.1 Myxococcales bacterium
GAGACGGAGACGGAGACGGAGACGGAGACGGAGACGGAGACGGCGATGGAGACGGCGATGGAGACGGCGACCCTTGCAACGGTCTGTTGCCGGCGATGTTTCGAGACTTTGAGAACGCACATCCGGATTTTGGCTGCAGCTACAGCGGCAACACCGCGTATCCAGGGCTCGTTCTCAACGCGCTGGGGACCGATCAAAAGCCGCAGTACAATCCGTCGCCACCGCCGCCACCTTCCAACTGGACCGGAACGGCCGTCCAAATCACCAGCGCGCAGACCTTCGCGGAGTGGTACAACGACGTGCCAGGAACCAACGTACCGGTGGCTGGGAGCATTCAACTCACGGAAACCTCACCGGGTTTCTTCTCGTTTTCGTCCAACGATTTCACGCCCATCGGCGCAGGAAATGGGGCGTTTACGACGGAGCTTCACACCTTCTTCGTCTACCAGCCTGGGCAGGTGTTCTCGTTTACCGGGGATGATGATCTGTGGATCTTCATTGAGGGACAGCTCGTGGTGGATCTTGGCGGGATGCACAGCTCGACCATGGGGTCTGTGAATCTCGACAACCTCGGATTGAGCCCGGGCTCTACCTACTCCATGGACATTTTTCATGCGGAGCGCTGCTACGGCGCGAGCAACTTTCAGATCGAGACCTCCATCAACTGTTTCCTGCCCCAATGAGGTCGGGTGAAGTTCGCGCGCGCGGAGCGCTGGTCCGCGCGTGACGCTGTGTGAACGACGATGTTTGGCGGTGGCCCCTGTTGAGGGGGACGACATCGCATGTACCATGAGAGCACCTTGAGCTCCGGCGACAACGATAGGGCGGTCGTACTGCTAAGCGGTGGACTCGACTCCACGACGGTGCTGGCCCTGGCCATCCGAGATCATGCAGAGGTCTACGCGCTCTCGTTCTCCTATGGGCAGCGGCACGGGGTGGAGCTTGAGGCCGCGCGCCAGATCGCGGAGTCCTTCGGCGTGCGGGAGCACGCGGTCGTCGAGTTCGATCTTCGAAGATTCGGAGGCTCGGCGCTGACGGATGACATCCCGGTCCCGAAAGATCGATCGAGTGAGGAGGCGGTCTCGTCGATCCCCGCGACCTACGTGCCGGCTCGCAACACCGTGTTCTTGTCGTTCGGGGTGGCGTGGGCCGAGGTGCTCGGCGCGCGCGCCCTGTACACCGGGGTCAACGCCGTCGATTATTCCGGGTATCCCGATTGCCGCCCAGAATTCATCGCCGCGTTCGAGACCATGGCGAACCTCGCGACCAAGGCCGGCGTGGAGGGCGACCGACTCGCGATTCGGGCCCCGCTCATCGACCTGCACAAGTCCGACATCATCAAGCTCGGGCTGGAGCTTGGGGTCGACTATGGCGCCACGCACTCGTGTTACGATCCAGGTGAAGGGGGAGCGCCTTGTGGGCGATGTGACTCTTGCGGTCTGCGTCGTAAGGGCTTTGAGGACGCGGGTCTACGGGATCCTCGGGCGCGCTAGCGGCCGTTCGGCGTGGGGCGTCGCGGACGTACCTCACCGCGGATTTTGGTGATAGCGTCGGCCTATGACCGCGCTGCCCGCCTCCTTGTTGCCGATGACGTCTAGCGTAGGTCCGACCGGAAACCTGTGCATCGGCGGGGTCGACACGCTCACGCTCGCGGAGGAGTACGGCACGCCCTTGTTCGTCTACGACGAGGCGCACATTCGTGCGCGGTGTCAGGAGGCGCTGCGGGCGTTTGGGCCGGGGGTCGCCTACGCGAGCAAGGCCTTCTTGTGCAAAGAGATGGCGCGCCTCGTCGCTGACGAGGGGATGCATATCGACGTCGCTTCTGGCGGTGAAATGCACGTGGCGCTCGCGGCGGGGGTCCCCGCTGACCGCCTCGTGCTGCACGGGAACAACAAGTCCTCGCGCGAGCTCCGCTACGCGATGGAGCAGGGAGTTCATCGCGTCGTGGCAGACAGCTTCGACGAGCTGCGCCGCATCGAGTCACTCGTGAGCGAAGGGCTCGCGCCGCCGGCGGTCCTGCTGCGAATCACGCCGGGGGTTGAGGCCCACACCCACGAGTTCATTCAGACCGGGCAAGACGACTCGAAGTTCGGCTTCGGCGTGCGGGCCGGCCACGCGCATGAGGCCATCAAGCAGGCCCAAGAAAGCGAGGCGATCAATTTGGTCGGGCTCCACGCCCACGTGGGAAGCCAAGTCTTCGACGTGAGGTCGTTCGAGAGGGTGATCGAGGTGCTCGCGCCGATCTTCAACCCGCTCGGGCTTGAGGAGCTGTGTATTGGAGGCGGTCTCGGCGTGGCGTATGTGGAGGGGGAGCGCTCCGATGGGCTCCTCGAGTGGGGAGAGAGTATCCGGCGCGCCTGCGCGGCGCAGGGCGTGAGCGCGAGGATCACGGCGGAGCCCGGACGAGCGATCGTCGCGGGGGCGGCGGTGACGCTGTACCAAATAGGCACGATCAAGGAGATCCCAGGGGTGCGCACCTACGTGGCGGTGGACGGGGGCATGAGCGACAATCCGCGCCCGGTGCTGTACGGGAGCGGATATGAGACCTTCCTGCCGCGCGCGGTGTCCGAAGCGCGAGAGGCGGTGGTGCGCCTAGTTGGGAAGCACTGCGAGTCGGGTGACCTCCTCGTTCGTGAAGGTCGGCTGCCGAGCGACTACGCGGTCGGCGATGTCGTCGCGACGCCGGTCACCGGGGCGTACGGCTACGCGCTCGGCAGCAACTACAACAAGGTCCCGCGCCCCGCGGTGATCTTCGTGAGCGATGGCGTGGCGAGGGTGGTCGTCCGCCGGGAGACCTGGGACGACCTGCTCCAGCTGGATCGCTGATGATGTGCTGGGGAGCGCCGCGCCGGCTGGCGGAGGCGTCTACAAGCTGGTCGTGGTGCCTTCGTCTGGTGGGATCGGCTCGGAGGGCGCCAGGTCTTCTGGCGGGGATGCCTGTCCAAAAATGTCCCAGCCCCAGCATTCGATTTCACCGCTCTCTCGCGTGGCGCAGGCGTGACGCAGCCCGACGCTGAGATCAGTGAACACCCCCTCTGGGGGGATGGACTGGTCAAAATCTTGAGCCCCGCAGTCGACGACGCCGTCGCCGCAGCCCCAACATTCGATGGTGCCCTCGGTGGTGAGGCCACAGGTGTTGGAGCCACCCGCCTCGATCTGTACGAAGGTGCCTTCGGGGGGCGTGCCCTGACCGAAATCAAAATCGCCACACTGGTTGACTCCGTCACCGCAACCCCAGCACGCGACGAGGCGGTCCGTGGAGATGGCGCACGCGTGCGACCCTCCCACCGCGAGCTCGGTGTAGAACCCCTCAGGAGCCGCGATACGGCCGCTGCCCTGAAGACCCCAGCAACGCAGCTCGCGACCTGTGGTGATCCCGCAGGTGTGGTAGTCCCCCGCCGACACCGCGGTGTAGTCACCCGCGGGGATTTCGTCGGCTGGGATCCCAAAGGTGCACTCTCCGCCCCCGTTGCCGCATCCCCAACACTTGATCTGGTTCTCAATGGTGATCCCGCAGGTGTGAGTTCGAGACGCCGATATCGCGAAGAAGACGTCGTCGGCGGGGGGGGTTGACTGTCCGAACTCGTTCCACCCCCAACACGCCACGGTGCGATCATTTCGCAGCCCGCAGGTGTGGGCGAATCCGGTGTCTACCGTCAGGAAGGGTCCCTCGATCGGCGTGGTCTCCCCCTCTTGATTCGAACCCCAGCAGGTGACGGAGCCGTCGATCAACGTCATGCATGTGTGCCGCCCGCCCGCCTGGGGCGCGACGTCACGGTACGCCTCCTCGGTGAGTGGGCGCGCTGTACAAACCGAGAGGGCGATCACCGCGATCGGTAGAAGAAATGAGAACAGTTCACGACGCACACTTAGAGTCTACATGGGGCTCACGGTGTGTGCCGTAGTCATCTGTCGAAAATCGAATTTTCCTAGGTAAATTCGTTTCAAGGCGAGGCGGCCGGTGTGTTCAGCGGGGAGGCTCGCCCCCCACGGGAACGAGGATATCGCCGACGAGGCGACAGATTGAGCCCGCGTCTACTTCTTAGGCTTCGCCCGCGCGTCGCGTTTGGAGCGCTCCGAACGGTGTAGGGGATGCCGTCCATGAGACGCCGAGCTCCCGCGTCGTCCGGCGGGACGAGCGATGTACACCGGGTGACGCCGGCCGCCGCGACCGCCCCGGACGTACTCAAAATCGAAGCCGGACTTGTTCAGTCTCCGCTCGAAATGGGCGTCGCGCTCCTCCGACCACACAGAGAAGACGCCGCGGTCGGTGAGGGCGGTGCGGGTCGAATCGAGGGCTCCAGCGCCGTAGAAGGGGTCGCGAGTTGATTGCGAGGCCGCGTGGGGCCCCTCGTAGAGGTCGAGGATGATCGCGTCCCAGCGCTCGCTGCGAGAGGTCTCGCGGATCAGCTTCGCCACGTCTCCGACGTGAACCCGCACGCGCGGATCTGCGAGCGCATCTTTTGTCAGGGGCGCGAGGGGACCTCGACACCACGCGACGACATCGGCGTTGAGCTCGGCGACCCACACGGTCGCATCCGCGGGACATTCGTCGAGGGCAGCCCGCAGGGTGTAGCCCATGCCCAGGCCGCCGATGAGGACACGGGGCGCGACGACGCCGCGCACGCGTTGGCACGCGAGGGATGCGACCTCAATCTCAGAGCGATGGGCCCTGCTGCTCATGAGCACTCGCCCGCCGACGACGATCAAGAAGTCATCGAGATCGCGCTGCCGAAGCTCGAGTGGTCCTTCGTCGGTGGAGACGCAGGCGAGGGTAGTCCACGGCTTGGCCATAGCCGCACCATAGCCCGCGCTGCGCTCCGCGACGAGCGTGGTGACCGAACCGTGGCAGCCCGCCGATCCTGCGACCCTCTCGACATTGAAGGCGCGCAGGGTTGACATCGTGCCGCGTCGGGGGGGTATGCTCGTGCTCATGAGTCACCGTTATTGTGTGTGTGGAGCGCTCGTCGCGGGCTGTATCATGTTGGTTTCGGCGTGTGCGGATCCCTCGCAGGACGGGGGCGACGGTGAAACCGGCGCGGCCATGGAGACGAGCGGTGGGGACGGCGACGGCGACGGCGACGGCGACGGCGATGGCGATGGCGGAGCCGAGAGCCCAGGATGTGACGGCGCGGCGCTGCTTGAGCGCCCCTCGGACCTCAGCGCTCCGGGACCGTGGAAGGTCGGTGCCCGAACGTTGACCGTGGCCGGGAGGGTCGCGGAGGTGTGGTATCCGGCGAGCCTCGACACCGAGGATTTCGAGCCGAAGATATACGATCCGCGGATCAAACTCCCCCCGAGCCAGCAAGGCTTGATCGCGGACGAGCAGACGCCATTCCAGGTGTGTGACTGTGGAGACGAGCTCCCGTTGGACTCCAGTCACGGCCCCTATCCGGTCATCGCGTACGTGCACGGGACCGCGGCGTGGGCCTCGGTCTCGCTCACTCAAATGACGCACTGGGCGAGTCGCGGGTTCGTCGTGGTCGCCATGGATCACCCGGGGCTATTTCTCGGGGATCTTCTGGCCATCGCGTGTCCGGATGATCCCACGGGGAGTCAAGACCTCTCGGCAGATACGGACGCGCTCCTCAACTCGCTCGCCGCAGGCACGGACGGCTTCGCCTTCATTGAGCCGTACGTCGACATGACGCGGATCGGGGTCGTAGGACACAGCGCTGGAGGCGCGGCGGTCGCCGACTTTGGCAGCAAGCCTGGAGTACGAGCCATCGTCCCGATGGCTTCCGGAGGCGCGGTGCCAGCCAACGTCGCCACAGAGTCGACCCTCTTTTTAGGTGCGCTCTCAG
Source organism: Myxococcales bacterium (assembly GCA_014240065.1). Lineage (GTDB taxonomy): Bacteria > Myxococcota_A > Polyangia > Nannocystales > Nannocystaceae > JAAZXR01. Next base: position 5,805 of record JAAZXR010000105.1, read on the forward strand.
ACACCGTAGTGAGCTACAGCAGCACGCAGTCCGCCTACGAGGGCACTGGGACCCGGAAACATCTGGTGGGCATCGAGAACACCGGTCACCTCGTTTTCTCCGACATCTGCGAGCTGAAGAATAACGAGGGAAAAGACATCCTGGAGATCGCCGTTGACGTGGGTATCTGCGGCGCGCAGTTCGCCGGGGCGCTGTTCGACTGCGATCCCACGTTTCTTGATCCGGCCGTCGCCAACGACATCATTAATGACGCGACCGCCGCGATCTTCGAAGGGGTGCTGATGTGCTCTGACGCGGAATCGAGCCTCCAAGACATCCAAGTTCGTTATCCAGATGTCGCCGAATATCTCACCGAGACCCTGTGAGGGATCATCCGGCCTTCGACGCACGGATCCATCGCTCGATCTCGTCGATGATCACGTCGGGAGATCCGACCACGTCCACGCCCCCGCGTTCAATGGCCGCGCGTGGCATGCCAAAGACCGTGGATGACGCCTCGTCTTGTACGATGGTGCGGCAGCCAGCGTGGTGCATCGCCAGGAGGCCTGCGGCGCCGTCGGTGCCCATTCCGGTGAGCAGGACGCCCAGCGCGCGGCGGCCGAACGCGGTGACAGCGGAGGACATCATCTCATCCACCGATGGGCAGTGATGGCAACCGGGGAGCGGAGCGACCGTCAGCAGCATCGGGATGTCGTTCACGAGCCGCGCCCGCATATGTCGGTTGCCAGGCGCGACGTAGACGGTGTTCACCTGGATCGCGTCGCCGCTCCTCGCCTCCACGACGTGGAGGCCGGTCTGTTCTCGCAGGCTCCTCGCGAGCGACCGCGTGAACTTGGAGGAGATGTGCTGGGCGATCAAGACAGGGGGATGCGGTCGGCGCAGCTTGACGAGGATCTTGGCGAGCACGGCGGGGCCTCCCGTGCTTGAGCCGATTAATATTGCTGTGTGGATCGAGGGTGAACCTTCGGATCCGCGGAGCCGCTCGCTCAGCGCCGGTGAGACCGCGGTCGCACCGAATTCCGGGACCTCAACCGCGCAGCTCTCCGCCGGGAGCGCGCCGCCATTTGGACCGTGGTAGACCCTGAGGATCGTCGACCGCACCTTGCCGAACACCTCCTTGATCTCCGCGGGGCTTCCCTCTCGAGGCTTGGCGATGATGTCTACGGCACCCGCCGCGAGGGCGCGCGCGCGCAGGTTCGCGGCGCCGTGAACGAAGGCGCTCAAGATGATGCACGGCGGAAGGGAGCGGCTGTCCGCTCGCTCGAGGAATTCGACCCCGCTGATCCCTGGGAGGTTGATGTCGAGGAGGATGACGTCTGGCTGTACGGTGGCCAGCGATTCCATGATCTGCTCGGCACAGCCCACCGACCCGGCGACCACGATGTCGTCACTCTGCGCCAGGAGACGGGTCCATAGGCCCTGTTGAATCTTGCTGTCGTCCACGAACAGCACTCGGATGGGGGGCGGCGTGTCTCCGGCGGCGCTCATGACCCCGTTGGACTCCTTCGCCTCCGGAAGACGCCATGCTCCACGTGTTCGAACAGCGCGTCTTCCGTTTGGAGCGTCTCCGTCAGCCCGATGACGAGCAGACCATCCTCTTCCAGGAGGTCGTACATCCGACTCTCAAGGAACGCCTTGCCGGCGAGATCAAAATACATCAAGACATTGCGGCAGAACACGATGTGCATCCGTTGACGAAATGGGACCTCTGCGCAGTGGAGATTGAGCCGGCGCAAGATGACATCGCTTCGAAATTTTTCGCGGAAACGGAAGCGTTGGTCAGGGACGTCGAGCTGTTCGAAGTATCGAGCGCGGAGCGTGGCGGGGAGCTTGCTCACCGCTTGAGGTGAGTAGACGGCGACGGCGGCGGCGGCCAACGCTGTGGAGGAGATGTCCGTCGCCAAGACGCCCGCTCGCCACTCGTCATATCGCTCCCCAAAGAATTCACCCAGCACCATCCGGATCGAGTAGGCCTCGGCCCCAGTCGAGCAAGCGGCGCTCCAAATTCGCAGGTCTGTGCAGCGCTCACGCTGGAGACGCGCCGTCAACTCTGGGAGCGCCGTGTGTTGTAGATACTCAAAGTGCTCGCGCTCACGGAAGAAGTAGGTGTAATTCGTGGCGACGCGATCGATGATATGGCCCATCAGCTCCTCCGAGGGGTTTCGGAGCACATCTGCGACGAAACCCTCGAACGACGAGTAGTCCTTTTCTCGCAGCAGCGGTCGAAGCCGAGAGGCGAGGATGATCGCCTTGTCCGGAGCGATCGAGATGCCGGAGTGGGCGCGGATGAGACCACTCAAGCGGTGAAAATCGAGGTTGTTTAACTCCAGTGGACCGCCGTTGGAGCCCGCAGAAACATATTTTCCTCGGACACCGGACATAAGACCCTAATGCCGTGCGATGGAGCTGATGTCGAGGATGAAGCGAATTTCGTCCGAGACTTTACCGATCCCTTGGATAAACTGCGCCGAGCTGCTGGTGTCGAATTTTGGAGGGTTCTCGATGCTGTCAGCGTCGATGTTGGCGACCTCCTGGACCGAGTCCACGAGGAGGCCAACGGGGTCACCGTCAAGGTCAACGACGACGATGCAGGAGCGGTGGCCGTAGCTGCCTTCCGGGAGCCCGAGGCGCATTCGGATGTCGAGGATGGGGATGATGGCCCCGCGCAGGTTGATGACGCCACGAACGAACTCTTTCACGTCTGGGACCGGCGTAAACCGTTGAATCCCCGTGATCTCACGCACCTCTTCAATCGGCACCGCGAAGGCTTGGTCCGCGAGCGAGAAACTGAGGAATTGACGGCGGTCACCGGAGGAGGTGGACTTGCTCGTGAGCGATTGAACGAAGCTTTGGCTCGACATAGTTGGTGGTTCTTTCCTTAGGCGGCGGGTTGCTCAAGCTCCTCAGGGTCGTCGACGATCGGGAGGTCGCCGCTACCATCTGCGATTGATTTGATATCGAGGATGAGGCTGATGTCGCCGTTGGCGAGGAGGCACATCCCCGCGAGTCCCTTGGGTCTCCCGAGGAGGCCTGGTAAGGGCTTGATAACCGTCTGAAACTGACCGACGAGCTCGTCGACGAAAAGGCCCACGAGGTCGTTGCCGTCTTCCACGACCACGAGGATGCCCTCTTCGAGGTCAAAGGGGCCGTCCGCGCGGTGGACCTGGTGAAATTCGTCGATTCGCAAAATAGGGATGAGCGCGCCCCGCAGACTGAGCATCTGCGAGCCCGATGGCATCTCACGAATCATGTCGTGCGACGCCCGGATCGATTCCTTCACCGACAGCATCGGGATCGTATATTTTTGCTCACCGACCCTCGCGAGCATGCCTTCGATGATCGCCAGGGTGAGCGGAATTCTCATGATAAATTCGCTCCCTGATCCGGTCACGCTCTCGACGTCGATGCGGCCACGCAGGGCCTCTACGTTCTTTCGGACCACGTCCATGCCGACACCGCGTCCGGAGATGTCGGTGACGGCTGCCGCGGTCGAGAAGCCCGGCTCAAAGATATACTGCCACACCTCGGAGTCCTTGAGCTTGGAGCCTTCACCTTGGAGGAGCCCGCGGCTCCTCGCGCGATCGAGGATCTTCTCGCGGTGCAGCCCCTTGCCATCATCCTTGACTGTGATCCAGATCTCGCCGCTCTGGTGTTTGGCGGAGAGGGTGACGTTCGCGACGGGCTCTTTGCCGGCGATGAGCCGCTCATCGATGGTCTCGACCCCGTGATCGACCGAGTTTCGGACCAGGTGGACGAGCGGATCAGAGAGCTTCTCGATCACGGTCTTGTCCACTTCCGTGTACTCACCCTCGAGGCTGATCTTCACCTTCTTCCCTTGGCGCGTGGAGACATCTCGGACGATCCGGTTCATCTTTTGAAACGTCGCCGCCACGGGGATCATTCGAACAGAGGTCGCGATGTCTTGAAGCTCTCGGGTGACGCGGATCAACTGAGCCCGCGCCTTCGTGAGGTTCTCGTCGTCGATTTCCAACAACATCGGGTTGTGACGGAACATATTCTCCGCGATGATCAATTCGCCTACCAGGTTCTGGAGGACGTCGAGCTTCGCGAGGTCAACACGGATATTTGCGCTGGTTCGCGCGGGTTTCTTGCCCGCCGGAGCCTTGGCGGCCGGCTTGGGCTTGGCGGCCGGCTTGGGCTCCC
>JAAZXR010000106.1 GCA_014240065.1 Myxococcales bacterium
GCTCGCCGTGGGTGTCCACGCCCGCAACTACCCGTTCCAGCACGCGACGAGCGTGGCCACCACCACCACCACCACCAGCCGAAGGGCCTGGACGGGGTAGAGTCGAACCTTGAGCACGGGCTGCATGGCGACACCGGAAACCTCCGTGCCGGGCTGAATCATGGCGGAGAAATCGATTCCGTGCTCATGGAGGTAGAGGTAGGGGCCCACGGTGTTCAGGGCCCCTACGACGACACCGAGGGCCGCCAGCCACGCGCTCTCCGCGAGCACCAGCCGGAAGATCTGCGCCCTCGAGAACCCGATCGCTCGTAGAATCCCGAACTCGCGCCGGCGCTCAATGACGCTCACAAAGATCGTATTAAACACGCCGGCTGACAGCAGCAGCAAGACGATGAACTGAATGATGATGCCGGTGGACCCGTCGACGGCGATGAAGCTCGCCAGCTCCGGCTGAGACATAAACCACGGGAGCGCGCGCGCGGGAGATTCAAGGCGCGCGCTGATTCGGGCCGCGACGGCGGCGGATTCCCGGTGGTCGTCGAGCAACACCACCTCGTAGGTAGCGTCGGTGTCGTCGTAGCCCAAGGACTCCCGGAGGTCTTGGAGAGGTATGATAGCGATGCCGCCGTCCACGCTCGGCGCGCCGGTCTCCAAAACCCCCGTGACGCGAGCGAGCCGGGTGACGACCTCACCGTTTGGATCGGTGAATGTTAAGACCACCTTGTTGCCGCGGCGACTCTCTAGATTTTCGAGGAGTCCAGCGCCCAGCCAGACGCCGCCAGACTCCAAGGTGTTCACGGTCGACCCAGACGTCTCTGCTTCGAGGATGGGCATGGTCGACGTGCTCTCCCGGTTCGGGTCGATGCCGAGGATCGCAGCGCCAGCGTTGCCATGGGCGGTGGACAAGAGCCCCGCGGCGCTGACCCGCGAGACGACATGTCGCACGCCTGGCGTCGCGCGGAGGTCGTCGAGGAGTTCTGGTGGTGTCTGGACGTGGTGCGCGGCTTGAGGGCTGTCGCGGTAGTCTTCGTGTTCGATGCTGAGGTGGCCAGACCCCAGGTGGGCGGCGTAGTCGATCATCTCTGAGTAGGCACCCGACGACATACCGGTGATGACCACCGACAGCAAAATGCCAAACGCCATGCCGAGGACCGTGATCGCGGTCCTGCGTGTATTTCTCCAGAGATTACGCCAGGCCATGGACATACGAACGGGCTGCTTTTGGGGGCCGGTGCCTAGAAGAAGGCGCGGGTCTCCACGTAGACTGTGAGCGGAGCGTCTCCAAATTCGCTCCCAAGTTGAACAAAGGACGGGGTGAGGGGATCGGGGGTGGACGCGGGCGCACCCCAAGGGGCAAAGGCGCCAAGAATCACGTCAACCTCGTCCGCTGCGTTGTATTTCAAGGAGACGCCGGAGAGCCCCGACCCGTCGGCCACATTGAACAGACCGATCGCAGAGAGGTTCAAGACGGGGATGAGATCGGCCCCGACAAAGGAGCTCAGGTAGTGCCGGCCGAGATAGGGCAGCGCGTCCGGGGATTGTTCGGCTTGAACCTGCAGATAGTCCGCGGGGGTCGCTCCGCCGTCAGAAAGATAGGCGTACTCCACGCCGACAGAGAGGTTTTTCCACGGCCACGAGATCGACGGACCGGCGGCCAGTTTTCCGCCCCACGGCTGGGGGTCGAGCTGCCCGTTGGAGTCCCGGTCCCGGGCGCTCACGTGCCCCTCTGCGTGAAGATGGACGGGGCCGGCGCTCCCTTGGACGCTCGCGCCGGCGACCCACTTGCGCGACACCTTGCCGCCGACAAAGCGAATCTCGTAGCCGCCGGCGACGAGATTGAGGCTGCCCAAGAGCGCGCTGTCGGTCCAGGTGGGGGCTCCTTGTTCGTCGTTTCCGAGGACACCCATGACGTCGAGGGTGAGGAAGGGCCGCAGCGCGTATTCGAAGCGCGCGCCGTCGACACCGGGCTTGTAGATGCGGTTAACGGCGGTGGCACCAAAGGGCGCAAAAAAATCATTGGGGGTGATCAGCGTGCTCGTGGTGAGGGTGATGGGGAATCGACCGATGGACAGCCGCGCGTTCCCCCGCTTCATGCGGAGGACAAAACGATCCACACCAATGGCGCCCCGCACGGTGCCTTGGCTCCATCCGTTCCATGTGAGCAGCGGGGAGCGATAGGCGCTCTGCGCGGTCGCGGCGGTGGTGAAGGTGCCCTCGCCACCACCAAATCCCGGAAATCTCCCGAGCTCGACGAAGTAGTTGAGTTCCATGGTGAGCCACGGGCGAACCGGGGCGTCTGCGATGCCGCGGATCACGAGGGTCGACAGGGCGTCATCTTCGACGCCGAAGGGGTTGTCGTCACCGAGGTGGAGATAGGCCGCCGTCATCCTCACGCTCCCCGAGAGCACCTCCGAGGCCGAGGGGAAGGCCGCGACCGACGACGGCGGGGCGGATCCGGCGGGCGACGAGACCGGGGAGCCTCGGGCGTTCGCCTGCGCCGGGGGGTCGAGGCCAGGGACGGGGTCGAGGCCGGGGACGGGGTCGAGGCCGGGGACGGGGTCGAGGCCGGGGACCGGCTCAAGGGGAAGCTCCGCCGACGGTACGTCCGTGGGCGACGGGTCTGCGTGTGCGTCGCGGAGCGAGGCGCGCGCCTCACCGAGCGAGGCGTGCGTTGCGAGCACGACACAGGCGAGGCATGCGAGCGGGATGGTCACGGGCTCGCTTGCTGCGCGCGTCCATCCACGAGGTGAATGGTGCGTTTGGCTCGCGCCATCACGCGCGGATCGTGGGTGGAGAAGATGAAGGTGACCCCGCGCTCTTCGTTGAGCTTTTGCATGATGTCGAGCAATTGCTCGGCGGTCGTGGAGTCGAGGTTGGCTGTGGGCTCGTCGGCGAGCGTGACCGCTGGTTCACTGGCGATGGCGCGGACAATGGCGACCCGCTGTTGCTGTCCACCCGAGATTTCGTTGGGCCGCCGGCCGTGGAGGCCCGAGAGTCCGACATCATCGAGCAGAGCCATCACTCGCTCCTTTCGTGTCGCGCTGGGGACCCCTTGTAAGCGCAATACGAGCTCGGCGTTTTCGAATACCGTGAGCACCGGGATTAAGTTGTAGGCTTGGAAAACGAAGCCGATGCGTCGCTTCCTCAGCTCGCTGCGCGCATGCTGGGACATTTGCCCGAGGTCCTTGTCGTCCACGAAGACCGTTCCAGAGGTTGGGACGTCGAGCGCGCCGATGAGGTTGAGCGCCGTGGTCTTGCCCGAACCGGATGGACCGGTGAGCGCGGTGAACTCACCGCTTTGCACCTCCAGGGATAAATCGTCGAGCGCCCGCACCTCAAAGGAGGACTGCTTGTACACGCGGGTGACATTGGACATGCGGACGATGGTGGGTGTGTGCATTGTTCGGGCTCCCTGGGGTCGTTCTCAGCGGTGAATCGCCTCGATTGGTTCGGTTCGGCTGGCGCGCCACGCCGGAATGAGGCCTGCGGTCATGGTGCCAAGGAACACGACCGCGATGATGATGAGTAGGTTGACCGGGTAGATGCCGATGCTCATGATGGGGTCCATGGCCACCCCCGACACCTCCATGCCGGGTTCTATTAATTTGGAGTAATCCAGACCGCTCTCCGCGATTTTGAGGTAGGGGAACGTGACCAGGAGCGCCGAGGCGAGCAGACCCGCGCACGCGATCCAGAAACTCTCCCAGTTGACCATCCGAAACAGCTCGGTCGGGCTGAACCCGATGGCGCGCAACACCCCAAATTCGTGGCGTCGTTCCATCACAGAGACGAAGATGGTGTTGAAGATGCCGGCTGCGAGCATCACCATCACGAGGGCCTGGACGATGACCCCGCTCACCTCTTTCATCGAGATAAACGAGGCGAGCTCGGGCTGTGACTGCTTCCAGTCGACGGCGACCGAGGGAGCGTCGGTGAGCCCCGCCAATCGCTGAGTCACCGCGTCGGCGTCCCGGTGATCGTGCAAGTAGACCGCGGCCGCCGTCACCTCGTCGGGCTCATAGCCGAGCAGGTCCTGGGCGGCGGCGAGCGGGAGGATGATGAGCCCTCGATCGATGGAGGGCGCGCCGGTCGTGATCAGGCCGGAGACCCGATACATGGCCGTGACGATGTCTCCAGATTTTGAGGTAGCCGTGACGACCACCTTGTTTTTGAGGCCGACCCCCAGGTTCTGCGCGAGCGCCGAGCCCATGGTGACGGTGCGGTCCTCAGCGCGAGCGAACAGCGCCCCCTCGCTGATCTCGTCGAGGAACAGCAAGGTCTCCTCGCCCTCGTTGGCGGGGTCGATGGCCATCATGGAGACGCCCTGGTTCCCATCGGCGGTGGCGACCAGGACGGCGCCAGAGATCCGGCGCGAGACATGGGCAACGCGCGCGTCTTCTCGCGTCGCCTTTTGCAACGCCTCGTCAATTTGAACCGTGTGTTCGAGCGAGGGCGCCTCGATGAATTGTTCGTGCTCGATGCTGACGTGGCCGACACCCATCTTCGCGGCGTAGTTGATCATGTCCCCGTAGGTCGCGTCGGCCAGGCCGGTGGTGAGGACGGCGAAGAAAACCCCGAAGACAATGCCCGCCAATGTCAGCAGCGTTCTTCGTGTGTTCCTCCAGATGTTGCGCCATGCGAGCCGGGCGAGGGAAATCGACGATGGCATGGGGGCTCCTCAGGTGTGTCGCATGGACTCGGCGGGCACGGTGAGCGCGGCGCGCAACGCGGGGACGATTGTGGCGAGGATGACAAACGTAAACAACAGCGCGATGGGAGCGATGTACGTGGCCGCGGACACCTCGCTGCGCCAGACGGCGTCCATGGACACGCCCATCATGCCGACACCGGCCATGCCCTCTAGGACGAGGCCGTGATGGACCATGTACCAATTGACGGGGGCGCTCAGCAGCGCGCCTAAGATGGCCGCCACGGAGGCTTGCAGCATCGCTTCGACGAGGATAAGCGTGAAGACGAAGCGAGGTCCAAAGCCGAGCGCCTTCAATACACCGAACTCGCGAATGCGTTCGAACACGGCCATGAGCATGGCGTTGAGGATCACGATGCCGATGGCGAGATACACCACGCTCATCATGACGACGAGGGCCCCCTGGGCGCTCTCCAACATGGAGGCGATGCCCGGGTTAATCTGTCGCCATGTGGGGGCGTCGAGGGTGGGGATGAGCGCTCGCATCCGCGTCACCTCGCGGTCGAGTTGTTCAGGAGTGCGGGCGCCCGGGGGCAGCCGGATGACGAGCTGGTGGGCGCCGTCTGGCGTGACCATCAGCTCCCGAAACGCGGGCTCCGTGATGAAGACTCCTCCCCGGTCAATCTCTTCCGAGAGTGGCTTGAGCACCCCGGCGACGCGATAGAGATCGTTGGCCATGGAGCCGTCCGCAGCCTGGGACAACACGATGAGTTCGGCGCCCACATCGACGCCGAGCTGCTTCGCGATCCGGGCGCCGATGACCGCGCCGCTGTGGTCGTCGGCCGTGAGCCACACGCCCCGGGCCAGCGCCTCGGGGATCTTGGAGACCTTGGGTTCTCGCTCAAGATCGACGCCATAAAGTCGCACGCCCGCCGAGGACTTTCCCGCCGCCGCGAGCCCCGAGCCGAGCAGCCGTGGCGCCGCGTTGAAGGACGCGTCGTCGAGCGCGCGGAGGACATTTGGGACGTCATCAATGCGCTCATAAATCGAGGGCGACCCGCGGTAGCCTGGGTGGAAGGCCTGGGCATCCCCGAGCCCGAAGTCGAGCAGTTTGGACTGCATCCGCGTCATCATCCCGGCCGAGAGCCCCGAATAAAAGATGAGCATGAACACCGCGAGCGTCATCGCGGCGACGGTGGCGCTGGAACGCCGCGCGTTCCGCCACAAGCTCCTCCATGCCATCAACGCGATCATCGGTAGGACCTACAGCGCGCGGAGGTTCTGAACGGAGAAGAAGGAGGGCTTGAGCGCGATCCCGTAGTCGAGCTCGGTGTAACGGATTTCGGTGGACTCTCCAGGCTTGTCGAGCGGGAGCATGCGCATGGAGAACGGGACCGTTCTCCCTTGAACCGTGCGGAAATCGTGGAACGTGAGGGACTTGATGGCGGCCCCGTCCTCGTCGTGGAAGACCTGCGCGATGGGCATGAGATCTGCGGCGCGGATGGACACGACGATCTTGCCCCACACCACGGCGGCGCCCTCCTTCGGGGTGAGGGTAAACTGGTAGATTTCAGCGCCCTCCACGACGCCCCGACCCGACAGGGTGGCGTCGAAGTCCTCCGAAAGCCGGCTCGAGCGCACGAGGTCGTCGTTGGTGAAGTGACTGCCCATCCAGGCGCCCCCCATCATGGCGCCGGAGATCTTGATGGTTCGGTCCGTCTTGCTGAGGTAGGTAAACAGGTCACGGGCGACCATGAGCGTCGCCGTGCCTCGCTCTTTTTTCGGTTGCAAAATGCGGATGAGAGACCGATCGGTCCCGAGCGTCCAGCTCTCCATCTCAAGCGTGCGCGTCCAGTGTTTTGTGGTCACCGACATGGTCACGCGCGCCCGACTGGCCTGCCCCCGATACAGGTCGTCGACCGCCTGCAACACTCGGTGTGCGAAATCGGGCGCGCTCGGGTCTTGAGCAACCGGTGGGGGTGGCGCTGGCGCTTGAGCGGCCGCGCTCGAGCTGCCTGCGATCACCACGGCGGCGATGACGCCGTGAAGCAGCGTGCGGAATCCACGACCATGACCTACTGAGGAAGCTAATTCCATCTGCCATACAGAGGCTACCGCGCCGGCGAATGCGCCGCAAGCGGCGGTGGCAGCCGGCTCAGTATAATTTATCGTGGGGTTCGACCAGGAAGTTCGGTATCGTCTCCGCATGAAACATTTTGTTATTCCCGTTGGACTCTGCGTGATGCTCGCGGCGTGCGGTGACTCAGGGTCGGGTGACGAGGGGCTGACGGGGTTGACGACGAACAGCGGAACCGGCACCTCGGCCGAAGCCGGGACGATGGACACGACAGCCTCGGCGGAGGGCGGATCCGGCACGATGTCCGCCGGCGATGGCGATGGTGATGGCGATGGCGATGGCGACTCCAATACATCCGGAGACGGAGACGGAGACGGAGACGGAGACGGAGACGGAGACGGAGACGGAGACGGAGATGGAGATCCGACAGGAGACGGAGATGGAGACGGAGATGGAGATCCGACAGGAGACGGAGATGGAGACGGAGATGGAGATCCGACAGGGGACGGGGACGGCGACGGGGACAACCCTGAGTGTGGCGACGGCAACGTCGATGTCGGAGAACAATGCGACGATGCCGGGGAATCTGCCTCCTGCGACGCAGATTGTACTGTGGCGGAATGTGGTGACGGCACGACCAATGCGACCGCGGGCGAGGCGTGTGATGGCGCCGGCGAGTCCGTGAACTGCGATCCAGACTGCAGCGCCGCACAATGTGGGGACGGCTTTATCAACGCCACCGCGGGAGAGACCTGCGACGACGGCGCGAATAATGGCGATGGCACCACGAACTGTCTGACGACCTGCGCGCTCACGGTGTGTGGCGACGGGTATCAGGGGCCGTCGGAGGCGTGCGACGACGGGAACGCAAGCGACGGCGACGGCTGCAGCGCGTCGTGCAGCCTCGAGACCTGCGGGAACACCGTCGTGGACCCAGGCGAAGAGTGTGACGACGGCGGGGAGTCCGCGGCCTGCAACGCGAACTGCACGTTGGCGAGCTGTGGCGATGGCAACCTCAACACCACCGCGGGAGAAACCTGCGATGAAGGGGGCGACTCGCTCAGCTGTGACGGAGACTGTACGCAGGTCGCCTGCGGCGATAACTATGTGAACCCCGCGGCGGGAGAGACCTGCGACGAAGGGGGCGGGGAGACGGCGACGTGCAATGTGGATTGCACGCTCGCTGCGTGTGGAGACGGCGTGTTGAACGCGACCGCGGGAGAGGCCTGCGACGACGGGGCGCTGACGGGAGTGGAGGCCCAGTCTGACTGCATGAGCGGCTGCATGTTGACCATTTGCGGGGATGGGTACCAAGGCATCTCCGAAGGATGCGATGATGGAAATACGAACGACGGGGATATGTGTTCATCGGAGTGCGAGATCCCATGCTTCTCACAGAATCCGACCGTTCAAGTGATCCCACCGAATCTGGTGCTGGTGCTGGATAAATCCGGGAGCATGAGCGCAGCCTTTGGAAATATGTCCACGCGTTGGGAGACCCTGGTCGATGTGGTGACGCAGGTGACAGGGGGATATGAGAACGTCATCAAATTTGGGGCGAAGTGGTTCCCTACGGCGTTTGATTGCTACACTGGCACTTCAGGATACTGTGATGGGAATGTGAATCCCTTCGGCTGTAACGGCACTGTAGCCGCCCTTGGGCCTGCATGCGAGGTGGATGCTGGCTTCGACGATCCAACCCTCGCACCCGCGCTCAATAATAGTTCCAATATCATTGGTGCATTGCCTGGAATCGATGTGATCAACAGCGATGAGACCGAGGGAGGCGGACTGTATTGTTGGACCCCAACGAAATCAGGGTTTGAAGAGTCGGTCGCCGCGTTGAAGGCTGCAGTTCCAGATCCCACGGAAAACCGAAGTATTGTTCTCGTCATCGACGGTGCGATCTCGGACGGCACGATTGGCCCGCAGGGCTGCGTGGAAACCGTTCCCCCGCCGTATGTCTATACGGAGCTGAACTCGGACCTGCTTACTTCCATCGGTAACGCACTCAACGATGACGGCATCGTGACCTATGTGGTGGCAATCGACGCAGCCGGAGCGGGGACGGTGGCGCAGTCCAATGCCTACGCGGCTGCGGGCGGGGCCCCCAACCCGGATCCGAACTTCGACTACTACCCCGGAGATGACCCGGCGCAGCTCAACCTCGCCCTCGACGGCATTGCAGCAGCGGTGGCCACCTGTGAAATCCAGCTCAGCGTGCCTCCGTTGAACCCGGCGGACGTCACGGTCACGGTGGATGGGACCAGCTACGATCAGATCACGGCCATGGAGTGCCAAAACAACCAGACTGGCTGGTACTACTCCACCCAATACACGGCGATAACGCTCTGCGGCACCGCGTGTGACGAGTTCAAAAACCTCCCGGTACCCAGCGCAGACGTCGAGTACTTCTGCACTGGAGGAGGCTGAGCCGCGTGGGCGGGGCGAGCCGCGCTGACGAAACATCTTGCTTCGCGCCGTGAGAGCGGCGTAGGCTGAACGTATGCGTCGGCTTAGAATGTTTTGTGTGACTGTTCCTTTGTCGGTGAGCGCCGCGTGTGGCGACGGTGGGGGAGTCGATGACACGTCCACCGGTGGGGCAGACGTGTCTGACACGGGAGGCGCGGAATCCGGCACCGCGGACGGCGTGATGGAGGAGGGCGACGCGAGCGCCGAGGGAACCTCTGGTGGCGATGGCGATGGCGATGGCGACGGCGATGGCGATGGCGACGGCGACGGCGATGGCGACGGAGACGGCGACGGCGACCCGACGACGAGCGGCGATGGCGACGGCGACGGCGATGGCGACCCGACGACGAGCGGCGACGGCGACGGCGATGGCGACCCGACGACGAGCGGCGA
>JAAZXR010000107.1 GCA_014240065.1 Myxococcales bacterium
CCCGCAGCCGCTCCCGCGCCGGACCCTGCCGCCGAGGCAGAGGCCGCCGCCGCCGCTGCGGCGGCGGAGGAAGCCGCGAAGCAGGAAGCAGAGGCCGCCGCGAAGAAGGCCAAGCAACGGAAGAGGCGCCGCAAAAAAAGCAAAAAGAAAGCTGCCCCGAAGAAAAAGAAGGCAGCGGACGACTTCGACGACCTCTAGGGAACTCAACCCATGAAACGCACGCTCATCCTCTCCCTCTCGACCGCGTTCGTCGCGGCACCCATTCATCCCGCCGCAGCCTCCGCGTTCGTCACGTCGTCTGCTCAAGATCCCTCGTCGATGTCGGAAGAAGAAAAATCCGAGCTCGCGAAGACCTACTATATTGAGGCGCAGAGCGCCTTTAAGGCGGGCGATTACCTCACCGCGATGACCAAATACGAGGAAGCCTACTTCCTGGTACCCGGCAAGCACGGCTTCGCCTTCAAGGTTGGGACGGCTGCGTGGAAGCTCGGCGACTGCGTCAAGGCCGACGAGTACTTTCGGCACTACGTCACCTACGAGACCCGGGACAGCAAAGCCGACAAGATCGAAGAGGCGAAGAAGATCCTCGGAGAAATCGCCCTCTCGGGTTGCGCCAATGTTGAAGAGGAGAATCCTATCGCGGCCACGACTGAGACCGCCGCGCCCGAAGAGGACGACGCTCCGGACCTGTCTTCGCAGCGGCAACAGCGGGAGTCGAACGGAGACAGCGAGGAAATCGACGAGGGCAAAGACGAAGACAAAGACAAAATGGAGCCGATGCTGATCGCGGGCATCGGGCTTTCGGTTGTCGGCGTCGCAGGACTCGCCGTCGGCGTCACCGGGATGGTCCTCGGCAACAGCGCCGCGAACTCCCTCGTGAATTCCTCCTCCAACAATACGAACACGGGGTTCCCGGAGGGCGACTACTCAGACGAGGCGACGTTCAACCGCCAAGCCAGCCTTAAAGGCTACAACGGCATGACGGTCGGGGGCCTCGTCGGCGGCGGCGTCTTCCTCGCCGCTGGCGCGACGCTCATCGCCCTGGGCATCGTCAAAAAGAAGAAGGCACAGTCTTCATCCGAACCTGCGCCCGCGCCTGAGGCTGAGGCTGAGACCGCGGGGCTCCAATACTTGAGCCCGGTGTGGATGCGAAACGGCGCTGGCGCCAGCGCGTCCTTTAAGTTCTGAGCATGCGCGCGCGCCCTCGCCGTCTCGACGAGCGAGGCCTCATACGTTCGCGGCTCTCCGAGGAGCACGGGACGCTAGGGTGTGATGTTCGCGCCCCAGTGGTGATGGCGTATCCGAGCCCGTATCGCGTCGGCATGTCGAGTCTTGGTTTTCAGACGCTCTACCGCATCCTGAACGCGGAGGGACCTGGAGCCCACCGGGCGTTCTTGCCGGACGAGTGGGAGCCCGCGACCCTCGCCTGGCCACCTCCAAAGCAGCAGGTCCTGTCCTACGAGTCCGTGACTCCCATTCGCGACTATCCCATCGTCGCGATGTCTGTCGCCTACGAGCTTGAGGTGAGTGGAATCATCCGACTGCTCGAGGGCGCCGGGATCCCACTGCTCGCGAAAGACCGAACGGAGCGCGACCCCATCGTGGTGATGGGCGGTCCGGTCACCACGACAAATCCTAGCCTGTTGCTCCCCTTTTGTGACGTGCTCATTTCTGGGGAAGCCGAGGGATCGCTGCCGCTGGCCGTCCACACCATCCTCGACACGCCGGGTCGCGCGCGCGCCATCGAGGCCGCCGGGGCGCTGCCCCACAGCTGCGTCGGCGAGATCGAGGAGGGTCGTTTCGAGGCGCTGCCAGACATGGGTCGCGCAGATCAGGAACGACTCCCGGCATTCTCCGCGATCACGACGCCGGAGGCGGAGCTCTCCAATATGTTCTTGGTGGAGCCAGAGCGTGGCTGCTCGCGGCGGTGCACGTTCTGCGTCATGCGAGGAGCGAGCACCGGCGGCATGCGGATCCTCCCATTGGAGGCGCCGCTCTCCGTGGTCCCCGATCACGCGAAGAAGGTCGGGCTCGTCGGCGCAGCGGTCACGGATCTTCCACACCTCGAAGAATTGGTGGCGCGGATCGTTGAGAGCGGCCGCGGCGTGGGCATCTCCAGCCTGCGGGCAGACCGACTGACACCGGGATTCCTCGACAACCTCGCCCGCGGCGGCTACCGCACCATCACAGTCGCGTCCGACGGTATCAGCGAGCGCATGCGCGACGTCCTCGATCGGAAGATCTCAGAGCGAGACCTGCTCCGCGCGGCGGAGCTCGTGGGGAGCCGAGGCTTTCACCGGCTCAAGCTCTACCAGATGATGGGGGCGCCCACGGAGCGCGAAGAAGACGCCGACGAGTTAGTTCGCTTCGCCCTCGAACTCTCGAAGCTCACGCGCTTGACGATGACGTTCTCGACCTTCGTCGCCAAGCGAAACACCCCGCTCGACGGCCAACCGTTCGTGGGCATCAAGACCGCGGAGGCGCGCTTGAAACGGATCAAGGCTGGCCTGAAGGGGAAGGTCGAGATTCGCCCGCAGCCGCCGAAGTGGGCGTGGGTGGAATATGTGCTGTCACAACGCGGGCCCGAGGTCGGCTACCGGGCCATCGAGGCGGTTCACAACGGCGGCAACTTCGGCGCCTGGAAACGGGCGTTCGCCACGCTCCCGGAGCAGCACGGGCGGGCGTTGGTCTTCGGGGATGAGGCCCGCCGTGCGTCGCGGACGGGGTTCGCCGCGGACCCCACCTCCGCGAGCCCCCTGGTGACGCTGCGCGGCGCCACGCCCCGCGAAGAGCCGTAGTCGGCGGGCTCCCACCGCCCGCTCGTCTTGCTATGTGACGAGGCGAGCGCTAGATTCGGGCATGCCTTCACTTCGTCGTCTGTGGCCCACATCCGCCCTTGTCGTAGGCCTGTGCATGGCCGCCCCTACGGGATGCGGAGGGACGCGAGGAATGCACGAGGTGGAGACGCCCGCCGAGGGCGTGACCCTCGCCTACCGGCTCGAGGCAGGCACCGTGCTCGACGGGCATGTGCTCGATCGCGAAAGCTCTGGCGCCGCGGGTCAAGGCCTGAATCGCACCGCAGAGTTCGACGTGTCCATGATTATCAAGGGGGCCGACGACTCCGGTACGGCGTTCGTCAAGGCACGGATCAAGAACCTCCGACTCAACATGTCCTTTGGGCAGATGAGCGACTTCGTCGATGCCAAGGCGGTCATCTCCGCAGCGCAGAGCATGGTGGAGGGCGCGGACATCAAATTTCGAATGGACGCCCGGGGCGTCGTCACGGACTTCCCGAAGGCCTCCGCCGCCGGTGGCGAGCTTGATCCGATGGTCGAGATGGCCCTCGAGGCGATCCTCGGCGCCCTCCAGCGCAGCATTCATCCGGTGCCCCCCGAGGCGCTCACCGCTGGGGCGACGTGGGAAGACCAAAAGGTCACCGGGCGCAAGGGCAAGCTCGGACGATTCAAGGAGACCACCACATCCTCCGTGTTCAAGGGGCTGTTTCGACCGAAAGAAGCGGCCTCCGACGTTCAGCTCGCCCTTGTCCAACAAGAGGACAAAACCACCACCGTCACGACCACGAAGGAGGGCGGCCACGAGGTCTCCAACCGTGACACCGTCAATTTGACCTTTGACGTGAACGGCGGATTCGCGCGCCGCGTGCAGGCCGTGGGTACAGAGGTCGACGGACCCTCCACCACGACCACCCGGTTCGAGGCGCGCTGGTCAAGGCGTCCGAAAAAGGCGGCACCTTCGGTGACCTCGACGTCGACGTCGACCCAAAAGATCGGCGATCCCTGTGATCCCAACTATGTCGGCGCTGAGCTGTGTCCGGGCGCCCCCGATCCTTATACGGACGACTTCGAGGATGCGCCGGTCGCTTCTCCTGCCGACGGCGCCACCGCCCCCGCGCAGCCGAAAGCTAGCGAGGAGGTCCCCGCCGGAGATCCCGACACCCCCGCCGGAGATCCCGACACCCCCGCCGCCAACGCCGACGCGGCCAAATAGAAGCTACGCCAGGGGAAATCTGGCCATCAGCTGAGGCCTCACCGTCAGTCGTCGCCCACGCGCGATCAGATCGCCAGCCTTCGCCATCGACGTGAGGGTGCGCGAGACAGTCTCACGGCACGACCCCACCATCCGCGCCAACTCCGACTGTGTCGGCACCGGCGCGAGCACCCACCCTTCGTCGGCCTCCATCGCCGGCCGCCCTTGGCGTCGCGCGAGCTGGACCAATAGGCGCCTCAGCCGCGCCTCCACATCGCAGAGGGCCAGGTCGCTCGCGACGGCCTCCACATCGGACATGCGCGCCGCGAGGCTGCCCATCAGGCCACGAAGAACCTCGGGGTGCGCAACCGCGAACGCGGCCACCTTCTCTGCCGGAATACGAGCGAGCTCCGTGGGCAGGCTGGTGATGGCTGAGGAGGTCATCGTCAAGTTGTCGACCACAACAGTTTCTCCGAACAGTTCTCCGGGTCCGAGACTTCCCAAGATGATCTCCCGCCCTCCCGGCAGCGCGCGCGTCAGATGCACTCGACCCCGCAAGACGACATAGAGCCCGTCGGCCAGCTCTCCTTCCCGCAACACCACCGCCTTGGCGGCGCGACTCAGGCGAGCCACCTGTTTCGCGAGGACGCCAAGATCTTCCGGGCTCGTACCCCGAAACGCAGCGAGGCTCTCCAGCATGCCCATGTCATCCACGCGATCGATTGGTATCGGTGATGTGTGCCGGTCGAATCCGTTCATGCCGTGCTACTAAGCACACATTGAACCACATCGTCGGCCACGACAAAGCATCAATATTTACAAGGCTGTAGACGGGATCCAACCAGATGAAAGCTCTGCCTCGAAGGTGTGATCTGTTGCACATAAGCCACATGTGTCCCCAAACTTGCACAGCTGGTTGGGCACGGCGGCCCCACGCCGGGCAGCGGTCGTCGTGAGGTATGCTCTGAGGGTGCGCAACGTCCACGTCAACGGCACACCAACCCAAGTTCACCAAACCGCCACGATCTGCGACCTACTCGCCAAACATGGCCTTGAGAGCGGGCAGGTGGCGGTCGAGCTCAACCGAGAGATCGTGCCTCGGGCCGCCCACGCCTCGACAAGCCTGAAAGACGGCGACCGGGTTGAAATCGTCACCTTCGTCGGTGGAGGATGACCGCCATGGCCGCCGTAGACACTCCCCTCACCATCGCCGGGCGCGAATTCTCGTCGCGACTCTTCGTGGGCACCGGCAAATACAAAGACGAGGCAGAAACCGTCGCGAGCATCGAAGCGAGCGGCGCCGAGGTGGTGACGGTCGCGCTGAGACGGGTCGACTTGGCGGCACCCCGCAACCTCTTGAGCTGGATCGACACGGACCGCTTCACCCTGCTCCCCAACACCGCAGGCTGCTACACCGCCGACGACGCCATTCGAACGCTCCGCTTGGCGCGTGAGCTTGGGATCGCCGACCTGGTCAAGCTTGAGGTGATCGGGGATCCCAAGACCCTCATGCCTGACAACGAAGAGACCATCGCGGCCGCGAAGGTCCTGGTCAAAGAAGGTTTCACGGTGCTGCCCTACTGCCTCGATGACCCCATCGCCTGTCGCAAACTCGAGGACGCCGGCTGCGCCGCCGTGATGCCCTTGGCGGCCCCCATCGGGAGCGGTCAAGGCATTCGTAACCCGCACAATCTCCGGCTGATCATCGAGCGAGCCTCTGTGCCAGTCATCGTGGATGCGGGTGTTGGCACCGCGAGCGACGCCGCGGTCGCCCTCGAGCTCGGCTGCGACGGCGTGCTGATGAACACCGCCATCGCCGCCGCGAGACACCCTGTCTTGATGGCGCAGGCCATGAAGGGGGCGATCATCGCCGGGCGCCAGGCGCACCTCGCGGGCCGCATGCCCATGCGCGCCCACGCGAACGCGTCCAGCCCGACGGCGGGCCTCATTGAGTAGAGCGCCAGGATTCACCGGCCTCGCCATCACTCCCGAGCGACTCCCGGTCGGCGATCCGCTGGCTGCCTGGCGATCCGCCCGCCGTACGCTGGATCACCTGGGCGTGCTGCTCCGACGCCCGCAGGTATCCGGCGCCCTGCTCTTGCGCGACGAGGCGCTCATGCGGCTCGCAGCGCGCTGCCATGAGGCGGGCGCACGCGTGATCTTGTCGTGCACCATTGAGGACATCGAGACGCGGTCGATTTCGGCGACGACGCTGTCGCGCGCGGGGCTGCGTGGCGTGCAGATCAAGGGGGATCCCTCCCCCCGCATCTTTGAGGCGGCGTCTCGCGTCCTCCCCACTGACTTTGTTATCGGGCGATCCTGCCATGGACCTGCGCCCACCGCCGCGGATGCTCCCTGGTCGTACACCACCGTCGCGCCGATCTTCGATCTTGGAACGACGGCTCACACGAAACCCTCCACAGGGCTCGGGATCGACACCCTCGAGCGCTGGTGTGCGGCGGTCCCGCGGGTGTTCGCGCTTGGAGGCCTCGACGGCCCCAAAATCGCGCCCTGCCTCGCCGTGGGCGCCAGCGGGGTCGCCGGGATCCGCCTGTTCTTTGGTGACCGCGGCCATGTCGTGGAGAATATGGGTGCCCTAGATCGCGCGATCGAGCGTCACAAGCCGCTCGCTCACCTCTAAACGCGGCAAGGCCCGAGCAGCATGCGCCGGCGCACTCCACAAGAACCCGAACCAAAGCGAACAAAGCGCGGCGCGGTCCGTTCCGCCCGAGGGAGCCGCTTGGCGCTCTACGTGTTGGTGAGCGCCGCGTTGACCATCGGGGTCCGGGCGACGGTCGCCACAGTACTCCCCGTGCACGGCGACGGCATGGCCCCGACCCTGCTCGACGGTGACGTGGTGCTCATGACGCGCGGGCGCTGGAAGGTGGCGCTCGGTGACGTGGTCGTATACGCCCCCTTGGCCACGGAGCGACCCCGCACACGTCCACAGCTCCCACCCGATCCCTCGGGCGCGCGACCACCCCGCGGAGCCGCCGACAAATCAAGCCTCCGCCACGCGCCCTTCCCGAACGCGGCGGTGGTCGACACCCAACAGATCGACGCCGCTGTTGACGCGCAGTGGCAGCAGGTGCAGCGGCGAAGTGGCGCTGAGGATGGGGGCGCGCCCCCGCGCAGCCTCCGTATCGGTCGCGTCCTCGCCCGGCCTGGCGACAAGGTCACCTTCAACGCCCCGGACTCCGCCATGGGCATCGCGGTAAACGGCGTGCCCCTCCGGCATAAAGCCAGCTTCGCTCAGCGCATGGTGCTGCCCGATCCTCCCGCCCCAGGTGAGCGACGGCGCGACGTTGACGCCCCAAAAATACGCGCCACCGCCTACGAATCCCTCGGAGAGCATCGCTATCCGATCCTGGTTTCGAGCGATCAAGAGGCGCTCAACGAGCTGGACGCGCTGCTCATGCCCGGGCCTGCGCACGACTCCGCGCGCGCCACCTCGATCATCGCGCCGGGATATCTCGTGTTCTCCGACAACCGACCCGCCGGATCTTGTTGTGACAGCCGTGCCATCGGCTGGATCGCCCCGGACGCCGTGGAGGGGGAGGTCATCGCCCGCCTCTCTGGCGCCCCAGACAAGGCTCCTGACGCAGATCCCGCGGCTCGAGGCCCGCGTTGGCTGCCCTGAGTCTCGAGCCCTGCGACGCTCGCAGCGCGGCCGCCGGGACCCCCGCGGGCCGCCGGCTCCCATCTTGACGTCGGGCCCGACTTCGAACTACAAACCCTCACCGCACGCCCAGATAGCTCAGTTGGTAGAGCAGCGGTTTCGTAAACCGCAGGTCGCAGGTTCAAGTCCCGTTCTGGGCTCTCGGAGGCCACCTCGCTGAGGTGGCCTCTCTCTTTGGTGCTGGCGACGACGCGGTCGGCTTACGCCCCGCCCGAGCAGAAATACTCGACGTCCGCCTCGGGGGTCGCCAGCGCCTTGAACTCGTCACATGCCGTCCCGCACAGGGTGAGCTGGGTGTACGGCACCGAGTAGTACCAGCCATCGACGTTGTTGGCGCAATCCGCCGCGCTGATCTGATCGTAGCTCACGCCGTCCACGGTCACCGAGATGTTATCGGGTGCAGGGGGCGGCACCGACAGGGCGAGGTCACAGGTGATCAGGCTGGCGGCGATTTGGTCGAGGGCGTCGTACAGCGCCGCCGTGTTCTGCGCGTCGTAGTAGGCGGTGTTGCTGAAGGATCCTCCCTCGACGATCTCAATGTCATCGACCCACACCTGGTCGCTCCCCGACGAGAGCGATCCGTCCTTGTCATAGCGGAAGGTGATGGTGTGGGCCCCGGCCCCCACGTTGACCGCCGCGGTGGACCACGGGCTGTTGGTCCCGCTCGCATCAAACTGCTGCGCGCCGTCCACCAACACCTGGAGGTAGTCCCAGTTCGCCTCGGAGTCGGTGCGGTATTGGAACTGGACATAGCCGGCCTGCGCGAGGTTGACGTCCAAGGTCAGATCCGCGGTCTGGTTGTCCGCGATGTTCTCGTTGTGAGCGGCGTAGACGCCCGAGGACGCCGCCTGCGTGTCGACGACCCAGGCGGGGTTGTTCCCGTAGTTTCCGTTGGAGAAATCCCCCGTCTCGAGGTCGTCCACGCTGATCGTGGTCCCCGTGTTCGTGTTGGTGTTGGGGAACCCGCCGGCGTTCGCATAGGCGTTGAGCTCGGCGTCCGTACTCGCGGTCGTTGAGTTGATCCCCACCACATAGGTCGGAATGCTGGGATCGACGCCGCCGTTGTAAGCGCCCGAGACCAACGCCGCGATGCTGGTGACGTCGCCGGGCGTGCCGCACGTGGTGGCGCCGTCGGCCATGAAGATCATCGCCTTGGAACCCGCCGCGTTCAAATTGGTGAGGTAGTCCAGGGCCTCCGAGATCGCCGCTCCCGAGGGCGTCGCGCCATCAAGGTTCGCCGTCGCCGCCGGGATGAAGTTCAAAATATTGCTCATATTCGTCGCTGCGCAGCCGACGTCCACGCCCGCGTTGACCCCGCACGACAGGTCAGAGGGGAACACCTTCACGCCAAAATCCACCTTGCTGTCGTAGTTGATGAGGACGTCGCTCACCGCCTCGTGGAGCCCATACCACCGGCTCACCGTCGCTGTCCCGGGATCGCTGTCGTGGTCGTAGTAGTTGGAGGTGTAGAACATGCTCCCCGACTTATCGAGGACCAACATGATGCTCGGCGGGATCGACTCGAAGGTGAACTGGTCGTTAAAGCAGGGCGCTTCGCAGGTCGCCGAGCAGCTGTCGCCCCCCATCGTGTTGCCGTCGTCGCAGTCCTCCGATTGTCCGACGAACGAATCACCGCACACGGTGTAGGTGCAGTCGTCCATGCAGTCGGTCTGGTTCTCGACACCGTTCGTCGCGCCGTCGTCACATGCCTCCGACGACCCCGCGAAGCCGTCGCCGCAAGTCGTCAACGTGCAGTCGTCCATGCAGTCTGTCAGCCCCGAGCCATTGCTCGCGCCGTCGTCGCACTCCTCGTTCGTCTCCAAGGTACCGTTTCCACACACGTCTCCGTCTCCGTCTCCGTCTCCGTCCCCGTCCCCGTCTCCGTCTCCGCTCGTCGTCGGGTCTCCGTCTCCATCC
>JAAZXR010000108.1 GCA_014240065.1 Myxococcales bacterium
AGCCGTCTTCTTCGCGCCCGGTCGACTGACCTCCTCGGAGAGGTCGCTCGTGGCGAGCATATGGGTCACCTCTTTGATCGCCGTGTACATGATGAACCCGCCCCCGAGCAGGAATACGATGACGGAGAAGTTGAACGTCCCCTCCACGATGCCCGGGAGGTTGAGGGCAAACAGCGGGATCGTGAAAGATTCCAGCAGGTGAAGCATCACAAATAGCAGCAGGATCCTGAGTCCGATGGCGACCAAGATGGCAGCCTTCCGGACGTTTTTTTGCGAGGCTTCCGGAGCCTTGCGCGATTCGATCGCGATGTAGAGGAGGTTGTCGAAGCCGAGCACCGCCTGCAAAAAGACGAGGAGCAGCAGATTCGTGATGTTTTGCGGGGACAGAAGATCGGACATGGTGCGCTCCGGGGAAGGGGCGTTCGCGCCCCTGACTTGATGGTGCCTCAGCCGCGAGGAGAATGCACCTCCTTGAGCGACCAGGTCTGTCAGCGCCCGTGTTGCCAAGAAGGGTGTGAGGGGGCGTGATCTAGGGCGGCCGTGAGGTTGGCGTGGTCGAAGGCGATGTCGTTGGATGCGTACATGGGCGCCCGAGATCTGCGCGCCGTCGCCGTAGGTCATTTTTGCACGGAAGTCGCGACGACGCCTCTGGTTGGTAGAGTCCGCCCCGTGAACGACGCTGCGAGCAAATGGACGGACGAGAGGTTGGATGCGCTGCGCCTCCAGGGGGACCCGGAGGCCGACGAGGTGATCCGCAAGATCTTTGCGCGCGACGAAGTGGACGCCGTCACGGAGCTTTTGGCCCATCTTTTGGACAATGATGACCCGATCCCAGAGGCGCTCCCCGACGATGTGGAGGAGTACTTTCGGGCCACGGGCCAGGTGAGCCCCGCTGAGATCGCGCACGCGCGGATCGGCGAGAACTTCTTCGCCACCCACGGTCCCGAGATTATGTTGGTGTTGTGCTGCAATTCGCTCCCCTTCGACTATGCGAACAAGCGCGCGGTGGGGGTGCTCTATCAGACGGGATTCCTCAACAAGAGGCCGAATCGACGGGTGGCCCAGACCGCCCAGATGATTCTTGATGTCATGGCCCCCGGGGGGTTGACCTCCGACGGTTTTGGGATTCGTTCGGCGCAGAAGGTGCGGTTGATGCACGCGGCGATCCGCCACCTGATCCTGACGAACAAGGACAGGGCATGGGACGTCGACAAACTCGGGATTCCGATCAATCAAGCGGACTTGCTCTATACGCTGATGAGCTTCAGCCAGGTCGTACTCGACGGGCTCCAGCGCATGAAACTCGACGTCACTCGCCGTGAGGGCGAGGCCTACCTCGCAGCCTGGAGGATCGTGGGGCGGATGATGGGGATCGAACCGTCGGTGATCCCGGAGAGCCTTGAGGAGGCGGCGGCGCTCACGCAGCGCATGGCGCAGCGCGAGCACGGGGCGAGCCATGAGGGGAAGGTGATGATGGAGGCGCTGGCTGGGCTGGTCGGTGACGTGTTGGGGCGGCCCCTCGCGATGTTCCGTTGGAGTCTCATCCGCTTCTTTGTGAGCCCCTCGGTGTGTCGCATGCTCGGGGTCCCGCGACATCCGGTGCGGGATCGACTCGCCCACTCCATCACGGGCTTGGCGCTGCTGCTCGACCACGCCGTGGACCGCCCGGGGCCCATGCGACGGTGGTTCCGTTCATTCTCGGTCCGGATGATCCAGTTCTTTATTGAGCAAGAGCTCGGTCCCACGTCGCGGACCTTCCGAATCCCAGAGCAGCTTCATCGCGACTGGGAGGTGCCGGGGGAGACTCGCCCGGAATTTGTGACCTTCACCTGCCCGATGGAGGCGGAGTGATGGCGGGGCGCGAGAGACGATGGTTGGCGGGCTCCCGGCCCGGGCTCGTGTTGACCCTCCTCGCCATGATGCTCGCGAGCCTCACGGGGTGCGAGAAAATGTTGGTGATCCCCGACGTGTCGGTCCCGTGGAACGAGGCGCTGGCGGAGGTGTTTGGGGTGACCGTCGACCAAATCAGCCTCGAGGAGAAGCACGCTCGGCTCATGGCACACGTGCGTGAGGGGTGGCACCATCCGGCGCAAAACCCGTACTTTTTGATCGGGGTGCTCGGTTGCGCGCTGTGGACCGTGGCCTACGGCTTCTTCATTCATCGGGGGATCCGTGACCGGGCGCACTCGCTGCCCATGCTGGCCATCTGCCTCAATTTCACGTGGGAGGCGATGGCGGTGGCGGTGCTCCCGAACCCCGTGCTCGCGTGGACGATCCTCGAGTGGTCATGGCTGCTCATCGACATCGGGCTGCTCGCCATCTTGTGGAAGTACGGCGCCGCGAATATGACGATCCCGGAGCTCCAGCGGCACTTTCATCCCATCTTGGTGGCGCTGGTGGTGGCGTGCCTGGTCCTGCAATTGTCGTTTGTCCTGATGTTCGGGGACATGCTCGGGTTCATCGTGGCGTTCGTCATCAATCTGGTGATGAGCGTGCTGTTTGTGTTCATGTACTTTGAGCGCCGGGATGATTTGCGCGGACTCTCGTACCCTGGGGCGTGGCTCAAAATGCTCGGAACCGCCTGCACCTCGGTCCAATGCGCCGTTTTGCTGCCTATTTTGCGACCGGACATCCCCTCCTGGCACTTCATGTACGCGCTCTATGTCGGAATTTTCCTGTTTGACGCGCTTTATGTGGGGCTATTATGGAGCGCGAGGCGAGCCAGGTCGCCTGCGGCGCGCTGAGGTGCCGTCAAGTCGAATCGAGAAGAGTTCCAACACGCATGAAGCGAGCGCAGCAAGCAGGACCACCTGAGGAGCGTGGCGCGACCCACACCGAAGACCTCAAGGCGAAGGCAGGGGAGGGCAAAGGGCCGCGTCAGCCCGTGAAATCGTCGACCGCGGATTTCCCAGACAAGGTGGGGCGGTTCACCGTGCTCGACATGCTCGGGCGGGGGGGCATGGGCGTGGTGTACGCGGCCTTCGACGAGGAGCTTGGACGCAAGGTCGCGGTCAAGCTCTTGCATGATCGGGGGACCCTGGGGAACACCCGCCGTAATCGACGATTCCTCCGAGAGGCTCAGGCGATGGCGAAGCTCTCGCACCCCAACGTCGTGACGATCTACGAGGTCGGGCTGTTTGAAGGCAAGGTCTACATCGCCATGGAGTACGTGCGTGGCGTGACGCTCAAGCGATGGATGCGGGATCGCCTGCGTCCGTGGGAGGAGGTGCTGAACGTGTGCTGCGCCGCGGGAGAGGGGCTCCGCGCGGCGCACGAGTCTGGACTCATCCATCGAGACTTCAAGCCAGAGAACGTGCTGTTGGGGCGAGACGGCCGGGTGCGAGTGCTCGACTTCGGGCTCGCGCGGCAACTCGACACGTCCGACGGACTCGACAACGTAGACGTGGAGGCCAGCATCGTCCCCGACGTCCCGCGCGATTTCCTCGCGGACGAGATCACCGTGCCCGGCGCGGTGGTTGGAACGCCAGCCTACATGGCGCCGGAGCAGCACCTCGGTGATGACGCCGACGCTCGGTCGGACCAGTTCTCCTTCTGCGTGACCATATGGGAGGCGCTTTATGGTCGGCGTCCGTTTGAGGGGAAGACCTTGGCGGTGATCGGAGAGCGAGTGCTCGCAGGAGAGCTCCGCGCGCCACCGAAGGACTCGAGGGTCCCCACCTGGGTGCGGCGCGTCGTCGAGCGCGGTATGGCCCGCGACGCTGACCGGAGGTTCCCGTCGATCGACTCGTTGTTGAGGACCCTCACGGAGTTGAACGCGTCGACAGATCACAGTCGCGGGGCGGTGTATGTGGGGGAGTCTCTCAGCGATGTGGGAACTTCGTCGAGCGAGGGCGCGATGTTCCTCGCGGATCGCTACCAGGTGTTGGGGGGGGGGACCGCATCCACCACTTCCCGCTACCTCCGCGTCCTTGATCGACTTCGCGGTACGCAGGCGCATGTCCGCGAGATCTCCGTGCGCGAGCGCTCCGCCGAGGAGCCAGGCGCTGGCTCGCCGACGCGCCGGGAATTGCTCCGGCAGGTGTGCTCTTTTAGGCATCCAAATGTCGTCGGCGTCATCGACTGCGCGATGGACGACAGAGATCACGGGTTCGTCGTGCTGAATATCAAGGACTCACCTCGTCCGGTCTTGGAGTCTGTGGGCGAGGTCCCCTTCGCGATCCGTATCGGGTACGTCGTTCAGCTTCTGCACGCGGTGCGTTACCTGCATCAGCGGGGGGCGTACGACGCGCTCATCACACCGGAGACGGTGGGGATCGTGGACGGCTCCGTAAAAGTATTCGAGCTCTTGTACCGCTGCGATGACGCAGGGTCTGTCGTGTCCCAAGAACACCGGGGGTACGTGGCGCCGGAGTGTTTGGCGGGCGCCGCTGCGGTCCCGAGCTCGCTGCTCTATTCGGTCGGGATGTTCGGATTGGCGCTCTTGGAAGAGGGCGCAGGAGCGCTACACGTGGACCCCGACGAGGCCTCTTGGCTGACGGAGGGGCCGGCCGCGGCGAGCGGGGACTACGACGAAACGCACCTCAAGGTGCGGGATGTGTTCGTCCGCATGACCGATGGAATTATCGCGGCGAGGTTGCAGACGGTGGGGGAGGCGCTCGATGCGATCTCCTCCGCCACCGCCCGCGTGCTCGAGGCAGAGCCGCTTGAAATTCGAGAGAGCCTCCTGCAGGCAGGGGATTTTTTTGGTCGCGCGCGCGCGATCAAATTCATGCGAGCGCTGCTTGAGCAGGCCTACGAGGATGACGCTGGGGCGATGGTGTTGGTGGCGGGAGAGAGCGGTGTCGGCAAGTCACGCCTGAAGCGTGAGGTCTGGGGGTACGCGGTCAGTGAGGGGTTTCGAACGCTCGAGGGGCAAGGGGTGTCGAATGGCGCCCATCCGTTCCATATCTGGCGGGAGGTGCTAAAGGGATTGCTCCTTAGCATCTCGGTTGACGCGGAGGAGGCGAGCGTATTGTCGTCGGTGATCACCGACATCGACATGGTCTTGGGGGCGAGCGTGGAGCGAGGTCTAGAGTTCGACGCGAGCGCCATGCACGCTCGTTTTATCGAAGTGGCCCATCGAGTTGTGCGTCGCATCGACCGCCCGACCTTGCTGATTTTTGAGGACTTGCAGTGGGCTCGGAGCGAGAGTCTGGCGCTCTTGCGTGCGGTGGAGGACAGCCTCGCGGATGTCCCCGTGCTGATTCTGGCGACGTATCGAGATGATGACGCCCGTCGCTTCGAGCATGGGTTCGATGGGGCGAGTTATATTGAGCTCGGCAGGCTCGACCGAACCGAGATTGGAGAGGTCGCAGGTCACACGCTCAGCGTTGACGCGGTCAACACGGAGCTCATCGATTTCCTGTCTCGCGAATCGGAGGGCAACCCCTTCTTCCTCGTGGAGACGCTCCGCTCCCTCGCCGACCAGCACGGCGGCTTGGCCTCCCTCTCGCAGATTTCGGAGATCAAGCACGCGACCGCAGGGGGAATTCGTAAGTCGATGAGACGGCGGCTCGCGCGCCTGTCGTCCGATGACGTGCAAGTCCTTCAGGTCGCGGCGATCTGCGGCCGAGCGATCGACTTTGACGTTCTTGAGCCCTTCGTGAGTGGAGAGGCCGCGCTCGCGTGGGCCAAGCGATGCGAGGAGAGCGCGGTGCTGGCGGTCACCGGTGACAAGTGGTCGTTCGCCCATGACAAGTTGCGCGAGGCCGTGATCGAGTACATGCCCGAAGAACGGAGGATCAGCAGCCACAAGGTGCTCGCAGAGAGTATGGAGGGTCGATTCGCCGATGTCCCGGGGCGAGCCGCCGCCATCGCGCATCACCACGCGGCGGCTGGTCACACGGCCAAGGAGGCCTACTTCAGCGGGATCGGGGGAGAGCACGCGCTCGGGGTTGGCGCGCATGTGGAGGGGGCGAAGCTCCTCGAGCGTGCGCTCGCAGTGCGCGCGTCTGAGCACTGGTCGCCCGTTCGCTTGAGTATGTGGCGCAGGGAGCTCGCGGACGTGTACGTTCAGATTGGGGATCATGAGCGCGCGAAGGTGCATCTGCGGCTGCTGCTCCGATCGTATAGGAGACGCTCTGTGATGGGGCGGGTGGGCTTGGTGCTTCGCGGTGTGTGTGGGCAACTTATGGGCCGTTTTTTGCGTCCGCTGCTCCCTGCACCGGCGGGGGAGCGACGCCGTTACTTGATGGATTTGTCCCGAGGCGCGGCCACTCATTCTGCCATCTGCGTGTATGACAACGACCTCCTAGGGCTCGCCGGGAACGCCCTGCTCGCGGCGAACCTGGGGGACAGGGTGAAGTGGGTCAACCTGGCGAGCTACGGCATGCTCGGTTCGTTCGCCGCGGCGGCGGGTTTAACGAAGGTGGCGGAGCGATACTTCACGACGGCGAGGGCGAGCCGGCCGGCTCCATCGGACGAGCGGGACTTGGTCATGCTCAACATGTCGGAGGTCGCGTTTCATACGGGGAGGGGGAAGCTAGGCTTGGCGAGGGAGCGCGCGCGGTCCGGCGCGCTGCACTCTCGGAGTCTCGCCGATCGTCGGGGCGTGGCGATTTTCGAGCATCAGCTCGCCATGATCGCGATGTACAAAGGACGGCTCGAGGCGATGCTCGCGCACGCCATGCAAGGCGCGGAGATCCTCTCCGAGAGCGCCGCGCGCTCCTCCGATGTGGCGCTGATCACTCGGACGGTCGGGCTCGCGTACTACGTGCTCGGCCGTCACGACGACGGCGTCGCCTACATGAGCCGTCACTCCGACGGGGTGCCGCAAGACGAGGCGCTCACAGTGGCCGCGTTCGACACCACGCGCGCCCTCCTGCTCTCGGGTGTTGGGAGAGTCGACGAGGCGGTCCAGTGCGCGGATGAGAGCCTCGCTCGATGGACCAACAGCGCGGTGCTCACAGCGTCGAACCCACAGTATCTCTCGGGGATGTTGGAGGCGTACATGGCCGCCGCGAGGATCGGAATCGCCGACGGCCGCGACGTGACCCCGTGGATTCGCAAATGCGAGCGGGTGTTGAGATACCACCGGCAGTGGGCCAAGGGGCATCCCGTGGGCGTGGCACAAGAGCGCCTGTACCAAGCCAAGTTTTTCGAGCTTCGGGGAGAGCGAGAATTGGCGCTCACGACGGCGCGTCAGTGCGTTGAGGTGGCGGCGGCGGCCGAGCTCACGTATTTCGAGGCGATGGGGATGGCTGCCCTCGCCCGATGGAGCTATCAGCGTCCTCCGTTTGACACGGGCGTCCTCGACAAGGCCTACGCGCTCATGGAGCGGGTGGGGGCCAGGGCAGAGCTCTCCCGACTGCGAGACATCAAGTTGGGCCTCACCTTCGGTCGCTCGTGATATCGTCATCACATTGTGACCGCTCTTGAATCGACGGCTCGTTACGAGGTCCCTGCCCGTGTTGGCGAGGGGGCAGATGGAAACATCGCGCCAAATATGGACGCGTATCGACAGGTGTATGCGCGCGCGACGGAGGATCCGGACGCGTTTTGGCTCGACCAGGCGCGGTCGCGGATAGCGTGGCGAATCCCTCCGGCGCGCGCGCTAGAGGGTGGCTACGACACGGTGGCTGAGGCGCCGTTCAGGTGGTTCGCCGACGGCGTCCTCAACGTCACGGAGTCCTGTGTCGATCGACACCTCTCCACGCAGGGCGACAAGACGGCGATCTTGTGGGAAGGGGACGAGCCTGGGGATGTTCAACGGCTCACTTATCGTGAGCTCTCGGCGCAGGTATGTCGGGCAGCGAACGCGCTCGCGAAGCTCGGCGTGACCAAGGGGGACCGAGTGATCATCTATATGGGGATGGTGCCCGAGGCGGCCGTGGCGATGCTCGCGTGCGCGAGGGTGGGCGCGATTCACTCGGTCGTCTTTGGAGGGTTCTCTGCGGACGCGCTCCGCGACAGGATTCGAGACTGCGACGCGCGGATCATCATCAGCCAAGACATGGGCAGGCGCGGTGGGAGGGACATCCCGCTGAAGGCGGTGGTGGACGAGGCCGTGGCCGGAGAGACGCCTGTCGAACGCGTCCTCGTGGTGCGCCGCACGGGGGACGCGGTTGGTTGGGAGTCGTCACGTGACGTCTGGTGGCACGAGGCGTTGGGGGAGGCCAGCGAGGCTCACACGGCGACGGCCATGTCAGCAGAGGATCCGCTGTTCATCCTCTACACCTCCGGCTCCACCGGCACGCCGAAGGGGGTGGTGCACACCTGCGGCGGATACATCACCTACGCAGCGTTCACGCACGCTACGGTCTTTGACCTCCGCCCCGACGACGTGTACGCGTGCGTGGCTGATGTCGGGTGGATCACGGGGCACACCTACATTGTGTACGGGCCGCTCGCGAATGGGGCGACCACGCTCATGTTCGAGTCGGTGCCGACGTATCCGGACGCGGGCCGCTACTGGGACATGGTGGAGCGTCATCAGATTTCGATCTTCTATACGGCCCCCACGGCGATCCGTGCGCTGGCGGCGGCGGGGGACGACTTCGTGCGGCGGCACGACCGCTCGAGTCTGCGCGTCCTTGGCACAGTGGGTGAGCCGATCAACCCCGACGCGTGGCGGTGGTATTTTGACGTCGTCGGCGATGGGCGCTGCACCATCGTAGATACGTGGTGGCAGACGGAGACGGGCGGAATCTGCATCAGCCCCATCGCCCCCGCGACGTCCACGAAGCCGGGTTCGGCGACGTTGCCCATGCCTGGGATCGTGCCCTTGCTCGTGGACGAGGAGGGGCAGCCCATGGTTGGTGCGGCCCAAGGTCGGCTGTGTATCGAGCGCCCGTGGCCAGGGCAAGCGCGGACGGTGTGGGGAGATCATGAGCGCTACGTGCAGACCTATTTCTCGACCTACAAGCCCTATTACTTCACGGGAGATGGATGCCGCCGAGACGAGGACGGCTATCATTGGATCACCGGTCGCGTGGACGATGTCCTCAACGTGGCGGGACACCGCATGGGGACCGCGGAGTTCGAGTCGGCGCTCGTGAGCGTGGACGCCGTGGCGGAGGCGGCGGTGGTGGGGTATCCCCACGCGATCAAGGGGCAGGGCGTCTACGCCTACGTGGTGCTGCAGGCCGGCGTCTCCGACGACGAGGACGTGACCGCGCGACTCCATGCCGAGGTGCGCAAGCATATCGGGGCCCACGCAAAACTGGACACGGTGCAAGTCATCCCGGGGCTCCCCAAGACGAGGAGCGGCAAGGTGATGCGGCGCATCCTCCGTAAGATCGCTGAGGGAGAGCCCGACGCGCTCGGGGATATCAGCACGCTCGCGGATCCCTCTGTCGTCGCCAAGATCGTCGAAGGCGTTACGCGGGGGAAGGAAGCGCGGCCATGCTGAGTCGCGGGTGGATGGTCGCGTCGCTGGGCGTCGTGGTGGCATGTGGGCAAGTCAAATCCGAGGCTTCGGAGGGGGGCGACTCGGAGACGACGGGCGACTCGGAGACGGGCGCAGAGAGCTCGACGAGCACCGGGGACGGGGACGGGGACGGCGACGGGGACGGCGACGGGGACGGAGACGGAG
>JAAZXR010000109.1 GCA_014240065.1 Myxococcales bacterium
GGCCTCAAAGGTGATGACCGGCTTCGCACCCTCGGCGAGGGCGGCCTGGTGCTCGCAGGCTGCTACAGGTGCTGCTAACTAGTCTGCTGAGGAGCGCTTGGGCTGCGGGGCGACGCGGGGAGTCGGTCGAGGATGCTGTCGATCCAACGGTGTACGGCGTCGGGATCGATAAAGGCGAGGTACAGTAAAATCATGCGGTGACCCAGTGGCCACAGCGCGAGGCCGACAAAAAATCCGAAGTGTAAAATGACGCCGAGGGGGAGGATGTAGCGCCGCAAGGGGCGGACCCATATGAGCACGCCGAGCGAGAATTCCACGACGGTCGCAAACCAGGCCATCGCCACGCAGACGATGTGAAGCCACGGCATATCCCGCAGCACCTCCGCGTAGCCGTAGTAGTGCACCAGCAACCTCTCCATTCGTTCCCCAGCGAGCCATTCCGCGTCGATCTTGTCGAACGCGGCGTAGCAATAGATCGCGCTGAGTTGCAGCCGTATCAACATGAAGCCCCAGATGGGAGCACGCTCGGCAGGCGCGGGTTGTCCCCGTGTCCGTGCTCGCCGCACGGCTAGCCAGCGGTCGATGGAGAACGAGCCGCCAAGTGGAAGAAACGCAATCAAGACTGCGACCTGCCAAACGCCGGTGGTGTTCTTGAATGGACGCATCGCCTCCATGCCCCCGAACCACCAACAGATCGTCACCGTCGAGATCGCCAAGAGCGCGGCGGACAGTCGCGAGAAGAAGCCGACCATGAGCGTCACGGAGCTGACGGACAAGACGAGGCAACACGCCGTCAACAGCGGGAGATGGAGCCACTTGAAGATCGACGTCTGGAAGGTGAGGGAGGTCCAGAGCAGGAAGACAAATCCGATCCGGATGATGGCAGCGGATCGGGTGGAACCCTCCGCGTTGAACCATCCGAGAAACGTCTGCGCCCACCCCGCTCGTGTCGTAGGGGTCATGGCGCCTTCTCTCCAACCCGCCATTTTCCGGCCCACCATTTCTTGAGCGGTGTTCGTGGCACCCGCGCGCGGCGTAGTCGAATCGATTTGACCGAACGTTGAAGTGCTGGTTTGCCAGCTCCGCAGACGTCGGGGAGGTCTTCGACCAACGGGGTCCAGCCCTCCCACGCCGATACCTGCGCGTCAAGGGTGACGGTCGCCTCCTCGCCGTACGTCGCTCGTACGTAGCGGCAAATCCTTTCGGTTTGCGGCACGACCTGCTTGAGATGCGGGGCGCGCTGGCGCCTCAAGAGTGCGTACACCGATTCGCCACCGATGGCCTCGGCACGATCGAGGCGCGTAGATTCCGCCCCGCGTACGAGTGTGTAGTGAAGGTCCATCACTCCGACGCCGTGGCTGCGATACAACCCCCAACCCCACAGCCCTTCGTGCCGGACGCGCTCAACCTGGGTGAGATAGGGGACGCCGAACAGGACGATCGCGAACCCGACCGTAATGGAGATCCGCACGCCAAGTCGGAGTCGATTCAGAAGGGAAGATGATGACATAGACATGGCGAAAGCGGGCCGCGAGCGCGGCCCCAGTCTAACACCAGGATCGGCGAACCCGGGACCCCCCCAGGACCCGGAACCGAGGGTCGAACTCCCGAACCCAATTCCTGAACCGAGGATCGCTCACCAGGCCCAGCTCCCAGTTCCCAGCTCCCGAGGGTCGTCTCTGCAGGCGTAGCGCGCGACCTCCTCGCAGTTCCCGAACCGAGGGTCGTCTCGGCGGGCGTATCGCGCGACCTCCTCGCAACCCCTAAATCTGCGTTCCAAGATCCTACGAATGAAGATTCGCCACCAACAGAACGCCACCTCAGACAAAAAAAACCACCCTCAAAGCCCCCAGATCTCCACGGCGTATTGATGATAGATGGAGGTGGTGGTGCCGAAGCGTTCGGCGCCTGGGGGAAGCGGGGCCTCAAAGGTGATGACCGGCTTCGCACCCTCGGCGAGGGCGGCCTGGTGCTCGCAGGCTGCTACAGGTGCTGCTAACTAGTCTGCTGAGGAGCGCTTGGGCTGCGGGGCGACGCGGGGAGTCGGTCGAGGATGCTGTCGATCCAACGGTGTACGGCGTCGGGATCGATAAAGGCGAGGTACAGTAAAATCATGCGGTGACCCAGTGGCCACAGCGCGAGGCCGACAAAAAATCCGAAGTGTAAAATGACGCCGAGGGGGAGGATGTAGCGCCGCAAGGGGCGGACCCATATGAGCACGCCGAGCGAGAATTCCACGACGGTCGCAAACCAGGCCATCGCCACGCAGACGATGTGAAGCCACGGCATATCCCGCAGCACCTCCGCGTAGCCGTAGTAGTGCACCAGCAACCTCTCCATTCGTTCCCCAGCGAGCCATTCCGCGTCGATCTTGTCGAACGCGGCGTAGCAATAGATCGCGCTGAGTTGCAGCCGTATCAACATGAAGCCCCAGATGGGAGCACGCTCGGCAGGCGCGGGTTGTCCCCGTGTCCGTGCTCGCCGCACGGCTAGCCAGCGGTCGATGGAGAACGAGCCGCCAAGTGGAAGAAACGCAATCAAGACTGCGACCTGCCAAACGCCGGTGGTGTTCTTGAATGGACGCATCGCCTCCATGCCCCCGAACCACCAACAGATCGTCACCGTCGAGATCGCCAAGAGCGCGGCGGACAGTCGCGAGAAGAAGCCGACCATGAGCGTCACGGAGCTGACGGACAAGACGAGGCAACACGCCGTCAACAGCGGGAGATGGAGCCACTTGAAGATCGACGTCTGGAAGGTGAGGGAGGTCCAGAGCAGGAAGACAAATCCGATCCGGATGATGGCAGCGGATCGGGTGGAACCCTCCGCGTTGAACCATCCGAGAAACGTCTGCGCCCACCCCGCTCGTGTCGTAGGGGTCATGGCGCCTTCTCTCCAACCCGCCATTTTCCGGCCCACCATTTCTTGAGCGGTGTTCGTGGCACCCGCGCGCGGCGTAGTCGAATCGATTTGACCGAACGTTGAAGTGCTGGTTTGCCAGCTCCGCAGACGTCGGGGAGGTCTTCGACCAACGGGGTCCAGCCCTCCCACGCCGATACCTGCGCGTCAAGGGTGACGGTCGCCTCCTCGCCGTACGTCGCTCGTACGTAGCGGCAAATCCTTTCGGTTTGCGGCACGACCTGCTTGAGATGCGGGGCGCGCTGGCGCCTCAAGAGTGCGTACACCGATTCGCCACCGATGGCCTCGGCACGATCGAGGCGCGTAGATTCCGCCCCGCGTACGAGTGTGTAGTGAAGGTCCATCACTCCGACGCCGTGGCTGCGATACAACCCCCAACCCCACAGCCCTTCGTGCCGGACGCGCTCAACCTGGGTGAGATAGGGGACGCCGAACAGGACGATCGCGAACCCGACCGTAATGGAGATCCGCACGCCAAGTCGGAGTCGATTCAGAAGGGAAGATGATGACATAGACATGGCGAAAGCGGGCCGCGAGCGCGGCCCCAGTCTAACACCAGGATCGGCGAACCCGGGACCCCCCCAGGACCCGGAACCGAGGGTCGAACTCCCGAACCCAATTCCTGAACCGAGGATCGCTCACCAGGCCCAGCTCCCAGTTCCCAGCTCCCGAGGGTCGTCTCTGCAGGCGTAGCGCGCGACCTCCTCGCAGTTCCCGAACCGAGGGTCGTCTCGGCGGGCGTATCGCGCGACCTCCTCGCAACCCCTAAATCTGCGTTCCAAGATCCTACGAATGAAGATTCGCCACCAACAGAACGCCACCTCAGACAAAAAAAACCACCCTCAAAGCCCCCAGATCTCCACGGCGTATTGGTGAGAGATGGAGGTGGTGGTGCCGAAGCGTTCGGCGCCTGGGGGAAGCGGGGCCTCAAAGGTGATGACCGGCTTCGCACCCTCGGCGAGGGCGGCCTGGTGCTCGGCGACCTCCGCGGCTTGGGTGGGGAAACGCTCGGGGGAGCGGGCGTAGCGTTGATAGCTCCCGATGCCGAAGACGACGTGGGTGAAGCCGGCGCGCCGAAAGCCGCCGGTGCTCACCCGTTTGACCGCGCGGATATCGTAGCCCTTGAGGTTCTTGAACAATCCCATCGCGCTGTTGGGGAGCACCGCGATCTTGGTGGTCTCGGGATCGAGGTTGTCGGCGATCCATCGCTGCGCTTGCAGTCGGGTGTCTTCCACCGCGAGCGAGGAGCACTGCTGGGCCGTGCGGACCGCGGAGGCGCCGACGAGGCCGAGGCCGAGCGCCACGGTCACCAGCCGCACGCCGCGAGCGTCTCGCACGCGCCCTTGCGCCTCACCCACCACCGCCTGCGCGCCGAGGGCGAGCAGCACGGCCATCGCTGGCAACACCGGCAGCAACACGCGGTCCACGAACATATCGCCGCGGCTAATCATCACGAGATAGCCCACCACGAACACGCCCAACGCGAGCCACATCCCACGCCTGCCCCGCGCCGCCGACCCCCGTGAACGCAGCTCGAGCAGCGCGCCGAACAACAACACCAGGCTCGGGACCACGCCCCAGGTGAAGGTGATGAGGTAGCGCAAGGCGTCCGCGCCCGCGCGCGGAGAAGCGAACCCCCCGTGTCCGCGGCCGTAGTGCCGCCACTCGTAGCCGAGCCCCTCCAAGATCGGGTCGACGCCGGCCCACGGTGGCAGCAAGGTCACCACAAAGACCCCAAAGGCAGCCGCCGCCGTGAGCAGCATCCACGGCAGCCAAGTACGCCGCTGCGCGGAGGCGAAGTGGGCGATCACCACGGACACAGCGATCATCCCGGCGTTGTATTTGGCGCCCCCCGTGATCCCGAGGGCGAAGGCCGCGCCCACATACCAGCCGCGCCCTCTCCCGCGCGCGATGGCCACCAGACACATCACGCTCGCGCACACGCCGCCGGTGGCGAGGGCGTCGGGCGTGGCGTAGCGCCCCATGAACACGAAGGTGGGCGACCACGCCAGCGCCAGCGTCGCGAGGACGCTCCAGCCGCGTGTGACACCGGCCATGCGCGACGCGGCGAAGACCGCCACGACCCCCAAAGAGGACGCGAGCACGGAGACCATCCGCCCGAGCGTGAGCACCTGAGGGTCGCTGCACGCCCCCTCACATCCACCCGCGCCGCGGAGCGCGACCATCAGCCCGTACATCAAATCCCCGAGCAGCGGCGGGTAACGCCACGGCTGTCCCCGCAGGTCGCCGCTCACGTCGATGGCGCGCGCGAAGCCGAGGCTCATGAGCTCGTCTGGATTCAAGACCAGCGGCAAGCCAGCCTCAAGGCCCACCATCCGTGGGAACGCCGCGGCCAGCAGGATCGCCAGCAACCACCACCGCTCGGGACGCCACCGAAAATCCGCGAGCGCTCGCGTCGGTCGCACCTCAGCGTCGGCGGCCTCCTCATGTGCTGCGGCGCTCATGGGACAAGCCTACCCTATCGCGTACGGATCGGGGTCCTCGCGAGTCTCTCCCTCGTCGGTGAACTCAACCCCCGGCGGAGGTCGTCATGGACTCGACGAGCCCCATGCACTCGCCGTAGCCGGGCCCGTCGTGGTGGCGGCGGCTCAAGAAAGTGGGGTGCACCAGCGTGCCCTCACCCACCGACGCGCACCCCCACACGCTCCCGTCCCACGTCGCGCCGCTGCCCGTGTCGTCCCACACGAACTCGACCCCCGAGAGCTTCACGTACTCTTGCCGCACGCAGGCGATCTCGTCGAGCGCCGGCGGCTCCCCGTAATCGGCCTTCGCGATCTGTCCCGGACACACGTAGCCGGCGGGCGGGACCGGATTCCACAGCGTCACCATCATGTTCCCGTTGGCGCCCTCGTCGCTCCAAATCTTCTCGTAGCCGCGGGGGTTCGTGACCGCGGGGTGGTCGGCCGCCACCGCGTAGCCGGTGACCATGGGTGAGGTGTAGCTGTCGGCGGGGATGTCACCCAACGACACATAGCCGGCGGGCACCGTGGGCCTCCAGAACGAGACGTTCGAGAAGCTGCCGGTGCCGTCGTCGGTGTACACGAGCTCGAGGGTGTCCACCTCCACCTGGGGCAGCGGGTCCTCCACGGGCGCCTCGGTCGGCCCCCACACCTCGACGACCGGGCTCGCCACCCACTCCGGCGGCGGCGTCACCTCGAGCAAGGCGGCGGCGGTGGCCGCGATGTCCCAGATGCGAGTCTCGCGGGTGATCGCCGCGGGCTGTCCTTGAGGCGTGCGCGCCACAAACGGGATCGGGCGCTCCGGGGTAGTGTCTGCGCCGTGGGAGAATCCTGCGCCGCCGTGATCCGACGAGACGAGGAGCGCCGTGTAGGGCCACATGCCGTTGCTCTCGAGCCCCGTACGGAGTTGACCGATCAGATCGTCGGAGACCTTCGCCGCCGCGAAGTACGCCTCCGAGCCCCAGGTGTTGAGGTGACCGGCGTGGTCGACGTGATCGAGGTGGATGAATAGCAGCTCGGGCGCGTTGGCGTCGGCCCACGCGATGGCCGCGTCCATGGTCTCGTACTCGTCACCCGGGTGTTGGCGCCGATCGACGACGTCCTCTTCCACAAGTCGATCAAAGTCTTGCCAGTCGTGGAACATGCCGCTCTTCGCGTCCGGTCGCTGACCACGGAGCACTGCGAAGAGCGTCGGAGGCGGGTTCGAGTCTCCGGGCTGCCACGCGTTGTTGAGCACGCCGTGCTGATCCGGCGACGTGCCGCCGATCATGGACATCCAGTTGGTCGAGCTTGAG
The DNA here is from genome assembly GCA_014240065.1 of Myxococcales bacterium. GTDB lineage: Bacteria > Myxococcota_A > Polyangia > Nannocystales > Nannocystaceae > JAAZXR01. The sequence goes on from JAAZXR010000109.1 coordinate 6,695, forward strand.
GTCGGGAGCGCGTTTTGCATGGTCAGCGTCCACGTCCCCTCTTCCATCAGCGTGTCGAGGTTGGGCATGTCCGCCTCCTCCACGAACGAACCCCCGAGCCCATCAATGCCGAGGATGACAACGTGCCGGATCGGGGTCACGCAGTCGACGACGACATCCCCGACGCTCGCGCCGTCAATGACGCCGTTGCTGAGATCCACTGCGCACGTCTGATCCGGATCGAGGGGCTGGGTACCCACCTGGACCGCGTAGCTCTCTCCATCCGCGAGTCGGGTGGCAAATTCAAAGGCGCCGTTGGCGTCGAGCGTGAGCATGTCGCCGTTGGTCTGCGTCAAGACGACGGACGCCCCTTGAAGCCCACTCAACGTGCCTGAGAGGACGTAGGTTCCGTCGCTCCCATCTTCCCCTTCCGCGCTACCGTTCTCCGAACCGTTCTCCGAACCGTTCTCCGAACCGCCACATCCGACAAGGTTGACGGCGAAAATTACCAAACAGGATCTAAGTCGAAACCCTCGCATCAGGTGAGTCTCCCACAGACAGAATGGAAGCGCTCGCCTCATCGCCCCAAGGATCGCGCGTCGCACGTAATTCCTGGAAACCACCGTCCTGGCCGGCCTAGGCCGCAGGCCTTCGGCAGCAGGCGGACGGGTAGCCCAATGAAGGATTGAACAATGTCATGTACGGCGCTACCGTACCGTATGTATTTAGCTTGGCATCGTTACAATCGTAGATTTTCGTTGTTGGCCTCCCTGCTCGCTGCCCTCTCCACCGGATGTGGCGAGCCGAACGAAGCCTACACAACCTCGGGGGCAGAAGAGGGCTCCACCGCCGATGCCACGGAGACGTCGGCGGACGTCGGCACCTCCACCGCCGACGAGAGCCAGTCTGGATCTGCCGACATGGGCGACGGCGACGGTGACGGCGACGGCGACGGCGACCCGTCCACCACCGGCGATGGCGACGGCGACGGCGACGGCGATGGCGACGGTGATGGTGATGGTGATGGCGATGGCGACGGTGACGGTGACGGTGACGGTGACGTCTGCGGCAACGGGATCCTCGAACCCTCCAACGGTGAGCAGTGCGACGACGGCAACACCACCGATGGCGACGGCTGCGACTCGAACTGCCAGCTCGAATCGGTGGGCGGACCGCTGTGCGGCGATGGAAACTTGGACGCGGGCGAGGTCTGCGACGACGGCAACCTCCTCAACGGCGACGGCTGCAACCCCACCTGCAACCTCACCAACACGGTCACCACCTTCGTCGGCACCCAAGGCGTCGCAGGCTTGGTCGACGGGGTCGGCACCAACGCCCAGCTTGGTGGCTTTGGCGCGCTCGCCGCCGACAACACCTACCTGTACTACGGCGACGGCGCCAACCGGGTGCTCCGACAAATCGAGATCTCCACGGCGACCGTGACCACCATCGCTGGCGACGCGGTCAACGGCTCTTCGGGAGACGTGGACGACCCCGTGGGCCTCAACGCCCGCTTCGGCGGCCTTGAGGCCATCACCACGGATGGCTCGACCGTGTGGGCCTCCGACGGCAACCGCAAGATCAAGGCCATCAGCCTCACGCCCCCCCACGCGGTCACCACCGTCGCCGGCAGCGGCGTGCAAGGGGTCATGGACGGCAACGGGACCAACGCGCAGTTCGACGACCTCCGCGGGCTCACCTACTACAACGGCAAGGTCTACCTGCTCGACGGCGCCGCCGCGGTCTTGCGGGTCTTCGACCCCGTCTCCGGCGACGTCACCACCCTCGCGGGGCAGCCGTATGTCACCGGGACTCTCGACGGCGTCGGCCCCGCGGCGCTGTTTCAATCACCTCGCTACATGACCTCCGACAACAACGGCACCTTGTACGTCGCCGACACCAACGGCTTCCACATCCGCACCTTCGACGTCGCCACCGACACGGTCTTGACCTTCGCGGGCAACGGCACCCAGGGCTACAGCGACGGCATCGGCAACATGGTGCAGGTGCATCGCCCGCGCGGCATGACCACCGACGGCACGAGCGTGTACTGGGTGGAGTTCAACCAACACACCATGCGCCAGGGCGTCGAGGCCACCGGGAGCGTGTCGACCAACCTCGGCCAAGACTGCGGCGGCGCCGGCGGCTGCACGGGCGGCTACGCCGACGGCGTCGGTACGAACGCCCTGGTGGACGGCCCCTTCGGGCTCGCCTTCCACTACGCGAGCAACTCCATCTTCTTGCTCGACGCGGGCAACAACGTGATCCGCCGGGTGCAGTAGCGACCGCGACGCTCTCACCTTCGCGGCTGGGGCACGCTGCGAGCGGTGATATGACACCGATGTCAGGAGGTCGTCAGTCCCAAAACAAGGCCGCCAAACGGGATCTTGCGCGCCTCCGCAAATATTCGTTGCGTCGCTAACATCGCCGGCTAGCCTGACCTCCATGACTTATCCTACGCGACCATGGACCCGGCCCTGCGCGGGCTTGCTTCTCTCTCTCCTCACGCTCGGCCCCGTCGGGTGTGGCGACGACGAAGCGGACACCGAGGCGAATACCGACGAGGAGACGGACACAGACACCGGGGACGGGGACGGCGACGGCGACGGCGACGGCGACGGCGACGGCGACGGTGACGGGGACGGCG
>JAAZXR010000010.1 GCA_014240065.1 Myxococcales bacterium
GCGGTACAAAACGGCACCTCCGCCTCTGACTGCCTCTCTGATTGCACCGCCAACACCTGCGGCGACAACGTCCTTGGCGCCTCCGAAGCCTGCGACGACGGCAACGTCATCAACGGAGATGGGTGCGATGCCAGCTGCAACCTCGAGTCCGTGTGTGGCGATGGCGTACAAGAAGGCGCAGAGGTCTGTGACGACGGCAACACCGACGCCGGTGACTACTGCGCGCCCGACTGCAGCGCCGTCACGGGTTCTTGCGGAGACGGCATCGCCCAGTCCAACGAGAGCTGCGACGGCGCCGACCTTGGCGGCAGCACCTGCGCCACAGGGGCCACAGCGCCCGCGGGCAGCACCGTCACCGGCAACGGGAGCGTCAGCTGTACCGTCGCGTGTACCCTCAACACCTCACTGTGCGAGTACGAGCTCACCCAGTGCAACAACGAGAGCCCGAACCTGGCCATCCCCGACAACGGATGGGCATCTTCGGGCGCAGACAGCGAGATCGTTGTGACGCAGACGGGCTCGGTCACCGACATCAACGTGTTCGTGGAGATCTCCCACACCTACATCTCGGACCTGCTCTTGTTCCTCGACTGGGGCCCCTACGTGGCCGCCAACAGCGTGCAGATGTCCTCGTACAAATGCAGCTACGAGAACGACATCGCGGTCACGTTCGACGACGAGTCATCGAGCACCTACAGCGGGAAGACCTGTTCGGGCACACCCGCCCTCACAGGAGACATGCAACCGCAAAATCCGCTGAGCGCGCTCGACGGCAAGAGCGCCAACCAAACCTGGCATCTGTGGGCCTTCGATGACTACAGCTGGGACACCGGCACCATCGACAACTGGTGTCTGACGCTTCGATACACGACGCCCTAGGCTCAGACGCCGCGGGTCAGGTCTCAAGCTCCACACGCTGCGTTCGTCCCCGTCAAAGGCCCTCGACCGGGTTCTCTTGCCCCTGCACTGCGAGCCCGCTAACGTCTCGGCCATGGATGATTCCACCGACGGGAACGCCAACGAGGCCCCCGCTCACTCAAGCCAAACCCTCGCGACCGGGACATGGCTGGAGCTCCGCCGCGAGGGGCGCTGGGAATACGCCCACCGCACCGGCGGACATCGAGCGGTCATGATCGTCGCGGTCACCGACGACGACGAGCTCGTGTTCGTGGAGCAACCTAGGATCCCCGTCCACGCGCGCACCGTGGAAATCCCCGCCGGGCTCGTGGGCGATACAGACGCCGACGACACCCCCCTTGAGGCCGCCAAGCGCGAGCTCTTGGAGGAGACAGGCTTCGAGGCCGCGCGGCTCGAGGAGATCACCCAAGGCTGCGCCTCGGCGGGCATGAGCGACGAGCACCTCCACGTCTTCTTCGCCACCGGGCTGCGGCGGGTGCACGACGGGGGCGGTGTCGGAGACGAAGATATCCGCGTCCACCTCGTGCCCCGGGATGGCGCGATGGCGTGGCTCGAAGCCCGCCGCGCCGGCGGCCTCGTCCTCGACATCAAGGTGTTTAGCGCCCTGTCCCTCGCGACGCATCACCTCGCGCTCGCGCGGCGCCCATGTGAGCCTTGAGTGCCGCCCAGGCCCCGGAGGCCGCCGGATGATCGCGCGATCCTGGGCGCTCCTCGATCACGAAACACAAAGAGGCGAGCCTCGTGGCCCACCTCCTTCCGCTGCACTCCGCGACGTCGCCGCGTTCAGCTCCCGCGGAGCTTCTTCTCTTTTTCGAGCACCTGCTTGTACTCCACGCTGTAGCGGGTCCACGGGCGGAGCTCCAAGCGCTTGACGCTGATGGGATCCCCCGTGCCCTCGCAGTAGCCGTAGGAGTCGTCTTCGAACTTGCCGAGCGCGTTGTCGATCTCGTTGAGCAGCTTGCGCTCCTTGTCAGCGAGGCGAAGCAAGAAAGTCTGCGACACTTGTTGGCTCGCCTGATCCGATTCGTCTGCGAACTTGTCGGGGTCTTGGATCGCGTCCGACACGTGGGTCTTGAGGTTCCCGAGGACCTTCGTCCGCTCCCCTTTGAGTCGAGCCTTGAACTTTTCAAGCAGCTCGGGGGTGAGGGTCTCCTCTTCATCAACTTCACTGGGCTTTGAGGTTTTTTTGGCCATACGCTAGGGGTCCTCGTGAACTACCGGAGCTTCGAGCGGCTCTAGGGCCGAGTAGGACAGGGAGAAATAAACCCAACGGGGCGGGCTGACAACCATAAATCGCGTCATCCCGGGTAGAAGCGATCTCCTGGCCGAGCCTGCTCCTGCCAGCGGTAATCCCGCGAAGCTCCCGCGGATCCCTCCCTGGGAAGCATGGTCGCCCAAGGCGCGCCCTCCAGTGGCCGCGGATGTCCTCGGGTGCGGCGTCGATCCCATGGATCTGGCCCGACCAAAAACGACGTTTTCTAGGCTGCGTTGGCCCGTTCGACCGATTCGAGTGACGCCGAGTCCACCGACAGCCATCGACGAGCTCTCCCGGCGCCCCGCCTCGTGCGCTGAGCCCGAGCACAGGCACCCACCGTAAATCACGCGATCACCTCGTTCGCGAGCGCGCAAACAAGCACCACATCTCGATGACTACGCGGCGGCATTCGCGGCATGGCGGGTGTCCACGATGGCCACGAGCACCACCTGCATCCCCCCGCCGAGATCTGCCTCCAGATATTCGGTGCGCAGGCGCTTCGTCGATTCGATGACGCCCTCGATAACGAAGGGCAGCCCGAGCTGTAAGGTCGCGTCGTACGGAGCCATTCGCGACTTGACGCCGCCAGCGACGATATTGACTACCTCGCCGATGGCGTCCGCGACGTCCCCGTCGGGGAGTTCTTGAGCCTCTTCCGCGTCCATCTCGAACAGGCGCCCGGCGATGGTGCGGCACGTCTCCGGGCTCGCGGCGACGGCGATTTGCACCGAACACTTGTCACCGATCAGGGCGATATATCCGCCCGAGAGATCGCCCTCTGATCGACGCGGACCAATCACCTTGCACCCCTCAAGCTCGAGCGTTGTGGTCGACAGCTCCGCGGTCGCTTCCGCGAGCGCTTCCAACCACGGACCTGGCTCCATGCCTGGATCGCTCTCGCTCATGCGGCCACCAGTACGGGTGAGAGTTTTTCTTCAAAGTCATCCGCAGTAAAGGGCTTCGTGATCAAGAACAGGGCGCCCGCGTCCATCGCCACCTGATGCATCTCGGCGGTGCCTTCAGAGGTGACGAAACCAAATTTCACCTCGTTGCCGGCGCCGCGCAGCTCTTGCAGCATCTCGATGCCGTTCATCTCGGGCATATTCCAGTCGCACAAGACGAGGTCCGGCGTGTGCTCCGCCACCCGCTCGAGGCCTTCGCTGCCGTTGCCCGCCTCCACCACGTCGTGGTTACCGAAACCGGCCTGGCGGAGGGTTCTCTTCACGATGCTACGCATCACCTTGCTGTCGTCTACGATGAGGATTTTCATGGTTCGCCTACGCCCTATGTAGTTCGGAACAACGCCCCCCCTTCTTGAGTCCCAGGACGAATCTGCCCGCATTAGGCCGGTTCAAAAGAGCACGCGTCCAGAGTTCGGCCTGGCGCGGCTATTTTGCGTCCCAGCGCCCACAACGACGGGCCCAGCCCCTTTTTCTGGGACGGTGATGTCCGCCCGTGTGAAGGGGCCGTCCCGAACACCCTACGGGTCCAATTTCGGCCTTCATTCGGGCTAGCGTAGATCGCGCTCAGGTTCATGCGGCGCGACGTCCCGCCGCTAAACTGCGATTCACGGCCTCTAAAACCGGCTGGAGTGGGGTATCGAGCGCGGCGCGGCGGTGTCGCAGTGCGCTGTTGTCGACGCGATCAAGAAGTCCCGAGCTGACGAGCGACCCAAATCGGCGCTGAAGGGCCCCCCCCTTGATGGACGATGGACACCGTACGCGCGCCATGGCCACATCAACGCAATCCACCGACTTTGACGCCGAAAAATGGGTTTCGGCGATTCATCACTCTCTTCAAACCGTCGCCTGCGAGACCCTCGGTGTAGAGGAGGCGAAGATCACTCGCGCCGCGACCCACGATGCCGAGGCGAGCAAAATACGAGGTGCCTACATCTCGCTCGTCGAGGGAGACTTCTCCGCGCTCCTCGGGTTGCGCGGAACGAAGCAAGACTGCGAGCACCTCGCACGGATGATGCTTGAGCTCGGGGAGGATGAGGATGCGCCAGATGAAGACGTGAGCGGGACGATCTCTGAGCTCGCGAACATCATCGCGGGCGTGGTGAAATCAACCATCGGTTTCGCAGATCTCAAGCTCGGGATCCCGATGGTCGTCTCCGGTCGCGTCACCCCGGCGAACCAGCAAGAAGCCGCCTCCGACCTCGTCCAGTTCGGGCCTGTGTGCTTGGAGATCTTCTTGCTGTACCGCCGAAAACGCGCGCGAAAGAGCGCCGCCTAGCAATCGGACCCGGCGCGTCGCCGCCCCGGTCTCCGGGTCGAGCTTGATCGCGCAGCGCGAACGCGCGACAACGTCAACGTCGTGAGCGAACCGAGCCAGCAGCGCATTGAGATCCCCGGCCATACCATCGCGGCCCAAGTGTGGGGCGATCCAACAGCGCGCCCTACGGTGCTCGCGCTGCACGGCTGGCTCGACAGCTCCGCCTCTTTCGCTCGACTCGCTCCGCTCGTGCGTCGTGCGCGAATCATCGCGGTCGACCTGCCCGGCCACGGCGCCTCTTCACACAAGCCCGCCGGGAGCTCGTATCACTTCGTCGACGCCGTCGCTGACACGGTGGCGATCATCGACGCCCTCGGACTTGAGCGCCCGCTCCTGCTCGGGCACTCCATGGGCGCGGGCATCTCCAGCCTCGTCGCGGGGCTCCTCCCGTCCCGAATCCGCGGGGTCTTCCTCATCGAGGGGCTCGGCCCACTGACCGACGACCCAAAGAACGCCGCGACGCGCCTCGCCGACTCACTGAAACAGCAAGACAAGCACCGGCGAGACCGGAGGCGCGTGTTCGCGACGCTCGAAGACGCGGCCAGTCGCCTCGAGCTCGCCCAGCAAATCTCTTCGGAGGCGGCCGCGATCTTGGCCGCGCGCGCGACCGAAGCGGTGGCAGGGGGGCTCCGCTGGCGCGCCGATCCTCGCCTGCGAATCGCCTCACGCATGCGCTTCACCGAGGCGCAAGTCCACGCCTTCTTGTCCGCGATCAAAGCGCCCGTGCGCTTGATTCAAGCGGAGCGAGGCTTCCCATTTGATCCCCCAACCATGGAGGCCCGCGTCGCGATGGTCCCCGACCTCACGCTGGTGAACGTGCCTGGTCATCACCACGTGCACCTCGACAGCCCGGGGCATGTCGCCCCGAGCCTCCAAGAGCTCATCGACACGTCATCGTAGTCCCGGGCGCCGATCCGCCCGTGCGATGACGCTGAAGCGCTACGCCTCAACCCGACAGACGACGTCGGTGTCGAACGCGGCCTCGTAGTCCACGCCCTCGATGTTGAAGCCGCGGGTCTTCGCGTATTCGCTCATGAAGGCGTCGAAGCGATCCCGAGGAAACGTCGCGCCCACCGTGAGTCGCTCGTAGAGCTCCCGCAGCGGCGCCTGCACCTCCTCTGAGAGCTCGCGGTCGTCCATGCGCAGCAGCCCCTCCCCATCGAGCGTTGGGGTCGCGTCGCCACAAAAGTTCTCTTGGAACATGCGGCGCATGGAGCCGAGCGGGTCTTCGAAGCGCTCCTTCATGATCCCCATGGTCAACGCCATATAAAACGGGACACCGGGGATGCCGCCGGACGCCTCCGTCACGACGGCAGGTCCCTCCACCGCGATCGCGCGCCCGCCCAGGCGATCGGCCAACAATTTGTCGAGCGCGCGCGTATAAAATTCAAGCTCCGCCTTGGCGAGACCGATCAGCCCTTTGTGGTAGATCGCCTCGTTGAGAGGGCCGCCTCGGTAACTGATCGTCAAGAGCGTGAACCCTTCCGCGAGCACGTCGGCCTCCGCGAGGAGGTCGATCCACTGTTCGACGATCCTCCCTCCCATGACGAACTGGGTACGCACCGCCTCCTCTGGCGTTCCAGGCTCGAGCACGAGCTCGTCGACGACCGGGTCTTGATCCTTGTCGGCCCCGGTGAAGGTGCGGATCGTCGCGGCGTTCCCCATGGGCTTGAGCACGCTGCTCACAGGCTTGCCGGTGCGCGGATCGAGCCCCCGTGGAGCGGCGAGCGCCCACACGAGCCCGTCGATTTTTCCTCCATCAAAACGCTCCTTGATCGCCTCCACCGTCTGCTGACGGAACGCCGGATCGAAGGCGTCTCCATTGAGTGAGCTGGCGTGAAGCCCTCGCGTCCGCAAGGAGCGCTCGATGGCGACGTTGCGATGCCAGCCCGGGGAACCAATCTTTCGAATCTTGTTGTTGCTGTCTGGATTTGGTTGGCCGTCGTAGGCGACGCTCAGCGTGTGCGCCCCGAGGTCGCAGCCAAGGGCGACCCGCGCGGCGCTCCCAAAGCCGCCAGAGCCGCCCACCAGCAACCAGCGCGCGGACGACGGTTGGTGCGTGCGACCTTCGAGCGCCCGACTCACCATCTGTTCGGCGGCGCGCTGCGTCCCCACCGGGTGAAAATTCCCCGGAAAGATGACGTTGCCTTGGGCCTTCATGAAGCGAAACTGAAACCGCGGGAGGACAATTTCCATGATGGACCGCGTGTACCACGAAAGCCCCGCTCAGACAGCGGCGCGATCCATCATCTGCCGCAACTGTGACAAAGTGTGCATCCAACTTCACGCGCCCCGTTTCATGGAGCCGAGCGATTCAACGCGGGCCCGACGACCCGCTAGCCCGGCAGCGGGCCTTGGCCCTCGCGGAGCACCTCAATTTGATCATCCGTGGTGAAGCGCAACACGGTGGAGGGCTCTGGCCAAAGCGGCCCGGTGTCCACGACGGCGTCCACCTGCCGGGCGTACCGTTCGAGGTAGATGTCTGGATCTTCGAGATCAGGGTCGTCCTCCGCGGGCGTCACAGATCCCGTGAGCAGCGGCATCTCCAGCCCCTCGACCAGCAGGCGACAGACCTCGTAATTTGGATAGCGCACCCCGACCTCATGGGCGCGGTTCTTCATGACCCGCGGGACGTGCTCGCTGGCGTTGAGCACCATCGTATACGGCCCCGGTAGCAAGCGACGAACCACGCGAAACGCCGTGGTGCTCATGTACCCATACCGCCCCAAATCGCGGAGCTCGCTCACCAGCATCGTGAGCGGCTTCTCGTGCTTTTCGTGGATCCCCTTGAGCTTGCGCAAGGTCGCGATCCCCTTGCGACTCGACATCGCGCAGCCGAACGCGTAGCCCGTGTCTGTCGGATAGATGATGACGCTCCCCCGACGCAAGCGCTCTACCGCAGGCTCAAGCTTGCGGGGATCGGGGCGGTCGGCGTTGACACGAATTCTCATCACGGGGACGGGGCGGAGGAACGCGGCGCGAGCCTAGCGCCTCGCCGTGACTCCTGGGAGAAAAGATGCGTCAAATTTATCGAAGGCCTAGGTCCCTGAACATCCACCTGTCGTGGTCAATCACACGTGACTCCGCGCACGATCTTGACCATGGCGCGGCCGCCGACGGGCAGGCAGCCGCGCGGGCCCCCCACGCTCCCCGTCGGCGCCGCGGGGTCCACGGACGCGTCGCGTGACCCCCCCCCCGCTTCGCGGTACAACCCACGTCATGGCGACCAAGTTGTCTTCACAGCCGAGCTCCGTTCACGCACAGCGCCGCGCGAGCCTTATGGAGCGCCTCCCCGACGTCGGCGTGTTGACGTTCGCCGGGGGGATGCGACCACGCAATTACGCCGCGAACCCGCTGGAATACCGCGCGAACAGCCACTTCATGTACCTCACCGGCGCGAGCATCCCCGACGCCGTCTTGTGGATGCGCGCGGGGAGATCGGAGCTGTTCATCGACGTGCCCGACGAGGATGACGCGCTGTGGCACGGCCCGTCACTCGGCACCGAGGCGCTTCGCGCTCGACTCGGCGTCGACGCTGTGCAGCCAATGGAGCACCTGCAAGCGGCGCTCGACTCCGCGGGAGATTTTGATCGCATCGCGAGCCTGCCCACCCCCGATCCACAAACCCGGCAGCGGCAGGCCTCGCTCCTCATGCGCCGCGGGTGGTCCCCCACAGATTTTGAGACCGATCCCGAGTCCGTCGACCGAACGTTGGCGCTCGCCATGGTGGAGGCGCGACTCATCCATGATGAGGGGGCGGTGGAGTGCCTCCGACGCGCCGCCGAAGGCACCGCCGCCGCGCACCTCGCGGGGATGAGGGCCACGCGACCTGGACTCACCGAACACGCGGTGCGAGGCGCCATGGAGGGGGCCATCTTGAGCGCTGGCATGGTGACCTCCTATCCGCCCATCGTCACGACGCGGGGTGAGATCCTCCACAACAACCTCCACCACCACACCATGAAGGACAACGATTTGATGCTCGCCGACGTGGGCGCCGAATTCGAAGGCTGGGCCGGCGATGTGACGCGCACCTGGCCCGTCAGCGGCACCTTCACGCCGACCCAGCGGGCCATCGTTGACCTCGTCCTCGAAGCGCAGCTCAAGGCCATCGACATGGTGCGCCCCGGCGTCCGCTACCGCGACATCCACCTCGAATCCGCTCGCGTGCTGACCCAAGGACTCGTGGACGAGGGTATCTTGAGAGGTGAAGTCGACAACCTCGTCGAGCGCGGGGCACACGCGCTGCTGTTTCCGCACGGTGTCGGGCACATCATCGGACTCGATGTCCACGATATGGAAGACCTGGGCGATCTCGCCGGCTATGAGTCCGGCCGGAGCCGCGCCGAACAGTTTGGCTTGGGCTATCTTCGCCTCGACCGCGACCTTCGGCCCGGGATGATGGTCACCATCGAGCCCGGATTTTATATCGTCCCCGCCATCTTGGATGATCCGAAGATCGCCGGGCCCTTCGTGGACGACAAGACCCTCGATCGCGGCGCGTTGGCGCGTTTTGAGGACGTGCGTGGCGTCCGCATCGAAGACGACGTCCTGTGCACCGAGGGAGCCCCGGAGGTGTTGACCGCGTCGATTCCCAAGGCTGCCGCGGAGGTGGAAGCGGTCGTGCAGGGGCGATGACGCGTACATTCCGCCGATCTGCATCGAGCGCGGCAGCTTGAGTCCGAACGTGGTAATTTCTGGCGGCGCACCCGCCGTGGTGCCCACGGAGTTTGCCTTGACCCGCAGCTATATATTCCTGGTTTCGACGCTCGCCTCTCTCTTCGTCTTCGGGTGCTCTCGAGACGAACCCGCGCCCGACTGCTACCAACGGTTGCCCTCAGGCGAGTGCTTCGTACCAGACCCCGACATGGGCGGAGGTCCGCTCTTGCTTGGCTGCGGGAGCTTCCCCGTCGCAGCGGTCGATGCGAGCTTCGTCCACAACCTCGACATCTCCGGGGGCAGCGGCGACTATCAAATCGCCGTGACGGGTCTCCCACAAGGGCTCTCCGTGTCCAGCGGCGGACAAATCGCCGGCAAGCCGACCGAGGCCGGCGACTTTCAAATCACCGTGGACGTCACCGACGTCGTCACGTTGGAGTCTCAAACCGAAGACTGCGAGCTCCTCACCGTTGAGGATGCCCTCGCCTTCGATCCGCTCTCGGGACCAAAGGGCTGCGTGGAGATCACTGGCGCCAGCGTAGACCTTCGCGACAGCCTGACCGGCGGAACGGGTGCGCCGATTAGCTGCACAAGGCCCCAGGGCGGCGACCCGGGAGGCACCTGTCCGAACCGCAGTGGAAACGGCGTCACGCCCTCTGGACTCGAATGGGACCCTGACAGCTGCAGCGCGTCGGGCACCGTCACGGAGAGCGCGGTAGGCACCTGGGTCTGGATGATCCAAGTCCAGCAGTCCGGGGCTGAGATCTACGTGCCGTTGTGCGCGAGCAAAGAGGCCGACCCTTCCCCGGAACATGACATCGACGTCCTCGCCAATGGCGGAAATGACTATCTGATTCCGGCCCAGTTCTTCTACGACCCGAGCCAACCCCTCGAGTTCGGACCAGGGAACAATGGACCCGAATTTGAGGTCTACGGGGCAGACTGCTCCGGTGGACAATGCAACGGATTCGGCTACAGCTACACCGCCACATGCTCCCCGTTTTGCGGCGGCGGCGAGGCGCTGCCTGACGGCATAGGCACGTGCGCTCAGACCTTCAACACCAACCCGAGCGGCATCCTCGACAACGGCATGGGAATCGTCGGGTTCTTCCACAACCTGTTCGCGACCACTGAGGTCAGCCTTGAGGCGTGGTCCGACGTGACCCAGCCCCGGATCAACTGGACGAAGCGACCATGGGTCGCCTCCTTCGACTTCGACTACTGCACGGGAACGACCGCCGACCAGTGCACGATGGGGGGCACGGTCATCGACGTACAAACCGAGCTGCATTACGCCGTCGTCGCGTGGCCTCAGCAGAGCGCCCCCTGACCACCACCGGTTCAACGAGTACCAGGCGTTGGACCATTCAATTCAAGTATCTTCGCGCGACGCCAAGACCGCTCGCGGCGTGGCGCGCGAGGTCTCCGCTCATTGGCATGATCGCTTCGCTGGATTCCTCGAAGGCATGCTTCCTGCCTCGCTCTCCGATCTCACCCTTGAGCTCGGCTGCTACGCTGGCGCGCTCACACGGCGCCTCGCACCTCGCCTCGGCGAGACGGGGAAAATCATCGCCCTTGAGCCCAACAATGCGATGGCGTGGGTCGCGTCTCAAGACCTCGCCAGCTGCCCACATCGAGGACGCATTGTCATACGCCGCGCTCCCTTTGAGGAGGCCTTCGACGTCGGTCCTGGCAGCTGCGGCGCTATCGTCGCGAACCTCACCCTCGGCGACCGAATCGTCGATTGGAGCGCGACCACCAAACACCTCCGGCCCATGCTGCGACCTGGCGGGCGCTTCGCGGCGACGATGCTGCTGCGCGAATCGTGGCGAGAGGCCGAGGACATCTTGGGCGAGACGTTCAGGCAGATGGGCCTTCGCGAGTCCTTGGTCGGCCTCCAGCGCCTCCAGCGGCTGCGCCCCTCCCTCTCAGGGATCCGCGCGCGGATGGAAGACACGCTCGACCTGAGCAGTAGCGAGTTTGTCGTGGCGTCTCGGCGCTCGGAATTGCTGTTCACGTCCGCGCGTCATTTCCTCGCCACCCCGTTGGTCATTCACGGACCTCTGCGGCTGTGGAGGACCCTGTTGCGCAACCTCCCACGCCGTACTCAACAAGAGTGTTTCTGGCGATTCTCCAAGAGCATGGACACCTACTTCGCGCCGAACCCTCTGCGATGTACCGTCCGCGCGGCGGTGTTTGCCTTCGACGCCTCTGAACACGACTCCACCGCAAAGAGGCCGGGCATCGTCGAAGCGTACTGGTCGAGGTTTCCCTCCCTCTCCGCTGTTGACGACGCCCGCGAAGACGACATGGATGAGTTCGAGATCGATATCGAAGACGAGGCGAGCCTCGCCGAGGACGCCCGCGTCGCGACGATCACCTCCTCGGATCCGACGCTCCGCGATCTCGATCTCTCCGGGCATCCGAAGACCGCCACAAATCCCTCTGTGCTCGCCCCCCTCATCTCCGATGAGGAATTCTTGGAGGGCCCGATGCCCGACGCCCTCGAGCCCCCCGGCGGATACTCCCAAGATCTTCCGACCGAGGATGAGCTCTCCGAAGATCGCGTCGGTGAATTCAGCCTGGAATTTGATGATGAGGACTAGCGCGCCGAGCCCATGCTGTCCGCGCGTCCTCCACGCAGTACTCGCGGTGGCCCTCGCTGGATGTGGCAAACACGAGCCCCCTCCGCCGGCGCGAGGCGCCCCATCCGACGACGCGGTTGAAGCGCGCGCGCGGACCGAGTCCCCGCTCGCGACGCCACCCCATGACGCCCCGGCCGCGCCTCCGGTTCGTGACGACGGCACCGTGTACGCCGAGGCGACGATGATGGGCACCCACTGGTCCATCAACGCGTTCATCACCCCCGACAAGACCGCCACGCAGGCAGGCCTCGCCATCCGCGCCGCGATGGCGGAGGTGTCTCGCATCGAGATGATCGCCAGCGAATGGCAAGCGGACAGCGAGCTGAGCCGGCTCAACCGCCGCGCCGGCGCGGGGCCGCTGCCGATTTCCATCGAGCTCTTTGAGATCCTAGAGCTCTCAAAGGAGGTCAGCGAAGCGAGCCACGGAGCCTTCGATGTGTCGTTTTACGGGGTAGGATCCCTGTGGCAGTTTAAGCCTGGCTCGGCCCCGCCCACCGATGCAGAAATCCTCGAGAAGCTGGCCCTCGTCGACCACACAAAAATTAAGCTCGACAAGAACGCCGGGACGGCGTCGCTGCTGCTTCGTGGCATGGCGATCGGACTCGGCGGCGTCGCCAAAGGCTACGCGGTGGATCGCGCGGTCGCCGTCATGCGCGCTCACGGTTTTCGCGACGTCATCGTAGAAGGTGGCGGCGACGTCTACCTCTCCGGCAGCAAGGGTGACACCGCGTGGCACGTAGGGATTCAAGACCCCCAAAGAAACGGCGCCGTCGGAAAGCTGGACGTTCGTGACCAGGCGGTGGTCACTTCAGGGAACTACCAGCGGTTCTTCGAGCACGAAGGGACAAAATACGCCCACATCCTGGATCCTCGAACCGGGCATCCGGTCCCCTACGAGCGCTCTCCGAGGAGCGTCTCTGTGATCGCACAAGACACGGCGAGGGCAGACGCCTACGCCACCGCCCTCGCCGTCATGGGGGTCGCGCGAGGCATCGAGTTCGCAGCGAACACACCGGAGCTCGAGGCCCTGATGATCGACGCGGCGGGAGCGGTCCACGTCACCCCGGGTCTCAAAAAACGCTTTGAGCCCCTCGGGCCTTAGTCGCGGCGCGGCACCTCGCGTCGCGCACACACCGGCGTCGTGGAGCGAGCGCGCCACCTCCGACCGTCGAGCATTTCTTTGGCGGTCAAACACCGAGCATCGCGAAGATCCGGATGTGGCGAGCCTCCCCCGCGAATCAGTGTTAGCCTCCCCGAGGGCACTGTTGTGAGCGATTCGAAGTCAGATCCAAAGAATCCACGCGGGCACGCCTCGTCTCGCAGTGAAACGAGGCTCATGTATTCGAGCTCCCCGGGCGAGCTCGCGGCCGGCGTGGGACCCCTCGACCAGACCTCGGTTCGGGCCCCTTCTTCTACGCCGACCGCCACCGCTCCCGGCGCGCGGTCGCCCATGAAGACGACCTCCGATCTCGAACCCGAAGACCGGCGAGATCGCACCACCGGAGGCTCCCCGTCGAGCGATGATTTCCGCGCCTCTCGCCGCTCGCATCTCGGGACCGGCACCGTGGGCGGGAGTGAACTCAAGCGGCCTGACAACGAGGGGATCAGCGTCAGACTTCAGGTTGGAAAGATGGTGCCCGGGACGAGATACCGGATCGTTCGTTGGCTAGGCGAAGGAGGGATGGGCGTGGTCTATCTCGCAGAGCACGCCGACATCGGGAGAGAGGTCGCGCTCAAGATTCTCCGCTTCGACCTCTCTCAGCAGCCTCGTGCGACCCGCGTCTTCCGTGACGAAGCCCGCACGGCGAGCAAGATCGGCTCTCGCCACATCGTCGACATCTTCGACTTTGGAGAGCTCCCCGACGGGCGCCTCTTCTTCTGCATGGAGGTGGTCGAGGGGAGCGACCTCGTTCTTGGCGACACCCAATCGTGGATGGACATCGAGCGGCTGATCCCCATCATTCGTCAGGTCTGCAAGGGCCTGCACGCCGCACACCAAGCCAACATCGTCCACCGCGACATCAAACCGGAAAATATTTTGGTCACTTCGTTCGAGGGGAGACCGGACGGCGTCAAGATCCTCGACTTTGGAATCTCTGCCATGTTGAGCGCGGGCTCCGGACAAGAGGGGAGCATCGCGGGGACCCCGCTGTACATGGCGCCAGAGCAGGCCCTCGGCGCCGCCTTCGATCGGCGGCTCGACATCTATGCGGTCGGCTGCTTGATGTTCGAGCTCCTCGCAGGTCGACCACCCTTCGTCGCGGACGAGCTCGCGGAGCTGCTGCGACAGCAGTGCGAAGACGCTCCGCCTCACTTCGCCGACATCACCCCAGACCGCAGCATCCCCGAGGAGCTGGAGCAGGTCGTCTTTCGCTGCCTCGCCAAGGCCCCCGAGCAGCGATTTCGTGACATGGCCGACCTCGAAGCCGCGCTCTGCGAGGCGCAGATCGCCGTCGGCGTGGTCACGGCCTGGGACGACCTGCCGATCCCTGATGGCATCGGCGACGACCGCCGCGCGGCGATCCTCGCCGGCATGCCCAACCCGCTCGACATCGCCATACCCAGAAAGCGCGGGCCGCTGCTCGGGGCCGTGGGGGCAGGCGCGCTCGCGCTCGCGCTCGCCGGAGGTTGGGTGTTCACGCGCGACACGAACACACAAGCGAGCGTCACCATCGTCGAGGAGATCGTCGTCCAAGCGAGGAACGCCGCGTCTCGCCAGCGCTACGTATACCCCTCCATCCGCGAGCCCGAGGCCCCTACTGCGCTGACCAGCGTGTTGGCCCTCGAGAGCCTCGACGGCGTCGCGAGCGAGCCCGGCCAAGAGCGCGCCTCCACCTTGAGGGGAGAGTTTGCCGACGCGCTCATCGAGGTCGGGGATCGTTTCTGGTCCGACGACGCGACCCGATCCGTCGCCCGCGACTACTACCTTAAGGCGGTCGTATTCGACTCCACGCGCGGCGTGGCCTTTGATCGTGCGGGCGTTACCCTCGGGCAGTTTGCAGAATTTAAGTCGAAGGCGCAGCGGGCCAACTTCAGCGAGGCTGAGCTCCTCGCTGGACAATTTGGCAGCGCGCTCGCCATCGAAGACACCCAGGAACGAGACGCGCTCTTGATGGAGACGCTCGAGGTCGGTGAACCCTTGTCGCTCGTGGGCCAGGCTACACGGATCCGAGCGGCGAAGAACGTCGGCGTCTCCACGACCGTCCTCAAAGCGATCACGGAGCCCGCTCCCTCCGGCGACGACGCCTCCTCCTCCTCGACTGGACCTGAGGAGCGTCGAGGTGACCTCGGCGCCACGGGTGGAGACGCCCCGCCCGATGAATCGGACACGACCGCCGAGACCGGCAGCGAGGCAGCTGCCGCGGACGGCGCGAGCACATCTTCAGCTCCCCAAAAGCCCTCGCCTAAACTACGCACAAAACGCGCCAGTGACCCGGCCAAGTCCAAGGAGCTGGCCGCCGCAGGGAGCGCCGCCTTGGCCGCTGGAGACCGAAAGCGGGCCGCGCAGCTGTTTCATCAGGCCCTCAGCTACAACCAGCGCAACGGGACCGCGCTCATGGGGCTCAGCGACGTCTATTTCGACACGGGGCGGCCGCAACAAGCGGTGACCTACGCAGAGCGTGCGGTCCGCACCGCCCCAAGCTCTTCTCGCTATCGACTCAAGCTCGGCGACGCCTTGTTCAAGGTGCTCCGCTATCAAGAGGCGCTCTCGGAATATCGCGAGGCCAAAAAGCTCGGATCAAAACGCGCCGCCAGCCGCATCGCGAAGGTCAACGCCAAGCTCGGTCGCTGAGGTGGGGCGCGGGTCAAAAGCGACCGAAGATCGCCACACCGCGCGGGCCCACCGACACCCGCGGCCGTCGCGGAGATGAGCGCCACGCCGCCTCTTGCTTCGGTTTCGATCGCAGCCTGGCGTCGAGCAAAATCACGGCGCCGAGCGTCACCATCGCGCTCCCAGCGATGAGCGTGCCCGCGCCAAACCACCGGGTGTTCCACAGGAACTTGCAGTCGCCCTGGCGATCCTGGGTGCCGTCGTCTTGGGAGCATCGAAATTCTTGGGGCCGGCGATCCAACCACGTGAGCGCGGCGCCGCCACCGAGCGCCGCAATTCCCACGCTCAGCGCTCCCCAGCCCCACCGGGCAGGCGGGAGCACCGAAGGGAGCGGCTCCAAGGTCAAATCAATGCTCTCGGTCGCCCCCTCAACGAAGACCACCTCGCGCTCGAGCGAGATATAGCCGCTCGCCTCCACCCGGACGCTGTGCTTTCCGCTGGGGAGCGCGCGCTCCAAGGGCGTCGTGCCGACGATCTCGCCGTCGACCCGGACCACCGCGCCCTCCGGCTCGCTTCGAACCTCCAGCATCGTCGGTCCGAGATTTAACGCGTCCAGCTTGCGACGCAGCACGGCGGCGGAGGTCTCCATGAGCGCAGCGGCTTCCATCACACCGCAAATTTCACACCCCTCACTCGCGGACGCGATCTCATCTCCTCCAGCGGCGACATCGGCCAGGCTCACGTCGATTCGATAGTCACGGTCAACAAGGGTCACCTTGGCGCGCACCACGTGGGTCGCTTCGAACGCCGTCCCCACCGCCACCGCGCACGCCTTCGAATCACAATCTCCCGACGATTCCCCGCCGGTCTCGACCGCGTCGGGACCGACAAGGTCAAAGCCACCGCGACCCAACCCCTCCAGGAGACGCTCCTCCAAGAGCGCTAGATCAGAGGTCGGGATGGAGCCTTCCATCACGATCGGCAGGACGGCGGCGCGAAGCTTCACCTCCAACGACGCGGACGGTGCTCCCCCCTCTGGCGTATCTTCTGACGGGTTGTCCGGCGCAGCCCGCTGCACAAACGCTTCAATGGCCGCCACGTCAACTCCGCGATCGACTCCGACAAAACTCACCATCGTGACCGCGAAGATCCCTGAGACAAGTACGGACATCGTCCAAAAGATCGTACCATGGACTCCATGCTGGTCACGCCGCCTCGTTCGAAGGATGCGAGCGAGTCGCGCGACAGTCGCCGACTGCTGATTCTCGTGGCGGTCGCGCTCGGATGCGGAGCGACTCCACAGCCAGCGGCGACCGTCGAGGGCAGCCAGAGCGAACCCGCGCGACCCGCGAGCCACCCACCAAGTGGCACTCCCACGGTTAAACCTGAGGGCGCGCATAAATCCCAAGCCTCGGGAACGAGGCCGAGCTCGATGGCGCGACTGCGCTACCGCGGGCAGGTGGAGGCGCTGATGACCCCTGGGAGCCTGTGGGCCCCCATCGTGGAGGCCACCTCGGGGGCCTCGGGCGAGCTTAGAGTCCTGCTGGCCTCCGCGCCCGTCGAGGCCCCCGGTCCTCGACTCACCATCCTTCGATTCGACGACAGCGGTCCAGACGGGGCCGTCGCGCCGACGGATGCTCCGCGACATCCGCTGGTGCTCTCGCAGCCGGTGTTGGATGACAAGAGCTCATGGCGGGAATTTCGACAGTTCCTCTCCGCGCCGAAGACACGGTCCGCCTACGCCCGACCGAGCGGGTGCGAACAGCAGGCCCCAGCCGAGGCATATCGCGCCCTCATCGACGCCGCCGCGTCCTTGAGAGACATCCGATCACCGGCGCAAGATCGCGTCGACGCGCTCGCCACCATCGTCGCCTCCGCGACTCCAGACATCGCTTTTTCGCCTCCGCACCTGCGCCGCATGCTCGATGCGCTGCATGGCGACGACACCCCGAGCGTCGAGACTGCGTCGCCGCGCCGAGCGTCGCTCTCCACCACCCGAGGTCGCTGGGAGCTCCTCCGCCGTGACTGTTGGGTGGTCTCCGACTTTCAACCCGCCACGCCCACGCCTCAGCGCTGATATTGATCGACGTAGGCCTCGTGCGCTTCCCGTGTCTTGGAGAAGGCGTGGGTGCCGTCGTTGCGGGAGACGAAGTACAAGAACCCATGGCGCTCGGGATCCATCACCGCCTCCAACGCGGCCTTGCCCGGGTTCGCGATGGGACCCGGAGGGAGCCCCTCACGCCTGTAGGTGTTGTAGACGTTGTCGCGATCACGCAGATGCACCCGCCGAATTCGTCCCTTGAAGGTCTGGCAGGCCTTGGACTTGGCGAGCGGCACCGTGCATCCGTAGATGATGGTGGGATCGGTCTGCAACAGCTTGGGCTTGAAGCTCCGAAATCGCAGCCGATTGTAGAACACCCCCGCGATCCTCGGCCGCTCTCTTGCCGCGCCGGTCTCTTTCTCGACGATGGAGGCGAGCGTCACGAGGTCTGCGCGCGTCCAGCTCAGGCTCTTTTGGTTGGCGATGGCCGAGGCCCTGTATCGGCGATACAGATCATCGAACACATCACGATGCCGTTCGACCATCCGCCCGAGCGCCTTGTCGAGTCCCGCCTTGAGGTCGAAGCGATAGGTGTCTGGAAACAGGTATCCCTCCAACGACGGGCCGCTCACGCCGACCGACGCCAGGAACGCGGCGTCCCGCATCTTCGCTGCGATGACCGTCTCAGCTCCAAAGCCCGCCTCGCTGAGCGCCTTCGCCACCTGCACCATATTCCAGCCCTCTGGGATCGTCACCCGCACCTCCGGCGCCCCGGGTGCGCGGACCAGCTCTTCCAAGATTTCGATGGGCGTCATGCTCGTCGACATCGTATGCGGGCCCGCGGTGATGCGATTGGCCGCCCCACGCTGCAACACAAACACCTTGAAATACATCGCCTCCTCGTCGCTCAGGACCTCCGCCTTCACCATCATCTTGAGCACGCCCGGCAAGGAGGTCCCGCGTGGGATGTCAATCGTGACCCGACGCGCCTGCGCACTCATCGGGCGCGCCGGGTAGTCCTCGACCATCCGCCACAGCTCGTGCACGCGCGACGCGAGCAGCCCGAGACCTCCGAGCACCAGCAAGAGGGCGAGCCTCTGCGGAATCCGCGAACGCCTGGTCTTGTACCAGCGACGCCTCCTACGGGGCACTCGACCGCCCCTCCCCGCCGTCATTGCGCTCGTGGTCCAGCCACCCTTGTAAAATGAACTGAGCCGCGACGGCGTCGATATGTCGCTTGCGCTTTTTCCGAGAGAGATCGGCCTCCAAGAGCGTCCGCTCGGCGGCGGCCGTGGAGAATCGCTCATCCCAAAAGACGAGGCGGACGTCGCGTTCTTGTGCCGCCTCCAACGCGCTGACAAACACCCGCACCCGGCGCGAGCGATGACCCTCTGTCCCGTCCAGCTCTAATGGCAGTCCCACCACGATGACCTCGACTTCGTGGGTGTCCACCAACTCACATATCGCCCGCGCATCCGGCTGTTGTCCCGCTCGCCGCAGCGTCGTCAAGGCGCTCGCGATCGACCCGCTGGTGTCGCTGATCGCGACCCCAATGGTCTTGCTGCCGACGTCGAGCCCCAGTGCGCGCATGGCCGGATCCTAGCACGTCGGCGCGAGCGTTCTGTACCGATCGGACCGCGTGCGCGGGACTCCTAACAACAAGCGACGCCCGCGCTCCGCCAAGATGTTCCTACGCCCCCGACCTTCGACGGCCGCTCTCGCCCTTGCCGTGGCAGCTCTTGTAGCGCTTGCCAGACCCACATGGGCACGGGTCGTTCCGACCCACCTTGGGCTTGCTTCGCCCCCGACCTTTGGAGGCTCCCCCTCCTGCCGCGGCCGCGTTAGATCCCGGCTCGGCGCGCACGCCCGTCTCCTTCGCGATGGCGTCGACCGCTCGCTGGGACGCCGCCCGCACCTGGCCGGCTTGCACGCCCCGCGCCGCCGCGGCTCCACGCCCTCGCGCCGCCGCCTCGCGCTGCCGCGAGTGCTTGGTGAGCTCGGTCTCGTATTCCGCCCCCTCTTCGGCCAGCTGGCGCTGCTCCTCGGAGAGCTTCATCTGGACAACTTGGTCGAGCACGCTGGTCTCAATGCTCGACCACATGGCGCTGAACATCTCGAATCCGCGGATCTTGTACTCGTTCTTGGGGTTTCGCGTGGCGTAGGAGAGCAGGCCGATCCCCGTGCGCAGGGCGTCAATATTCTTGAGGTGGGCGATCCACTGATCGTCGATCTCTTTCAAATAGATCTGACGCACGTAGAACAAGAACACGTACAGCGTCTGCTCCTCCTCGCGCGCGAGCAGCGACGCCTCCACAACCTTCCAGCAGTCGTTGACGAGCTTGTCGAGGTTATCTCGCACCTGCGAGAGATCCATCTCGACGTAGAAGCGGGTCTTCATCGACTCTTCCAGCCCCTCGAGATCCCAGTCATCCGGGTGTACGTCCTCGGGACACAGGTCGGCGACGATCGCCTCCACCGATTTGAACGCCAAGTCATGGATCCGTTCACGCTGCTGTATCAAGGAGCGCGCGACCGTGTCGCTGCTGACCTCGAGAATCTTCGCGCGGTCTTCTCGAACCGACTCAAGATCCACGAGCGCACCATAGTGCCTGTAGAGCTCGTGTCCGAGCGCGCGCGCGTCGATCCCTCCTTCGGGGAAGCCTCCTTCCGTAGGCTCCGCGCCGGTCTGCTCCGCCGCCGCCGCGCTACAAAAAGCGGTGACGATCGCGTTTACGCGGGGTTGGACCAGCTCAATCATCGTCGGCACGGTGTGCGGCCCCGAGGTGTCTGGTGGCGGCGGCAGCTTGTCTTGCTGCTCTTTGCGGGCCTCCTCATCGAGGATCTCCGGCGCGTACCTGCCCTCTAGAATTTGCTTGCGAAGGGCGTAGATCGCCTTGCGCTGCTCATTCATCACGTTGTCGTATTCGAAGATATTCTTGCGCGTGTCGAAGTGCATCGCCTCGACTTTTTCTTGCGCGTTCTCGATGGAACGATTCACGAGCGGCGCCTCGATGGGCACGTCGTCCTCCATCCCCAACCGCTCCATCAGCCCCATGATCCGATCCGCGCCGAAGATGCGCATCAGGTCATCCTCGAGCGACAGGTAAAACTGCGAACGACCTGGATCCCCTTGACGGCCGGAGCGACCGCGGAGTTGGTTGTCGATGCGGCGGCTCTCGTGACGCTCCGTCCCGACGATGAGGAGCCCGCCGAGGCCGAGGATCTGCTCTTTCTCCACGTCGCACTGCGATTTGATCTGCTCGTGGATCGCGGAGAATCCCTCAGCGTCCTGCTCTGGATCCACCTGCTCCCGCGCCATCATCTCCGAGTTTCCCCCCAAGACGATATCCGTCCCGCGACCGGCCATATTGGTGGCCACGGTCACCGCGTGCTTGCGACCCGCCTGCGCCACGATGAAGGCCTCACGGGCGTGGTTCTTCGCGTTCAGCGTGTTGTGCTGAATTTTGGCGTTGTCGAGCAGCTGGTGGATGACCTGCGACTTCTCGACGCTGGCGGTGCCGACCAAGACCGGCTGACCGCGCTCGTGCGCGTCGCGGATCGAATCGACCACCGCGATCAGCTTCCCGCGCTCATTCTTGTAGACCAGGTCGTCGGCGTCGTCGCGCGTGATGGGTCGGTTCGTAGGGATCACCATCACGTCAAGGTTGTAGATCTTATGAAACTCCTCCGCTTCGGTCTCCGCCGTCCCTGTCATCCCTGACAGCTTGCGGTACATGCGGAAATAGTTCTGGTAGGTGATCGTGGCGAGGGTCTGGCTCTCCGGTTGAATCGGCACCCCCTCCTTGGCCTCGATCGCCTGATGCAGCCCGTCGCTCCAACGCCGCCCCGGCATCTTCCGGCCGGTGAATTCGTCGACGATGACGATCTCGCCACGCTCCACGAGGTACTGCACGTCTTTTTTGTAGATCGTGTTGGCCCGAAGCGCCTGATTCACGTGATGCAAGAGCTCGGAGTTCTCTTCGTCGTAGAGGTTGGAGCACGACAGCATCTGCTCGACGCGGTCCACGCCGCTGTCCGTCAAGAGCACGCTCTTGGCCTTCTCGTCGAGGATGTAGTCGAGATCGCGGCGCAGCGACGGGATGACCCGATCAACCGTGGTGTAGGTCTCTGCCGGTTTCGCGCTCTCCCCCGAGATGATCAAGGGCGTCCGCGCCTCGTCGATCAAAATGGAATCGACCTCATCCACGATCGCGTAGTGCAGATCTCGCTGCACGTACTTCTCAATCGTCTCCTTCATATTGTCGCGGAGATAGTCGAAGCCGAACTCGTTGTTGGTCCCGTAGGTGATGTCGCTGCGATAGGAGCGCTGGCGCTCGAAGGGCGAAAGGCCGTGCACGATGGCGCCGCAGCTCATCCCCAAGAAGCGATAGACCTGCCCCATCCACTCCGCGTCACGGGAGGCGAGGTAGTCGTTGACCGTGACGAGGTGGGCGCCCTTCCCCTCCAAGGCGTTGAGGAATAGCGCCGAGGTGGCGGTGAGGGTCTTGCCCTCGCCCGTGCGCATCTCGACGATCTTGCCTTGATGCATGGCGATTCCACCGATCAACTGCACGTCGTAATGGCGCATTCCGATGGCGCGCCACGCCGCCTCGCGGACCGCCGCGAACACCTCGGGGAGCATGGCGTCGAGGGTCTCTCCCCGTGACAAACGCTCCCGAAACTCGGACGCCTTGCCGCGAAGCTGCTCATCGGAGAGGGTCTTGAGCCCCGCCTCGAGTCCATTAATGCGTTCCACCAACGGGCGAACCCGATTGATCTGTCGGTCGTGCTTGGTGCCGAAGGCTTTTCTAAAGAGCTTGGTGAACATGGTGAAAAGAGCGTCAGTTGCGCACTTGGAGGGGGAGAAGTGGGGATCCTAGGGATCTCAGCGCCGCATGTCCACGCCGCCCCAATCCGCAGGCAGACGAGTACACTGGGCCCGCGCGGGTCGACGGTACTAGACGCTGCGCCGCGTCTGACGCAATGTCCCACAGATCGTCACCATTCTCCGCCAAGATTCACGTGCTGGCTCCCGCGGGTCCGGTCCCGGTGGACAAGCTGCGCGCCGGCATGAAGGTGGCGGATCGCCACGGCGCCATCCAGTGGCAACTTGCGCCCAACGTCGAGCAACGGGAGGGCTATTTCGCCGGGGACGACGCAGCGCGGCTCGCGGGGATCTTGGGCGCCCTGCGTGACCCGGAGGCGCACACCGCCTGGTGCGCCCGGGGTGGCTACGGCACGACGCGCCTGCTCACCTCCTTGAGTCAAGCGCTCCAGGCGAACCCGCGCAAGCAGGACGGGCCCCGCGCGATGCACCCCAAACGACCCTTCATCGCGGGCTTCTCCGACGTCACCGCGCTGCTGTGTTGGGCCTGGACACACCGCGGCGCACCCGGCGTCCACGGCCCCGTGCTGACGCAGCTGGCGTCCGTGCCGCTCGAAGACCAACAACGGGCCTGGGACGCCATCGCTGGTGAGCCCCCTCCGCCGCTGGAGGTCGCGGGAGACGCGTCGTGTGTCTCTGTCGGGGGCAGCGTCGAAGGCCGGCTCATCATCGGGAACCTTGAGGTGTTGCGCAGCCTCATCGGCACGCCCTCCATGCCCTCACTCGACGGATGTATTTTGGCGCTGGAGGAGGTGGGCGAGCGCCCCTATCGGATCGACCGCGCCTTGACCCACCTGCACGGCTCCGGCGCGCTGCGTGGTGTTCGGGGCGTGGCCCTCGGACAGTTCATCGGGTGCCTCGAACCTGAGGGCACTTTAAGCGCAGGCGCATCCGCCCTCGAGGTGGCCCACGAACGACTTGAGAGGCTTGAGGTGCCCGTGGTCAGCGGCTTCCCCTTCGGCCACGACCCCGCCCGCAACGCCGCCCTGATCTTTGGTGGCCACGTGCGACTCGAAGCGGATCACGGCACGCTGCTCTCGCTGGAAGGTCTCGAAGAAGCGGCGCGGCCCTGAGCGCGCTCGATCACCGATATCCCGCGGCCTGAAGCTCGAACAGGCGCGCGTAGCGACCGCCTCGCTCCACGAGGTCCTCGTGGCTCCCCCGCTCCACCACGCGCCCGTGATCGAGCACCAAGATCGTGTCGGCGCTGCGCACGGTGGAGAAGCGGTGGGAGATCAAGATGGCCATCTTGTCACGGGCGAGCCCTTGCACGTGCTCAAAGACCTTCGCCTCGGCCTCCGCGTCCATCGCCGCCGTCGGCTCATCCAGCACGAGCACGTCGGCACCCGCGCGCATGAACGCCCGCGACAGCGCGACCTTCTGCCACTGGCCGCCCGACAGCTCGCGTCCGTCCTCGAACCACCGACCCAGCTGGGTCTGATAGCCACGCTCAAAATCGTCGATGAACGGCGCCGCCATGCCTTGCTCCGCGGCCGCCTCCCACCGCTCCTCATCGAGCAGGTGGTCCACGTCTCCCACCCCAATATTCTCGCCGACCAGCAATTGGTAGCGCGCAAAGTCTTGAAAAATCACCCCCACCCGCGAGCGCAACGCGGACGGCTCCCACGTCTCGAGAGGGGATCCATCGAGCAAGATCCGGCCGCGAGACGGCTCGTAGAGGCGGGTGAGCAGCTTGATCAAGGTGGTCTTGCCGGACCCGTTCTCACCCACCAGCGCCAGCGCCTCACCCGGGCGCAGGTGAAAGCTCACCTCCTCGAGCGCGGCGGACTCGGTGCCGGGGTAGGTGAAGCTTACGGACTCAAACCGCAGCCCGTCTCCCACGGATTCCCCCTCGACGAGCGCGCCCTCCTTTTGCTCGGACCGCTGCTCGAGATACTCGTACAGATTGGACAGGTAGAGGTTGTCCTCATACATCCCGCCGATCGCGCTCAAGCTCGCCGCGACGGCGCCTTGACCCTGCTTGAACAACATCAGGTACATGGTCATTTCGCCCAGCGAGATGGCCCCTGCGGCCGTCTCCAACACGATCCACGCGTAGGCGCCGTAAAACGCCCCCGTGCTGATGAGCCCCACCGCGAAGCCCCACGCCCCGCGCCGCAGGGTGAGGCGTCGGTCGTCTTTGAACACGGTCTCGAAGATGCCTCGATATCGACCCAACAAGGTCTCCCCGAGTCCAAAGAGCTTCACCTCCTTGACGTAGTCCTCCCGCGCGAGGACCGTCTCAAGATACATCTGCTTGCGGGCCTCGGGCGAGCGCCAACGAAACAAGCGGAACGCCTCTCCCGAGAACTTCGTCTCCACGAAAAACGCGGGGATCCCCGCCACGGCGAGCAACACCACCGCGACCCCCGAGAACTGCCACAGCAAGATCCCGTAGCTCACCAGTGAGATCGCGTTTTGCACGAGCCCGAAGGTCTTTGTCACCAGACCCAAGGGGCGCACCGAGGCCTGCCGACGCGCGCGGGTGAGCTTGTCGTAAAACTGGGGGTCTTCGAAGTGTTGGAGCTCAAGCTCGAGCGCCTTCTGCAAAATCATCACGTTCACGCGATGGCCGAGCAGCGCCCGAAGCAGGCTCTGAGCGACGCTCACGCCACGACCGATGCCGGCGATGCCCACGAAGATGAGGGCCTCCACGCCCACCCATTGCAACGCCACCGTCACCAGCTCCTCGCTGCCACCGCTCGCACCCGCCGCCACCACCGCGTCCACGATCTTTTGGCCGACCCACGCCGCGGCCGCCGGCAGCACCCCGCCGATGAGCGTCAAGACCACAAAGAGGAGCGTGAGGGTCCGGCTCGTCTCCCAGACCAAACGCACGGCGGCGCGGGTGTAGCCGAAGACCTCCGTGAATCCTCGCAGCCCTCGCCCTTGGGGCTCCTCCCGATGATGCGCGACCATGCCGGTAGTGTGGACAAGGACGCCTCCGGGCTCCACCCCTGACTCAAGAAAATAAACGAGGGCGCGCCCCTCGGCACGCCCTCATCGTTTCGGGCACAAGGCCGCTCGTTACGGCGCGAAGTTAAGCCACGCCGCCTGCGTCCAGTCCTCCGCTGCGAGAGGATCGACCGCGCCGAGGTAGGTGACTTGGTCGAACCCCGCGGGCAGCGCCGTCCCCGCGCCGTTGCCCACCGCCGAGCTGCCCGGGTCCGGCTGCACGTTGGGTGCGCCCCAGGTCGGGTCGAGCGAGAGGCCGGTGAAGTCTCCGGTGTCCGTGAGGTTGTTGTTGCCCAGCAGGCTCCCGAGATCACATCCCGACGGGGTCTTGTCGAAGACATCACCGATCGCGATGTCGAAGTCGATGGCGATATTTCCGGCCATCCACTCTGCGCAGGTCTCGTCGTCTTCCACGATCAGCATGAGCGGAGTCATGCTGGTCGCGTCGTTGGCGTAGTTCCCCAAGATCGAGTTCCAGATCGAGAAGTTCGTCTGCTCCTTGAGGAAGATGCCCGTGGACTTATCCCCGGTGCCCGAGCCCACCACAGTCGCGTTCGCGATGAGTGGGTTGGTCCGAGGTGTCGCCGCGAAGTCCCCCCCGTTGGAGATCTCAAAGCCGTTGTCTCCTGCGGGAGCGCTGTCTTGGTGAATCAACACGTACTGGATCTGCCCCGAGAACCCGAGGTCCATGTCGAGCGAGTCATCGGCCGCGCCGGTGACCACGAGGTGGTCGGCGTCGAAGGAGCCACCAAACATCTCAATACCGTCGTCCGAGCCCATGTGCGACTGCACGTGGCTCACCGTGGTGTCGGTGCCGCAGCCATAAAACGTGATGCCGTTGAGCTCGTTGCCCGCGGTCACCTCGAAGCCTGCGTACTCCACCCGCACAAACTCAAGGGAGCCGCAGTTGTGGGTGGGGACGTCGCCGCCGTAGCTCGGGGCGCTGGAGGGGAAGCCCTCCGCGGTGCACGAGGTGCCACAGTTCGCCGGCGCCTCGCCGATGAGGACGAGTCCTCCCCAATCACCGCGAGCGACGGTCGCGGGGCTGGTCGCGAGCGTGTCGGCGGTGAACACGATGGGCGCGTTCGCGGAACCTGACGCCTCCACGCGAGCGCTCTTCTCGATGACGAGCGCGCTGCCCCCTTGGCCCCGAACGGTGGTCCCTGGCTCGATGTCGAGGACGCCATTTGCGACGGTGATAAAGTTCTCGAGCACGTAGACCTTGTCACAGGTCCAGACGGCGCCGCCTTCGATGTCTGCGTTCACCGCGACGATGTCGGCGGCGTCCGTGGTGAGCGGATCCGCACACAGGTCGCCATCGCCGTCTCCGTCGCCATCTCCATCTCCGTCTCCGTCGCCGTCGCCGTCGCCGTCTCCGTCGCCGTCTCCGTCGCCGTCTCCGTCGCCATCTCCGTCGCCGGAGGAGGAGGAAAGATCGGTGCTGGTGCTTTCTGTGTCATCTGCACATCCAAGCGCGCCCACTACGAGCGGAGCGATCAAAAGTGCACTGAAGATATTTTTGGTGTTCATGGGATTCTCCGTAAAGCGTTTGTTCGTCGGCGTCTTCGCCGAATGTAGGTCGGCGTCTTCGCCGAACCTCCCGGTTGTGGCAGAGAACTTTGACTTTTGTGTGCTCGTTTGGTGAACACTAGGTCACAAGAAACCATGCGAAGAGGAGACCAGCGGCGGTCTCCGTCCACGCAGACCACGGCGGTCTGCGTACGAGCAACATCCACGATGCCTCAAATTCTGGGCAATTGGGGCAGATCGCGGAGCCTTCCACCCTGCGCGGCCGCTAGAAGCTGTAACTCAGACCCAAGCGGACGTCGACGCCCTTGCGAAAGTTGCTACGATCGATCTCTTGTTCGACGACCGGATTTGCGATGCCGTTGGCGATCTGGTTGGCCTTGATTTCCGCGACGGTTTCGTCCGTGAGCCGTTGTACGACCCCAAATTTGGTGTTGAGAATATTCCCGACACGCAAGGTGACACGCAGCTCTTGGCTCGTCTCTGCCTCGAAGGAGTCGGTGGAGGAGGCCACCTGAAACAGGCGCTGGGACATGACCAGGTCCAACATGTGCTGGGGTGTCTCCCAGATATTACCGAACTCCGAGAGGCGCCAGAGACGCTCGCCGAACGCGTTGTACAGCACGCGCGCACGTGTGCCCGAGGTGCTGTTGTCGTAGTCGATGAAGGCGTTCAAGATCCACGGTGACACCCCGGCCAGAGGACGCTTTTGAGATCCTGCGGCGCTGTATTGAAGATAATGACGGCAGAGGCGGTCTTCCGGCGGGCACTCACCTTCGAAGTTTTCTCCGACCACGTAGGTGTTTCCGTCCACGGCCGTGTAGTCCCGGACCGGCGTCACGCGCGAGAAAATATACGCGAAGTTGGCGCCGACTGAGATGTCCTCAAGCCACCGCAGTTTGGGTTTCATGAGGTCCTCCTCCCGGTCGCGCCCCAAGAAGCCGAGGTTCTTTTTAAACTCAGCTTCCCCGCCGATGTTGATGGCGCTCTGGCTGTTGACCCAGGACTGAAGCTCGCTGGAGGTACCAGAGGTGAGCACCGCCTCGATGGGCTTATCAAACTGCTTGAAGAACGCGGACACCGCGACCACCTCGCCCCCGGAGGGGAACCACTCCCAGCGCAGATCTGCGTTCCACACCCGAGTCGACTCCAGCAGGTCAAAGCCCTCGGAGGTCACCCCTCCAAACGATTTGGTAAAGGAGAAGGGCGCGAGCTCGCGCATCTCAGGCCGCGCGATCGTCCGCGTCCCCCCGAGGCGAATATTCATCTTGCTCGTGGGCGAGAAGATCAAGGAGGCCGCTGGGAACACGTCACTGTCTGTGGTGTTGAAGGTCTCCGAGTCCGGGTTGTCAGGGTCGAAGGGGTTGAACGGGCGCATCGCGATCTTTGAAAACTCGTACCGCGCCCCCCCTGTAATCTTGAACCATCGCGTGATCGGTAGGTCCATCTGCCCGTAGCCCGCGAACACCTGCTGACGGCCCTCATATCCGTCGGCGTCCCCGGTCTGTTCGACGAGATAGAAAGGTTCTTGACCGCCGACCGCGGCGCCTAGACCGCCTCCGATGGTGTCCGCGTTGAGCACGTTCCCCACGTAGTCTGGAATATTGGACACCCCGTTGGCTTGCTGGAACAAGAACCGTCGGTTGCTAAACTCGCGCTGCTTCCCCTCCACCCACGCGCCCATCTTCACGGAGGAGTCAAGCTGCAGCCACTGGCGAAAGGGGAACTCAAGGTTCATGACGCCGTTGCCCACGGCGTCGTCGAGGTCCCCGGCGTTGATCCGCGGCTTCGCCACGTCCACCGCCACCTCGTAGTTTCCGTCGCCAGACGTGTCGGTGTAGAGCACCTCGCGTCGAGTGGGGTCATCTTGCCGGGCCCGCGAGAAGGAACCCGAGTAGTCCAGCTTCAAGCCCCGCGCCTTCTCAAATTCGTGCGCCGCGCCCACCTGCGTAAAAAAGATGGAGCGCATCACGTAGCGGTGCCTAGAGGTGAGCGCCGCCTCCGGGCCGATCGCCTTCGGCGAAAAGCCGCGCTGGTAGCGAACCTCATTGGCCGCGTCTCGCGAGTAGAACATGTTCGCGAAGACCTCGTGACCTCGCTCGCTGGTGTACTTGGCCAGGCCGATCCCTCCGAGCTGTACGCGACGAACGTAGCGTCGGTCGCTCCCCTCCCTGGTTGAACCCCAATCCGTCCCTGCCTTGAGCCCTGAGGTCTGGGTGGCCGTGCTCCCCATCCCAGCGTCGGTGTTGGGGCAACCGCGGCAATCGATGGCCGAGGCGGACACCCCCTCCACCGTCTTGAACTCGTCTTTGATGCCGCCCGAGAGCGCCCAACCCACGCGATCCCCGTTGGCCAAGGTGTGACCGTTGCCGAGCGTGGTGCTCAAGCGATACGTCGGCGGCGCGATGGATGACGCGCTCGGCGTCGCCGTATACAAGGCCTCGCCGTACGCCTCTATCTCCTCCGGTGCATACGCGGGCCCGGCCACGGGCGGCGATGAGGTGCCTGGGAAGCCCTTGGGGAGGCCGCGAGAGATGTTGCCGAAGCCCAAGCCGTCGCCCCGGAGGCGTCCATCACGAACGAAGTCGTCGAAGGTCGCTTGGGTGTTCGCCTCGACAGACGCGGAGACGTCGAAGGTGAACTCATCAGGGATGTCACGGCTGCGCAGCTGCGTCGATCCGCCCACAAAGTCCGCGGGCTGCTCGGGGGTAAATGACTTCACGATGTCGATGGACGACAACGCCCCCGAGGGGAAGATATCGAGCGGGACGGTCCGTACGTCTGGATCGGGACTTGGGAGGCGAGCCCCGTCAAACAGCGTATTTCCGTAGCGGTGCTTGAGACCCCGGATGATGAGATATCGATTGTCCTCGAGCGTCGCCCCGACGATGAAGCGCGCGAGGGAGGCGCTCGATCCGCCGCCTGCCTTCTTCATCTCCTGCGAGGACATGACGTCCTTGGTCTCCACCGCCTCCGCCCGCTCGGTGAGCACCACAGACTCGTTCCCTTTGGGCGCCTCCGCCTCGATCACGGTCTCGCTCACCATCCCTGCGAGGGGCACGAGCTCCACGGACTGGGTGCGAGATCCGTCCACCTCCACCTCAAGATCTGCGATCTCCTTGACCGAGAACGTCTCGTAGAAGAACTCCACGGTGTAGATTCCCTCCGGCAGACTCAACACGTAGGCGCCGTCCCCGTCGGTCGTCACCTCGTATGGGGAATTCAGCACCCGCACGTTCGCGCCCATGAGGGGATCGCCCGTGCGCGCGTCTTTCACCACGCCTCGTAGCTCCCCGGAGGCCCCCTTGACTTCGACCTGCTCGACTTGCTCTTCGAGCTCTGCGTTCGGGTCGTCGCTGGCATCTTCGATGAGGACTTGCCCGTCCCAGTCGTCCTCTTCGTCTTCCTCCCCCCAATCGTCCTCCTCTTCCTCGTCTCCCCAGTCGTCCTCTTCCGGATCCTCCTCGTCTTCCTCCGCCGGTTCGCTCGCTCCGTCGACGGTGCCGTCGGTGTCCTCCTCAGCCGCGTCGGGCCTCTCCTCGGGAGAAACTTCCTCAGCCGCGTCGGGGCTCTCCTCGGCGTCAAGCTCCGCCTGATCCTCCGCGGGCGCCGGGTCGGTACCCGGAGGCTCTTTTGGAGACGGCCCGTCCTCTTCACTGGGAGCGGGCTCCTCCCCCGCGGGCTCCCAAGCGCCGCCAAGCTCAGCCCCGCCGGACCGCGCCATCGCCGGCCTGCCGCAGGTGGCTGCGAGCACCAAGGCGACGGTCGTCGCAACAGGGAGGGGGGGGGAGCGTCGGCGGAGAGTCTTCATCGCGGGCCTTAAAGCGTGGTCGTGATGGGGGCGTGAACGAGCGCACCCTCAGGCAAGGGGATCAGCGGTCCTTGGCTCCAAGTTTGACCGGCTCCGTGAGCATCACGACCGGCGCAGCCTTCGCGGCGCGCGCCGCGAGGATCGCGTCGAGTGTCCTTCGAAACTCCACATCGTCGTCCGCGTCGACATAGACGACCCGGTCTTTTCGAGCGTTGAGGACGCGCGCGAGCTTGTCGATGAGATCGCCGCGCTGCTCCGGGGCGTACTTGTATTTGGCGTTGATCCACAGCTCGCCGCTCTCTCGCGCGATGAGCGTCAAGGTCTCATTTTGGAGATCCTGGATCATCGCCTGCGTCTGTTCATCGTCCGGCTTGGGAGGCAACCGCACGTACAAGCCCTTCGTGACGACCGGCGCGATCACCATAAAGATGATGAGCAACACCAACACCACGTCCACGAGCGGGGTCACGTTCATCTCTGGGCGTACCCCCTTCTTCCCTCCACTGCCGAGATTCATGCCCATGGTTTAGTTCCCCTCCTCGGCCGCGCCGGCCTCTTCGCTCCACTCATCTTGCTGCCCGCTCACCGCGAAGTTCACCGCGCCGAGCCCGCCATCTCGAAGGTCTTTGACCATGTCGCGAACGACCTTGTGTTTCACGCCGGCGTCCACGCGCAACAGCAGCGGGAGCTCCGGCGTCTCGTTCCATTTCTCCACCGCGGCGCCGACGATGACGTCCCGCGGAAGATCCGCGTCGACCAGCGTGAACACGGGCGCGTCGTCCTCGAGAGAGATGGTCAGCGACACGGGCTCCTCGCCATCCGCGGCCGCATCATCCGCCGCGTCCGCGGGGATCAGCTCGATGGACTTCGCGTCCTGGACCGCTGGCAGCACGACCATAAAGATGATCAAGAGCACGAGCACCACGTCGACGAGCGGCGTGACGTTGATGTCTGGACGCACCCCGCTCTTCTTGCCAGTCTTGGCGAATGGATTTTTACCGAGTGTGGCCACCCTTGGTCTCCAAGTGATCGATGAGTTCGCTCGACGCGTGCTGCAGCTGAAGCTCGATAACCTCGAACTTCTGGGTGAGGAAGTTGAAAATCCACACAGCCCCGATGGCGATGACCAGGCCGAGCCCCGTCACGATCAGCGCCTCGGCGATGCCGGCGGACACGGTGTCAAAGCCGCCTCCGCCAGATTCTGCCATCTGGGTGAAGACCGTGATGATCCCGATGACGGTCCCAAACAACCCAACGAACGGCGCTGTGGACCCCGTGGTCGCGAGGATGCCCGTCCCTCGTTTGAGCTGCGCGCTCAAGTCTTCGAGTTTGCGTGAGAGTTGACGGGTCGCCAGCTCCACGGGACCGAGGATTTTGTCATCGATATTGTCCAGATAGCTCTGGAGGCCGAACCGGTACAGCTGCGCGAGGGGAGAGACCCCGTGGCGCTCCGTCAAAGACAAGACGGCCGCAAAATCGCCCTCCAGCACCAGCTCGCTCGCGGAGCGAGCGAACTGCTTCGACGCGCGGTTTGATTTACGAAGCGCGATGAATCGCTCAACGCCGGCCACCAAACTCCAAATCCCCATCCCGACCAAGGTGAAGACGACGAGGCGGGCCGCGAGGCCCATTGAACTCCAAATGTGATGTAGATCCATGATTTTGATTCTTTCAGATGACTAGCGCTTCAACTTAAATGGGAAGCGCTCTCGCATAACGCAGGTGAACGCCTGACCGTCCGGGTGACGGCAGGGCTCGGTGAACTTCCACTTCGACAGGGCGCGCCCCACCTCTTTTTTCATGACCTCGTTGGCCTTGGCGATGTGGCTCTCCTTGGTCGCGTTGTTGGTCACTTTGACGAACTTGAGCTTCCGCAGACGCCCTTTTTGATCGATCGTCATCTTCACCACGACCAGCCCCTCGATCCCGCGCTTTTGCATCGCGGAGGGGTACTTGGGCTGGGGATTTCCCGCGGCCTTCTTCGCGGGTTTGTCCGCGCGGGTGAGCGTCGTCGGTTTCTTCGGATCCCGCTTGGGCGGCGCCTTTTTCTTCGGCGGCTCAGGCTTCTCTTCCTTCTTAACGCTGTCTCCCGCGGGCTTCGCTGGTCCGGTGCCTCCACCGCCCCCACCGGCTTGGCCATCCGACGCGGCGTCCGACTCCGCGAGGTCTTGCTCGGACAGATCAGTGGGTGTCTCCAGCTTCGGCGCGGGCTTCTTTGGACCAGACGACCTTCGAGCATTGGGCGGAGGTGGCGCCGGCGGCTCCTCAGGCTCCTCCTCTTCGAGCTCCTCGACCGGCTCCTCCTCCACCGGAGAGGCCGCGAGCTCAACCGCCACCACCTCCTCTTTTACCTCCGGAGGCTCGAACTCCACCTGTGAACCGGCGTAATAGACCGCTCCGTACAGCGCGAGCACGACCACGATGGCCGCGCCGCGATGGCGATCAAAAAACTGGTGCTTCGGCGCACCCGGGTCAAATCCTCCGAACATCTGCAAGCGGAAGTTGCAGCCGTTCGACAACGGCTGCGTGTCTCGTTCGTGTCATCCATGTGAAATATCGCTGGTGGAGAGGCAGAATCGAACCGAACGAAACCGCGTTGTCACACCTGGCGCACAGATGCCGCTAAACTCTCCTGAGTCCCCCAAAAGTGCCAGAGCGATGCCCCTCACCCGACCTATTCTCCTGCTGGATGTCATGGACACGCTCGTGACAGATCCCGCCTATCGCGTCGTCCCCGCCTTCTTTGGCGAAGATCTCGCCACCCATTTCGCGCAAAAGGACAAGCGAGCCTTTCACGCGTTCGAGCGCGGGGAGATCGGCGAGGGCCAATTCCACGCCCGCTACTACCTCGATGGCCGCTCCTGGGACCTCGAAGGCCTCAAGCGGCGGCTGTTCGAGGGCTACGCGTGGGTTCCAGGGATGCGAGCCCTGGTGCAGCGCTTGGTCGCAGCGGGCTGGGAGCTCCACGCCTTGTCAAACTACTCCTGCTGGTATGACCTCGTGGATCTGCGTTGCGGCCTCGGTGACGCGGGCGTGCGACGTAGCTTTGTGTCGTGGGACACGGGCGTCCGAAAACCGTCGCCGCAGGCATATTTGGGCCCGTGCGCCGCCATGTCCGCACCCCCGTCACAGTTCCTGTTCGTCGACGATCGCGCGAAAAATGTCCGCGGTGCGCGAGCGGTCGGCATGCCTGCCATCCACTTCACCAGCGCGGACAACCTCGCCTCCGCCCTCGCGCGCTACGACACGCCCGCGACCGCCGATGGTCGCCCCTAGGGGCTCTGGACGTAGCGCTGCGTCAGCCCGTGCGTGGCGACGCTCGCCACCGCGGGCAATCCCCAGACGATGTTGCCGCGAAAGCCGACAAAGAAGCTCCCGCTCGTGGAGATTCGGATCTGGTCGGGGAGCTCGCTGCGCGAGAGCGCCGTGTTGATTTGCCCGCCCACGACAATCGCGCCCCATCCGCCGACCCCAACACCGACATCCCCGGTGATTCCCAAGGGCGAGCGTTGAGGGTTCACGCCGAAGTTCCCGCGCCTCCCCCGAAGCCAGAAACTGATCCCCGAAGACACCTCCAAGGTCGGCGACCACGACCCCTGCTTGAACCAGTATCGCATCCCAATGCCGGCGTTCCCCCACAACGACTGCTCTTCGTTGGCGATCACCCCACCCTTGGGCCCGAGGGTGAAGCGGGTGTACTTACGGTTTCCGACGGTCTCACTCACCACCGGCAGATTGAGCCACAGGTCGTACTGCGCGCGAGCCGAGTTCCACTGGAACACTTGGTTTTGACTCACGTTCCCTTGCCGGAAGCGGCGCGCGTAGGCCGAGGTCGCCTGAAGTTCCAGCGTCCACCCGCAAGAGGGGTCCGCCACCCAGCAGCGGAAGGCGCGCTTTCCCTTGGCCATCTCGGGCCCCTTCACATCACCACGTTGAAGGTCGAACCGCGCGCGGAGCTCCTCCTCGTCCCTCGCGTCGTAAAACGGTGGGCCCTCTTCAGGGGGCGTCATGGAGTAACCATCGCGGAGGTCCTCGGTCGCCTCCCCCGCCGACTCTCGGGGCGCCTCCTGGGCCGCCGGTTCAGGCGCCGGTTCGGCCGCCGGTTCGGCCGCCGGTTCGGCCGCCGGTTCGGCCGCCGGTTCGGCCGCCTCCGTCATCGGCTCGCTCGACGGTGATGAGGGAGGAGCAGGATCTTCCGCGATTGGCGGCGACGCCTCCGCGCTCGGCTGGGCGCTCGGGTTGGGTTGGGCGCTCGCCACAGAGGAGAGCGACGACAAGACGACGACCAAGCCCGTCGCGCAGGCGATGGTGCCCTTCGGATGGTTGCGCCGCGTCATCCTCCACCTCCAATCGCCACTCCGCCGAGCAGCAGGCCAGAGATGACAAGCAACGCGACCGGCGCCGCGACGACGGCGTGCCCTTTGAATCCAAAGACGATGCGCGTGTCTCCGTCGAGAAAGTCTCCGTTGACAAAGACGCCGCCCCATCCTCCAAAACCCACCCCAAACTCAGCATTAAATCCCGCGTAGCGCTTGTCCGAGACGGCGTTGAAGACGCTGCTGCTCACCACTCCGAGCGTCGCGTCGAGATGAAAACCGTTGCGCCGCGGTCCGAGCCAGAGTTGATTCACCACGCCGAACCGAATCGCCCGCGTGTCGTCTTTCTCGTCGAAGGAGGTGTCATCGGTGCCCGGAAGCACCGAGCCGGAGCCGAGCGACCAGCTCACCACGGGACCCACAGCCCACGGGTGCCAAGTGCGCTTCGCGAGCGTGATCGGGCGGAAGGTCACGCCGCCGCCGACCCGAAACTGGGTGTACGGCACGTCGAAGGCCTCGTCCGTCTCGATGGCGTTGACCCCAGCCCCCACGTCCACCCACGACAGCAATGAGATCGAGCAGGTCGAATCCTCCACAAAGCAAAAATATCCCTTCGCCACGGAGAGCCGCGGGTAGGCCGGATACGGCGACGCGTAGCCCACCTCGTCGCCTGGCGCCACCATGAAGGTCGCCTCATGATTGGGCGGAGTCTCAGCCTCGTCGTCGTCTGTTGCTGAGGCCTCCGGCGCCTCGACGGTCGTGAGTGACGCGAACGCATCGACGGCGCTCCGCTCATCACTGGCCCGCGCCTCGGTCGGTGTGACGATCATCGGCAGCATCCCGACCACCGCGAGCAGGCAGTGGCCTCCCACCCAATCAATCTTTCCCGTCGGGGTCTGAGCGTGTCTTGCCTTCCTCGAACTCACCGGATCGAAGATATAACATGATCGA
Source organism: Myxococcales bacterium (assembly GCA_014240065.1). Lineage (GTDB taxonomy): Bacteria > Myxococcota_A > Polyangia > Nannocystales > Nannocystaceae > JAAZXR01. The sequence goes on from JAAZXR010000010.1 coordinate 36,013, forward strand.
TCACAGGAATGATCCGCGCCGCCAATTCGACCTAGGCCGCGGAGGGCCCGGTGCGCGCCTCTTCGTCCGCGAGCACCCGCCGATAGGAGCGCTCGAGGAGGGTCTCGGCCGTGTCGAAGCGCTCCGATCCCGCCCAGTCGGACCGTCGAAGCGAGAGCGTGCCGACGCCGACAAAGACGCTCCGCGCAATCTCCGCGGGCGCACGTGCCCGAATTCTTAGCGCGACAGCGTGTGCGCCCGTTTCGCCGGCGTACGGGAGCACGACGAGACTCCACGAAAACTCGGGATGCAGCGGCACCGCGAGCGCGGCGATCGTGACCTCCCCTGGGTCGAGACCGGCGCGTCCTATCTCCCGAGCGACCGCCAATGCACCGACTCGGTCGGTGCTCCTCAAGACCGGGGAGATCCACGCGTCCCGCGTCTCATAGGTCAAACCAAGCGGCGCCTTCACCAGCACCGCCGAGAGTTTCTCTCCGTCGCGGTTGGCACGCCTGGTCTCGTGACTGAGGAACTGCAGGATCGCCCGATGGTCGAGCACGAGGTCGGCCGCGCTGCCCCATCGGCCTGACGAGCCCGAGGCGGCGTCTTCCATGGCGCGAAGCTGCTTCGCCCGCGTTCGATCCCGCAAAATCATCGCGGTCGGCGTTTCTTGCAAACGATCCACAACGGAGCGCTCAGTTTGACGCTGCGACGGTAACCGCAGGCACTTCACGTCGCAACCATCGACCTCATCGGTGGTTCCCGGACAGCTGACGGTCTCGCCGGCGAAAAGGAGCGTGGCGTCGTCACGGTTGATGTCGAGGAACCTCGTGATGATGGTGTGACTCGACTTGCCAATCAACACACGCGACCGCACGCCCAAGTACCGGCAGGCCGCCGCGTTGCAAAACACGACCCGGTCTGACTCGTCGAAAATAAGCACGCCATCATCGATGGCGTCACAGACGATCTGAAGACCCATCGTGCCTAATTCCAGCGCCATCCAAAGGAAGACATCGCCCGATCTGGGATCGATCTGTAGAGGGACTCCCCAATTTGAAGGGATGTGTGATTTCGTGCATGCCACGCCGCGGAGCCGACCCGAGAAACCCCGGCATCACGATTTGTGACGCGCCGCGCTATTTCGCTGCCCTGCGCCTCCAGGCCAGCCCTCGCGCCATCGAGTCCCTGTCCAAAAGCGAGACACGGCGTCCGCTCGAGGCGCGCTCCTCAACCCGTCTGGTGGCACACCGTAGTACAATGACCCATCGACGCGACGCCGACCACGCCCCGCATGAGTGAAGCCGAGGCGCAATTTGATGCGCGTCGTCGCGCATTTGGACGCTGGTTCGGTCCGCTCGCGGCGTTGATTATCGGGCTCGCTCCACTCGATCTGGAGACCGACGCGCACCGCTTGGCCGCGATTTGTGTCTTGGTCGTGCTCTGGTGGATCACCGAGGCGATTCCCCTCGCCGTGACCGCCGTCGTTGGACCCGCGCTGTGCGTGTTGATGGGCGTCGCCGACGCGAAGTCGGCGTTCCAAGGCTTCGCGCACCCGCTCATCTTTTTGTTCCTCGGAGGATTCATCCTCGCCCGCGCCCTCTCCGTATGCGAGGTCGATCGGCGGATCACCTTGTGGCTGCTGTCGCGCCCGTGGATCGGCGGCCGCCCGGCGCGCGCCTTTGGTGCCGTCACCCTGATCACCTGGGGCTTTTCCATGTGGGTCTCCAACACAGCGACCACCGCGATGATGTTGCCGATCGCGCTCGGGCTCGCGCGCACCCTCGGTCGCCACCTGCCCGACACAGACGAGACCGTCGCCGCCATGTCTCGTTGGACCGAAGGGCTGATGATCACCTTGGCCTACGCCGCCTCGCTCGGTGGCGTCGCCACCCCGGTGGGCACCGCCCCCAATATGATCGCGATCGAGCAGATCGAATCGCAGCTCGGACAAAGGATCGATTTCGTCCAATGGATGGCCTTCGCCTTCCCGGTGAGCGCCTGCTCCGTTTTGCTGCTGCTGTTCTTGTCGCTCCGTCGATTTCCCGCCCCCGTCGCCTTCGTGGACGGACTCACAGACGAGCTGTCCGACGCCCTCCGCGCGCTCGGGCCGATTCGCCCGGCCCAGCGCCGTGTGGTGGCGGTGTTCGCGGCCACGGTGCTCGGATGGCTCACGCCCGCGGCCTTGAGAATCCTCGACCCCGGCGGTCCCCTCGCGCAATGGGGGCGCGCCCACATGCATGAAGGGGTGGTCGCGATGTTGGGGGTCGCGGCCTTGTTCCTCCTCCCGGGCGACGCGAAGTCCACGCCCGCCCCCCACGAGCGCGGGACCCCGCGCTTGATCACGTGGCGCCAGGCGGTCGACATCGACTGGGGGACCTTGCTGCTGCTCGGCGGCGGCTTCGCCATGAGCGGCATGGTCTTCGAGACGGGCCTCGCGGACGCCATCGCCCGCGGCGTCCTCCAAGACGGCGGCCTGCCTGGAGGCGCCCCCGTGCTGATGTTCGCCGCGGTCGGGCTGGTGATCTATCTAACCGAGGTCGCGTCGAACACCGCGACGACCAACATGATGCTGCCCGTGCTGATCCCCATCGCCGTCGCCGCCGGCTTCGACGCCCGCCTCGTGGCTGTGGGGGTCGCCATCGCCGCGAGCTGCGCGTTCATGCTCCCGGTCTCCACCCCACCCAACGCCATCGCCTACGGCTCCGGCCGCGTGCGCATCGTGACCATGGTTCGCTACGGCGCCCGCCTCGATCTCATCGGGCTCGTCGCGCTCTGGCTGTTCAGCCTGTACGTCCTCCCGGCGCTGTTGCCGTCGACGTAGATCCTCACGACGCCGCGTCGGCGACCACGCCCAAGATCCCCTCGCCAAAGCGCGCCGCCTTCGCCGGGCCGATCCCATGGGCCTGGAGCAGCTCGTCCATGTCCCGAGGTTTCAGCGCCGCCACCTCGCGGAGCGTCCGATCACTCGCGACGACGTACGGCGGCACGGCGTGCGCGCGTGAGACCTCCAGGCGATGCACGCGCAAGGCCTCAAACAGCTCGGCGGCCTCTGGCCCAAGCTCGATGGGATCTTGCCTGCGATCCGCCGAGGGCCGCCCGGCCGCTCGCGAGCGCCTGCCCGGCTTTGAGCTCAAGGGTGGCAGCGAGATGGATCCGGACATCGTGCCCCGCATCACCGCGCCTCCCTCGTCTGTCAGCAACACCATCGGATGATCGCCCGTGGTGAACGACACCCACCCAGCCGACACGCACCGTCGCCCCAGCCGTGTCAGCCACGCCTCGGCGAACTCTTGAAGCGCCCCGAAGGTCCGCACCTCGTCGAGTCCGTATCGGCTGAGGCGAGGATCTTGGGTCCCCTTGGCGAGACGTACGGCGGCGCCGAGCCCCAAGCGCCCGTGACAGCGGGCCACCGCGCTCAGCAGTTTGCGCACCACGAGGGCGGAATCCTCCGTGGACATGTCCGCGCTCTCCACCCTCCCCTCACACACGTCGCAGCGTCCGCAGCCGCCGAGCACCTCCGCCTCGTCACCGAAATAGCGCAAGATCCCGTCGTGCCGGCACGAGCCGCTGTCGGCCCATCTCATGAGCTCAAGGAAGGTGCTCCACTTGTGCTCGACCATCTCTGGGTCGGGCGCGCGACCGTCGACGTCAAGCTCAAGCAGGCGCCGCCGAAGCGGGAAGTCCTGCGTCGAGGTCATCAGCAAGCCGACCGCGGGCTCGCCGTCTCGACCCGCGCGGCCCACCTCTTGGTAGTAGGCCTCGATGGATCCCGGCGGACCCAAATGCACCACGGCCCGGACGTCGGCGCGATCGATCCCCATGCCGAAGGCGTTGGTCGCCACGACCACCTCGAGCTTGCCCGCCGAAAATCGCTCGCTGACCTTGGCGCGCTTCGACGCGCTCAGGCCCGCGTGGTAGACCGCCGCCTTCCATCCGAGCGACTTGAGGCGCTCTCCCTCGGCGTCCGCCTTGCGCCGGGTCGGCGCGTAAATGATCACCGCCCCTGAACCCGCGAGGGCACGCCCCGTGGGAGCCTCAAGGACCTCCGCGAGCACGGCGTCCACGCGCGCCCTTGCCTCGCGGATACCCGAGACCTCCACCGCGCGTAAGGCCAGGTTCGGCCGCGCAAAACCGTGGATTAGCTGTGGCGTGTCCGCGCCAAGGCCGAGCTTGGCCACGATCTCATCACGCACCACCGGCGTCGCCGTCGCGGTACAGGCGAGCACCCGCGGGTTGCCCGGGAAGGCGTCCAGGAATTCGCCGATCTGCAGGTAATCGGGGCGAAAATCGTGCCCCCACTCGCTGATGCAGTGGGCCTCGTCGATGGCCACGAGCGGGCAGCCCATCTCAGCCAACATCCCCCGAAAGCCCGGATAGCTCAGCCGCTCTGGCGCCACGTACAAAAGATCGTAGCCGCCCTCGCGCGCATTGCGCATTCGATGACGAAGCTCGTCGCTGTCGAGGGTCGAGGCGAGATAGGTGCACGAGACCCCTCGCCGGGACAGCGCGCTCACTTGATCCTCCATCAACGAGATCAGGGGACAGACCACCAAGGTCGTCCCCTCCAACAACAACGCGGGCAGCTGATAGGTCAGGCTCTTCCCACCGCCCGTGGGGGCCACCAAAAGCACCCTATTGCGCGAAAAAAGCTGCTCCACAGCCTCTCGCTGGCCACGGCGGAACGATTCGAAGCCGAGTGTGGCCAACGCCGCGTCCATCTGTTCCAGCGCCGCTGCGTCCCTCACAGGAGCTATATCCGCCTTTTCAAGTGGGGACGCAAGGGAGATCTTGGGATCGGCGCTGTCGCGTGTGTTCACACGAGCGACACACAACAACAACATTCCCTCCACGATCGCCGGGTACGAAGGGTCCAGGAAACGTACGCATGCGCTCGCTCATCGCCCCAATCGCCCTCCTCTGCCTGCTCCCCGGCTGTGAAGTCCGTGAGGTCGCTACGCCGACCGCCGACCGGTTTGACGCGTGTGAAATTGGTTTCGAGTGCGCGCTCGACTGTGAGCTCCCCATGGATTCGCTCGAAGAGCTCGGCTGCGGACCTGGCGACTTCAGCTCCGAGGCGCCCTTTTGCGACCTCGAAGACGACTGCGCCGACGCCAAGAGCAACTGCTACGCCGCATGCGAAGCGGACTACCCGCCGAGCGAGGGCGCTGTCCCGCAAGGGCAAGTCGACTGCAAGATCGAATGTTCCGACAATTTCGGGAATGACTCGTCCTGCAAGACCGACTTCCAAGCGTGGCTCGGCGAGCGCGAGGCGGTCCTCAATCCCTATCGCGTGTGTCTGTCACCTTGCGAAGGCCGCCCCACGCGGGTCGACTGCGATGCAGGCCAAGAAGACCGCTGCGATCCGGTGATGTACGCGCGCCACCTCGGCGTGGAGATGGTCGAGGCCTGCATCCTTGGAGACGATGACGCATGCGCGTGGCGCTGCGACGATCCAATCCACGGCTTCCCCACCCTCGAGCGTTGATGACGATCCGGTCGTGACCGCGGCGCCGCAGCCCGCGCCGGTCGCCCACAACATCACCCACGTCGAGCGACGCAAAACGTCCCGGCCGCCAAAGAACAGCGGTCACTGTACCGAGGGGGCTCGCGCCCGGCTCCGGCTGCGCGGCGTTGAAGCGCCCGGCTTGCCCACGGTCAACCCTCGTGCGACGCTCGGTGCGTGGACGGATCGGACGACGACAGCAACGAGACCAACGACGAGCTCACGGAAGCCACCGAGCGCACGCGCGCGCTTCGAAAGATGATGCTCGTGCTCCTCGTGGGGTTGGTGGTGCTCCGTCAATTTGGAATCGTCGCCGTCCCCACCTGGGTCATCATGGTGATCGCGTTAATCGCATCCCTGCTCCCCATGCTGTCCCTCGCCCAGGCGATGGCGACCAAGATGCCGCCAGACACCCGCGCCTGACGAGGCGCCCCTTAGCGGGGTCCGGTCTCGCCCGCCGCCGGATAGGACGGCCGTAAGTCCACGGGGATCCCCTCAAGCTTCCCAAGGGCCGCCTCCATCGGCGTGGACATCACCCCGTACTTGTTCAAGAACTCCTCCACCGCCTTGGCGTCTCCGTTGTGCTGCATCACACACACATCCTTGACGAGCGCCGTGATCGATTTTTCAAGCTGCGCGAGGTCCACCTTGAAGCGACCCGTCCCCTCGTCGATGCTGGCCGCGCCTTCTTCGAGGAACCGATTGATCTGGAACGCCGCGCCCTTGCCGTGCGCCTCCGCCACTCCAAACCGCACGCTGCGGAACAGCCCCGCGAAGTAGCTGATCAGCAGCTGGTCCTTGAACTCCGCTGGGAACAGGCCGCGCTCGATCATGTAGAGGATATTGTAGGCGCCCATCACGTCGGCCTTCCCCTCCTCGAGCGGCGAGTACAAGCTCCCGAGCGCCATCCGCACCTCGACCTTCTCCCCGTCTCGCTCCGTGAAGGCAGGACCGAGGCTGTGGGAGAGCTCGTGGAACAGCGTCTCGTTGAAGAACGCGTCCCCGGAGAGCAGGGGCAGCTGCGACTCGTCGATGATGCGGCTCGCGAGCGGGCGCAAGATCACGTCGAACTTCACCTTGATGATGTTGCGGAGCATCACTTTCTTCGCGCCCTTCTCTTTGCGGACGCGCTCGTCATTGGGGAGGTTGAAGGCGATGGTCTGCACGCTCTTGCGGGCGTCGCCTGAGGTGTAGACGATGTCCACGACACGGATCGGGCTCTCCGCCCCGCGGACCGTCTTCATCTCGTCTGGGATCGGGAGGTTGCGCTCCATGTCGGGCAGCAGCTCCTTGTAGCGCGCGAGCTTCTTGGAGGCGTCGGGATCGGCGACGGTGACGAAGGCCTCGAACGCCGCCTTCGCGCCCCCGAGCTCGTCCTCGTAGGTCTCGTAGGGTCCGATGGTGATCTCCACCGGAGAGTCGAGGTCCATCCAGTCCTTGTCGCTTTGGTAGTAGTCGTCGGAGCGGAACCCCGCCGCGCGCGATCGGAGGAACGTGGCGAGACTCGCGTTCTTGGTCATCCCCGCCGCCGCCTCCAGATGCTTGGCGGCGGGCTCGAGCCACTCCTTAAACGCCTCGCTGTAGGGCACAGCCTTGAGCGCCTCGCCGTCCCGCACCACCAGCGTAAACAGCCCCTCGAGCGCCTCTCGTTGATCGGGGTGGGCCTTGACGTAGGCGTCCAACCCCGCCTTGTCGAGATCCTCGGGATAGTAGCCGGCGCCCACCGGTCGGGGCGTCGCGATCGCGAAGGGGGCGAAATGATCTTGCCGATCCCACGGGCCACGCATGACCCGGTAATAGGCGAGCGCCGCCTTGCTCGCCCCGTCGTCACGGGCCGCGAGCGCCGCCTCGAACGCCGGGTTGAGCGCCCACGCTTGTCGATCAAAGATGGGATCGAGCAGCTTGGCCGCCTCGATCAGCTCCTTGAGCGCCGCCTGATCCCCAGCGCTCAGATGATCGGTCTTCGCGGTCAACTCGACCGGCGCGAACTGGGCGAGCTTCGCTTTGAGCGCCGCCACATCCCCCACTGCGATCTCCGGCATGCGCGGTGTCAAAACCTCGGGCGCTTTCGCCTCCTCTTTCGCCGCTGGCGCAGGCTTCGCCTCCCCCGAATCAGCCGGCTTCGAACAACCAAGCAGCAACAACACAGACAACGACGTAGAGAGGGTTCGTGGGTACATGTTCAAAAGTCCTTCGGGCGCGATCTCCAGCGCCTCGCGCATACTAGCGATTCCCGACAGCGGTGACGAGGACCCCACCCGAAGTTCTCTTCGTCGGGTAGCTTACCGCTAGTACAGGGGCCATCAGGACCCTCCACGAGCGTATTGAACGGACGTCGTGACGTTGCTACCGTGCCGCATGCGCGTACGTGGTGCCAAACGATTTCACCACGCGAGGTGTGGTCGATGGATGACGATCTGCGCGGCCGTTTCGTGGACACTCACGGCCTCTCCTGTCGCCGCCGCGACTCCCGCGGACTCCGAAGCCGCCCGCGTCGCGGCGCGAGAGGCTGTGAGCGCCCTCCCGCCCAACGCCGCCCTCGAGCGCCTCGCGAAAGAGGGGTACCGGCTCAAAGATCCGCTGCTGCTGCTCGACGCGGGTCAGGCAGCCTTGGCCCGCTCCATCGAAGCGCCCAACATCGAAGCGCTGGTGCGCGCCCGCACCCACGCGACGGTGGCCCTCGACATGCTCTTGTATCTCCAGTCCCCTCGCGTCAAGAGCCGGTGGACGCCCCTCGAAGGCGAGGAGATTCCCGCGCAAGCCGATCGTGCGGCAGCGCTCGTGGGCGACATCGAGGCCCGCATCGAGGAGATCCGCGCGGAGCGAGCCGCCGCGCTCATCGCCGAGAGCGAGCCGCCAGAGAAGACTGGAAAAGGTCGCCTGATCGCCGGCGGGGTGCTCACCGGCCTGGGTGTCTCCGGTGCGGCGCTCACCCTGACCGGCGCGCTGCTTGGCAGACAAGCACAAAACAAAATCGATGACGCGTCCATCTACGGCACCACCTGGGACGAGTGGGACACGAAGGGACGCAACGCCAACCTCATGTCCTTCGTCGGTGCAGGCACCGCCGCCGTGGGTCTCCTGGTGGGGATCCCGCTCCTCGTGTCAGGGAGCAAAGCCAAACGACGCGCAGCGGAGCGCGCAGGTGGCTCGAGTGCGCTGCGGATCCTCCCCCAACCCGGCGGACTCCTCGTCACGGGGAGGTTTTAGATGGGCGAGCGATATTCCCCTCTTTGCTGCCGGTTCAAGCGGGTCCGCTTGCTCGCAGCGGCCTCCTTATGGTTCGTGGCGAGCACGGCGACCCCTTCACCGCTGAGCGCAGCGGACACCTGCAACCCGGACCTTTTGTGTGCGATCGCCGGCTCCGTCACGTTCAAGCCGGAGGCGACGATCTCTCGGGGCTCACTGCGCAAGGACTACAAGAAATACCGACGGCGAAAGAAAGTTCCGGTCACGTTCATCGTCGCGGAAGGTCGGGCCTCCGTGTTCGTCGACGGTGTCTACGAGGGCACCACGCCCACAGACCCGATCCCGCTGCGCCCCGGGCGGCACGACGTCCAGCTGCGCGACAAAGAGCTCGTCGTGTCTCAGGGGGTGATGAGAATCTCCACCCGCAGCGATGAGGCGGTCATGAAGGTTCGACATCCCTCCGCGCGACCCTCGGCGAAGCCCCGCGGAGGCAGCGGACCCCCGACGATGTAGCGCCCTCGCGAGGCGTGAAGGCCCCGCGCGCTCGGTCGCTCACTTCACCGAGTAGCGGAGGTCCATGGCGATATTCTGCTCGAGGACCATCTCACCGAAGGAGATCGTCATGAGGATATCGAGCTTGCTCGCCCGAGGGATCGCCATGGAGGGCTCCACCTCGATGGTCCCAGACACTTCTTGATCCACCGCCACGAACGCGCTCTGGCCCCCTTGGCTCATCTCTTTCGCGCCGCTCGCCACGACCTCAATGGCCAGGCTGCTGATCGCGCCTTCGCCTTCGCCTGCGCCGGCAGGCGCCGTGATCGAGTACGCCTTCTCGAACTCCATGGGAATCTCTTGGCCGAACAAATTGATGTCCTTCTCCTCGGTCATGGTCTTGGTCGGGTCGCCAAAGATGAGACTCGGCACGGGGAACTCTGGCGGGCGGGCGAGGCTCAGGAACTGGCTCCCCAAGGCTTCCGCAACCATCTCCTTCGAGAGCTTGGGGCTCTCTCCTTCCGCGGGCTTTTCTTCGCCTTCCTCGGTCTCCTTGGCCGCCGCCTCCCGCGCTTTCGCCTCTGCGGCTTTGGCGACGTTTTCGGGCAAGGCCTTGGCCATCTCGTCGTCGTCTTCCCCCTTCAGATCGATCACCCAATAAGAGGTCTGGCCCACCACGTCGCCGACCAGGCTCTGCACGTCGATGTCACCAAACTGCTTCTTCATGACGCCGTCGGAGCTCGCCGCCTCCACCGCGACCACGCGCCCGACCACCTTCAAATGTGTGTCGTCCATGGGCTCAAAGCTGTACTCCGCCTCCCCCGTGATCGACATGGTGCCGGCTTGTGCGCCCGCCATCTCCATGGACACGGTGCCCGCAGCCGTGAGCGCGACGCCGGTGGCCGGGTACCGCAGCGTCACCGAATTGCTGGCCTCCGCCGAGGTGCTGTCCGCGGGCGACACCGTCTCCGCCGTCGATTTCTTGCACGCGGGGGTCACCGCGACGCACAGGAGCATGGAGTACAGAACCGGCCGGGTCAGGAGGCGACGTAACATGGGCGCACGCTAGCGCCTGAGCGAAGCAGACGCAACACGCGACAGCAGGCCCCCAGCGGCACATTTGAGCGGTCGCAAGCCCTCGCCCGTCGGCAGTGGACCAAAGGGCGCTCTCCCTGCTAAACCCACGCCCATGTCGTGGCTCGCCGACCTGTTTCGACCTCGGATCCGACTCCCGAGGGACGTCCGCACCAAGGTGCCGCGCAAGGCTCGCAAAGCCGCCGCGCAACCCCTCGCGGGGATGCAGCGGGTGGTGGACGAGCTCGGCGCCCTGTCCGGCATCGCAGACATCGGCGCCGAGAAGCGGGCGCCCCGCGGTTTCTACGGGAAGATCGATGAGTTCCTCGAGCTCTACGACGCCTACGTCGAGGCCGCCACGCACGCCATGGGACTCGAAGGCGCCGCCAAAGCCGGCACCCCCGAAGGTCGCGGCGCCTGCTGTGCCGCGCCGATGACCGTGAGCGCCGTCGAGGCCATGCGCATCTACCGAGAGGTCCGCACGTGGCGCGACTTTCCACAGGTCGGGCAATCCCTCGCCGCGCTCGGCCAACAACAATTCACGGACATCCAAGCGTTTCAAAAAGGGGCCGACCCCGAGAAAATGCGCGTCGCGGGCCGCGCCCTCCAGAAAGGACGCCAACGCTTCGCCCAACGGGGCGAGCCGTGCCCGTTGCTCGACACAAAAAAAGGCAAGTGTCGCGCGTGGTCGGTTCGACCCCTCAGCTGCCGCATGCACCACGTGCTCCCTCCCACGGAACGCGCGCACCCCCAGCACGAAGCGCACGATCGCGTCGATGTTCGAAACATTCGCATCCCGATCCGCAAGCAGGCCGCGCTTCAACAGCTCGACAAGCGCATGGGGCTCGGGCTCGCGCCCTTCATGTACGCAGGCGTACTACAGCTGCTCGAGCTGGCGCAGGGGGAGCTGATCCCCGAGACAGGCGAAGCGGTGCAGCGCATGGGTCAAGATGGCCGCGTGCAGCAGCGGGCGAACCGCAACGTCAAACACGCCAAAAAATTTAAGGGCAAGGCCAAGAGCAAGGGGCGCCGGAAATGACGCCGCACTTTTTCTTGACCGACCCAAATTAGACCTCCTCGTGGCGCGCACGCGGATGCGCACCACGAGGAGCCAAATTGAGACCTTCCGTGCGGCGCCGTCGCGCGGTGCTACGCTTTTCTTGAAGACGAATAGCGAGCCCCACATGAAATCCCTAGCGCAGCTGAAGCCTACCCAAAGGTCGCGCAGCGCCTACCACGAGGCGGGGCATTTTGTCGTGGCGCTCGCGCTAGATTCCCCGGCGCTTCAAGTTCGAGCGCTGCACATCGTGGAGTCTGAGCGGCACACGGGCGCGGTCGTCACCGACAGCGACGGCATCTACGACTGGGACGACGCGCGAGAGGTGTGCACCATCTTGTTGGCGGGATTCCACGCCGAGAGTCAGTTCTCGGGCGAGCCCATGATCGAGGCCGCCGCCACCGACCTGCTGCAGGCGGAGGAGCTGATCCGGGAGCTCTCCGACTCACCGCAACACTGGACCACCCACGCCATGGAGATCAGCGCGCGCGCGCGACGAATCGTCTCCATGTATTGGCCCGCCATCGACGCCCTCGCGCGTGAGCTGCTTTGCAGCTCGCGAATCGACGAGCCTCGCGCCAGAGATATCGTCGCCAAACACCGCCCCTCTCCACCTCCCCGCAAAGTCCGATCCCGTGGGGGCGCGAGGCGGTGGTCGTCACACTGCAGGGCGAGCCCCCTCAGTCAGCGACTCGGGGATTCGTTGCGGATACAACGCGCCGCGAGCGGGGTGCCCTCCGGTAAATCAACAGACACCCAGGGCGCCGAAGGATCGTAGGCCTCGGTCTTCTTGATCGCGCCGTCGAGCGTCCAAAACGGACCAGGGCCCGCGAACCCCGAGGAGAGGCCGGATCCCGGGGCCAATTCACTCCGCATCGGCAGCCGGAACCCATCGTTGCGATCACCGGCTTCAGGGACGCGAAGCTCGCGACAAAACGCGCGGGCCTCGGCGAGATTGACGGCGTCGGCGACTCCGCCAAAGATCTCAAAGGCGCCGATTCGCTTCGTCCCTGGGACGGTCGGCGCCACCGCTGGGACCGTCAAGACCTCATCGGAGGCGCGCAGGTCGCTCGCGCAGCGAAACCCAACGCGCGATGATGGACCGATCGAAGACCACGGCGCGAGCCCCCCTCGGGAACTCTCACGCGGCGCGGCAGCGCGCGGTAAATCAACCCCCAGGCGCCGGTTCGCGACGCGCCCGTACTTGACAACATGACGCCGCAGATCCGGCGACCCCTTCGCCTCCTCGGCGACGCCGAGCTTCGCGTCATGCTCGCGACGCGCGACGGCGACGGGGCCCGTCTTGGAGCGAAATTCCCCGGCGAGGAAACGACGCAGGCCCGCGTCGTCGTCGTAGGCGTCGGCGACCCACTCCATCACGCCGATCCCCATCCCGAAGATGCCGAAGTAGCCGCGATCGACGTGGGTCAAATTCGTCGGGAGCGGACCTTGAGGGAGCTCGTCGTTGACCTCATTCCCCCAAGGGAATGTGCGGCCGTCCACGCCGCGCGCCGCGTACTCCCACTCCGCCTCCGTCGGCAGCCTGCCGCCCCGGGCCTCGCAGAACGCCTGCGCCTGCGCGTGCGACACGCAGGCTTGGGGGAACAGATCCGCCATGCCGGCAAAGCGCTCCGGCACGCTCGCGGGCTCACCTTCAGGGCACTGGGTGGGGGTGCAGCGCCCCTCGGCGACGCACGCGGCGTAGGCCTTCTTCGTCACCTCGTGGAGGTCGATGAAGAAGCTCTCCACACTGGACAGCCTCGGTGGGTTCGCGGACCATCGAACGTAGGGCGGCGTGGTCCCGACGAGGACATTGTAGAGCCGAGGGATATCCCCCATCACAAATTCACCCGAGGGGATCTGCACGCGCTGCACATAGCCCGCGTCGTAGGTCTTGAGGGTCACGCAGCTGCCATCTCCTCTCCTCCCTGTCATCGGTCCACAAGCGGCGGCGTCGACCGCGGCGGACGGATCCACCGCCGAGGAGGGCTCCCCTGCATCCTCCTCGAGGGGGCGTGGCGTCGGGGCCGGAATCGCTCGGTCGAGATGCTCATGTTGCGGACTCGGACCCGAACACCCAGCGCCGACAAACAACGTCGCCGCGAGCACCCCACCATGGCACCGTCGGCTCGGGCCACGCGACAACAGCGTCATCCCGCCCCCAACTCGAACTTCGCCAGGTGGTCCGGGCTGTTGCGCGTGGTCCATAGCGAGACGCATACCAAGACAACGGCGTTCACCGCCACCGATAGGAACCCGATTTCGAACCCGCCGGGATTCACGAGCGCGTAAAAGGCGGGATCAGCGTGCTGCAGCGCGAATAATCCCAGCGCGCAGAGCAACCCACTGGCGAGACCGAGCTCGCCTCCCCGCCGCGTCGCGCCCCGCCAGTACAACCCGAACAGCACGAGCGGAAGGAACTGGACCGGGATCGCGTACGACAGCAACAGCAACTCCACCACAGGGAGCGATCCTGCGAGCGCGAAGAGCTGCCAACCAAGGAGCGCGAACAACAGCACAAAAACGCGAATGGCCGTGGTCTGCGCCCGCTCCCCCATCGAGCGCCCGGCAGCCTGCACCCACACATCACGGACGAAGATGGAGGCGGCGCCATGGAGCAAGGCATCACCCGTCGACATCGACGCCGCCAAGATAGCGAACGCGATCCCCGCCATGAGGATCCCATGATCGCCGAGCCACTGCACGAAGCTCCCGGGATCGGGGTGGTGCTCTGGGAGACGCGCGATCCACAACAACACCGAGTCATCGCTCGGGCCCCCGAGGGCGACGGCGGTGTAGCCCAAGAAAACCAGGGGCAACAAAAACAGCAGGAAGGTCGGGTACATGGCGACCGACAGCTGCACGAGGCGAGCGCTGCGCGCGGTGAAGCACTTCATAAACACGTGCGGCCACATGGAGAAACCGAGCACGGACAAGAGCACCTCGGAGGTGTAGCGAAAGTCGCTCGTCTGAGCCTGTGGACCGGGCAGGGTCAAGTGCGCCGGATGCCGCGCGACGATCTCGTCAAAGAGACCCTCGACACCGCCGAAGTATGCCGCTGGCACCGCCAAACCCACAGTCCAAACGACGACCAACATGACGATGCCTTGCAACACGTTGGTCCAGCCGACCCCACGCACGCCCCCGAGGACGACGTACGAGACGACGACCGCGTAGACGCATGCGGCGCCGGCCAATCGGCTCCACCCCGTCACCGCTTCGAGGACGATTCCAGCGCCCTTCATCTGGATGACGAGGTACGGCACGAAGCTCGCGACGCTCGCGATCCCCATCAACCCGGTGATCCAGCGGCTCTCAAATCGCGCCCCGACAAATTCGGCCTGCGTGACATAGCCGAAGCGCGCGCCGATGCGCCGTATCTTCGCGCCCATGAAGAACAAGGGCACGAAGCCCACGCTCCCGAACGCGAAGATATAAAACATGTCGCTGCCCTTCGCGACGACCCGTTGCGGGGTGCCAAGCAGCGCATACGCCGAGAAGATCGTGGCCCCCATCACGAAGTACATCAGCACCGGGCCAAACGCGCGATCTCCGGCGACAAAATCGGTGACCCCTCCCGCGCCCTTGCGCCCCGCGATCAACCCGAGCGCGAGCGCGACGGCGAGATAGCCGAACACCACGACCGCGGCGAGCGGTTCGCTCATCGGCGCCCTCCCGCGGCCCCGTGCTCCTCGGCGCCGTCGGCGCCCGAGACCTCCCTCGAATCCACCACGCGGGCGAAGTAGAGCCCCAGCAACACGACGGCGTTGGCGGTCACGACACCGAGCACATAACAAAGCGACCACGGCATGCCGAACACCCGCGGCTCGACGTGGTTGCCGAAGGTCGAGAACAGTGGCCACACGAGGCTCGCGGTCGCCAACAAAAAATATGCGACCGCGAGTCGGGTCCAGCGCGCGTTTGTCATGGTGGCGAGCATCGCACGAAGGCGGCGCCCACCGCACATCTCGGGCGGGAGATCGCGCCGCGCGAGGTTGGACGCCAGGCGCAGCCCGTCGCTGCGCTCCCTTCGCTGCGCGCGCACATGCAGCCCACGCTCAACGGGTGGCCGATTCTCAGCCCCGCGCGCATCCGTCTCGACGGACAAACCTTCGACGTGTCCAAGGTTGGGCGCGCAACTAGCGGAGTCGGGTGCGCATCTAGCGGTGATTGTCACGCGCCTGAGACGCGAGTTGCGAGCGGCCTGCGCGAGGCCCCGGCGCCCGCGTCGAGATGATCGAGGTCTGCGTGGCGATTCCACGATTCTCGACCATGCTCCAGACGAGGAGGCGACACCACCTCGGGAGTCCAAAATGAGCCTACGCGGAAATATTGAGCACATCGTACATTGCAACGGCATCGAGGCTGCGCTCGTGCGAATCGAACAACAACCAGACACATTTTCAGACACATTTTCAGGCGATGACCACTGGAATCGCACCCTCGCCAAAGCCCTCGACGTGTTCCGCTTGTCCGATGAATCCAGCGTCCGTATCGTCGTCGGTAGACACACCCTCGTCGTGCAGCGAGAGCGAGACGAGCAGGTCGCCGTCGCGCTCTTGACGGGTCACCCCATGGCCAAATCGCTGCGACGGATGTTGCGGCGGATGGGGCGAAAAGACCGCGGGCCGCTGGTCAGCCCCCGCAATGCCGACGCCCAACAGCTGTCGGCATCACCTCCCCATATCGAGCGGTCGCCCACTCGCCTCGGCGCAGACGACGGGCCTGAGATCCACGCCTTGCTCTCGTTTTGACGCGCCACGTCGACCCGCGGGAACTGTGCGCACCTCACGCCGAGAACTAGCGGTCACCGCGGCGCCAAGCCTGGGCCGAGAGCGCCGCGGCGCCTGCGATCACTGTCGAGCGAAATCGTAGAATTCGGGGCTGCGGAGCGGAGGCAGCAGCGGCGCTCGCAACAGCAGGCTCCTCACCGCCCAAAACTCGGTGAAGACCCGGTATTTCAGGGCGGTGGCGTCGAGGTATGCGACCCCGGCCGAGCCGCCCGTACCGGTGCGACGCCCGATCATCCGCTCCACCATGCGGGCATGTCGCTGCCTGAAGATCGTGAAGCGCTGCTCAAGCTGCACCACGCTCTCGAGGATCTCCCGTGGCCACGCGAGCAGCGGCAGCTCGCGGTAGCTCTCGATGAACACCAACGACGCGCGAATCCTACGAAGCCGCTTCTGGTCCGCCTCGGGCTCATCCGCAGCGGCGAGGAATGACCGGGCGAGGTTGAGCTGCTTCTCGTAGCGCGCGCGGAGTCGGCTCGCGTCATCTTCGGTGAGCGCATACTCGATGGCCCTGTCGCGCTGGGTGTTCGCGTCACGCTCCATCGCGGCGCAGTAGCTCTCGATAAACTTGGACACCACCGCGTCGTCGTCGGGGCTGCCAGGGACGCTGCCGTCGATGGGCGTGCGAAACAACCAGTCTTCAAGCGCTTGCTTGAGCGATGGCACGTCAGCGAGCCGCCGCTCTACCCGCTCCGACGCGGGCGAAGGTCGCCCATCGGGATAGCGGAGGGCTTGCATGTAGGCCTCGTTTCCAAGCGGGACGCGATCGCTCTCGTCGAGACCCATCAAAATTTCAATCTCCCGCAGCTGCGCCGACTGAAACCCGCTCGCCGGCGACAGCTTGTCGCGAAAACTCAGATAATCGCGGGTCGTCATGGTCTCCATCAGCGCGAAATGTTCACTCAGCTGATGGAAGACCTCCCCCGCGCGGCGCAACCCCCGAGTGGCCGCTGACAAGGACTGCTCCTCCACGTGATCCGCCGCGAAGAGATCACGGACATGAACCAACTCGCGAATCGCGAGCTTGAACCACAGCTCGTCAATCTGATGGACCGAAATAAACAAGACCTCGTCGTTGCTCAACGAGGCGTCCGTTTCCTCTCGCCCCGATTGCAACGAGAGCAGCTCCTCGATCTTGATGTACTCCCAATAGGTGGTGGGGGACTGACCCATAACCGCGACGCTGCCACTGAAGCGAGCGACTCGCAAGCACGAACAAAGATCCCCTCCGAAGGCCTCCCCCCCTCCTCCACCAGAGCATATGCCCACGCGCGACCGCGGATCTACGCGAGGGATCATCTTTGCACCACGAGCGTCGCTTGATACCCCTCCAGATCCGAGTCAGCCTTCTAAAGCCCGCGCGACGCGGCTCACGCCCCGTGCCTCAACATGAGCCAGTCGAGCCACCGTCGGAAGCGAAAGGAACACCATGAGCCAACCCTCATCCATCTCACGTAACCTCCAACGTCTTCGCTCGGCCTCCGCGAGACTCAACGACCGGACGACGCGGGTCCACGAGATCATCGCATCGCTTGAGGCGGCCCTCGGCACCATCGATCTTGATTTTAAGTACGTCCATCCGCATCCCGTCGACGAGCGAGCCTTCAACGGTCCGGCGGGCAAGCGGGTCATCGAGCTCCAGTTTTTGTGCTACGCGTCCGTCGGCGGAAAATTTCGTCTCGGGATCAAGTCGCTCAAGGTGCTCGAGAGCAAGCAGTCCATGGCGACCGAGCGGCCGGGACAAGTGCGCGTCCTCGCGGACGCTCCGACACATCTCATGCACCGCGCCATCGACTTGCTCGCCCCACTCATCGAGGGACTCACCGCAGAGGTCGAGCGCGCCGCCGACGACCTCTCTCGGCGATGTGACCGCATCGAGTGGCTCACCAACGACATCAAGGGCGTGATCAGTCCGCCCGTGGTCACCGAGCGCCCCGCCGAATCGAGGAGCGTGCGCGGAAATCTGCACGAAGGACCTCCGTCCGATCGAGGCGTTCACGGGCCACGAAAGACCCGCCCTCGCCGCAACACGCCGCCGAGAGTCATCATCAATCGCGCCCCCGCTCGTCGCCCAACGCCCGCCCCCTGAACGAACGCGGATCGCCTGAGCTCCCTAGGCGTCCGGCAACCAGCTCGACGACCTCTTCGACGTCCAGTCAGGGTTCGCCTCGTCAAGCTCACTCGTACTCACGATGAAGATCGACAGGTCACAGCGGCGCGCGACCCACTCGGCCCGGGCCCGCGCGCGTGGCTGACACACGAGCACTCCCTGGGGACCAGCGGCGGCGGCGCACACGCGCATCTTCTCGGCGATCTCACGTTCGGCGCTCTGGTCACACACAAAACACCACTCGCCGCCTGGATTTCGCGTGACCGCCTCACGCAGCTCAAGCTCAAAATCCGGCGACGCTCGGGTCCAGGAGGCGGCTTGATTCGCCGCCTCGGCGATCGTTAGCCACCACCACGGCGCGGTCCTCCGCCGGAGATCCTCCGTCCAGTGCTCCTTGCGCGCCGCGTCGCGAAACTCCGGCCCCTCCGCGAAGGCGTGCAGCCACTCCTCGAGCGGTGGCACCGGCAAGCCTCCGCTCAAAAATCCACACAGCGCCCGCTGCACGTCCTTGACCTCCACCCCTTCGAACGCCGCCTCACTCAACGCGCCGTGAACGCGTCGCGCGTCGATGACCACACGCCGCATCTCCTCGATGTCGAGCAGGTGACGCGCCCGCCGTTGGACCACGGCATGAACCGCGCGAAGCAGGGCGGCCTCGTCTCGCGTGGAGGGGGCGTCGAGCGGACCGAGGATACGCCCGCGACACCGGACCCGGGCGTAGGCGGCCTCCGGCCCGAGCCTCGCGATACTCACCGCGCCCGGATCGACCCCGTACTCGGCGACCAGACGCCGCCGGTACGCCTTCAACGTATCTCCGGAGGGGGACACGACGCCCTCTGGGAGCTCGATACAAAGACCCCGCGCGCCGCCGCCGCCGCCCCGCGGCGTCCCGCGAAGTGAGCTCACCAGCGCCATCCCGAACAACACGAGCGCCACGCTCGAGAACACCAAGGTCGGCATATCCTCCCACAGCGCCAACACAGTGAGCGTCGCGGCGGGCGCCGCGAACACGAGCGGATCGCGGGGGAGTATGCTCCTCGTCTTGGCGGCCGAGCGATCCTCTACGCGCGCGACCAGCAACGCCGCCGCCAGGCTCACGAGGAGCGCGGGGATCTGCGCGAGCAGGCCATCTCCAATCGTTAGCCGACCATAGACGTCCAAGCTCTCCGCGAAGCTCATCCCTTGGCGTGTCGTCCCCACCAAGATCCCGCCCACCAGGTTCACGATCACGATCAACACCCCGACCACGGCGTCGCCACGCACAAATCGGGAGGTCCCGTCCATGGCGCCATAGAAATCTGCGCGGCTGAGCACCCGCGCTTGTTGCTCGACAGCCTCGGCCGCGGTGAGGCGACCGTGGGCCACCTGATCCCGAATGCTCCCTTGATGTCCTGGCAACGCGTCAAGAGCGAAGCGTGCGGCGACCTCCGCCATACGACTCGCGCCCCTCGTAATCACCAGGAATTGCACGGACGTGATGATCAAAAAGATCACCGCGCCGATGACCAAGTCGCGCCGAACCACCGCGCCCGCGAACGCCGCGACGACCTCCCCCGCGTAGCCGTCGGACAGGATCAGGCGCGTCGTCGAGACGTTGATACACAGCCGAAAGAGCGTGGCGCACAACACCATGGTCGGGAACCATCGCAGCTGCATCGGGTGCTCGACCCGTAAGCTCGCCACGACGAGCACCAGCGACACCGCGACGCTCAAGGCCAAGAGCAGGTCGACCACCCCTGGCGCCACCGGAATCAATAGACACACGATGAGGCCTACGAGCAGCCCCGCGCCTCCGAGCGACGTCCACGTCCATTGTGCCCGGCCCTCGGCCACCGAGAGGGTCCACCCTCGCCTGGCTGCCCAACGCCGACTGCGATCCACTATCGCCACCATCGCAACCTACCAATGTGGCCGCCAAACGCCACAATTTGGCATTTTCTCGGCGACGAAGCCGCCCCGAGCCAGCCCTATTCCTCGAGGCTGTCGATCCTCGCCTTGACCGCCTTGGGGGTCTTCAGGTTCACGCGAATCCCCTCGCTTTGAACGAAGGTTCGGATCACGCGCTCATTCAAGCCGCGGAGGCGACGCGCGAGGACTTTGAGATCCTTGAGCAGCGGCGCCACATCGGCGCCAACCCCCTCAAACTCTCCGCTGAGCTTCCGCAGGTTCTTCGCCGAGGCCGCGAGATCGTCGATCGCACCCATCGCCGCGTCCATCCGCTCCTCCGTCAATTTCCCGCTGAGCTTGTTGATCGTGTTCAGGCTCGCCTCCGCCTTGTCGAGGAGCCCTGGGATGTCGCGCGCGCTCGCGGCCGCCACCTTGTCGAGGTTCGTCAAGATGCGTTCCACCTTGGGATCACCCACGAGTCGATTCGCGTTGGTCACGAGCTCCCCGATCGCCGCCTCATTTTGTTCACTCATCCGCCGTACAGACGCGACCGTCGCGACCGCGTCGTCGAGCGCCTTCTCGATTTCCGCGCGCTCGATCACCGGCGCCTCGCCATTTTGGCCGGCCGCGTCCGCGAGCAACCCGTCGATGCGATTGAGCAGCGGGCCGAGGGCCGCAGAGAGCCCCCCCTCGCCGCCGCCGAGCACCGGCTGCAGCGCGTTGAGCACCTCGTCGACCTCGAACACCGGCTTCACGTTGGTGATCGAACCGCCGTCTGCGATGAGCGGCACCTCCGGGCTCCCAGGCTGGAGCTGCAGGTACTTCTCCCCGAGCAGGCTCTTCGCCCGCACGATGGCGACGGCGTCCTCGTGGAGCTCAAGCGACGGATCGAGCCGCAGCGAGAGCTTCGCCTGGTCGTTCTCCACCGTGATCGACTCGATCACCCCGATTTCGACCCCCGCGATCTTCACCGCGTTGTTCTTGACCAGCCCGGCCGCGTGCGGGAGCCGCAGCGTGTAGCCGTTCCCCGCCGGACCACCGATCGCGCCGACAAAGTAGGCCAAGGCCCCTACCAAGGAGATGGTGATCACCAAAAAAACTATCAGCTTCGTAAACTTCATTGGATCGCTACCTTCTAAATCAGACGACCTTGATGGGTCCTTGCGTTGCACGAGTGAAGAACTGGTTGAGGGCCGGATGATTCTCTTCGAAGACTTGTTTGGCGGGCCCGTAGGTGACGAGCCGACCGTTCGCCAGCATCCCGATCGTGTCGGCGATCTTCCGCGCCTCCGCCGTGTCGTGGCTGATCACGATGAAGGTCAAACCAAGCGTCCGGTGCATCTCCAAGATCAGCTCATCGAGGGTCGCCGACATCACGGGATCGAGCCCAGAGCTCGGCTCGTCGCACAAGACGATGTCCGGCTCGAGGGCGATGGCGCGAGCGAAGGCCACCCGCTTGCGCATGCCGCCGCTCAGCTCCGAGGGGAATTTCTCCTCCGTGCCGGGCAGGCCGACGCGCGCGAGCTTGTCGGTGACTCGGGCGTGCATCTCCTCCTCGCTCAGGCGCGTGTGCAGGCGCATGGGAAACGCCACGTTCTCGGCGACGTTCATGTCATCGAACAACGCGCCGTCTTGAAACAGCATGCCGAAGCGACGACGCACCCGAAACAGCGCCTCGCGATCCGCCCGCCGCGACTCGTCGAGGGCCGCGACGTCCTCGCCGAACACTTTCACCTTCCCCTGGTCGGGCTTAAGCAGACCCACGAGGCACCGCAACAGGACGGACTTGCCGGTCCCAGAGGGCCCGAGCATCACCATGATCGAACCACGGTCGACGCGCAAGCTGACGTCGTTCAAGACCACCTTGGCACCGAAGGACTTCGAGACGTGCTCAATTTCCACAGCGGGAGAGGTGTCCATGGAGGGTGCTATCGGTTCAGCCATACATGATCCAAGACATGAGGAGATTCGTGACGATGCAAAAGACCGCGCCGTTGACGATGGCGAGGTTGGTCGCGATCCCGACGCCCTCGGCGCCGTCGCGTTTTTGAATACTGTAGCCGTGAAAGCAGCTGATCAAGCCGACGCCCCAGCCCATGAACGCGCCCTTGATCATCCCCGCGGCGAGATCGAAGGCCGACACTTGCTCCATCACCTGATGCACGAAGGTGCCGGGGTCGTTCCCAAGCTGGTAGACCGCGCCGCCGTACGCCGACGCCAGCCCGATCACGTTGCAATATCCACACAGCAGCGGCAGCGCCAAGGTGACCGCCCAAATTCGTGGGACCACGAGATAGCGGATCGGATCCACCCCCATGACCTCGAGCGCCTCGATTTGCTCGCTGATTTTCATATTGGCCAGCGAGGCGGCGACGTTGGCACCGATCCTCGCGCCGCCCACCACCGCCGCCATCACCGGGAACAGCTCTCGCACCCCGCCGATCCCGGCGAACATCCCGAGCATGTCTTGGGCGCCGATCCTCGAGAACGGCCCGAACGACTGCACCGCCAAGTTGAGACCGGCGAAGAAGGTGAGGATGGTCAGCAACATGAGCGAGCCGTAGCCCGCGTCGACGAACTGCGGCACGAACACCTCCCGCGGAGGGATCGACGTGTATTGGGCCCGCACAGCCCGGAAGACGAAGGCTGAGAAACCGCGCATCAAAGGCCCGCCTCCAACAAGATCACGCTAAACACATAGTCGGTGAAGAGGATCAACACGATGGTGCTCACCACGGTGTCGTTGGCGGCCTTCCCGACCTGGGCGGCTCCGCGCTCGACCGCCAGGCCAAGGAATCCGGCGATGAGCCCCACCCCCGTGCCAAAGATCGCGCACTTCATCAGGCCGACCCAAAGATCCATGGCCGTCACCTGCTCGGTGAGGTGCTCCATGAACGCGCCGTGATCGATGCCCCCGAGCGGGACGGCGAACACCCACCCCGAAAACAACCCCAAGATGTTCGTGAGGACGCTCAGGAGCGGCGTAATCACGACGCAGGCGAGCACGCCAGGCACCACCACGTAGCGAATCGGATCGACGCTCATGACCGCGAGCGCGTCAATTTGACCGCGCACCCGCATGGTCCCAATGCGCGCGGCGATCGACGAGCCGGCCTGGGCCGCGACCATGACAGAGGCGAGCGCGGGGCTGTACTCGCGGAAGATGGCCATGCCGAGGAACGAAGACAGCAGCCGCTCGGCGCCAAACAACTGGAAAATCTGCACCCCCTGAAGCGAGATCACAGCGCCCACCGGCGCTACCGCGAGGCTGACGGGGATGATGCAGCGCATGGCGATGACCTGCATCAATCGCAGCGTCTCGATCCCGTATCGTGGGCGCGTCACCAGGGCGATCAACACCGCTCCGAGATACGACAAGAACCTTTGCACCCCTGCGATCATCGATCTTCAGCGCCCCCGTCCGTCGCGCCGAGGAATTCGATGGTGCTCGCGCGCCCCGCAAATCGCCGGCGATCCTCGCGCGGCGGACCGATCCGCGATCCCTGATCGTCCCCTCGACGATCGCGTGCGTACGCATCATCCATCACGCCGGTCTTTTATCAGGTTTTGAACTCCGGATAACTTGACTCACCCGCGCTGCCGGTGGACAACAAGCGCATGGGCCCCACCCGGAAAACCGCATGGTTGAGCGGGATCGGCGCAGTCTTGCTCCTCGCTGGCGCCCGCTGCAGCCAAAGCGCCGAAATACCGGCCGCGAGCGCGGCAGAGCAGGGCCCCACTGCGACCGCCGCCGACGGCCCTCAAGAGGCCCTCGCGAGCGCGGCTTCGCTCGCCATCGCCCCCACGGCCCCCCCCGCTCGCCCGCCGCTGTCTTCCGATGCGCTCCGCGCCCGGGTGGAAGCCCAGCGCCGAATTCTGGGACGCGAGGGGCTGTTTGAAGACGCGACGGGCACTGTGGTCCCGGTCATCGAAGCGCCGTCGCAGCCTGCGACCGAAACCTCTCCCCCCGACCAGGCCACCCCTCCCGACGACGGCGGCTTGCTCGACGCGCTCCCCGGATCCGCCGGCATGGACGCGGACGGGAGCCTCGAGGGCAGCGTCCGCGCGAACGGGAACGCCCTGGGTCTGTTCACTCCGATCGAGACGCGCGACGGCGAGACCCTCGGCCGCTTTTACGCCGCGCTCCGCTCCCTGACCGCAGGTGAGCGCACCTCCGTCAACGTCGCTGTGTACGGGGCCTCGCACACGCAGGCGGACATTTACCCCGCGTACATCCGAAACTACCTCCAATCACGCTTCGGCGCGGGGGGCCGCGGCGTCGTCAGCCTCGTCAAGTTCTCTCGTTGGTATCGCACCGCCGATTTCTCGGTTGAGAGCTCGAAGCACTGGAAGACCGAGCACGCCCAGAAAAAAGAACACGCCGAGGAGGGATGGTTCGGGCTCATGGGGGTGAGCGGCCACTCTTCGAACAAGCGGGCGTGGACCCGTGTGAAACCCCGGAACTCCAGCGATCCCGCGTCTCACGGCTCCCGTTATGAGCTGTCATTTTTAAAACAGCCACGCGGCGGCCGCTTCAAGGTCTACGTGGATGGGCGACTCCACAAGACGGTCAAGACCAAGAGCAAGACGCCAGCGCTCGGCGCCTTCGTGATCGAGACCGAGCTCGGTCCGCACGAGATCGAGGTGCGACCCTACGGCGACGGCCAGGTGCGGCTGTTCGGCATGCAGATCGAGAACGGGCAGCCGGGGGTCATCGTCGACACGCTCGGGATCTCGGGAACGCGGGCGGCGAACCACCTCGCCTGGCACGAGCCGATCTGGCAAGAGAGCTTCGCCAAGCGGGATCCTCAACTCTATCTCCTGGCGTATGGGACCAACGAGACCACCGACGAAGACCAACCCATGAGCGTCTATCGCCGCGAGCTGAAGGCGGTCCTCGATCGCCTGAAGGCGACCTCTCCCAACGCGAGCTGTGTCCTCGTCGGACCCGGGGATTTCCCCCAACAGAGCGCCGACGGGCTGTGGACCACCCGCCCCCGCCTGGTCGAGATCGTGGAGGCGCAGCGCGCCGTCGCCTATGAGGCCGGCTGCGGATTTTGGGATGCGCTCGCCTTCATGGGTGGCGCCGGATCGATGCACACGTGGGCCACGTCGGTGCCGCAGATGGCCAAGAGCGATCATATCCACCTCACGCGGCGCGGCTATGTTCGCCTGGGGATGGCGGTCACGGACGCCCTGATGGCGGACTACGAACAGACCGCTCGCGGCGTCGATCCGGAGCCCTCCAGCGCTCGTTCTCTGGACCCGAATACTGTACATTGAGGTGTGGCTCACGTCGTCTCAGTGCCCGCAGATCCCTTCACGCTGGCTGATTCTCGCGTCCGCGTGCATCAAGTCCTCGACGCGAAAGACAACCTCATCTGGGTCCTGGAGGATCCTCAATCGGGCACCGCCGCTGCGGTCGATGGGCCGTCGGCGAGCAACGTGCAAGCGTTCGTGGAGGCTCACGATCTGCGCCTCACAACCATCTTCAACACGCACACCCACCCCGATCACATCGGGATTAATCGGGGCTACGAGCGACGAGGGCAGCTCTCCTCGATGACGGTGATCGGCGCCGCCTCGCGGGCAGACGACATTCCGGGGCTCACACGCGCGGTCAAGGAGGGTGACGAGGTCGGTTTCGGCGACGCGACCTTTGAGATCATCGAGACGCCAGGGCACATCGACGGCCACATCTGCTTCGCGGGCCACGGGGTCGTCTTTTGTGGAGACACCATGTTCGCGGGGGGCTGCGGCTATCTCTTCGATGGTCCCGCGTCGGCCATGAAACACAGCCTGAGCAAACTCGCCGCGCTCCCAGCACCCACGCGAGTGTGCTGCGCGCACGAATATACCCAAGACAACCTGCGCTTCGCGTGGCTCGTCGAACCCGACTCGGAGGCGCTCGCGGCCCGCATTCGCGACGTCTGGAAGATCCGGGCCGAGGGCGGTTGCACCGTCCCGTCGAATATCGGGCTCGAGCGAGCGACCAACCCGTTCTTGCGCTGGCACGCTCCGACCCTGCGCCGCCGGGTCTGTGAGCGGATGGGTTTGCTCGACGACGCGACCGAGGAGGAGGTGTTCGCGGCGACGCGAGCGCTCAAGGATCGCAAAGATCACCGCGAGATCACCGACGAGATGCTACCCCTTTGCGGTCCCTCGCTCGCGTAGGGCGCGGCGCCGCTAAAATCTCAACGACATCGAGAGGCCCGCCCTCCCCCGCGCGCCGACAAAGGGCCGAAGCCGGAGCGTTCGAAGACCCAAGGAGGTCTGTCGGGCTCGATACGCCCGGTAGTCTCGATGCACGCGGACCCCGCGACGAAGCCACAATACAGACGCCACCGCGGTCGGGATCGCGAAGGCGAACGAGAGGCCAGACGCCGCGTAGCGCAGGCTGGGTCGGTCTACGCTGAAACACTGAGGGTCATCCTCCGCGCCCGGTTCGGCGCAGGTGTCGGCGCGATCGAGCCCGATCATTAACTGGAAGATCCCGTTGGCGATCAGCGATCCTGCGATGGCGCCCACGATGCTCCCGAGCGACAGCTCGAGAGCGCCGGAGTTGGTGCCCCCCTCCGACAGCGCGCCCAATTGCGTGGCATCGACCGCCGCGGCGTCCGCGTCGGGGAGGAGCACCCGCGCACCCGAGGATCGCTCCGGCCGCGTCTGCGCCTCAAGTTCTTGGTCCGGGGCCGGCGATAATCGGTCGGGGGCCTTGAGCGTCTCCTCCGGCGCGACCGCCTCCATCCGGTCGACGCCGTCCGCCTCGGGCGACGTGGGTGGCGGTGGCACCAGCGTGCTGGCTCCTGGAACCTCGGTCGCCTTGAGGGGCACCTCGCCCCCAGTCGTCGCTCGAGGCTCCTCGGCGGGCGCCGCCCAAGCCGCCGACGGCGGCAGCGACGCGCACATCATCGCGACGACGCCCCCGCGCGCGCCCGTCCACAAAGCGAGCGTCCCTCGTCGCGATCGCGGAATCACCATCACGGCCGCAGTGTAGCGCGCGACGACGTGCACCCGTCAAGCGCCTTGTCGGCGCTCCCGATGAGCCCGCTAGCGCGGCTCACCATCGAACCTGGTGGACGGCGAAGCATCCACCGCAGGATCGACGGGCGCCTCCTCCTCCGCCGAGGGGGACAGTGGGAGCGCCGCGCCGACGCGTTCCCCTCGAAATTCCGCGTAGGCCGCGAGCAGCGCCCTGGTGAACAATTCCCCGAGGACCTGGTGTCCGTGGTGGGTCAGGTGCGCCAAGTCTCCGCTCCCAAGGCGCGGAGAGGACCGGTTCCACCGCCCCATCGATCCCTCCCCCCCCATGGCCGCGTAGGCGTCGAAGAACGCGCAACCCGCCGTGAGCGCCTCGCTCCGCTGCAGCTCGACCATGGACGCGACCTGCGGACGGCTGACGATCCGCGCCCCCTTTCGCTCCCCGTGATCGATGATCGAGATGACGAGGCAGGACTTGACAGGGTCCGCGCTGCGCACCATCTCGAGCGTCGCGCGCAAGGTCCCTCGATAGCGATCCGCGTTGAAACCGTTGAGATCGTTGCCGCCAAACATCAGCACCGAGAGCTCCGTGCCGCGCATGCGGAACTGGCGTCGGAAATGCTCGACGTCGAAATATTTGGGCGAGAACCGGCTGGTGAACGCGCCGATCAACGCGACGCCATCCCAGACGATCCCCGGACGCTCGTGTTCGAGGACGACGCCAAAGGCGCGCGCGGACCCGCCTCCGACCGCCCGCACCCCGTATTCGTGCGGACCCGCGGGCACCGTGTAGACCTCTCGAGCCTCTCCGTCCGTCTCCGCGCGGGTGGAGATCACGCCCAACACCTCACGATCCATCTTCACCCGCAAGTCTCCGCCCTTGGGAGCCGTCGCGTACCACACCTCGAACCGATCCTCGCCGCCCGCGTCCTGCAGCGCTTCCCCCTCGCCGGGCTCACCGAAGCGAAAGCGCGTCTCGCCGCCTCCCGAAGACCACACCGTGAGTCCACCAAATCCGTAGCGCCGGTCGGCCTTGCACTTGTTGATGACGTAGCACGAGCGCCACTCCCCCTTGTAGTCCACCGACACCCCTCGGTGTCGGTAGCTCGGGTTGTTTTGCGCGAGCAAGTGAAAGCCGTGCCCGGCGTCCCCGAACCGCGCCTGCAAGCGATCCCTGATCGCGCCCGTGATCCCGTCGTTGCCGAGCACCGAGTCCCCCCAGTGACTCACGCGCAGCGGCGTAGACCGGCGCCCGATGTCCAGGAGCGTGAGCTGTTCAAAGAAGGGCTCGAGCGTCGACGCCCCTTCGACGCCCACCTTCGGCGCGTCACGAACCGCGTCTGCCGAAGCGAGCGCCGGATAGCGCGCCTGCGCCTCCTCCTGCTCCAGCGGCGGCGTCGCCTCCACCCGCACCCTCGGCGCGACTGGCTCCTCCGCGGCCGCCCGCGCGAGCGCCTCAAGCTCCCGCTGCGCCTCCTCACGCTCGACCGCCTGCGCCCCTTGACCCATAAACTCGCGCCCGATCAAATTCCAGAACGGCACGTAACCCTCTCCTTCGCGCCACGGCTGCGCCCACTGGAAGGCGGGCACAAAATACGTGAGCATGATGCAGCTCAACATCGTCAGCACGCTCACGCCGAGCCGCCGCGCCGCCGCCGGCTCCACCTCACCCACGAGCGCGCCCGCGTCCTCCAGGGACACCGCGTCGGCGACCTCGGCGACGCCGTCAAGCAGCCCTTCAGGGCGGGGAGGTGGAGGTGTCGAGGAGCTCATCATCACCTAAAACGCGAAGTAGATATTGGCCCGCGGACCAGTTAAGAGGTTCATCAATACGACCGCCAGCGCGGCGTAGGCGACGCCGATGACGGGGGCTGGGAGCGCGAGCATCCACCTGCGCAGCCGCACGTCCACCCACTCCCTGGGCGTGAAATGCCAGAACGTCCCGAACACCAACAACAACAGCATGCCCTGCTGCGACACCCACACGCCGGCCTCTCGAAGTGAGGTCGCGGGCGCCGTCGCGACCATGACCCACTCCTCCATCCACTGCACCTTGAACAGATCTGGGCGCACCCCGCGGCCGTCCCAGCGCAGCACCTGCGCGCACATCTCCCGGGCGCTCTCGAGCGTCTCTGCGCGGAAGAAAACCCGCGACAAGACCGTGAAGTGGAAGGTCAACACCACGTGACCCACATGGTTGAGGCGGCCCCCCGTCACAGGGAACGCCGCGCAAATCCAGGTGAACGCGCCACCGAGCGCCCCCCCTCGCACCGCGAGGTCGTGTTCGAGCGCGAGCACGTGCTCCGCGAACAAGTACATGGTGAAGCCTGCGAGCGCCGCCAGGGCCGTCAACTGCAGCAGCGTGGCCAGCATCCCCCGCTCGCGGCTGCGCAGCCGATTCCAACGATTGAAGAGCATGGCGAGTCCGTGGATGTTGGAGTAGATGACAAAATTCCAGCTGGCGCCGTGCCACATCCCCACCAAGAACATCGTGAGCCACAAGTTGAAGTAGGTGCGCGCCGCGGAGCCCCGGCTCCCGCCCAAGGGAAAGAACAGGTAGTCGCGCAACCACGTCGAGAGGGTCATGTGCCATCGACGCCAAAACTCCCCCAGGCTCCGCGCCTGGTACGGACGATCAAAGTTCTCGGGGATCTTGAACCCCAAGAGCCGCGCCACGCCGATGGCGATGTCCGAGTAGCCGGAGAAATCAGCGTAGATCTGCAGGGTGAACCCGTACAGCGCCAACATATTCTCCCACGACGTATACGAGCCGGGCGTGTCAAACACGACGTCCGTGAACGCCACCGCGAGCCAATCCCCGAGCACGACCTTCTTGAACAGACCCTTGAAGATGCGAAACAGGCCCTCGTTCACGTCCTCGAGTCGGAGGCGCGGACGCACGTGCATCTGCGGCAAAAACTCGCTCGCTCGCACGATGGGCCCCGCGACAAGCTGCGGAAAAAATACGACAAAAAAAGCGAACTTTAAAAAGCTCGGCTCGGGCGTGAGCTTGCCGCGCCACACGTCGATGGTGTAGCTCAAGCTCTGGAACGTATAAAAACTGATCCCGATGGGCAGCATCAGCTCGAGGTGCGGCGCCACCCAGGACGCGCCGAGGCCGTTGGCGACGTCCGTGAACGCCTCGAGGAAAAAATTCGTGTACTTGAAGTAGCCGAGCAACGACAGGTTGCCGACCACGCTCGCCGTGAGCCACAGGTTCCGCCTGCGCGCCGTCCGCCCGGCCCCCGCTCCCTCCTCTGCGCCGCCGGCGAGCCGGTGAATTCGAGCCGAGCACACGTAGTCGAGCACGGTGGAGAACGCGAGCAGCCCCGCGAAGTACCACGGCGTGGGCAAGCTGCCGTCGACCGGGCGGCTGCTCGCCATATAAAAGAAGTAGCTCGCCGCGAGCACCACCGCCGTCCGCGCCCACGGGCGTCGCCGCAGCGCCCACCAGGCGCCGAGCACCGGCAGGAAAAACAGCAGAAAATCGAAGCTCGCGAACAGCATCGTGGGTCGTATGAACCTATCTCGCCTCTATCAACGGTGAAACAATTGAACGGTTTCAAGACGCGGCCTGAACCGCGCTCACGCGTCCACATTCAACGCATCGGCGGCGCCGCGCATTCCCCCTCGCGTCGCGCCCTCGGCCCCGAGACGACCGCCCGCGAGGCCTCGATGCTCGTCGCGGAGACACGACAAAGGGCGCCCCCCGCGAACGGTGGCGCCCCCTGCTTTGGCGCGGAGTCCGAGCCGAGTCCTAGGCCTGCGCGGCTTGCTTCTCAGTCGCGACGCGGAACAACAAATCGACGAGTTGGTTCATGTTCTCGAGCGTGTTCAGCTCGGAGCGCGGAACCTTGATCTTGAGGTCTCGCATGCTGCACGAGACGACCTCGACGATGTCGAGGCTGTTGGCACCGAGATCTTTCATGGAGCGCGATGGATCGATTTCGACGCCCTCGAGCTCCTCGATGGTGTCTACGAGGTGGCCTTTGACAATTTCCAGAACTTGTTCGCGGTTAATCATGACTTGATATGGTGTGAAAGTGAGGGGGTGCCGGACGAGGGTCGCTGGCCCTGACATGAGGACCCGGTTGGGCGCGCATAGAAGCACATTGAAAAGGTGATTGCCAATCGGCAACATCCCGCACACCCGCCTCCGCGCACTTTACGCAATTTGTTGACGCTCCACAAAAAACCGCTCGTTTTGGGACTAGGACCCCGCTCCCGCCTTAAACGGACCCAGATCGGCGAGCTTGTTCATCCGATGTGAGGTCGCTATCTCCTCTTCACGCAGCGCCGCAGAGACCGCGTGGGACAGACCGGAGTGCGCAAACCAATGGCACGAGTGCGTCTTGACCGGCAGGAACCCTCGCAAGAGTTTGTGCTCCCCTTGCGCACCCGCCTCAAAGCGCGGAATTCCCCGCGCGATGCAGCGTTCGATCCCGGCGTAGTAGGCGGCCTCGAAGTGCAGAAAGGGGCGACGCACATCACACCCCCAATACCGTCCGTACAGCCCGCCCGCGGTCTCTAGATACAGGGCGCCCGCGAACAACGACCCTTGGGGGTCGAGCACGCGGCAAAATCGCAGGCGGTCAGGGGCGAGCCCGCGCAGCGTCTCAAAAAACCCCGGCTCAAGATAGGCGATCCCCCCACGCTCGCGCACAGTGCCGCGGTAGAAGCGATCGAGCGCGCGAAGATCGTCGGGGCTCATGTCGGGGCCGTCGACAAATTCCAGGGAAGAAAATGCCGCGGCCGCGCGGCGGCGCTCCTTGATGATCTGCTTGCGCTTGCGCGATCTCAGCCCGTCCAAGAAGCCCGCGAAGTCTCCGTATCCCCGGTTTTCCCAGTGAAACTGAAAGGTCGTCCGACCCAAGAACCCTCGCGCTTCCAGCGTCGCTCGCTCGGGCGCGCTGCAAAACAACCAATGAATCGACGACACCTGCTCGCGCGCGGCGAGCTCCATCAAGGCCTCGAGCATCCCCGCCAAGATCTCCTCCCGCGCCTCGGCGTCGTCCCTCGGTCGAAGCAAGATCCGCTGGCCCCCGGCCGGGGTCATGGGCACGGCGACGACCAGCTTCGGGTAGTACCTGAGCCCAGCGCGCTGCGCACCCGACGCCCACGACCAGTCGAAGATGTACTCCCCGTAGCTGTGCGCCTTCAAGTAGGCGGGGATCGCCCCGACCAAATCAC
This sequence comes from Myxococcales bacterium, assembly GCA_014240065.1. GTDB lineage: Bacteria > Myxococcota_A > Polyangia > Nannocystales > Nannocystaceae > JAAZXR01. The sequence continues at coordinate 68,268 of JAAZXR010000010.1, forward strand.
CGCCGCGGCGCGCGACCACATACCGCGGAATCCACCCGCTCCCGGGCCCCACCGAGCCCGAACGCTCGAGGGCGCGCAAGAACCCGAACTCCGTGAACGGCGAGCTGCCGTGGTCCAGCGCATCCCAATTTGCGGGGTTCACGCCGGAGAGATCCTCAACGATGTCCACGGTCAGATCCACGCGGAGGGGGTCTAAGCTGTTTTCGACGACGAAGCAACACCCCCACACCGCCCCATCGTGCGCAAACTATGAAAATTGCCCGGGTGGTGGCTACACTTTCCTCGGACCCTCGGCATGAGCCAAGACTTCGAAAATGACCCCCAACGTGGTGTCGCGCTCCGCTCGCGCACCGAGAAAAAAATCACGCGCCCGCGCATGTACCGCGTGCTCATTCACAACGACGACTACACACCTCAAGACTTCGTCGTGCGACTGCTTGAGACGGTGTTCCACATGACGACCAGTCGAGCCACCGCCGTGATGCTGCACATCCACAACAACGGGGTGGGCGTCGCGGGCGTCTTCACCCACGAGATCGCAGAGACCAAGGTCGCGCAGGTCCACATGGCGGCGCGGAAGAATGAGAGCCCATTGATCGCAACCATCGAACCTGAGGAGGATCCAGATGCTGAGTCCTGAATTAAAACGAAGCCTCGATCGCGCGATCACAGACACGCGAAGGCGGCGACACGAGTTCATCACCCTCGAGCACCTCTTGTACGCGCTGATCGATGATCAGAGCGCGCAGAAGGTCCTGCTCGGCTGCGGCGCGAACATCGAAGACCTGCGGCACGAGCTCGAGACCTTCCTCGATGAGACCATGGCCCAAGTCCCCGATGAGGAGGACGTGCGGCAGACCATCGCTGTCGGCCGGGTGCTCCAACGCGCTGTGCTGCACGTGCAGGGAGCAGGGAAGCCGGAGGTGACCGGCGCCAACCTGCTCGTCTCCTTGTTCGCGGAGGACGAGAGCTTCGCCGTCTACCTGCTGCTCAAGCAGAAGATCCGACGGAGCGACATCACCTTGTTCATCTCCCATGGGATCGGGAAGAACCAAAAAGGAGCGCCCAAGAGAGCGCCCGGCGGTGAAGCGGACGACGACAACGACTCCGCGCCTGACGATCCGCTCTCCGCGTACTGCGTCGACCTGCTCGCGAAGGCGGCCAAGGGCAATATCGACACGCTCGTCGGGCGTGATGACGAGGTCACCCGCGCGGTGCAGATCCTGTGCCGTCGTCGCAAAAACAACCCCGTATTGGTCGGAGAACCCGGGGTCGGAAAGACCGCCATCGTCGAAGGGCTCGCCCTGCGGATCCACGAGGGCAAGGTCCCCTCGGCCCTGGCGGACGCCAAGATCTTCGGCCTCGACATGGGCTCGCTCCTCGCGGGCACGAAATTTCGCGGACAATTCGAGGAGCGGGTCAAGGCCGTCGTGGACGCGATCTTGGAGCACGACAAGGCGATCTTGTTCATCGACGAGATCCACACCGTCGTGGGCGCCGGCGCCACCTCGGGCGGATCGATGGACGCGAGCAATCTCTTGAAACCCAAGCTCAACTCTGGAGAGCTGCGCTGCATCGGCGCCACGACGTTCAAAGAATTCAAGACCTCGTTCGAGAAGGATCCTGCGCTCGCCCGACGATTCCAAAAACTCGAGGTCATCGAGCCCTCCATCGAAGAGTCCATCATGATCTTGCAGGGGCTCAAGCCGCTCTACGAGGACCACCACACGGTCGAGTACACCCACGCCGCCATCGAGCAGTGTGTCCGCCTCGCCCACAAACACCTGCGCGACCGCCGGCTCCCCGACAGCGCCATCGACGTCCTCGACGAGACTGGCGCGGCGATTCGGCTGCGCGAAGACGAGGTCCCAGAAAGCGCCGAGGTCCCAGAAAGCGCCGAGGTCCCAGAAAGCGCCGAGGTCCCAGAAAACGCCGAGGTCCCAGAAAACGCCGAGGACACCCCCGCGGAGACGCGAGCGTCCGCCCCTTCCAACGACGAAGAGCCAGGAAATGACGCGGCGAGCGAGCGCTCCGAAGACGACAAAACGAGCCCAGCCAAGGCCCTTAAAGCCAGCGAAGCGGAGCTTGAGGAGCAAGCGAAAGGCGAGCATGCCACCGCCCTCGTGGAGACGGGAGCCTCACCGGAGGACGACCCCGCCGACGAGGTCGCCCCCGTGATCATCGACGTCACTGACGTGGAGACCGTCATCGCCCGCATGGCGAGGATCCCCGCGAAGACGGTGTCTTCCGACGACAAGCACGTGCTGCGAGACCTCGAGGAGGGGCTGCTGCAGGTGGTGTTCGGGCAAGATGACGCCGTCTCCACCGCCGCCGCCGCCATCAAGCGCGCCCGCGCAGGCCTCGCCCGCGCCGACAAGCCCATCGGATGTTTCTTGTTCGCGGGCCCGACGGGGGTCGGGAAGACCGAGCTCGCCAAGCAGCTCGCCCGGTTGATGGGGATGCCTTTCTTGCGCTTTGACATGTCGGAGTACATGGAGAAGCACAGCGTCAGTCGACTGATCGGCGCCCCTCCAGGGTACGTGGGCTTCGATCAAGGCGGGCTCCTCACCGACGCGGTGTCCAAGAGCCCGCACTCGGTCGTGCTCCTCGATGAGATCGAGAAGGCCCACCCCGACATCTTCTCGGTGCTGCTGCAGATCATGGACAACGCGACGCTCACGGACACGAGCGGTCGAAAGACCGACTTTCGCAACGTCATTTTGATCATGACCAGCAACGCGGGGGCGTTCGAGATGACGACGCGAAAACTAGGCTTCGGCGCGGGCGAAGAGTCCGACACCTCCGGCGCGAGCAAGGCGCTCGAGCGAGTGTTCAGCCCTGAGTTTCGCAACCGACTCGACAAGACCATCACCTTCGCGCACCTCCCACAGCCAGTCATTAACATGGTGGCTGACAAGATGATGCGCGAGCTTGAAATCCAACTCGCCGAGCGAGATGTCCGCCTCACCTACACCGACGCGGCGCGGGACTGGATCGCGCTTGAGGGCTACGACAAGAAGTTCGGCGCGCGCCCCATGGCCCGCGCCATCGACGAGCACATCAAGTCCAAGCTGATCGACGAGCTCCTCTTTGGCTCGCTCGAACACGGCGGCTCGGTGCACGTCGATCTCGCGAAAGACGGCGGGGGCCTCGCGTTCGAGTTCGAGGCCCTCGAGCTCGCCTAGCGGGCACAGGCCGGCTCAACCCCGCCCCCCAACACCCGCGATTTTCGCGTCTCAGGGTGGGCGCAGGCGGGTGACGCCGCATTTTGGCCGCGACCTGCGGTACCTTCCACCCTATTAAGGATCTCCCCCAGCCGTCACCGATGCGTCCAGGGCTCGCCTACTTCGGAATCTTTTTGCTCGCGGGCGCGACCCTCATCTTGGAGATATTGCTGACACGAATCGTCAGCGTGGTCGCCTGGTATCACCTCGCCTTCTTCGTGATCTCGTTGTCGATGCTGGGCATGACCGCCGGCGCCGTGGCCGTGTTCGTGCGCAGCAGCCCACGTCCGCTCCCTCAGCGGCTGGTGCGGGCGACGCTGGGATTCTCGGTGCGCAGCCCCCCCGTCTTGTGGTTCGTGATGTCGATCCCGCTCATGCCCGTGCGCTCGGCGGTCGATCTCGCGGGCCTGGTGCTGTGGGGGGGCCTGCTCGCGGTCCCGTTTGGCTTCGCCGGGGTCACGCTCACCCTCGCCCTCACGCGCGCACCTCTCCCACCCTCGCGCGCCTACGGAGCGGACCTCATCGGCGCCGCCTGCGGATGCGCCGCCGTGATCGTGCTCCTCGATCATGTGGACGCCGCCACGGGCGCCATCGTGGCGGCGGCCCTCGGGAGCGCTGCCGCGGCGCTGTTCGCGAGCGCGGCGCGCGTACGGACCCGCACCCCTTGGGGCCTCTGCGCCGTCTTGACGCTCTGCGCCCTCGCCAACGCCGTCAGCCCCGTCCCGCCGCTGCGGCCCGGCTGGGTCAAGGGCATGCGTGAAGACCCGGCCGCCTTCGCCTTCGTCCGATGGAACACCCACTCGCGGGTCACGGTGAGCCACGCGGTCCCGATCCCTCCGATGGTGTGGGCGAGGGGACGCAACGCCCCCGACGACCTCTTCACGCCGATCGTTCAGCGGCAGCTCCTCATCGATGGCGCCGCCGCCACGTTCCTCACGGCCGAGGGGAGCGCGCTCGACAAGCACGCGTGGATCGATTGGGACATCAGCTCCTTCGCCCATCGTCTCCGACCGACGGGGCCCACCGCGGTGATCGGCGTGGGCGGTGGACGCGACATCATCGCGGCCGCGCGAACCGGTCATCAGCCCATCGTCGGCCTCGAACTCAACGAAGACATCGTCGAGCTCCACCGCGGGCCCCTGCGATCCGAGGGGGAGATCCTCGAGATCCCCGGCGTCGAGCTCCACGCCACCGAGGCGAGACGATTCCTCACAGACGACGCTCGCAGCTACTCGGTCATCGCCATGTCCTTGATCGACACGTGGGCCTCCACCGGCGCCGGCGCCTACAGCCTCTCGGAGAGCGGCCTGTACACCGTCGACGCGTGGAAGACATTTCTCGGCCGCCTCGAACCGGATGGAATTTTCACAGTCTCACGCTGGTACCTCCCGACCGCGCCGGGAGAGACCGCGCGCATGCTCGTGTTGGCGTTCGAGACCCTGTATCAGCTCGGCGTCAAGGATCCTCGGGCGCACTTGATCCTCCTGCAAAATGACGCGGTCGCCACCCTCCTCGTCTCGCCGCGGCCCTTCTCCAAACGCGACCTCGACACCATGCAAGCCGGCGCGGTGCAGCTCGGGTTCAACATGATCGCGACGCCGCGCAAGCCCCCATCGGGCGGCCTCCTCGCGACCATGTGGGAGCTCCAAGGCGCCCCAGCGCTGCGCTCGTGGAGCGCCAGTCAATCTCTAGACCTCACCGCCCCCACCGACGACCGCCCGTTCTTTTTTCAGATGCTCAAGCCCTCGACATGGCTGGCGCAACATGACCACTTTGAATCCTTGGACCTCCCGATCCTCGGGAATCTCCACGCCACCCAGACCCTCGTCTGGGCCACGCTCGTGTCCTTGTTGCTCGCGACCCTGGGCATCTTCGCGCCGCTCGTGCTGCGGGCGCGCATGTCCAAGGACGCCCGGCCTCGACCGCAGGGGCTGCGAGACGCGGGGCTCTACTTCGGACTCATCGGCACCGGCTTCATGTTCGTGGAGATCGGCCTGTTGTCCCGTCTCGATGTGCTGCTCGGCGATCCTGTGCGAGCGCTCGCGGTGCTGCTCGGCGGCATCATCTTGGGCGCAGGTGTCGGCAGCCTGAGCAGCGCGCGCTTCAGCCTCAAGGTCGACAGCAAGAGCAGCTGGCTCTTCCCCGTCATCCCCTTCGCCGCCATCGTCGCCGCGATCCTCGCGAGCAGGGTCGTCGGCGCAGCGCTCGTCGACGGCAGCGCGTTCACTCGCAGTCTCGCCGCCCTGGCGCTGGTGTTCTTCCCCGGCGCAGGCATGGGCATCTGTTTCCCGATCGGGCTGCGACTCGCGCGCGCCCACGGTGAGCGCGAGTCCATCGGTCCGTGGCTTTGGGGGATCAACGGCGCCACCGGCGTCTGCGCGAGCAGCCTCGCCCTCGGCGCGACGATGGTGTGGGGCATCTCGACCACCCTGTGGATCGGCGGCCTCTGCTACGCCCTGTTGCTCGTGCCCGCGCGTCGTATGGCCCGACGCGGCGCGCGATCCGGGGACGGCGACGCTCCCGTCACAGACTAGAACTCGCGCGACGAGGTGGACTTCACGTAGAGCTTGCCCTCCTCGGTCGTGCAGGACCAGCTCCCAAGAAAGATCTTGGCGCGCTTGCACGTGACGATCACGCTCCCGAGATTCGTCTCCCACTCGTAGCGACGCTGCGTGATGTCGGTGCGCACGCGGGTGGGCCGGCTCTCGTCGCTCCCACGTCGGTGACTCTTCACGCCGATCACGAGACACGAGCTGTCGAGGTCGCAGGCGTGGGAGCGCGAGAGCTCCTCGGTCTCCGCTCGCGGTCGCGAGTTTTGATACCCTTGGTAGGCGACAAACAACGCCACCGTGAGGATGATATATGAGCCGAAGCTGCGAAGATCTTTCATGCGAATGGCTGGAGGCGCGGCCTCCACAGCGACGATACCCCAGGCCGATGCCCTGTTCCAGCGTCGAACGGCCCCACGCGTCGCGAGGCGGTCTTCGCCTGGGGACCCAGTATCGGAACGAGACACCGACCGCGAGTGACCTCACCTCGCTGTGGCCTCGCTCACCACGCCTGCGTTCGCAGCGAGGGGTTCCCCCCAACGATGACAGCCAGCGAACCACAAAACCAACGGAATTCCTCCACAGCCATGGGTGCTCAGGTCCACCGGTCTTGCTAAGGTGTCGAGGTGTGGACGCCACCTGAGCGGATCAAACACGCCGTTGAGGAGACTCGATGGCCCGACCGCGCGACCGCCGAGGCGAGTTTACTTTTCTCTCCCGTCGAGGTCGGCGCGGTCTCCTTGACGAGTCGCACCTGGGTCCCCGCCATGGTCCCGTGGCGCGCCACCGGAGACGGCGCGGTCACGGAGGATGTTCGGGCCTGGTATTCTCGCTTCGCCCAAGGCAAGCCGGGCGCCCTCGTCGTGGAGGCGACGGGCATTCGCGACATCGCGAGCGGACCGCTCCTCCGCATCGGCAGCGACGCCTTCCTCCCCGGCTTGACCTCGCTTCGCCACGACGTTGAGCGCGCCAGCGAGGGGGAGACCCGCCTCTTCATCCAGCTGATCGACTTCTTGGCCGTCAAACGCCGACCCGATCCCGTGAAGTTCTTCGCCCGCTTTTGGCGGCCGACCGCGACGGAGCGCGCGCGCCTCGCCGAACATGTGGCCGATCCTGCCTGGATGGAGGCGCCGGAGGAGGAGGTGCGCGCCTGCCTCGCCTCCCAGCCAGCCGCCGCCCAAGACCAGATCCTCGAGCCTCGCGCACGGCGTGATCTTCGCTTCGGATACCGCGAGCAGGTGGACGACCTCCACCTGCCTCACATCGAGGCGCTGCCTCGCCAGCTCCCCCGGCTCTTCGCCGACGCCGCGGTCCGAGCTCAACGAGCCGGGTTTGACGGTGTGGAGCTTCACTTCGCCCACGCCTACACCATGGCGAGTTTCCTCTCGAAGACCAACCAGCGTACCGACGGCTACGGCGGCTCCTTGCGAGGTCGCCTGCGCCTGCCCCTCGAGGTGGTCGCCGCGGTGCGGGACGCCGTCGGCACAAACTTTACCCTCGGGTGCAGGATGCTCGGTGATGAGGTCATCGCCGGCGGCACTGGACTTGAGGAGGCGAGTGAAATCGCGGCGACCTTGGCCGACGGCGGCCTCGATTTCATCAGCGTCTCCAAGGGCGGCAAGTTTGACGATGCGAAGATGCCGAAGGTCGGCCAAGCGGTGTATCCCTACACGGGGCCGAGCGGCTACGAGTGCATGCCCACGGTCTACAGCGACCAGACCGGGCCGTTTGGACGCAACGTGAGCCTCGCGGGCCAAATTCGCCGCACCATGCGCGCGCGGGGGCTGCTCGCACCCGTGGTCACGGCGGGAGGCATCCACAGCTTCGACCAGGCGGAGAAAATCTTGCGCGACGAGGACGCGGACATCATCGGTGCGGCTCGGCAGTCCCTCGCCGATCCAGACTGGTTCGAGAAAATCCGCACGGGCCACGGCGCCGAGATTCGTCGCTGCAAGTTCACCAACTACTGCGAGGCCCTCGACAATCGACACCTCCAGGTCACCTGCCAGCTATGGGACCGAGAGGGGCTCGACGCCCCGGACGTTCGCCTAAGTCACGACAACAAGCGCCGCCTCGTCGCGCCAGATTGGCGCGCCCCCGCCACGCCACGAGACCCGCTCACGTAGCCGCCGCGGTGGCTCACATGAGCACGCCGCGCTCGTCGGGTCGCAGCATGGGCGGGACCTCCGTCTCACCGAGACGCTGCTGCAGATTCACTTGGATGGTCCGCGACAGCGCTGAGAGTGGCAGCGCTGGCCAGTTCATCGTGAATGGATCTTCCAACACTCGACCAACTTCACCGATGAGCGAGAACCCGGTACACACCACCACCGTCGTCGGGATCGTGAGCCACCCCATCTCTTCCATGATGCAGATGGGGAGCATCGCAGAATACAGCCACACGAGACGGCTGGCGACGTAGCCGTAGCCGCCGGGGAAGGGCGTGTTTTTAATGCGCTCGCAGCCGCCTTGAATGGCCAGGAGCTCTTGGACCGTGCGATCGAAGGACTGCAGGCGAAGCTCGTCGAGCGCGCCCTCGTTCGCGAGCGCCGTGAGCTCGTCTTGATGACGCTGGAGCAGCGCGTGTGTGATGCTCGATTGCCCCTCGAGCGCGGCGCGCTCCCCTCGCGAGGAGAAATGGAGGAAGTCCTTATCTCCCCACGGATCTTGATCGCGCAAGACACACCGCAGGGCGTGGACGTAGGCGATCTGGCGATACACCAGGGCCTGGGCGCGCTCCGAGGCCCCGTCTCCCCCCAGGTAGGTGGTGGCCTGCGTGGAGAAATGTCGCGACGCGTTCACCATGCGCCCCCACAGCTTGCGCCCCTCCCACCAGCGATCGTAGCCCGCGTTGGTTCGGAAGCTGACAAAAATTCCCAGGGCCGCGCCGATGACGGTCACGGGCAGGTTGTCGACCGTGATGTGGTCGAGCCCCTCGGTGCGCCCGATCACCACCACCACCGTCGACACGAGCGTGAAGATCAACAGATTCTTCCACTGCCACTTGCCGATCCCTATTAAATTTCCTTTGAACGAAACGAACATAATCGATGCCTCTCCTACCTTCGATACTCAAGCGTTTCTGCGTCTGGGACGTGTCTGCACATGGTCGCAGATCAGCTCGGTGAACGTCGCGAATCGCCGCCAAGCTGCCTCAGCATCGAATTCCACACGCCCGGCGTCTTCACGCGACCCAGGGCGCCACGAGCGAGACGCAGGCCAGGCTCGATCACGTGATCGCCCACTTGCTCCACCGCCTCAAGCACGCCCCGCGGGAGCGGACGGAAGCGAACCCCGACGTGGGAGGGATCGGTCTCCAGGGCGCGCACCGTCACCAACGAAGACACCAGCCCCACGATCTCTTGCAGTCGAGGGTTCTCCCTCAAGGTCGGATGACGCATGAGGTCGATGCTCAGCCGGTTGCCGTGCGCGTCGACGATAAATCCAGGCATGTCCGGAAGCTCGGCCAGCAGATCGCCGACCTGGCTCACGTCCAGCGCACCCGAGCGGATCAGCGCGCCGATCTGCGTCTTCGTCTCCGACAGCACCTGAATGTCGATGTCTTCGAGTCGGAGGTCGAGGCGCGCGTGGGCCTCGTCGACGAGCACCCGATCCACAAAGATCGTCGCCTTCGCGTTGAGCCGCGTCTTCATGGCCTCGAAGGTGCCTCCGATTCGCAGGCCAGGCGGCACCGCCTCGATCACGACCTGGTTGTCCTCCGCCGCGCCCGCGAGCGCCTCCCCTGCCAACCACCGGAGCGCCGCGACGGGGATGCTCGCGCGCATGCCGACGAGCTCGATCACCGATCGGTAGATCTCCTCTGGATGCCGTCGCAAATAAAACGCGGCCGCTTCCAACGCCGAACGTCCTCGAATCACGGCGACATCATACCCGTTCCACGCGAGGTCGTCAGCGTCCCGGTCCACCGTCCATCACGGCCAGGCACCCACGCCTCGCGCCGGGCCGGATCCGGAGGTTGCGCAGCCGCGCGGATCGTGACAGCGTCGCCACCCGGGCTCTTGGCCCGCTCCAACGGCGGGCGGCCGGGCCACCGCCCCGCGCTTCGTCATGCCACGGTCCGACCCGAGCCTGCAGTTTTCGCACCTAGGAGATCTTTCTTTGGACGGGCGTCTCCTCCTGGCCGACGCCTCCTTGATCGCGGACGGTTTCCAGGGTCTACAACTGTCTCACGCGGGCGCCCCCTTCCCCGCGCGGGTCCACGTGGCCGTCCGACCCGGCGCGTGGCACGTCTTCACCGCGGGTCCGGAGGGCGCCCCCCCCGAGCTGCTGTTTTTGGCCCATCACGAGGAGATCGAGGCGCCGCACGAGGCGCCCGACGCGGAGGTCATCGAGCGGGTCATGCTGCCGACCCGGCGCGTGGTCCTCGCCCACCCCGCCCTCGGCGGCGACCCCGCGACCTGTCAGGCGCTCGGCCTCGTCGAGCCCACCGAGCTCCCCGGGATGGTGCTTCACCTCGGGGCGTTGGCCGAGGTCGACGGCGGGCCGATCCTCTCGATCTCCTCGACCACGGGCGCGCCCCACACGAGCCTGGTCGTCCCCCTCGCGGGTCCCTGATAAGCTGCCGTCCATGTCTTCGCGAATTCCAAAGCGCGCGGTGGTCACAGGCGCGGCGAGCGGCCTGGGCAGAGCCCTGTCGGTTGAACTCGCAGCGCGCGGCTGTGACCTCCTGCTCCTCGACATCCAAGAAGAGGCGCTCGCCGCCGTCAAGTTGGAGGTCGAAGGTCACGGCGTGAAGGCGGAGATCTTCGCGGGCGACGTCTCGAAGATGGAGGTCCTCGAACGCGCGGCCGCGCACGGGCTCGAGACCCTCGGGCCGGTCGACTTCGTCGCCAACAACGCGGGCGTCGCCGTCAGCGGCCCGTTTGAAGACATCTCCATCGCGGACTGGGAGTGGATCGTCGGCATCAATATGTGGGGCGTCATCTATGGATGCCGCGCCTTCGTCCCGCAGCTGCGCGCCGCGGGCGGCGGATCCATCCTCAACGTCGCCTCCGCCGCGGGCCTGCTCAACGCGCCCCGCATGTCCCCCTACAACGTGACGAAAGCCGCGGTCATCTCCCTGAGCGAGACCCTGTCCACCGAGTACGCGCGAGAGGGGATCACCGTGAGCGCCCTGTGCCCCACCTTCTTCGAGACGAAAATCCTTGAGGACGCGCGCGGAATCTTCCGAGACCAAGAAAAGAAACTCGCCCGCGGCATGATGAAACGCTCCAAGATCCAAGCGGGCGACGTCGCGAAGATCGCCGTCGATCAGGCCTTGGCCGGCAAGAGCACCATCGTGCCGATGAACGACGGCCGCTGGCTATGGCGGCTCAAACGCGCCACCCCCGAAGGCTTCCCTCGCCTCGCCCGCATGGCCTACGAGCGCGGCCGACAAAAACTCGATCGTGGCTGATTCGCGCCTACCAAGCTCTCCGGCGCGACTTCGTGGAGACCTCGACGCCCTCGCCGCGAGCTTGAAGATGCTGGCCGCCCCGGCGGCGCGCCAGCGATCCTACGCGGGCATGCTGCGCCACGCGGCCATCCTCCAATTCGAATCCTCGGCGGCGCCAGCGAAGATCCTCGAGGGGCTCGCCGAGCGATCCCTCCTCAGCGCGTCGCTCCGCGCGGCGGTCTCCGCGGTCGACGAGGCCGTGTTCGCGCTCTATCAAGCCCACACAAGCCCCGGCTTTGAGCGCGCCATCCTCACGAACTCCCCGGCGTGGTGCGCGGTGCGAGCCTCCGCCCTCGCCGCGCTGCAGGCGCTGCGCGAGCAGCGTTCGCGCGACTGACCCTGCGCTAGGAGCCCGGGAGCCTTCGGATCCCATGCAACGGCACCTCTCGACCACTCGCCGCCAGGATGTCGTGCCCCCACCGCTCGAGCCACAGCACGCCCCCGTCGAGACTTCGATACACGTAGGTCGCGACCCGCGCTCGCGCAGGGCGCCCGTGCGATCCCACGCCAGCGGCGCTGGACTGGCCCCGCCGCTCCAGGGAAAAATCTTGGCCATCGACCCGCAGCGATCTCGCGGGCTCCCCCGACCAGCCGTGATCGCGCAGCGCTTCGAGCACGAGCGCCATCCCTCGGGCTGGCTCCACCACCACCCAACGCTCGCGATCCCCGTCCCGGACCACCACCACCCGTCGGTCGGTCGCGCCTTCGCGGAGGCTCACGACTCCCTCGACGATATAGTCGCCGGCGGCGCCCTGCTCCGCGAGCTCGAGCAACAGCACGTCCCCCACTCGGGTCGCGAGCAAATCGTCTTGTTGGTCTCCGCGTCCGCCGACTCCCCCGACCCAAGATTCTCCCGAAGTCAGCGCGCGGACGCCCCCGATCCGGCCGCCGCCAGGGAGCGCCGGCGCCATTTGGATTTGGCCGTCGAGCCGCTCGGCGACGAGCGCGCGAATACGTGCCCGCACCTCCGGTTGTGCGGCGGGCAGACGCTCCGGCCCATGCTCAACATTGGCCTCGAGCATCCGGCCGGCGTCGCCCCAATCTCGCATTCGACGCGCGGCCAACACGCCCACCCAAAAGGCGCCGCCGAGCGTGAAGGCGAAAAACAACGTGCCCATGCATCGAGCATACGCCGGGGTCCGATGAAAATCCCGAACCAGTTGGAATTCGCGAGGTTTTCCTGGTCATACGGTGTCGCAGATCCCGCGCCGGAGCCGGGGCGAATACCGCACTGTGCAGGCACTTGCCCACCTAGCTCAGCGCGGACTCCCAACCCTTGACGTGGCTCGGGTCTGACCGATACAAGGCCACGGACGCACCGTCGCGGTCGTTGTTTTCGTCTCTACGGCGAAACTGCACGCCTCGGCATCTCGCGTCCCCCCTACGTGATGGAACGAACCCCATGGGATCCCGAAGGCGTCGAAGTCCGGCTCAATGAAGCCGGACAACTCGCCGATCCGAACGCCGCCGAGCGACTCGATCTGCGCGAGCTCTTCGAACAGCTCGTCACCGCCCGAGTCATCGACAATCACCTCACCCATCTCGGCCTCCCCATGTGGGCCCCCTCCTCTGGAGGCGAGGCCCCCCTCGTCGCTCTCGGCGCCCTCCTCCACGATGAAGACTGGGTGTTCTCGGGCGGGCGGGATATCCCGCTGGCCTTGGCGCGAGGCGTTCAGCTCACCGAGGTGCTGCGTCAAGTCCTCGGACTTGGAGGCGCCCGCGTGCGCGTCCAAGCCGGCGCCTGCGCCGTCGGATCTTCGGAGCACAATCTCGTGCCCCCCACGGAATCGATGGGGCTCCAGGTCGGGATGGCCACGGGCTTCGCTCACGCTCAAAAGCTCGGGCGGGCCCCTGGAATCACGGTCGCGACCTTCGGCGAAGGCCTCACCACCGTGGGCGCCGTTTCGGAGGCGCTCGCCATCGCGGCCGCACAAAATCTCCCGCTGGTGTTCTTGTGCAAGAGCCAACTCTGGCCAGACGCGCCTCCCGCGGAGGCGGGCATCTTTGGCGATCCGGTCCAAGCGCGCTGCTCCACCATGGGCATGTGGGCGCGCAGGGTGGACGGCGCCGACCTCGTCGCGGTTCACGACGCCTTCGACACGGCGTGCGCGCGCGCGCGCGACGGCCTCGGCCCGTGCATGGTGGAGTGTGTGATCACTCCGTTGCACCGCGCTCCGCCGGCGCATCGTGATCCCGTGGAGCGCCTGCGCCGATTCCTTGAGGGGGCGGGCAAGTGGACCCAAACCTCCCACGACATCGTCGAAGCCAAAGCGAAGAGCAAATTCCAAAAGGCGCTGCACGAACTCGGAGTCGATCAATGACCACGGTCCTCGAACAGCTCGCCACTGTGGTCGCGGAGTTGCTCCACGAGGACGCCCGCCGCGTGGTGTTGGGCGAGGACGTGAGCGACGGTGGCATGCTCGGGCTCACCCGCGCCGCGCTCGCTGACGAGACCCTCGCGCCGAGATTACTCGGGCTCCCCTTGACCTCCACCGCCGGCCTCAGCCATGCCGCGGGGCTGGCCATTGGCGGCGCGCGGCCGATGGTCTTGATGCCTTCGGCATCGGCGCTCGTCGAGGGGCTCGCTGCGTTGCGCGAGACCACCCGGTTTTCAAAGCGCTACGACACGGAGCGCTCGTTGCCGCTGCTCATCGTCGCACCTTGCGGCCCTGGCTTCGGGCTCGGTGGCGACGCCGCCATGGACGCGGTCTCATACCTGACGTGCATCGACGGCCTCCGCGTGCTCGTCGGGGCGGAGCCGTCGGAGTTTCCGGCGTTGTTGCGGGCCGCCGCCGCCTTTGACGCTGGTGAATCCCCCACGGTGCTCCTGTTTCCGCGGAACCTGCTCCTCCGGGAGATGGATCCGAGCACGGACGAGGAGCTTGACGACGCCATCGACCAAGTCCGCACGCTTGAGCATGGCGACGAGCTCACGGTGTTTTGTTGGGGCGCCGCCGTCGAGCGGGTGCAGCAGGCGGCGCAGCGTGCCGAAGCGTCGACCCGCGTGACGGATCTGGTCTCGCTGCAGCCGCTCGACCGCGACGGGATCCTCGAGGCCGCGCGCGCCACAGGCCGCGTCGTCATCGTGAGCCCGGGCGCGCCCTCCAACGGGCCCTCGTGTCAAATTGCCGCGCTGCTTGCGGACGAGGCCATCTTGCATCTTGACGCCCCCGTGAAGCATCTCTACGGGCGCACCGGCGACGTCGAAGCGCGCCACGAACACGACCTGATCCCGAGCATCGACGCCATCACCTCGACGCTCAACGCGACCGCGACCTACTAGCGTCACCCGCTCCGGTGACCACGAAAGCACCCCTCCCATGCATGAATTCAAACTCCCCGAGATCGGCGAAGGTGTCGTCGAAGGTGAAATTGTCCAGTGGCTCAAACAACCGGGCGAGCGCGTCGTGGCCAATGAGCCCTTGGTGGAGGTGATGACCGACAAGGCGACGGTGGAGATCCCCTCTCCTACGACCGGGACGGTGCAAGCCCTGAAAGCAGGCGAAGGCGACATCTGCCCCGTCGGCGACCTCATCGCGCTCATCGAGGAGGGCGACGCGCCCGCGGAGGCCGCGGCGCCAGCACCAGCCGACGGCGCCGGAGGGGGCGCCGGCGATCACGAGATCCCCGCGACCCCGGCGGCCCGGGCGTTGGCCCGAGAGCGCGGCATTGAGCTGAGCTCGATCACCCCCAACGCCGGCGGCCGTATCACCAAGCGAGAAGTGCTCGCCCATGAACCGCGAGCGCCACAGGCGGCGACCCCTGCCGTCGCCGCCACCGTCTCGGCGACCCCCGCCCCCTCGCGCGGGACGCCTCGCGCGGTCGTTGAAGCCGCCCCGGTGGCGGCGAGCCCCGCTCGCGGTTCCGCGACGCTCGCGGCGCGACCGAGCTCGCCTCCGCCCATGCGCGTCGGGGACCTGAGCGATCGCCAAGATGAGACCATCCCGTTCCGAGGGATGCGACGTGTCATCGCCGACGGGCTGGTGCGCTCCTACTCCACCGCCGTGCACTACACCTACGTGGAGCAGATCAACGTCACCCGCCTGGTCGCGCTCCGCAAGCAAGCCAAGGCGGCCGCGGCAGAAGAGGGGGTGTCGCTGACCTACCTCCCGTTCATCGTGAAGGCGACGCTCCACGCCCTCCGCAGGTACCCCATCGTCAACGCCATGCTCGACGAGGACGCCAAGCAGATCGTCATGAAGAAGCGCTACCACATCGGTGTAGCGACCGCGACGGAATCCGGGCTCATGGTGCCCGTGCTCCAAGACGCCGACCAACTCTCCTTGCTCGACATCGCGCGAGAGGTGCGGCGACTCGGCGAAGGCGCGCGTTCGGGTCAACTCTCGCGCGACGAGCTGTCGGGGAGCACCTTCACCATCACCAGCCTCGGCACCATCGGTGGCGTGCTCGCCACGCCGATCTTGAATCACCCCGAGGTGGGGATCATGGGGGTTCACGCGATCCGCAAGACTCCAATCGTCAATGAACGTGACGAGATCGTGGTCGGCCACATGATGAATCTCTCGGTCTCCTTCGATCACCGGGTCGTCGACGGCTTTGAAGGCGCCTCCTTCCTCCAAGAAGTGAAGCGCTACCTCGAGAATCCCAACCTCCTGCTGCTCGCGAGCATCTAGAGCCCCGTCGCGGGCTCGCGACCCCGGCGCCCCTCCAACCACGAACCTAACGAGTGAAACACCCATGGCTACCATCAAGAAACACGCAGTCGTCATCGGCGCCGGAACCGGCGGTTACCCATGCGCCATCAGGCTCGGACAGCTCGGCGTCGACGCCATGCTCGTCGAGAAAGACAAGCCCGGAGGCGTATGCCTTAACTGGGGATGCATCCCCTCCAAGGCGCTGATCTCCGCGACCAAGTTGGCCCACAAGGCCTCCCACGCGTCCAAAATGGGCCTGAAGTTCGAACAACCCGAGGTCGACATGAAGACCATGCAGGGCTGGAAATCCGGGATCGTCAAAAAGCTCACGGGGGGCGTCAAGAGCCTCGTCAAAGGGAACGGGTGCGAGTACGTCACGGCCACCGCGGAGTTCCTCGATCCCCATCGCGTCAAGCTCACGTACCCCGGGAAGAAGGCCGATGACATTGTTGAAGCGAAGCACTTCATCGTGGCCACGGGATCTGTCCCCATCCAGATCCCCGGCTTCGAGATCGACCAAAAGCGCATCGTCGACAGCACCGGCGCCCTGGAGATCGACTACATCCCCGAGGAGATGGTGTGCATCGGCGGCGGGATCATCGGCCTCGAGCTTGGGCAGACCTTCCAGCGCCTCGGCACGAAGCTCACCGTGCTCGAGGGCCTCGATCGAATCCTCGGAGCCTGCGACGCCGACACCGCGCAAGTCGTCGCGCGCCAGATCAAATCGGACGGCGGTGAAATCGTCACCAACGCCATGGCCACCGGGTGGACCGAGCGCGACGGCAAGGCCTGGGTTGAGTTTAAGACCAAGGACGGCGAGAAGCGAGAGGTGTCCGCCGACGTGGTCTTGGTCGCCGTGGGCCGCCGCCCCGTCGCCTCCGGCTTCGGTCTGGAGAAAACCGGCGTGAAGGTCAGCGACCGCGGATTCATCGAGGTCGACGACCAGCTCCGCACGAACGTTCCCCACATCTTCGCCGTCGGAGACGTGGTCGGCGGCGCCATGCTCGCCCACAAGGCGAGCCACGAGGGTGAGCTTGTCGCCGAGATCGTGCACGGAAAAAATCGAGTCAACGACGTCCGCAGCATCCCTAACGTCGTGTTCACGGAGCCAGAGATCGCTTCGGCGGGGCTCGGTGAAGAGGAGGCGAAGGCAGCGGGTCACGAGCTCAAGATCGGCAAGTTCCCGTTTGCCGCGAGCGGGAGAGCCATGGCGATCCAGGAGACGACAGGCTTCGTCAAGGTCCTCACCGACGCCAAGGACAACCGCGTCCTCGGGATTCACATCGTAGGTCCCGAGGCCAGTGACCTGATCTCCGAGGGCTCGTTGGCCATCGAGATGGGGGCGTTCGCCGAGGACATCAGCTTGACGATTCACCCGCACCCGACGCTAGGAGAGGCCGTGATGGAGGCCGCCAAGCACGCCATCGGCGAGGCGGTCCACGTGATGAACAAGAGCTGATCCCTCACAGGCTGAGCACGTTCTCAAGACGCCGCATCATCGCGACGCGTCGTTGCGTCACCTTGGACGTCCCGTCATGCAGGCGCGCGGTCTCTGCGAGCACCTCCGCGAGCGGAACGCGGGACACATACGGATCCTCGGTCGGGCTCCCTTCCCCTTGGAATGGCTGCCACGCCATCATCTCATCGGCCCCTCCCCCCTCCAGCGTCCGGATCGCGGCGAGGGCGAAGCGCCCCGCGATCATCCGATCGCGATAACTCGGGCTCCCCCCGCGAACGAGGTGCCCGAGGATGGTGGCGCGGACGGAGGCCCCGCGGTAGCTCGAATTATCGAGGCGATCTTGAAGCGCCTCAACGATCGTTGACGTCGGCAGGCGAACTCCCTCCGCCTTGATGATCAGCGCGCGCTTCTTGCCGCGGTTCGGATGCAGACTCCGCGTGACCGTATCCCCGAGTTGAGCGAGGACCTCAGCATCTCCCCGACCTTGCTCTCGAAACATCACCGCGTCCGCCTCCACCGCGATGGCGCTCGCCATCGCTAGATACCCGCAGTCGCGGCCCATCACCTCCACCACGAACGCGCGGCGATGGGCGCTCGCGGTGTCGGAGATCCGATCGCAGGCCTCCACGATGGTGTTGAGCGCGGTGTCGACACCGATGCAGATGGAGGTAGCGCCGATGTCATTGTCGATAGACGCGGGGATCCCAACCACCCGCACGCCGTGTTCACGGCCGAGCTCGTGCGCCCCAGTGAGCGACCCATTCCCGCCAATGACCACCAAGCCGATGTCGCCGTTGAGCCGTACGGCAGCTCGCGCGCGTCCCTCGCTCGTCAAGAAGACGTCGCTTCGCGCGGTTCCAAGCGCAGACCCCCCGAGCCGGGACAACCCCTCGATTTCGGGGATCGGCGCGAGCCCGCCTCCATCTCTCCGAGTGAGGGGGCGCGTGCGTCCCTCGACGAGGCCCTCATATCCATCGCACACCCCGATCACCTCGACACCTCGACTCGCGGCGATTTTTACCAGTCCACGCAGCGCAGCGTTCATGCCCGGCGCGTCCCCACCCGACGTCAAGATCCAAATCGCATCCATCGCTATCAGCATACCCCGCATCGACTCCCAGATCTGCGCGGACCTTCACGCGCCTTCACGCACCTTCGCGCACCGCGCCCGCAGGGCGCCCCCCCCGCACAGCTGCGCGCCCTCCCCTAGGAGACGCAGCTGCGAGCCCTCCCCTAGGAGACGCGGCTGCGGGCCGTCCGCTTCAAACAACAAAAGACACGCCCTCGCCTCCTTCGCTATGGTGCGCAGGTGAACATCGGCCCCGCCATGGAAGCGCTCGCCCGCGAGCTCGGTCTCGCGCAGGCCGCTCTCGAAGTAGAACTTCATCGGGCGCTCGTCTATGCGGCGACCGCTCATTATCCGAATCGCGAGCTGCGCTTGGATTTTTCGGAGTGGGGATTTGAGCTCTCTCAGGTGTTTCGCGTGGTCGAGCGATCGACGTCGCCAGGTGAGCTGAGTCGAGCCTCCCTCCAAAGACTCGGGTTCGAATGTGCGCTCGGCGAGAAACTCATTCTTCCGCTCATCTCGCACACCGTCGACCTCGACGAAGTGCCCAAGGAGGTCGTGATTCGCGGGCCCGTGATGCCATTCGAAGAGATGGTGACCAAGCGCGTGCTGACCCGATGGCTCTCTCGTGAAGGCGCGGCGCGCCTCCGCGAGACCTCTCCTGCCCGCATCTACGTCCCCCGCGACCCCTGCGATAGGCTCTCGCGCAATTACTCCATCTCAACCGAGTCACCAGCCGCCACGCTCATGGTCGGACGGGTCCTCTCCTTCACGCCTCGCGCCGACTCGCGCCTGCTCACCGCGCTCCGAGCGCTGGTCCAATCGCAACCCGAGGACGCACAGCTCGCGCTCGTCAGCGCGGGGGACGAAGACCCAGTGCGCCGACCGCTCATCCTCGTCCTTGGCCGAGTCCTCGCGTTTCATCACGTCGCGGACCTCCCCGTCGGTCCGCTCGATTTGGCGTCGTACCCGGCGCTCGTGGAATCCACTGACAACGCCCTCCAGCAGATCTGGTCAGACGTCCGGGCGCTGATCGACAGACACCAACTCTTGGACGGCGACCCGGCCGCCCCCGCGAGCGATGACACCACGACGATCCGGCTGTTGGTCAACGGCGCCGACCACGACGCGCGCTTGGTGACCGGCCGCGTGGTCGCGTGTCCGAACCGCGACGACATCGACACGTGGGATCACCTCCGATACTCTGATCGTCTGACGCAGCTTCGTCGTGGCGGGATGACTGAATCACCGCCACTCGTCGCCGTCGAGGGCGAGACGATCAGCGTCGCCCGCGGTGGTACCCAGAACCTCCCACCGGAGGTGACCAGCGTCGCACCCATTCACAAAGACAGGCGTGTGTTCTTGCTCCTCACCCCGCGTGACTCCTGGGATCCACCCGACCGAGAGCGAGACGAGCACGGGAACACGCTGTCCGTCGCCCCCCTCGAGCTCACAGACGACAACCCACACCTCGCCCTTGAGCCCTCTTTTCGCCGCCCGCAACCCCGTTGCCCCGCACGAATTCGGCGCGTGTTCTTGATCGACGCGCTCCCTGATCAGACCGTCGTACCGATGGCCCGACCTCAAGGGCCGACCGGGGATACGGCGCTCCAGGCCTTCGATGAATTCCTCCAGTACTGTCGCCCCGACCTCGAAGCGGATATGCGCTTACGGCCTCCGGCGAGCCCAGAACAGATCGATCAGATGAGTCGAGAGTGCCTAGGGGATGTGCCCCTCAGCGCAGATCTCCAGCGCCTGTATCTCTGGCGCGACGGCCAAGAGCGCCGCTGGCCCCCGCTGTTCCTCTCAAGCCGGTTTTCGTTCGTGGGGCTCGAAGACGCAGACCGGCTCCGCCCTCAGGTAGAGCGTCGCTGGCGCGCGGTGCCCAACGACGTACCAGACGGCTGGATCGTCTTGGGACGCTCTCCCTCCGACGACTATCTCATCGTCGAGCGCGGCGGCCACGGGCGCGTGCTGGCCATGCTCCATGACGGTGAGCCTCAAGAGCAGATTTGGGCGATCAGTGACAGCCTGATTCACTTCCTCCACGAGGAGTTTCGCACCCGGATCCAGACCCACGAGGCGCCATGCATGCTCGCCGAACGGCTCCAGTTTGACGAGCGTCGCCTGCGGCGCCTGTCGCTCCAGTCGCTTCGTCGCACCAATCTTGAGGCGGCCCCACGGGGTACTGTCATCGTGATCCGCCAACCCTCCGACACCTGGCGAGCCTACGCCCGCATGATCCCCGATAGGATCGCGTGGATTTGCGCGAAGGCGCCATCGAAGGAGGCCGCGCTCGCGCTGCTCGACGACGGCGTCCATCGCCGCCCCCGCACGGAGTGGCAGGTTGGAAATCCAGATGACTTTCGGCACCTCGACGGCAAGTGCCACGCCTGGGCCGGCGTCATGAGGATCGCTCGCTGAGGGGCGTCGTGGTCGGCGGCGCCCCAACAAAGAGAGCGCGACCGGCCCACACCCGAGCCGTCACCGCGCGTCGTCTGTGCCCGTCGTGTCCGTGGGGTTGCGATCTGTAGGCTTGGTGGCGCTGTCGGTCACCGCTTTTTTGGTGGTCTCCACGACCTCGCCCACCTCTTTGGTCACGTCGGTGAGCGCCTTCGTGGTCGCGCGCCCCACCTTTTTGGTCGTCTGCTTGGCCTCCGAGAGGGCCTCTTTCGCGCCGCCCGTGACCACGTCACCTAGCCGCCCGACCTCCTTGCCGACCGTCTTTCCGGTCTTCTCCACGGCCGAGGGGGTCTCCCGCGGGAGCAGGCCAAAATGCCACGCCACGGCGATCCCCAGGGCAATTCCAACCCCCAAGATCATCCCCTTGAGGAGGCTCTTGAGCACTCGAAATCCGACATATGCGATCAAGACGAGGCTGACCGCCACAACGATCATGATCTGATTTTCGGACATGAGACGACGCTAACACCACCCTTCAGATGCCACAAGAATAGGCTGTCAGGCCCGGTCATGTGGCTGCGAGGCCCGCCGCTATCGAGCCTGCAACCCCACCTGCGCTCGCGCTCCACAGCGCTCTCCCGCGGTCGTCTCCCCCGATCTTTGGGTCGTTCGTGGCGTGACTACGCGAGGATGGGTACACTTCGATCCCATGTCCGCTCAACATCGTAGCGCCCCGCTCTCCCTCGCCCTCTGCCTCTCCGGTTGCCTCGCATCGAACGCGGACGGGGACGGCGGCAGCGCCGACAACGGAGAGGGCGTCACGCAGACAGAGTGTGCCGACCCCGTCGGATCTTGCGGTTCGCTGGTGTGCCAGCATCCCAACGAAGGGGCCTCGCACGAGACCCCGTGCGCCGCCTTGAGCTTTGGACAAAATCCCCCGACGAGCGGGACGCACTACAGCGTGTGGGCGAGTTTCAAGGTCTATGACGCGCCGATTTCCCGTGGGTTTTACGTGCACTCCCTCGAGCACGGGGCCGTCGTGCTGGCCTACAATTGCGACCTGTACCAAGGCGACTGCGCGGCGCTCGCGATCACGCTCGCGGACTTTCGCGGCGCCTGGGAACAAGACAACAAGTGCGACGCCACCACCCGGAACAGGATCATCGTGACACCAGATCCGCTGCTCGACGTCCCGTTCGCCGCCGCGGCCTGGGACTGGTCGCTGCGCGCTGAGTGCTTTGACTCGGGCGCGGTCTCCGATTTTATCTCCGCGCACTACGGTCAGACCTACGAAGATTTTTGCAATCAAGGCCTCGACCCGCTGGATCCAGATCCCGCCTACCCTCACCCTTCAGACTGCCCCTAGACGGCGCGCACATCGCCGCTTGACCGGCGGAGCGCCTCCGCTCATCGAATCGCGGTATGGTCCACAAATGCCTCGTACCTGGCCGCAGTTTCGAACAGTCCCACGTCGGTCGAGGGCGATCTTGAGGCTCGTCCCACTCTTCGCGGTGGCGGGATGCGGACTGTCGGGGGTCGAGGCGCTCTCCGACGACCAAGGCGAAGATGGGACCGCGGAAGGCGCCGAGGCCGATGGTTCGAGCACGGCGACCACCGACGCCGGGGACCAGGGCACGACGGGTCACACCCACGACACGACGGGGGACTCGTCGTCCGATGGAGGCGGGACCACCGGGCACACCCATGACACCACCGGCGACGGCGACGGCGACGGCGACGGCGACGGCGAGACCACAGAGCACACCCACGACACCACCGGCGACGGTGATGGCGACGGTGATGGCGACGGCGAGACCACAGAGCACACCCACGACGACGAGACCGGCGACGGCGACGGCGACGGCGACGGCGACGGCGACGGCGACCCACCCCCCGACGAGCCCATCTGCTCTCCTCCGCTCGGCGCGTGCCAGAGCGTCATCTGTAATAACCCGCACCACGGCGCGAGCCACGTGGCGCGCTGCACCCCGCTCACATGGGAGAACAATCCGCCCACCTCGGGCACCCACTTCTCGATCT
>JAAZXR010000110.1 GCA_014240065.1 Myxococcales bacterium
GCGACGGAACGCAATCAGGCGGTGACGGCGACGGAGCGCAATCAGGCGGCGACTCCGGAAGCGCCGATGCGAGCGGCGACGGCGGAGGAACGCAATCAGGCGGCGACTCTGGAAGCGCCGATGCGAGCGGCACCGGCGGAGACGCCGACACCTCCACCGGCGCGAGCGGCAGCGGCAGCGGGGGGATCAGCGATGGAGACGACTCCGGCTGTTCGTGCGACACCTCGTCCGACGCACCCCGCGGACCCGCAGCCCTCGGCCTCTTGATGCTGGGGCTCTTCCGTCGGCGTCGGCGGCGCTAGCTCTCCCTTGTGGCAGGAGGCGATGCCCACGTTGTCTTGGACCGCCCGTGACACCACGGAGCCAAGGCGCGTTGGCGCGCTGTGGCTCCAACGCCGGGATCGCGCCGATCGTATACCTGGGCGTTTTTAGGGACGATCTCCGTGGGGAACAGGCGCGCTCCTGTGGCCCCTCGCCCGATTTCTTCGAGATTGTCACACAAACGACACATCCACCGACGGCGCCGCGTAGCAGAATCACAGGGTCCGCATGACGACCTCCTCACCGATCCTCTCGCTGCTCTCGGCCATCGAGTCCCACGACTTCTTGGTGACCGTGTTGGTCGCGATCGCGGGCGTCTACGTGGCGGTAGAATTGCTCCTTTCGCGGGCTAGCGCGAGATTCCGTGGCCCTACGGAGTCCAACCCTCGGCCGCCAAACTCGCTGCCCTGAGCGTCCGCGCGCGGGCGCCTTGGTGGTCGGGTTCGTGACCTGTTTTTTTCACGCCCCACGGCGCATTGGCGCGCTCTTTTGGTGAAATGTGACGAGTCTGTGACAGTCACTTCGCGGGGTTGATCTCGCGTCACATAAACCCGAGGCTCCGCCCGTCGAGCCATGGATAACTCAAGTTCATCCCCGTCTTCGCAGCGCAGCGATCAGTTCACTGCCTTCCCTCGCAACTTTCTCCAAGCCCTCGGCAAAGAGAAGACCTTCCTCGCGATCATCAGCGCCTGCTTTCTCCTCGCAGGCGCCACCTACCAGACGCCCCATATCGCCATGTGGGTCGGGTTCATCTTCGCCGGCTACGCGGTCATCGCCAACGACAGCATCCAGACCATCGGCACGTTCATCGCCTCCAACAAGCATCGCCCGTGGTGGATCTTGTGGCTGTTCATCGGTGGCATCATGCTGGCAACGCTGACCTACAGCTGGGTGAACAACGGCGGCGACGTCACCTACGGCCGCCTCTCCTCCAAAGGCTTCGCCGAGGCCCCGACCGAGTTCGCCTTCCTCCAGGTCGCCGCGCCGCTGTTCTTGCTCATCCTCACCCGCATGAAGATCCCGGTGTCGACCACGTTCTTGGTCCTCACGGCCTTCGCGAGCTCTACCAAGAGTGTCGGCAAGGTCCTCGCCAAGAGCATCTCGGGGTACGGCATCGCGTTCCTGGTCGCCATCGTGCTCTGGATGCTCATCGGCAAGCTCATCGACAAGAAATTCCGGGGCAAGGCCCACCCGGCATGGTTCATCGCGCAATGGTGCGCCACCGCGTTTTTGTGGTGCATGTGGCTGACCCAGGACGCCGCCAACGTCGCGGTGTTTTTGCCCCGATCACTGGAGATGTGGCAGTTCCTGGTGGTCGCAGGCGTACTCTTCGGCGGCTTGGCGATCCTGTTCAAGCTCGGCGGAGACAGGATCCAGCAAATCGTCGAGGAGAAGGCTGTCATCGTGGACGTCCGCCACGCGACGATCATCGATCTCACCTACGCCATCATCTTGTTCGTGTTCAAGATCCAATCGAATATCCCGATGAGCACCACGTGGGTGTTCCTCGGCTTGCTGGCCGGCCGCGAGATCGCGATCAACGCGACCAGGGCCATCGAGACCCGCCGCCCGAAGCGCCAAGTGGCGAAGCTCATCTTTAAGGACCTCGGATTCGTGACCTTCGGCCTCGTCGTCTCCCTCATCATCGCGGTGTCGGTGAATCCGCACTTCGTGGACACACTGTTCGGCGGGAAGTGAGGCCGACGAGCGCCGCGGCGCGTCGCCGCCGTCCCGCCACCGCACAGCGGGCCGGGAGCGGCGCCCGTTAATCCGCCCCAGGGTCGGAGTCCTCGCGCTCCTTCTTCGCGAGCTCCTGCTCGCGCTTCGCCGCGAGTTCTCGCTCCATCGCGACGAGCTCTCGCTCCCGCTTCTTCTGTTTCCGCTTCTTCTTCTTCGCCAGCTTGACCAAGCGAGACAGGGTCAAGCGGGCCCTCGACGCCAACATCAACGACATCAGCAACACCATCACGGAGTACGCGAGGGCCACCCCCACCAGCCCCTGGGACGGGCCAAGAATCAAGATCCCGGAGAACACCGCGAACACCCCAGTGATGGAGATCCGCAGCGCGGCCACAGGGCCGTCGATGAAGGCGATGAGCCACTGAGACAGCGACGTGAGCGTCCACGCGCTCGTCGCGATGGTGATGCAACACAGGGCGAAGTGTCCGCGCACGAATTCCTCGCCGAAGGTCCGAAGCAGCGGCTTGCCGGCCACGATGACCCCCAGGCACATGAGCACGCACAGGCTCGTCATCAAGGTCGCCCGGCGCCGGCGAATTCGTTGAATCTCTCGGAGGCTCCCTCGGGCGATCAGCGCGCTGATCTGTTGCAGGTAGAACTTGTCGAGCGACTTGACCAAAATCAGCACGAAGCCGCCCGTCTCGATGCACACTGCGTAGATCGAGATGTCTTCGGCGGGAACGTGGGCAAACTCGGACATGACCACGGATCCGTCGATCAGCGCAGAGATCGAGATGGCGACCCCGAGGAACCCAATCCCTCCCCGCAGCCACGGCCGGCTCTCGTAGCTCGGAGGCCCGCGCAGCACCGCGCGCGGGCATGCCTTCACAAACGAGACGAGCAAAAACAGCAGCCCGACCAACCATCCAGCGCCGTAGGCGAGGATGGCGGTCCGCGGCGTCAACTGAGCCGGCATTGTGAGCGCGGCCCATGCGACAAACGCCAGCGGGACCAGTGGCACGACGACCCGCACGATGACGGTCGCAGCGACCGCGGCCCCGCAGGCCAGGACAATTTCGGCGGCGACCCCGACGGTCGCCACGATGGGCAGCAGGAAAATCGCCTCATCCGAGGAGGTCCCCTCAAAGAAGGCGTCATGCATCAGCGTGAGGACGCCAGCGGTGAGCGCGGCCAGCACGAAGACCGTTCGCACCGTGAACCGCCAGTACCCCGCCGCGAGGCTGTGACGACCCTTCTCGATGAGCGTGGGCATGAGCCGGAGCCCCTGCTTGCCCAATCCGAGCTCTACCATCGTCGAGCAGAAGACGACGGAGGCCACCGCGACGGCATAGCGCTCAAAGGCGGTGATCCCGAGGGCGTTCGCGAGGGCCATCGAGGTGAGGTACTTGAGCGCGAAATTCAAGATCGCCAGGCTCACCAACGCCACTGCCTGACGGGTTGGCCGCTCTACGAGCCCCTCCCGATGGAGGGCCTCTCGGCTGTGAGCCTCCTGGCTCGTGAGCGACGGCGACATCCTCCCATCATATCAAACACCAACGATTCCACCTCGTTACTGGTGGTTCTCGTCGCCCGCAGCGCCGGAAGACGGAGGCGGGCTGGAATCCCAAAGACACGCGCCTCACGCGAACTGCGGGCATTGGGCCGGCGATGCAGGCCTGGCCACACACGCGCCATGGCCCTCGCGCCGGTGGGGGACCGCAACGCGGCGCCCTCTGGCTCGAGCTGCGCCCAGCGCCGCAAAAGAGCGCTCGGGCGCGGCGACCACCCAGCGCGATGGTCCCACCGCGAACCCCCTGGCTAGAACGAGAGCTGGGTCTGGATCCGGATGAGG
Source organism: Myxococcales bacterium (assembly GCA_014240065.1). GTDB lineage: Bacteria > Myxococcota_A > Polyangia > Nannocystales > Nannocystaceae > JAAZXR01. The sequence continues at coordinate 3,854 of JAAZXR010000110.1, forward strand.
TCCTCGCCTGTCCCCATGTCCTCTTCCCAGATTCGGAAGTAGTCCAGCTGGATCTTGAAGGGGTGCTGAGCGATGTACCAGTTGATGCCTCCCCCGACCTCATCCCGATCCGTGATCGTGGAGGACGCCCCCACGGCGCGCACCTGGCTGTAGCGAGAGGTCAACTCCACCGGCACCTTGGGGATCATGTAGCCGCCCTGCGCGAACCACCCGTAGCCGTTGCGAGGGCCCTCCACCTCCGGGAGGAACGTGTCCCCGTCGTCGTCGACCTCCGCTTGGATCCCGTACACGGCGTCCGGGCTGCGCCTGCCTTTGCGCCAGAAAAACTCACTCATCAGCGAGAACCCCGACATCTTGAACGCGACCGTGGCGTTCACGTTGTGGATGTCGGTGGTGGAGCCGTCAGTGGGCTTGGTCCCTTTGGTCCCCTTGTTGAACACGGCGTCGTCCATGTAGGAGTACGAGGCACCGAGCGAGAGCCGCGGCTTGTGTGTGCGCTTAAAGTCTCCCTCCACGTAGTCGTTGAACTGACCGAACGGGGCGACCTCGATTCGGGCCAAATAAACGAGCCCGCCGCCCTCTCCCACCGGCTCGAGCGTGTAGTTGTCGCGCCCCCCGCCGAAGTAGATGCCCGCGTAGTACTTCAGCTTCCCGAGCCCCAAGAAGTCCTTGGAGCGAAAATCGAGGCCGATGTCGCGGTCAAAGTCGAACTCCTTGCCAGCGATGGAGCGGTCCACCATCTGGAGCCGCCCGGAGGAGATGACCCGCTGCTGACTGTAGGGGAGCTTGTATTGACCCACCCGGACCGTGAAGTCACGCAGGTAGTCGAACTCCAGGTAGTAGTCGCGCATGATGGTGAACTTGGCGGTGCCCTCCTGGCTCTTGAGCCCGATGTCCTTGGGTGAGAACGACAGCTCGGTCTTGAACTTGTTGTGCTCGTTGAACATGTGGCCTTTGAAGACCAACCGCGCGCGGCGGATTTGAAACGAGTGCGTGAGCGCCGGATCGGCGCCCTCCGCGTTGTCGTGATTGAGCGTGTAGAGCATCTGCACGCGAAGCCCGGTCGTCAGCGAGAACCGATCGTCCTCGCTCTTGACCGCCAACCCCTTCCCGGGCCGATACTTGATCTTGGCGCCGTCGACAGGCGCGTCCTTGAACTGCTCGATTTCCGACGCTGGCACCAGCGGCGACGCCGCGTTCTTGTCCGCCCTCTTCTTCGGAGCTGATTCCACCGAGGGGACCGCCGCCGCCTCCGCCGCGAATGGATCGACGAACGCAGGCTCCGCGGCGTCCGCCGGCGCCGGATCGTCGACGTCATCGGGTGCCTGCGAATCGCCCGCGCCGGTGACCTCCGCTCCCGAATCGCCGGCACCGGTGGCCTCGTCCGGCGCATCCTTGGCCGCTGGCGCGCCGCTCGACTCCGGGGACGTGGGCTCGGCCTCGGCGGACCTGGACTCCGGCGCATCGCCTGAATCTGCCGCGCCACCCTCCGCGGACGCAGCAAGATCCGACGCCGGCGCCGATGCCGCCGCGCCGGTGCCGTCTTGTGGCCCCTTCTCTTGTTCAGTGGTCGGCGCGGTCGGCGCCTCCTTGGTCCCAGGCGCAGGACTTGAGAGGAGCGTGAGCAAGGAGGTACACAAAAGCAGTGGCGTGGGGAACATCGCGCTGAACCAATTTTTCGCCGTTCTCGGCGCCTGCACGCTACTGCTCCATTGTTGCGCCTACGTTACAAAATCGTGGCAAGCAGGCTCCCAATGCCCAAATTGTCCCGGACAAGACGGCTCCATCGATCATGAGATCTCCAGCGCCACCCCGTGACACTGGCGAGTAGAAAATCCTGCTTTTGTAACAGTCAAGACACATTCGAGTCACACGGCTGTCGAACGGGGGTCTTAGCTTCTATCCATGGTCGCACAGGCACTCAGCCCGATCCTCGCGAGTGGCACCAGCCTTGAGCTGGTGGCGCTGATGGCTGTGGCGGCGTGCTACGTGGCGTTCGAGACCGCGCTTTGGATCTCTCGCCGCATGGCGGATGCTCCAGGAAGCCCGGGTCAAGTCTCCACACTGGCTCCAGCTGTTGCTTCGCGACCGTCGATTTCGGCGACGAATCGCTCCTTCGTGAGCTTCGCGCAAATCGACGTCGACGCCTACGGACGCGACGATTAGCGCGGACGGACGCCCACGTGCGCTGCGCCGATGGACGTTGCGCCCGCGGCAGCGTTGTGACTCCATCGCGCGCGCGCGGCGCCGGTTCTCGCGTCCGCCCATGACCCGCGGATACCACCGCGCGCGCAGCGTGCCCCGCACGGCGGCCATCCCCCGCGCCTGTGCGTCGTTGCTCGCCGCGAATTCCCATCCCGAATCCCCATCCCCATCCCAGGGGCCTTGTAAAATTGTGTGACAAAAAACCAAGCGACCCTGAAAGACCCTGGGTCGGCTTCCCGGGCTTCCCGGGTTCCCGGCGCCCGCACGTTTGCATCATCGCGCCGCCGCGGCGGTCGAGTACGATGGCCAGACCCCATGACACCCGCACCGAGGACAACGAATCGAACACGGCGGCTTGCGGCGTGGTCGCGCGCCGCGCTCGTCGCCGCGCTCGCCAGTGCATGCAGCGCGCGTCCCATCGTCGACGACGACACCGGAGGTGATCACGGCGGGGATCCCCAGTGCGGCGATGGCGTCAACCAGGTGGGGGAATTCTGTGATGACAGCGCGCTCGGGGGCTGCCACGTGTGTGTGGTGGACAACACCAATCCTTCCAATACTTATGCCTTCGTGGGCGAGGCCCCGTACGACAACAGCGGCAGCTACATCGCGCGGGCTGGGGATGTGGATGGAGACGGCCATGACGATCTCCTCATCGGTGCGCACTTCAACGACGAGGGAGGAGCGTTCGCGGGCAAGGCCTACTTGATGTTGTCATCGACGATCCTCGCGCGACCACCCGGCACGATCTTCGATCTCGGCGCCGAGGCGAGCTACCACTTCGTGGGGGAGCTGGACAACGATGCCTTCGGCAACGTCGCGTCGGCAGGTGATGTCGATGGCGACGGCAACGACGACCTGGTGTTCGGAGCCCACCGCAACGGCGCCGGGGGTGTTCGCGCGGGCAAAGCCTACCTGATGCTCGCGTCGAAGATTTTGGCGGCCCCAGCCGGGACGACCTTCGAGATCGGCGCCGAGGCGAGTTATGCGTTCGTCGGGGAGGCGGAAGAGCAGTGTGGCACCGTCGTGTCGTCGGCGGACATCGACGGTGACGGTCGCTCGGACCTGATCATCGGGGCGCCCGAAAGTGACGCGGGGGGGCTCGACAGCGGGGCCACCTACGTGATGCTCGCGGCAGACATCGCGGCCGCCCCACCCGAGAGCTCCTTCGAATTGAGTACGCAAGCGAGCTACCGCTTCGTCGGGCAGGCCTCAAACCGTGCGGGCTGGTCGGCTGCGGCAGATGTCGACAGCGACGGCCGCGACGACCTCATCATCGGCAGATATCCCAACGCGGGCACCGACAACGCCGGCACAGCCCATCTCATGCTCGCGAGCGCCGTCATGTCGCAACCGCGCGGCCATTCGTTCGCCGTGGGCAGCGACTATAGCTACCGCTTTACGGGTGAGCCGATCGTCAGCACCCTCGGCCTCCAGATCTCGGCCGCCGGGGACGTGGACGGCGACGGATCCGAGGACCTGCTCTTCGGTGCCCCGAGCGACCAAACCAACGGATGGAGCGCAGGCAAGAGCTACCTGATGCTCGCGAGCGTCATCACGAGTCACCCCTCCGGCACCTCCTTCGAGCTCGGGCAAGACGCGAGCTACAGCTTTTTGGGCGAACAGACCTACGACGGCAGCGGCACCAGCATCTCCAAGGCCGGTGACGTCGACGGTGACGGCCTCGATGACATCCTCATCGGGGCACACGGTTATGACCGATGGGGCCCTGACGAGGACACTGGGACCCCCATGGATCACGGGAAGGTCTACCTCATGCTGTCGCGCGACATCACGTCGAAGACCGAAGGGCATCTATTTCAGCTGGGCGAGGATGCCAGCGCCGCCTTTGTGGGAGAAGCCGGTGGCGATGCGCTTGGGCGCAATCGCTACTCCTTGGCCTCCGGTGGTGACGTGGACGGGGACGGCAAGGCCGACCTGTTGCTGTCCGCGAGCAACAATGACTCTGCCGCCGGAAAGACCTACCTCCTCCTCAGCCCGTTTTAGGCGCGAGACTCGGCGCCCCTGGAGCCTTCGTGGGATCCAGTCCTCGGGAACCCGCGATCCCGTCACTAGTTCTGCTAGTCCCTAGTTCCCTAGTTCCCTAGCTCCCCGGATGCCCGGTCCCAGGATGCCCAGATGCCAGGTTCTGGGCCAGGGTTCTAGGATTCTAGGATCCTAGGATCCTACAGAAACGACCCTCGGTTCGGACTCTACCGCAACGGCCCTCGGTTCGGGTTCTAGGTTCTAGGATCACCAGACTGTCGGAGAACGACCCTGGGTCGGGGGTCAGGGTCACGGGGTCACTGAGCGAGTCGTCTGGACTCGGACGGCTCACCCTCCGGCCGCCGCGACGATTCGATCATGGAAAATCTTCATGGCTGGGTCACCCCAGCATCCCGACCCAGGGTCGTTTCGGCGGGGTCGGCGCGAGGACTTGACCTCATCTCCCTTCTCCCACGCAACGACCCTCGGTGAGCGGCGAGGAGTCTTGCGTGACCCGCCCGCGACAGGTCTCCCCTGGCGACGTCGTCTTCTGTACGAGGCGGTGCACCCGGCGGCAGTTTCTCCTGCGCCCCGACCCCGACACCTGTCAGATTCTCGAGTACTGCCT
>JAAZXR010000111.1 GCA_014240065.1 Myxococcales bacterium
AGGACCGGACGCGGTGGTCTTTGACGTGATCGGGTACTGCGCGGGCGGATATTGTGTGGACGCGGCGGTCGAGGGCCTGCTTCAGCGCGGCTTCCAGGCGACGGTGTTGGCTGGATCTTGCGCCGCGATCGGGGGCGACGACGGCATGGCGCAGAGCCGCGCGAGGCTCGTCGCGCTCGGCGCTCAGTGGGAAGGCGCGGCGTCAGATGACGCGTAGCTACACCTACGAATATCCGCTGCCAGCGGTCGCTGTTGACATGGTGATCTTGACGATCGATCCACGCGCGCACCTCTCGTGCCTGCTCGTCCGGCGGGGGGAGGACCCGTTCAAAGGCGCGTGGGCGCTGCCCGGAGGCTTCGTGGATGTGGGCGCCGGCTACCGGGCGGGCCCGGCACAAGGTGAGGACCTGCGGGCCGCCGCTGCGCGCGAGCTGAGGGAAGAGACGGGGCTCGAGGTAGGTCGGCACCAAGTGTTCTTGGAGCAGCTATATACCTTCGGCGCCGCCGGGAGGGATCCACGTGGGCGGGTGATCACAGTCGCGTACTACGCGTTGGTGTCGGTGGAGTTCGCGCCGTTTGTTCGCGCCGGTGACGACGCCCGCGACGTTCGATGGCACCCTATTTCGGCGGATGAAGACAACCCCAGTGATCTGCCGCTCGCCTTTGATCACGAGGAGATCGTTCGATCTGCCCTCGAGCGCGTTCGAGGCAAGGTCGACTACGACCCCCGGCTCGTCCGCGCGTTGCTCCCCGAGGAGTTTACGCAGAGTGAGTTTCGCCGCGTTCACGAGCTAATTAAGGGGGCGCGGTACGACAAGTCGAACTTCTCCAAGCGATTCCGCCGCATGCTCGAAGACGGTCGGTTCGAGGCTACAGACGCGAAGAAGGCCCTCCGTGGGGCGGGCCGCCCTCCGAAGCTGTACCGCTTCGTAGCGACCTGACGCGGCGACCTGGTCGGGGCTCCGTGTGTATTTAATGATGCGTGGAGAGGAGCAACAACGCGCGGCCGAAAATTGATACTGTCTGTGGAGTATGAGGAATCGGAGTCTAACGTTCGCGGCGGTCGAGGCGGGGAAGGTGCTGCTACGGTATCTGCGTAAGCATCCGACAGGCGCGACCTTCAAAGAGCTCGCGGGCGCGCTTCGGCAGGCGAACCTGGAGCACGATTCGGAAGAGACCGCCCGTCGCGGAATTAGGTATCTACAAGACTATCATGACGCCCCGATATCGCCGGTACGCGCGGACAACACCTGGGTGCTCGAAGACCCAGAATTCACGATCCCTCTGGTGGACCCTACGCAGCTGGACTTGGCCTCGACGATCTTCGCGGCGGCCGTGCTCGAGCCGATGGCGTCTCCCGTGATGCGCACCCGTATCGAGCGGATGGTGGAGATGATGGATCTGGTGGTGCGGCAGCGCGGCGAGGAGGCGAAGGTCCGACGGACCACGCTGACCGCGTCGATCACGACGGGGATGCCGACAGACGCTGACATCATCGCGGTATTGTCAGAGGCTTGCGCTCGTCGTCGGGTGATCGAGATCGACTACTACTCGCCGTGGACGGACGAGCACAAGCGCTACACGGTGGAGCCCTGGCAGCTTCGCGTCCACGATGGTGGCATGTACGTGCGCGCGTATAGCCTGCAGGCCAAGGCTGCCCGCACGTTTCGAGTGGTGCAGGTGCGAAGCCTGCGCCGGCTGGACGGGGCGACGTGCGTGGGAAAACGCCCGCCGCTCGACGAGCTCTGGGGAGACGCCACTGGGCTGGGCGTCGACGACGATCGGCCGGGGGTGGCCATCGTGCGCGTGCGAGGATCGTACGCCCGATGGGTCGAGCTCGAGTGTTGGGATGACTCACAAGAGGATCACTGGAGCGCAGACATGACCGTGCTCGAGCGGCGCGTGGAGTACCGTTCATGCCGCGAGTTCGCTCGGCGATTGTTGTCGCTCGGAGACGCGCTGTTGTCAGTGGAACCCCGAGCGCTTCATGAGGAGGTCGCCGCCCACGCGCGGGCGCTCGCTGCGCGGGTGTCGACCTCGGATGAGCGGGAGCTGTGAGGACGCGGAGCCCGTGCCGAACCACGCGGCGCGTGCTAGCTTCGCCCCGTGTGGACACGTTCGCAGGATAGGCCTCGCCGCCGTCGCCGGATCATCCAGACGGCGCTGGCGGCGATCGCCGTGATCGGGACGATGCTCGTCGCGGACGCGTGGGCGGCCTTCGGTCACCGACCGTCGGCGGACGACTGGCGTCGATTTGGTGGGTCTGCTCAGCAGCAGCGAGGGCGATTCGAAAATCCAGAGCCCATCGAAAACCACATGTGGGCGTTCGTGCGGGACTTGCCGAACGCGTCGAGGGTGCAGAGTCCATCCACGCCGATTCCAGCGTTTGAGGGTGCGGCGGCCGCGTTGGCGCGCGCTCCCGCCTCGGACGTGAGGGTCACCTGGATGGGGCACTCCTCCGTTCTCGTCGAGCTCGACGGGGTCAGGCTGTTGACCGATCCCGTGTGGGGACCCGCCGCAGGTCCTTGGAGCTGGGCGGGGCCGCGGCGATTCTACGCGCCGCCCGTCGCGCTCGACGCTCTCGGACCCCTGGACGCGGTCTTGATCTCCCACGATCACTACGATCACCTCGACTACCCGACCATCGTCGCGCTCGCGGCGGATGTGCCCAGGTTTGTCGTGCCGCTTGGTGTCGGCGCTCACCTTCGATATTGGGGGGTGTCGCCCGACAAGATCACCGAGGTCGATTGGTGGGACGAGGTCGCCGTCGGCGCCGTTCGGCTTACGGCGACGCCGGCACGACACGCGAGCGGTCGGCAGGTGTTCGACAAAGATCGCACGCTGTGGTGCGGGTACGCGCTCTCGAGCGCGTCGGGCAACCTCTACTTTTCCGGCGACACTGGTATGTTCCGAGGGCTGCGAGAGATCGGTGACAGGCTCGGCCCATTCGACCTCGCGATGATCGAGGTGGGGGCGTACAACCGCGGATGGCCCGACTGGCATATCGGTCCTGAGCAGGCTGTGCGGGCGGCGGCGTGGCTGCGGGCGGAGCGGCTGCTCCCGATCCATTGGGGGTTGTTCGCGCTCGCCTCGCATGGATGGACCGAACCGATCGAGCGGGTGTTGCACGCAGCCGACGCCCAAGCGCTGAAGACGTGGACGCCTCAGCCGGGGCAGCCGCTCGAACTGGATGATCCCGCCGCGACGCGTCAATGGTGGCCCGCGCTCCCGTGGCGTGATGCGACGGACGACCCCATCGTGTCGTCGTTGCTTGGTGGAGACAGCGAGCGGTCCCCTTAGGGGATCTCGACCGTGCAATAAACGTTCTCGAGGATGACCTGCTCAAGCGGAGTGTCTCCGCTGTCGGTGGGAACCGCCGCGATATTCGCGAGCACATCGAAGCCCGAGATCAACACACCAAACGCCGCATACTCTCCGTCGAGAAAGGACTGAGGGCCATCACAAACAAAGAACTGCGCCTGGGCGGAGTTTGGATCGGAGGTCCGGGCCATACTGAGGGCGCCGTCAACGTGGAGAAGCTCAGCGCTCGTCTCTAGCGGAATCGCCGGGTACTGCGGTGATTTGGCGTTGTAGTCCGTGTCATATCCGCCGGTCTGGATGACGAAATCATCGATCACGCGGTGAAAGATCACGTTGGCGTAGTAGTCGTCTTGGACGTAGTTGAGAAAGTTGTTGACCGTGATGGGAGCGTTCACCCGGTCGAGCTGCGCGACCATGGTGCCGAGGTTGGTCTCCAGCACGACAAGCGGCGTATCTCCTCCGCACGCGTCGCCGTCGCCGTCGCCGTCGCCGTCGCCGTCACCGTCGCCGTCACCGTCGCCGTCGCCGTCGCCGCTTGTGGTGTCGGAGCCTGTCGAGTCCGTGGTGGAAACGTCGCCGCCCGTTGCGCTGTCGTAGAAGTTGTTGACTTCACACCCGGACACGGAGAAGCAAAGGGCAGGGATGACAAGGAGGGCGAAGCAACGGCAGAGCATGCGGGGAGTCTGCCACGAGCGTGAGTCCCCGCGGAGGTGCGAGATCGTCGGGAGAACAAAGATCCGCGGTTCGCATCTACGTCAGCGGACAGCTTTCGCGCATTCTGCGCGCTCCGGCAAAATCCCGAATTCGGTCGCTTTTTGCCAATCTGAGCCACATTGATGACCGGCGATCCCCCGAGATCTGTGATGCGAATTCCTCAAATTTCCGCCGGCCGGCGAAGGGTTCGTTGTGGACGTGGTGTCGACCATTGATCTTTCTCATCCGTATTGGAGTTCGCGTGCTCGATATCGCGAAGATCCGGCTAAGCTACCGAGTGCGTTGACCACTCCATCCCGAGGCATCTGCATTGTAAGCGCTGCCGACGTCGCCGAGATCCTCGACGGGGGAGAGGCGAGCGTGCGTGGGCTCGTCGCTCACATCGCGCCGTTCGTGCAAGCAGAGGTCGCGATGATGATGACCCGTTATGGGAACATTCGAGGCAGGAGCGGCCGCCAAGAGGTCCAAGACCTGGTGCAAGACGTCTTCATTATTATTTTCAAGGACAACGGAAAGACGCTGCGTTCGTGGCGGCAGGACGGCGGAAGAAAGTTTGGCAGTTTTGTCCGCCTGGTAGCGAAGAGAAGATTACTGAGCGTCATGCGGAGTCGATCAAAAAACCCTTGGCCCGACGAGCCGACCGAGCATCAGCTCCTAGATCGCGCGGCGCACACTGGGGAGCTCGACGCGGCGGTGGGATTTCGAGAAGAGCTGGATGTTTTGTGGGAGAAACTCTCGCGATGGTTCACCGACGAAGACCATCATCTATTTCAGCTGTTTTTCGTCGAAGGACTCTCGATCGATGAGGTCGAGTCTGTGACAGGCAAGAGCCGCCAAGCGCTCTACTCGTGGCGTCGAGAGCTCCGGAAGTTCGCGAGGGGCGTGCGAGATGGGAAGGCGATCGCGTGACCGACTTCTTGGACGACAAGGATGACGAGGTGTTTTTTGAAGTCGGGGCCGCGCTGCGCTCACGGGACGAAAAAATTGCGCGGGGAGTCGAAGACATCGCCCGTGGTGAAGACTCTTCGGACGTGATTGATTCCCTCGGAACGCTCGACGGAGAGGACGCAGAGAAGTTTGAGGAGATGCGAGCACTCGGGGCGCCGCTCGGAGAGGACTTCCTCTCCAGCCTCGGTGATCTCGCGGTCCGCGAGACCCAGGCGGCGCCCGCGGTCACGGACACAACGTCTGGTGAGATCGTCTCGCTGGCGACGTGGCGCACTCGCTCGTGGCGGGCTGGGGGTGGCGCCCTCGCGGTCGCCGCTTCGTTGACTCTGTTGTTCATGGCAGGGGACGATGAGGACGCCTGGAGGGCGCACTACGAACTTGAGCTCGTGAACGCGCCGGAGGTGGCGCGGGGCGCGGGGGATGACGGGGAGGCGGCGACATCATCGTCGCTCTCGATCTCATCGTCGGGGCTCGCAGAGTGGGTGCTCCGTCCGAATGAGGTGGTCACGACCACCCCCGAGTTTGGCGCCTTTGTGCGAGGGTCGAGCCGCGGCGCGGTCGCCTACGTTGGTGAGCCATGCATCAGGCATCAAGTGTCAAACTCTGGCGCAGTGCACGTGGAACTCAACCTCTCGGATTGTTCGTGGGCGGAAGCAGGCGCGAGTTACGAGCTGCAGTTTGTGGTGGGCCCGCCCTCGAACATCGCGCGGAAGCGCGAGGGGCGGCCTGGCGTGGATGGCATGAGCGCGCTTCATGTGACCGTCGACGTCACGGACGGATAGTCTGCGGCTCGGGCCTGGCCGCGGCACAAATCGAGACGTCTGGATCGAAGGAGCGCGCTCGCGAGGTGACGCCGAGGCGTTCTCTGGCCCGAAAAATCGTGGGAGGGGGTCCCAGTGACCAGCGCTCACGCTATCCTTGTGTGGCGATGATGCGCCGAGCAACACCGACCGCTGGGGATGTGAGGGACCGCCGGTGGCAGACCCGGCGACACCCGTGGCGCTCGTTCGCTGTCTTGGGTTTGGCGCTGTCGTCGGTCGTCGCGGTCGGGTGTGGACGAAGACCATCGGCGCCCGAGGACCAGCGGTCACGCCGAGCAGCGGCGGCGACGACGGAGGGCTTGGCCGAGGAGGTGCGGCTGCAAGCGCCGATGTTGATCCGGGGTTGTGATCGCCTAGATCGCCGGGAGCGGGTGGCGCAGCAGTGTGACGCGCGAGGTGAGGTCGTGCTTTGGCACCCGGCCTCGGAGGACGAAATTGACGTCGTCTACGCGGGGAAGCCGATGCCGATGAGTGCGCTCGACGGCGGCGTCCAGGTGAAGATCGAGGTTGGCGACGACCCCGGTTCGTTCGAGCGGCGTCGAAAGGACGGGGAGGTGCTCGAACGCGTGCAGCTGCGCACACCTCCCGCGGTGGGGTCTGTCCTCACCTCGGAGGATCTCCAGCCCGATCGGATTGAAGAGGTCATCGGCCGTAACCGGAGGGTGTTCGACGGCGCCGATGAGGATCTGGCGGTCTTCGCCGCGGTCAACTTGTTGCAACTGTATCTCGTCCACGGGCGACCCGAGCTTGCGCGCGCGCTCGGCCTCGATGCCCTGGTTCGGTTTCGTGGCTCCATGCAGCACAGGGCCGTGGGGACGATCGCCGCGATCACAGCCCATGTCCTCTTGCAGTCGTCGGCGCCTCGAGCGCAGCTGGAGTCGGTGCTGGCTGCGCTTCATCGCCACGGTCGCTTCGACGCGAGCACGTTGGCGCAGGCCCACTTCAACGAAGGCCGCGTCGCGGTCGAGAGTTCCAATCATCGTCGCGCGATCGCGGCGTTCGCGGCGGCGGGAGAGGTCGCCAATCGCGTGGCGATGGCAGACGTGACCATGGCCGCAGGGGTGGAAGAGCTGTACGTCACGGCGATGGTCGGTGATTTTGAGAGTTTCTCACGTCGGATCGATCGTGTCCGGGAGAGGTTGAGGGACGCGGGGCTCTCGGACTGCGACTATGGCCGCAGCCTCAGCAACCTCGCCTGGTCGAGCATGGTGGTTGAGGAGGCGAGCGACGCGCCAAATTTCGCGAAGGCGCTGGAGATCCTCTCCGACGCTCGGCCCTTCTTTGAGCCCGGCGGTCGATGCGAAGACAGCAAGGCGCGAATCGACGCCGCGCTCAACGCGGCCTTCGCCCATCTCCGCCAAGGGGAGGTCGCGCAGGCGCAGGTCGCGTTGAACTCCTTTGAGATCACCGAGACCGCCACCCAGGACCAGTGGCGGCTTCTCGTCCGGGGAATGCTTGAGGCGAAGCGAGGCGAGACCGCGGTGGCGTTGCAGACCTTCGTGGATTTGGTGAAGCGAGCGGAGGAGCAGAGCCAGTTCGACTTGGCGTGGCGCGCGATGATCGCGGCGGCGGACGCGGCCTACGAGCAGGGAGCGATCGACGACAGCCTCGCGTTCCACCGCGCGGCGAATCGATTGATCTCGGACCAGCTTTGGAGCGTCTCGGCCGATGACGCCCGCGAGCTGTTCGTGGCGTCACGCCGCGGCGCCTCCGTACGATTTGTCGAGCGGCTCTTGGCGCAGGGGCGCTCCGCGGAGGCGTGGTGCGAGTTCCGACTCTCACGAACCATGGCGGTACGCACGTTCATGCAGGCGCAGCCCGGGGCGGACGGTGATGACGGGAGCGGAGGCGGCGAACGTGGAGCGAGTCCCCTCGAGGCGTGGCGCTCACGCCGCGCGGCGCTGGAGGAGTCGCGGCGCGAGGACTGGGGGCGCTCGGCGCAAGAGCTCAAGCGCGCCAAGTCTCTACGGGCGAGGGCGACCGTCGAGCTCCGAGCCGAGCTCGACGAGGTGCTGGAGAAAGTCGAGCGGAACGTGAGCGCGGCGGGGCTCGGCGAGGCGCCCACCTGCGAGGAGCTTCAGCCGATCGGTTCGGGGGAGCTTTGGATCGGGCTGCTGCCCAATACGAACGGCGACACCAGTCTCATCCTGGTGGATGAGTCCGGCATGGAGCACCACACCTTCGCGGCGGCGCCGTCCATGTCAAGCGACACGCTGTTGGGGCTCGCGGCGGGCGAGCGAGCGCTCGCGTCCATCGATGCGCGGCTCGAGAGGAGTGAATCGGTGCACGTGCTGGGGCACTCGAGCTTGGTGAGGCTGGACGTTCACACGCTCCCGTGGCGGGACCACCCCTTGATCAACGCTCGTCCGGTGAGCTACCGGCTCGACTTGCCGAGGGCGAGGTTGACGAAGCAGCCCTCGGGGTCGGCAGCCTCGTTGGATGCAGCGCCGGGCGAGGGGAGCGAGCGCCGCGCGTTTGTGGTCGGTGACCCCGGGAGGAACCTCGCCTCGGCCGCGAACGAGGCGGAGCAGGTCGCGGCGACCCTGACGGCCCGCGGTTGGCGCACGCGGGTCGCCGCCGGGAACGATGTGCGGGCGGCGTCTCTTCTGGAGGGGGTGGAGGGGGTGGCTTTGGCAGTATCTTCGAGGATTTTTTTGGCGGTTCTCCAGCAGGTGGGAGTACGGAACATCAACGGGGACGAGATTTAAGGGTAAGCGTCGAAATCT
>JAAZXR010000112.1 GCA_014240065.1 Myxococcales bacterium
CCAGGTCTCTTCGTCGCGCAGCAGCGTAAACTCGGAGTGGTCTTGCTTGCGTTGGAACACTGGGGGGAGGGGGGCGCTGTCACTCGCGGGAGGTGGCCACACGGCGGCGTCTAGATCGCGGGGGCGGGGTTCGAGCCCGAGCGCCTGCTCGAGGTGATCGCGGGCGTGGACGACGTCATCCACGTGGAGCATCTGCCGGCCGAGCAGATAGTGGCCCATGCGGGACCACCCGGAGACCGCGGTGAGCTGTGAGGAGCGGTAGAAGCGATTGGTGCGGGTGGCGGCGTCGGTGGTGACGCGTCTGAAGCGCCCGAAGTAGTCGCGGACGAGGCGGGCCGCGCGGGGGTCGCTGGCCGCGTCGCGCCGCAGCATCACGCTCCGGAGCGTGACGTCGTCCATGGGAAAAGAGAGCGCGCGATCGTAGGCGATGACCGCGTCGTCGAGGCGGCCGGCAGCCGCGAGGAGGTCGCCCTCGAGCGAGGCGAGCGAGGCGTCGAGGGCGGCGCTGTGCGCGGCTTCGGGTACCGCTTGACCGCGGGCCAGGGCGTCGAAGGCTTCGTCGGATCGACCGAAGACGGCGAGCACCCGCGCCAAGGTCGCGTAGTGCTCCATGCGATCTGGTTCAATTTCGCAGAGGGTGCCGCGGAGCTCGAGCGCGCGGTCCTCCTCTCCGGCCGCCTGGGCCTTCGCGGCCTCCCTGCGCACGCGGGCGACCCGATGGGCGCAAGGTCGCTGAAAGACAGAGCGTCGCTTGAAACGCTCCTCCATCAAGGCCACCGATTCGTCGCCGAGTTTGACGTCGCGCAAGAAATCGATCCACGCCGCCTCCAGGTCTGCGAGCGAGGAGCCGTAGACGGCGTCAAAATCACCCGCGGTCGCGTACAACTCGCCGACGCGGGCGCCGCCGCGGGTCTCGAGGAGCCAGCGAACGAAGGAGCCCGAGGCGGTGTACGCCCGGGCCGATGAGTATTGATAGAAGCCGAGCCCCATCAACGCGCCGAGATCCGGCCGGACGCCGAGCGCGTCGAGCGTCGCCGCTTGGGCGTGGATGTCCATCCGGTAGCGCGGACGCGGATCCATCGCGACCGCGAAGCCTTCGAGCAGCGCGGTGTTGAAGCCGGGCACGGGGAACCACCGCATGCTGAGCCCGAGGACAGGATCGCCGAAGGCGGCGCCAAAAGTGTGCGCGAGCTCGTGATGCAAAGAGCGCATCGGGAACGCGGTGGCGGTGAGATACAGCGACCGCTTCCACGGGAGGGACACCTCCACCCCGCCCACACCAAACAGCCGCCGTTTTTGTGCTCGCGACGCGTAAATATACGAATGGATCGGGCCCTCGGGGGCGCGACCGAGGGAGCGCTCAAGTTCGTGCCAGGCGAACTCATGCTCGGCCGCGAGCGCGTCGATTCGCAGGGCGGTGCTGGTGTTCGGCGCGTAGTGGAGGACGAAGTGCGCGGTGGCGAGGGTGCCAGAAAGCGCCTCCTCGGTTCGCTCACGGTCGGTCGTGAAGCCGAAGCGCGACGGCTGCAGGCCCATCCACCCGGCGCCCGTGAGCAGGGCGAGGGCGAGGGCGCCGGCGCCGTAGCCACGAGCGTCTCGCGGCCGCGCGGCGCCTGCGGAGGTCGGCTTCGACCCCGCGGACCACAGCGCGAGCGCGCCCGCCACCAGCAGCAGGTTGTAGCCGCGGTATCGCAGGTACCGCGCCGTGATGCCCACTTGCTCGTCATAGATTGGACCGGAGAACCACCCCCAAAATGGGTCCAAGAAAAACACGCACGGCTGGGTGTACAGGCGCCACAGCCCCACCGCCGTGGAGGCGAGCATGATGAGGGCCGCCCCCAAAAGCGCGGTCTTGCGGCGCCTCGCCGCGGCCGCCGCCACCACCCCCGCCGTGAAGCCACACACCACGCTCAGGCCAGGGCCCATGAGGTGAAAGGCGACGCCCATCAAGGGATCGCAGTTGGGGTTGTAGGCGAACGCGCCCACGAGGATCAACAAGGGCAGCCCCACGAGGCCGATGAGCTCGAGCGCGGCCATCCGGGCGAGGTCGGAGAGCCGCCCGTCCCGGCGCTCTCGCGCACGCTGCCGCAGCGTGACGTCGACGCCGACACCGGCGCCAGCGATCGCGGTGGGGAGGGACAAGAGGAGGGAAGAGAAGTAGCCGAGCGTGCCGACGCCGGGGACTGGACTCACGGCGAGCGCCAGCAGGCAAAGCAGCGCGAGCCGCCGCTGGGCGGGGATCCGGAGCACCCTGCGCGCCCGGCTGAAGATGGCGGCCGAAGAGAGTGCCACCACGACACTATAGCGCCCTCGGGCTCGCCTTGTGGGCGGCATCGTGTTCCAATGCGTGCATGTCCTATTCGGCGGCGTTTCACTGCATCGAAGGGTGCCCCGGATCTTATCCGGTGGATCAGGTGATCTACCGCTGCCCGAGCTGCGACGGACTGCTAGAAGTACGACACGAGGTCGCCGCGTGGCGGGCGACCTCGCCGGCGCGGTGGCGAGCGACCTTCGACGAGCGGTACATGCGGACGCGCTTCCCCTACGGCAGCGGCGTGTGGGGCAAAAAAGAGTGGGTGCAGCCGCACGTGGACGACGACAACGTGGTGTCGCTCATGGAGGGGGGCACCAACTTGATGTGGGCGACGCGGTACGGCCGTCAGCTCGGGATGGAGCGGCTGTGGATCAAGCACTGCGGCACGAGCCACACCGGGTCGTTTAAGGACCTCGGGATGACGGTGCTCGTCTCCACCGTCGCGCAGATGATCGCCGACGGCGCGGACGTGCGCGCCATCGCCTGCGCGTCCACCGGCGACACGTCGGCGGCGCTCTCCGCCTACGGCGCCGCCGCGGGGATCCCGGTCGTGGTGTTGCTGCCCGCGGACAAGATCAGCGCGGCCCAGCTCGTGCAGCCCATGGCGAACGGCGCCCTGGTCGCCAGCCTCGACACCGATTTCGACGGTTGCATGCGGGTGGTGCAGCGGCTCACGGAGGATCCCACGGTGTACCTGGCGAACTCCATGAACTCGCTCCGGGTGGAGGGGCAAAAGACCATCGCCGTGGAGATCGTCCAGCAGCTCGACTGGGAGGTCCCCGATTGGGTGCTGGTGCCCGGCGGGAATCTTGGCAACGTCAGCGCCATCGCCAAGGGATTCCACGACATGGTGGAGGCCGGGTTGATCGCGCGGTCGCCCCGGCTGGTGTGCTGCCAAGCGGCCAAGGCGAACCCGCTGTTTCGCGCGTTTGAATCGGCGCAGAGCCGCGACGGCGTGGTGACCATGGCAGACTACGCGCCCATGGTCGCAGAGACGACGCTCGCTTCGGCCATTCAGATCGGGGCGCCGGTGAGCTTCCCGAAGGCGGTGAAGGCGCTGGCGCGGACGGACGGACTGGTCACGGAGGCGACGGAATCCGAGCTCGCGGAGGCCGTGGCGCGGGCGGATCGCACCGGGCTGTTTTGCTGTCCGCACACGGGCGTGGCGCTGGCTGGGCTGGAGAAGTTGAGGGCCTCGGGGGTCATCGCCGCGGACGCCAAGGTGGTGGTGGTGTCGACGGCGCACGGGCTCAAATTCACAGAGTTTAAATCGCGGTACCACGCCGGGACGTTGCCGCAGGCGAGCCAAACGCCGAACGTACCGATCCCGCTGGGCGCCGATCCAGAGGCGGTCGTCCGCGGCCTCCACGATGCGCTCGATCGCCAGCGGGAGCGCTAGCGCTTGTCGATGGGGATGTAGCTGCGCTCGCCCGCGCCCACGTAGATCTGACGGGGCCGGGCGATTTTCTGCGCGTCGTCGGCGAGCATCTCCGACCACTGCGCGAGCCATCCGGCGGCCCGTGGAATCGCGAACAACACCGGGAACATCTCTACAGGGAAGCCCATGGATTGGTAGATGAGCCCGGAGTAGAAATCCACGTTCGGGTAGAGCTTGCGCTTGACGAAGTACTCGTCGTTGAGCGCGATTTTCTCGAGCTCTAGCGCGATCTCAAGCAGCGGGTTGTTGCCCGTGATCTCGAAGACCTCGTGGGCGAGCCCCTTGATGATCCGGGCGCGCGGATCGTAGTTTTTGTACACGCGGTGGCCGAAGCCCATCAGGCGTTGTTCGCCGTTCTTGCAGTTGTCGACGAAGGCCGGGATGTTCTTGACGTCGCCGATTTCGCGGAGCATCCGCAGCACGGCCTCGTTGGCGCCGCCGTGCAGCGGGCCGTACAGCGCGGCGGTCGCGGCGGCCAAGCTGCAGTAGGGGTCCGCCTCGGAGGAGCCCACGGCCCGCGCGGCGTTGGCCGAGCAGTTTTGCTCGTGGTCCGCGTGCAAGATGAACAGCACGTCGAGCGCCTTTCGCAGCACGGGGTTGACCTCGTAGCGCGGCTCGGCCATGCGGAAGAGCATGTTCAAGAAGTTGCCCACGTAGTCGAGGTCGTTGTCGGGGTAGACGTAGGGGCGCCCTTGGGAGTGGCGGAAACACCACGCGGCCATGGTGGGCATCTTCGCGATAATCTTGACGATATGTTCGTGTCGGAGCGCGGGGTCGCGGACATTTTTGGAGTCGGGGTAGAAGGTGGAGAGCGACCCGAGCAGCGACACCATCTTGCCCATGGCGTGGGCGTCCCACTTGAACCCGTCCATCGCACGCAGCACGAACTGGTGGACGTAGGTGTGGATGGTGATGTCGTGGACCCACGCGTCGTGATCGACCTGGTTCGGGAGATCACCATGGATCAACAGGTAGGCGACCTCGAGGAAGGTGGAGTGCTCCGCGAGCTGCTCGATGGGGTAGCCCCGGTAGCGGAGGATGCCCTTGTCGCCGTCGATGAGCGTGACCGCGGATCGGCAGGACGCCGTGTTCTTGAACGCCGGGTCGTAGACCATGAGGCCGAAGTCGTCCTCTTTCTCTTTGATCTGGCGAAACTCCATCGCGTTGATCGTGCCGTCGGTGATGGGGAGCGTGAACTCGTTGCCTGTGCGGTTGTCGCGAATCGTGAGCGTGTCTTCGTTGTCTGACATGGAAATCCTGGTTGGGGTCGGGCGAGGTGCCCTCTCGGAGGCGGCCGGCCTGCTCACGGCGCGTTCGGCGAGAGCAGTGGTTCGGGGGTGAAGACTTGCCAGCGTTCGACGGGGTCGTCGTTCAGGGTTGTCCCGCCCGCCAGGAAGGTAGCACCTGACCCGAGGCGAATGAAGTGCCCTCCACGCGCGCGGAGGGCGTCCGGCATAATTTCACTGACCTCGGAGGGTCCAAGGTCCGACGCGGACACCGCCAAGCGCCAAAGGCGGCCTTCGGCTTGGGCGTAAACTGCGCCATCTTCGGTCCATGCGTGCACGTCTTCCGCGGGGATCGGGAGGGTGCCCGGGAGGTCGGTGAGGGTCAACGCCGCCTCGTCGCTCAGGTCGAGCGCCATCAGGTCTGCGGTGGGTGCGTCGTCGCGTACGCCGCCGAGACACCACACGAGCCCCGCGCGGTCCGGGTCGGGCCGGACACAGGCGGCGTCGGTCCAGCGAGCGTCCGCGCCCGCGGTGAGGTTACCGGGCCACACCCACAGCGGTGGACCCAGGGTGGACCCGCCGAACAAGATCACGCGGTCGTTCGATTGTGTGGTTCCGCTCACGTAGACGGCGGTGGCGCCCGGCCGCTCGCGGTCGAGCGTCGCGTCCCCAAGGGTGGCGGTGGCGAGGGCGCCTCCGGCGTCGGGGAGGAGCCCGATGGCGACCGCGTCGAGGGAGCCTCCGCCACCGAAGAGGTAGACCCGATCTCGGACTGGCAACTCCAGCAGGGCGGCCCCGGGTCGCGGGTCGAGGGCCGGGTCGAAGCTCAGCGGGAGCCACAGATCTGCGCCGGGATCGAAGCGATGCGCGGAAGGGTCTTGCTCCCAGACCAGCCGAACCACGCCTCCGTCGATGTCGGAGCTGAGCGCGCCGAGCGTCGGATCGGGCGGGTCGAGGAGCGCGCTCGCCGGCTGAAACGTCCACGTGTAGCTCTCGAACACCGCCGTGTCACCGTCGGGATCCAAGAGGACCGCGCCGCGTCCGAGGGCGGCGGCGGCGAGGAGCTCTGCGGTGGGCGAGGCGATCAAGCCCTGGAGGGTCGAGAGCCGACCAGGGAGCCCCAAAAACACCGCGAGGGTGTCGCCGCCGGAATTGGAGATGAACGGATCGCTCAGCCCCCACGCGAGCAGCGAAGTCCCCTGCGCCAAGTAGACCGCGAGGGTGCGAATGACGTTGGAGTTCTCGACCTCGAGACCCACCGAGAAGTCGACGCCGGCGACCTCGTACTGCGCGAGGGTGCCGTCGGGGCTGACCACCAAGGAGAGGTTGTCCGCGGAGGCGAGGAGGTCCGACTCTTCGGGCAGCTCGAGCCGCACCGGGACCTCACGGACGAGCGGTTCGCAGCCGCCGAGGGGAGACGCGCCGACGCAAGCGAAGAGCGTGAGACCGAGCCGGGCGCGCGCCGCCTTGGCGGAGAGAGAGTTCACGCGCACAAGCTTGCGCCTGCTCGTGTGTCCGCGCAACAGCTGAAGGTGGCGCGTCGAGGTGTCGAGGGCGGCCGCGAGGGTCTCGATCACGGCCGCGTTGGCGGCGCCCTTGTCTGCCGCGGCGTGGACGCGGACCCTGAGTCGTCCCTCGTGGATCCCGTCCACCTTTTGGCAAGAGGACTTGGGCGTCACGAGGACGGCGAGGACAACGCAGTCCTCCGAGACAGAGGACAGCGGCTCAGTCATGATGTCCCTCGACCCACAGCGGGTGCCCGGCGGCCTCGACCTTGCCGGTGCCGGCGTAGGCGCCGTCGCGCAGATACAGCGCCTCTCGATACATGTTGACCGTCGTACACGCGTGGGCCGGGACGATCCACACCAGCTCCCCGAGCTGTGGCAGCGCGTCTTGGGGACCAGACACCGGGAGGTGCTCCTCGCTCGGTGTACCCACCTCGAGCGCCGGCCACCCGAGCAGCTGACAGTGGGGCGGGCGGACGTCGGGGTTGAGGGCCTTGGAGCCGGCGTCGAGGGTCACCCGTCCGGCGCCGACGCTGATCACTCGGGCCGCCACGAACACCGCTTGCCGCAGCCCGAGGGCCTCCGCCGCCGGGGCGCTGCGTAGATCGGAGAGCACGATGGTGCCGGGGGAGACCTCTTGTTGCCAGGGACCGGCGCCGAGCCCCTCGTGAAGCAGCGCGTGCTCGAAGCTGTGGGTGCCCGAGGTGATCACCGCGTGGTCTCGTCGGAGCCCGAGATGTCGCGCGAGCTCGACCAGCGCGTCGTAGGCCCCGTGGGCGAGGGATCGCTCCTCGCTGCGGTGGTGCCCGTCGTATCCGTGGAGGCCCCGGAACGTCAGGGTGCCGGCCAGCGCCGCGAGCGTATCGGGGTCGGTCCAGCCCTGGGGGGGCGTCCCGGTCCGGTGCATCCCCACGTCCACGTCGAGGTACACTCCCCAAGGGCGCGCGTCCGTTCGGGCCCACGCGACCAGCTCCCGCAGGTGCCGCGGGCTGTCTGCGAGCAATGAGACGGCGGCGTCGGGGTGCAGGTGGATCCCGGACAGGCTCGCGCGGGCCGCGGCGGTGGTGGGGTAGGCCCATAAAATGTCGAGGCCCTCGTCGCCAGCGTGATCGCGCGCGAGTGAGTCGAGGAGCCTCAATTCCGGCAACGTCGCGCACTTGAAGCGCCGAACCCCGGCCAGGAGTAGCTCGCGGACGACGTTCACTTGCTTGACCGTCTTGATGTGCGGACGCCATCGAGCGGTTGACCTCGCAAGCCGCCGCTGCATGGCCGCGATATTGTGCGCCGCGGCACTTAAGTCGACGACGAGCGCGGGGGTGAGCATGCGCGAGTTCACACCTTGGAGCGCCCGGTGAAGTGCGCCGGCAGATTCGGGGACTTGTGAGGACATCTGCAGCCACAGGGTACCCTGGTTTGAGCCGCTGCCGCTGCGAATTGAGGATGCTGGAGGGTGCGGCGGGTCTTTAATGGCGGCCGCCGTCCGTTTCACGGTGTGTGTTCGTGGGGTGCCTGGTGTATGCTCCATGCCATGAAAAGATTGCGGTTTATCGTTCCCGGTTTCTTGCTCGCGGGGCTCCTCGTCCCAGGCTGCGGCAAAGATGTTGATTCCACTGGCACGAGCTTCGGGGACCTGGGGGACAACGACAACGGGGACTTTCCCACATCGGACACGGCGGGCGACATGAGCGAGTCCGGTGAAGCGGACGCGACCCAGGG
>JAAZXR010000113.1 GCA_014240065.1 Myxococcales bacterium
CGGAGATGGAGATGGAGATGGAGATGGCGATGGCGATGGCGATGGGGACGGCGATGGCGACGGCGATGGCGATCACGATTGGCTCTTGTGGAGCTCGCAGGGGTCCTTGTGGCGCATCGACACCAACACCGGCGTCGCCACGGTGCAGTGCGACCTCCCCATCACCGAGCCGATGGGCTATCCGTCCATGACCTTCGGGTTCAACGGGAAACTCTACGGCTCCGACAACGCCGACGACGTCATCGTGGAGATCGATCCTTGCACCTGCAACGTCACCGAACTTGGACCCACCGGCTACAACTCCAACTTGGTGGGCATCACCGCCAACGGCGTGGAGGTGCAGCAGCTGTTTGGCATCGACTACGGCACCGACAACCTCTACGTGCTCAGCTCCACCAACGGCTTGGCCACCCAGGTCGGACCGATGAACGTGGACTTCGGGTACTCGGGGAGCACCTGGAGCACCCCCATCGCGGGGATGTACGCCATCAACGCCGACGATGATTCGCTGTACGAGATCGATCCCTTGACCGGCAACGCCACCTTCACCTCCAACCTCGACCGCAACTTCGGGTTGGTCGGCATCGAGTGGCACACCTACACCAAAGAGCTCTACGCGTGCACCGACGCCGGGGGCAACCCGCTGGTGGCCATCGATCCGGCGACGGGAACGACCACGCTCATCGCGAACCTGCCCTTTAGCTGCAACAACCTCGCGGCGCCGTGGACCGACGTGCCCTGCGTGGACAACGCGCCTTAAACCACCGAGAACCGCGGCGAAGCGCCGGATCTCCGCGCGGATCTTCGCGGCGGTGAATCGGGCGCGTGCGCCGGAGGTGTGCGCGTGGTACGGCCACGGCATGCCCCCCGCGAAGCTCTGGCATCCGCGCCGCCGGCGGTCGCCGCGTCGTCACCTCACCGCGGTGGCCCTCGTCATGGGCGCCGTTTTGGGCTGCGGCTTCATCGACGCGGCGTCGGACGGCGAGGGTGACACCTGCAGTCAAACGGCCACCTGCGAGCCCGAGGGCCTGCTGCTGTTCGTGTCGTGGGCCGAGGGCGTGGGGTGGCCAAGCGCCCCCACACAAATTCACGTCCACCACCCGGAGCTTGAGGCGCCCTCGGTCCTCGACTGCGCCGGGGGGCCGGGGGCCGAGCCCGTGGCGCTGAGCTGCGCGCCCCGCTGCGACGCCGGCGAGCTGCGCGACGGCGTGTGTACGGTGGCGCTGCCCATGGACGGCGGCGACGACCCCGTATTTGGCGCGCTCGTGCACCGCCACCTCGAGGTGTGGGTGGAGGTGGACGAGGGCCGCCCGGTCGTGCGCGCGCTCGAGGCCGTCCGGCACGAGCTTCGCGACGTGCGGCGGTATCCGCGGGTGCTCGACGTGTCGTTTCACGATCAAGCGTCGGCGTGGTCGTGGACTTTCTCGCCCCCCAACGTACACATCGACGCGAGCGCCACGGGCACCTTGGCGTGCCCCATCGAGCTGTGCGACGGCCAGTTTGTCCACGTGGAGGTGAGCAAGCTCGAGCCGGTCACCTGAGCCGGGTGCCCCCAGGGTTAGATCGGCGCGCGCTCGACGAACTCCCCAGGCTCTCGCGCCAGCGGCGGCGCGCTCTTGAGGGCTCTGGCCGGCTCTGATAGCGTCGGCCCGTGACCGACGCCTCGCCATCCCCGTACAAAGACCTCACCGAGCAACACGAGGTGGAGGCGCTGATGAGCCCGGACGGCGGCCCCGCCGTCATCGACTTTTGGTCGGAGTCGTGCGGCCCGTGCCTGGCCATGGCCGACGACTTCACCGCGGTCGCGGGGCAGTTCGATCCGGCGGAGGTGCAGTTCGTGAAGATCAACACGGGACGCCACGGCAACCTCGCCGCGCCCTTCCAGGTGATGGCCGTGCCCACGATCCTGTTCGTGCTCAACGGCGAAATTCTCGACAGCATGGTGGGGCGACCCACCGCCCGCAAACTCGGCGAGCGGGCCGAGTGGCTGGTGGCCAAGTCGCAGCGCAAGGGGCTGTTTCGCCGCCTGCTCGGCCGCTAGGTCCACGACCGCCTCACGCCGCTCTCACGCCGCTCCCACGGCCCGCGGGGACCCGCTTGGCACACCGCGCGCGGGCTCGCGGTGTGCGCCGCGGACGAAATTGTTGAGGGGTGTGTCAGATCCTTCCCCACCCTCCGGAATGACCTGGTGTGGACGGGAACTTCCAGCGCGATCGCGAGCTTGCCGACGAGATTGAGCGTGCGCACAAGGTCGCATCGGCCGCGCGCTTGAGCGTGCGCTCCATGGAACAGGCGCTGATCGAGGCGCTGGACATGGAGACGAGCGCGGGGACGGCGACACGCACGGCGCTTCAGGTGGCCCCCGCCCCCGCCCCCGTACCCGCCCCCGTACCCGCCCCCATACCCGCCGCAGAGACCCGGGAGGCCAAGGCGCCCGCACCTGTCGCGGAGGACAGGGGCACGCTCGCGGAGTCGATCGATTTCGCGCAGATCGACCTGCGACCCGGCGCGCGCGGGAGCGAGGAGCTCACCAGCGACACGAGCGCGACGGAGTCTGGCGACCCGTCGGGCGTGCTCGCCGAACCGCCGACGCTCCGCGACCACGGCGTGATCCGCTTCCATCTCATCGAGCGGATCGGCCGCGGCGGGATGGCGGAGGTCTACGAGGCGCGCGAGCTGACCTCAGGTCGCCGCTGCGCGGTCAAGGTGATCCGGCCCGAGAGCGCCGACAGGCCCCGCACGCGGGCTCGTTTCCGTCGCGAGGCCGAGCTGATGGCGCGGGTGCGGCACCCGAACGTGGCGCGCTGTGACGGGATCCGCGAGGCCGACGACGGCACCTTGTACATGGTGCTCGAGTACATCGAGGGCGGGAGCCTCAAGTCCTTGATCCGATCTTCGGGGGAGCTTGGCGCGCGCACCGCCGTCTCGATCATCTTGCAGCTGTTGCGAGCGCTCGACGCCGTCCACGCGGCGGGCCTCGTCCACCGCGACATCAAGCCGTCCAACGTCATGCTCACCCGCGACGAAGACGGCCGCTACGTGGTGAAGCTCATCGACTTTGGGCTCGCCGAGGTCGTGCTCGGCCCCGCGACGCGGACGCCCGCGCCCGCGGGCCGCACCTTGGGCACGCCCGCCTACGTCGCGCCCGAGCAGGCCATGGGCCTCGACGCCGACCCCCGCAGCGACGTGTACTCCGCGAGCGCGGTGCTCTACGAGATGTTCACGGGGGTCCGGGTGTTTCGCGCCCGCTCGGTCAATCACCTGGTGCTCATGCACCTGCACGACAAGCCGGTGCCCGTGCGGGAGCGCGCGCCGTGGCTGTCGAAAGACCTCGGCTTCGCCGTGATGAAGGGGCTGCGCAAACGCCAAGAGACCCGCTTCCCCACGGCGCGCGAGTTCGCTCGGGGCCTCGCCCGTGCCATGCGTCCTCGATCGGCCGCGAACGCCGTGTCCCGCGACAACTGAGGAATTATGCGAGCCAATCGTCAGATCGGCCCGCTGGCCCGGAATGGATTCATGGGCGCCACGTCGCCCTAGAGGAGCCACCAGCCATGAACCTTGCCGCCCAAACCATTGACAGCGACATCTACGGAGCGATGAACTCCACCCCCGTTCGGACCCCTGGACGCGAGTTCACGCCCCCGTCGTCATCGAGCTCGGTGCGCGCGCTGGTGAATTTTGGTCCTCCTGCCGTCGAACTAGAGCACCTGCCCCCGCCCCCGCTCGGCGGGGCCGCGGCAGCCAACGACGCGCGCCCGAGGACCTTCTCGCGCCCGGCGTCCAAGGGCCGGCGGGCGCTGCTCGGGTTGAGCGCTACCCTCGGTCTCACCGTGGCCGCCGCTCCTTGGCTCGAGCCGCTCGTCGGGTCCGTGGCCTCCGCGTTCACGCCGACCCCGGGGCTGCTTCAGCTCTGCTTGGGCGGGCTCGTGAGCCTGGGCGGCTTTGTGGCCCACCGCCGCATCGCGACAGGGCAGGCCAGGGCGGATCGCGCCGAAGCGGAGCGCGATCGACTGCGGGAGTTCGAGGTCCGCGCGCTCATGGTGCGCGGCGCAGCCCACGACCTCAAGAACCTCTGCGTGCCGCTGGTGGTGGCGTCCGACCTCCTCGCCGAAGACCTCGGCCCCGACGCCTCGGAAGAGCTCGGCTCGTATATTCAGACCGCCGCCGATCACGCCACGGCGCTGCTCGATCGCCTGGTGCGCGCCGAGGTCGACGGCCACCACACGCCCGTCGCGTGCGTCGGCAGCGGCGAGATTCAGCGGCTCAGGCCCCTGCTCGCGCGCTCCCTCGAGCGCCGCGGTCATCGCTTCACCTGCGACGTGCGCGACAACGTGCAGGTGCGGCTCGACCGACTCGACCTCGCGCAGGCGGTGGTCAATCTCGTCACCAACGCGGGCTACGTGCGCGAAGCGCCGGTGCACGTGCACGCGCGCAGCTTCGCCCACCAGGGACGCTGGTGCGTGGAGATTTGTGACGACGCCGGCGGCATCCCCCGCGCGGTGCTCGACCGGCTGTTCGAAGAGGGGACCACGGCGCGCGAAGGCGGCAGCGGTCTCGGCCTCGCCTTGACGCGGCACCTCGTGCAGCGCAACGACGGCACCATCGACGTGGACACCGACGAGGTGGGCACCCGCTTCACGCTGCGCTTCCCGGCGCGCGGCCACGGGGAGCGGCTGTGAAGTCCTGCGCCCGAGCGCGGCGCCCGTGGCCTCCGCGCGATCCGTCGCTTCGCTCCGCCCGCTGCCGCCGGCTCCGGGCGCCCGACCCGTCGACTCAGACTGGAGCAGATCTCCGTGGGTACGGCGCGCGCGGTCGACACCGCAGGCCGCGAGCGGCCCAAAGCCGCACAGATTTGATTCACCCGTCGCTCGGGCCGCGAGCGCTCGCCCCGGGTGCGCTTCAATCGCACGCCGCAGAGGCGCGAGGCGAAGAGTCTCGAAATGATCCTCTCAGACAGCGCCAACCGCGGCGTACGAACGCGCTCAAGTCCGAATTCGCGCATTTGAGCGCAGGGCCGTGGGATCGGCGTCCAAGCGCGTTCCTAGGTGCAAGGTGTCCCAGAAGTGACCACAAAAAAAACATCGGAGTGTTCGATTGCGTACCCTAAATCTCCTGTGGTACCGGTGTCTCGTTATGGCTCGTCGTAAAAGTTTTCTGTTGTTGGCAGTCAGCCCCCTTGGCCTCGGCCTCGGCGCCTGTTCACCCGAGATGTCCGACGACGTCTCATACCGAGCCGGAGAAACGACAGAGGCCGCGTCGCTGTACGACGGGGTAGGCGATGTGCCCACAGCGGCGCCGAGCAAGGGCAGCACCACCACGCTCATCGGCAACAATGAGCTTCAACCGATCCAGCCCATCAAGCCCATCGGTCCGACCAAGCCCGGCACCAAGTGGCCCATCAAAGGCTGGAGCTGGGGCGCCTCCATCAAGCCCAAAGATCCCGGCGGCACCCTGCCCGACCCGGGCAGCGGTCCGGGTGGCTCCAAGATCCCCCCGGGCAAGTGGATCCCCGGCATCCCCAATGGCGGGCCCATCCCCGGCATCCCCGAGCAGCCTGCAGATCCTTGGGAGGCCGCCTGCTACACCGACCTCCCCGCGGACCCGGACACGAACGATTTTACTTTCCCCGACGCCGCGCCGCTGTTTAACTCGGACACCTACATCGGGGTGCTGCCCGACGACTGCACCGGCCTCGACGTGCAGACGTGTACGTGCCAGGGCTTCAGCAACACGGCCTGGGTCGTCACCGAGTTGTTTCCGGATCTCACGGCCAGCCAGGCGCGACCCGATGTGCTCCAGGGCTATTGCATCTCCAGGCCCGCCAACCCCGGCTTCGCGCCCATCGAGGATCACATCGTGGGCTTGCTCGACTTCGGGAACGACCGCCCCGTCGTCGGAGGGCAGAGCGGCGATCCCATCGGCGTGAACTTGAAGCCGCTCCTCAGCGACGCGTACGCGAAGAACGCCGGCGGCATCGCGGGCATCGAGGGCATCTTGCTCACCTACAACAACGACCTCGGGATGGCCAGCGAGGGGATCCGCGCCAGCATCCTCGACACGGCCCCCTTCGAGTGGCCCGGAGTCGGACCCGGACAGGTGGCCGACGATCTGCGGAGCGCCCACGCGCCTGGGATCGAGGGGATGTTCAACAACTTGCTGTGCGATTCCCTCGGCGGCACCTGCAACACGCGGATCACCACCGAGCTCGCCATGCCCTTGAGCCGCACCGGCGACACCTTCCCGTCGCACCTCGAGTCCGACGCCATCCGCGGCGGATCGTTTGGCACCTTCTCCCACGCGGCGCAGGCCGTGGACGACGCCACTCGCCGCTATCGCGAGGACTTCTTGGTCGCGGGCCAAAACGTCCGACGCCTCGTGATCAACATGAGCTTCGGCTGGGACGAGATGTGGGGCGGGTCGGAGATGAACGGCACCGACTTCGACGACCAGATCGCGCTGCTGCAAGACCGGACCAACAACACCGGCGTGCCCGCGTCGGTGCGAGCGGTGCACGCGGCCATGGTCGCCGCGTCCTGCGAGGGGGCCTTGATGTTCGCGGCCTCCGGCAACGGCAGCTTGTGGACCTGCAACGAGGACCCCATGTATCCCGCGGCGTGGGAGGTGCTCGAGCGCCCCACCATCGACGAGTGCGCGCTGGCTGAATACGGGCTGGTCGACCTCACCTCCACCACCGCCTTAGACTTCACCTACCCCGTGGGGCCGCTGACGGACGCCTTGACCGAAGGCGCCCCCTTGGTGCACGCGGTGGGCGCTGTGGATCACGCGCTCGTACCCAACACCTTGGGCGGCAACCCTGTCGTCGAGTACAGCGTGCTCGGCATGCAACGAGACAAGGCCCTGCCGCGCCTGTCCGGTCTCGGATACCGCGGGGTGTCCTTGGACGCGCTCGGTTCGGAGTACACCGCCATCCAAAGCGGCACCTCCATCGGCACCGCCACCGTGGCGGCGGCCATGACCGCGGCGTGGACCGTGGCGCCGACGCTCGCCCCCCACGAGGTGGTGAAGGCGGTGTACAACGCGGCGAATCCGCTGGTCGACCCGGACACCGGGGTCCCCCTGGCCGTGGACATCGAGCTCGACGCCGCCGCCAAGAGTGACGCGCGGCGGGTGACGTTGTGCGGCGCCGTGCAGGCGGTCTACGACGGCGTTGGGACCGGCTCGGGCCTGGTCTTGCCGTGCGGCGAAGACCTCAGCCAGACCGAATACGCCGCCATCGAGGCGGCCTACGCCGCCACCGTCGCGGCCTCGGCGGTCGGCTCGGTGACCCTCGACGAGGGCGACCTCCCGGGGCTCGCGAACAACCCGCCGGCGTCCACGCCGTCGGGGCAGATCGTCTGCGACGGACTGACGGCCAACCCCAACAACGTCCCCGACGGGTGCGGCGACGCCTACATCTTCACCGACGCCACCGGCCCCGGCGCGCCCAACAACCCCGGGCCCTCCCCGGACCCCTACGTCCTCCCGCAGCCCAAGACGAGCTCGTGTCCGGCGTGTGAGATTATTGAGGGTGGGGGGGAGATTCACCTCTACACCTCGAGGGATCTGGCGCTTGAGCACCCGCACCACGTGATCGTCTCGCGCTACAACAGCAAGAAGAACTCGCTCATCCGTCCCGAGGTCACCGACCTCGGCTACCTCACCCTGAGCTATTCGACGGTCACCACCGTCGTCGACAACGCGGCGTTCGGGGCGGACCCGGATCGCACCAAGGCTGAGGTCACCATCGAGGTCATCGACGAATCCGGGAACGTGACGAGCTACACCGAGTCCATCGCGGTGGACTCGGGTGGCGGCGGCGGCCCCGGCGGCGGCGGCCCCGGCAACGGCGGCGGACCACCGTGAGCTCCGGTCTGCGCGGCGGCTGAGGTTCGGAGGGGAGTCTCACGGGTGCGCGGCGCCTGCAGACGGACGGGGCCCTCCCGTCCGTGCTCGGACGCGGCGGGGGGTGAGGAGCGACCGGGGGGTGGGGTCGCGTCCTGCGGCGCGGGCGGGTCCCTCCCGTCCTGCGCGGCGCCTGGGGTTTCTTGGTTGAGGTTTGGGGTGCGCGGGGGCTGGGGTTTCTTGGTTGAGGTTGGGTGCGCGGGGGCTGGGGTTTCTTGGTTGGGATTTGATGGTGTGGAATGGCGCGTGCGACGAATACCTGATGATCAACGAAATAAGCCATACAATCCCTGGGGG
>JAAZXR010000114.1 GCA_014240065.1 Myxococcales bacterium
CGTCTCCGTCTCCGTCGCCGTCTCCGTCTCCGTCTCCGTCTCCGTCTCCGTCTCCCGTGGTCGTCGCGTCTCCGTCTCCCGTGGTCGTCGCGTCTCCGTCTCCGTCTCCCGTGGTCGTCGCGTCTCCGTCTCCGTCTCCCGATGCTCCGACCGTGGCGTCGTCGGTGCCGTCTGACCCGACCGTGGTCGTGGCCGTGATCGTCGCGGCGCTCGTGGGCCCACTGTCGCTGGCATCAAGCTGGAAGGTGTCCGATTCGCCGTCGCCCGCCCCGCATCCCAGGGTCGCGAGGAGCCACGCTGCGGTGCATCCGGTACGAACTCTCGTCATGCGTGAACGCTAACACCGCGACATCCCGCCGGCGCGCAGATCGTCGCGCCTCCGAGCCCTGCCGAATGTGACCTACGTTCCGCAGCGCAGCGCGGATGTGGCGCCGACCGCGACCCCTCACGCCCCGGCCTGGTCGTCGAGAAAACGACCGATCGCGGCGTTGGTGCGCTCGAGGTTCGGCGTCACCAACGACACGATAAATTTCTCGATCTGCGGCGTGATTCGACCGGCCAAGAACTTCGGGATTCCGGCGATGGCGGCGGTGTCGATGGACAGCTCGCCGCGCAGCAGCACCCGCGTGTGAGCGCCGTCGGCCACGAGCCTCGTCTCGCCCGTGCAGCGCACCGCCTCGGTGAACGCCCGGGTCTTGATCTCCCACGTGCAGCGCGTGTCGCTCGCGTACCACACCGCGAAGTCATCCCACAGCAGGTGCTCGGGCTTGATGAACTTGGCCGCGACCGCGGGCACCTCTTTGTCGCTCGCCCACTCGTTGTGCAGGCGCGTGGCCTCCCCGTCCTCTTCGCGCGAGAGCACCTTGATCTCCCGGATGTCATCCAAGTAGGCGGCCACCTCCCCGAGGCGATCTCGGTAGGTCTCGAAGACCCGGGACACGGGATGTGCGATGGAAGACTCGCTTTCGATCTTCATGGCCGCGGAGTGTGCCAGAAACAGCGCCGCGGTGGGCAAATTGTCCCTGCCCGCCGCGAGGACGCCCCGCGCCCGCTCCTGCGGCGAGCGTCCGGCGCGGTCGCGGTCACGTCGAGCGGCGCGCCGTTATCACGCGATCGTAGACGGCCCACATCCGCTCCATGTAGGCGTCGAACGCGAAGCGCTCCTCGAACCGTCGGCGACCGGCGGCGCCGTAAGACGCCCGCATCGCCGGGTCGTCGAGCAAGGGCGCGAGCGCCTGCGCCATGCGCTCCGCCGACCTCGCCGGCACCATCGCGCCGCTCACCCCGTGCGCCACCGCTTCGCGGATCCCCCCGGCGTCGGAGGCCACCACCGGCAAGCCCGCGCGCATGGCCTCGAGCACGCTCATCGGGAACCCCTCCCGATCCGTGGAGAGCACGAAAATTTGGGAGCGGGCGAGCCGCGCCTCCACGTCGTTGCAGGTGCCCACGAACGTCACGCGATCTTCGAGGTCGAGGCTCGACGCGAGCGCCTCAAGCTGGGCGCGCATCGGGCCGTCTCCCACCACCTCCAGCGTCCAGGCCCGGTCCCGCAGCATCGCGAGCGCCTCGAGCGCTGTCGCCACATCCTTGGGCGGCGCCAACCGGGTCACCGTGATGAGGCGTGGCGGCGCGGTGCTCGGGTCCGCGCGCGACGACGCCGCCACATCGGAGACCGAATTGTGCACCACGTCGATCATGTCGTCGAAGAGCACGCCGTGATCGACGGCGAGCCTCCGGTCGTAGTCACACACGCAGATAGTTCGCGACGCCAGGCGTGCGATGGCGCGGTGCCCCCACCGCAGCGCGAGCTGCCGCGCTCCCGTGGCGCCTGGGACGAGCAACCACCCGTGGGCGGTGAACACCACGGGGATCCCCAGCGCCCTCCCGGCCCAGTTGCCGAGCGCCGCCGCCTTCGTCGCGTGCGTGCTGATCAGGTCCGGTCCAAACCCCCGCAGCGACCGCTTCAAGGCGAAGTACGCGCGCAGGTCTGACGCGGGAGAAATCGCCCGCTGCATCCCCTCCACGATCTCGTAGGCGATCTTTGCGTCGTCGAGGACCGCGGTGAATTCGCCTGCGCTCCCGAGCCAAATCCGGACATCGTGACCGCGCGCTCGCATCGCCCGCGTCGCCTCGAGCACGTGGGTTTGTGAGCCACCCACTGTGTCGCCGCGCGTGATCACCATGGCGACTTTTCGTGTGGGCCCTGCCCCAAGGCCGAGGCGCGGCGAGGTTGGCGTTACGTTGTTCATGCGCGGTCTTTGTCCATGTCCCTCCACTCGATCAACGCGCGAGGGACCGGGGCGGACACACTGCGAATGTTGCCTTGGCCGCGCGCCGAATGGAAGTAACTCAGCGCCGAGCCTGACATTTTTGTCGCGGACAACACCGCGCGCGAAAGATCGCGCGACCTGAGTCGTCCGAAACGCTCGACCACCCGATGTACCTGGACTAAGGTGGGTCCATGAAATCGCGACCCTTAGCCATATTTCTTTCGAGCGCAGCCTGCGTTGCACTTGTGATGAGCGCGCCACTCGACGCTCTCGCTGGGGTCCAGCGCGCCGGCTCGGCTGCTGCCAGCGCGGACCAAGCGGAGCCGCCCGCAGCGAACGTCATCGGGCCCACGCAGCCCGCGCTTCAACCTCAGCCCGCGCCTCAACCTCAGCCCGCACCTCAACCTCAGCCCGCGCCTCAACTTCAACCCGCGCCTCAAGCTCAACCCGCGGCCGCACCGGCGGCGCCGCCTGCCCTGCAAGTCCAGCCTGCGCCTGCGCTCCGCCCGTACCAGGGGGGCGGAGCGCCCACGGATCCCGCGATCGCAGAGGAGCTCGCCAAGGTCGAGCGCGGCACCTCCCGCGCCCTCCTCATCTCTGGGATCGTGTTCGGGATCAGCTCCGTCGCGTGGGGCGCGTCCTTCGTCAACGCAGCCTATAATGGGAGCGGAGACGGCGACTTCTGGGACCGGGACCCGGGGTTCATGTGGACGGGCTGGACAGGGGGGCTGGCGCTCTCCATCACCGGCGCCACCTTGATCCC
This sequence comes from Myxococcales bacterium, assembly GCA_014240065.1. Classification (GTDB taxonomy): domain Bacteria; phylum Myxococcota_A; class Polyangia; order Nannocystales; family Nannocystaceae; genus JAAZXR01. The sequence continues at coordinate 3,034 of JAAZXR010000114.1, forward strand.
CATCGGACTCAGCCGTGAAGCCCGGGCCCGCATCGTCGAAGGGCTGCCGGCCACCACCTTGCAAGCCGAAGCCCGCGCCCTCACCAGCGGGATCATCATGACGAGCGCCGGCGGCCTCCTCATGATCACCAGCCCGCTCTTGTTCTCCAGCAGCTCGTCCCTCTCCAACCGCAGCGCCAACACCGTCTTCGCCGCCCTGTTCCCAGCGAGCATCGTGATGATCGGCGCCGGCAGTGGGATGATCGCCGCGTCCAACCGACTGCGCAGGGAGCGTCGCCGCAAGATCATCTACTCGGCCATGCCGTACTTCAACAAAGAGATGGTCGGCGTCGGGCTGTCTGGTCGTTTTTGAGTGAGCCTGGACATCCACCGATGCGCGAATTCCGCACATCCTCACCGCGGGGCTAGGTTCAACCGGGCGCTGAGCCCATACTTCCCTAGCGCAAATGGAGGACATCACCCCAGAGACGATCAGGCGCGCCCTCGCCGGAGACCGATCGTCGCTCGATCACCTCGTCGCCACCCTCAGCCCCGCCATCCAGGCGGAGGTCGCCCGCAGCCTCGTGCGCGGGGGGGCCGTGCGCGGACGCGATGGCCGCCAAGAGGTGCTGGACGCCACCCAAGAGATCTTCTGCGCGTTGTTCGCGAATGAGGGCCGGGCGCTGCTGGCGTGGGACCCAGAAAAAGGGAGGAAGCTCGTCAGCTTCGTTCGGCTGATCGCGAAGAGAAAGGTGATCAGCATGTTACGCAGCCACACAAAGTCCCCTTGGACCGACGACCCCACCGAGAGCGAGAAGCTCGACGTGATCGCCGGCGGAGCTCGCGACGACCTCCACCACGAGGAGCGCGACGCCGTGTCCACCTTGTGGTCGCGGCTCAAGCCGCACCTCGGGGACCGCGGCGTGCTCTTGTTCCAGCTCTTGTTCGTAGAGGAGCGGGACGTGGAGCACGTCATGGAGCGGACCCAAATGTCGCGGGACGCGATCTATGCGTGGCGCAGCCGCCTTCGAAAGCAGGCCAGAAACATCGGCCAAGAAATGGGGTTGAGATGAGCGAGCGCGACGACAAATTTGTAGCGGCGCTGCACGGCATGCGCAGCGCGGACCAAGAAGCAGAGTCCGAGCTCCTGCGCCAGGTGGCGGCGGGCGAGCGCGCGGCCGACTCATTCGAGCCGGACGCCGTCGACGAAGACCCCGAGACCCAGGCGCTGCTGCTCGAGCTCTCCGCCCCTGTGAGCGGCGACTTCCGGGCGTCGCTCGCGGACCGGGTGGAGGCGCAACTTCACGCCGAGCGCGACGCGGGCGCGAAGACCAACGTGGTGTCCATGGGCGCCTTTCGTCGCAGGCGCGCCGGCGTGGTCGCCACCCTCGCGGTGGCCGCCGCCGCCGCGTTCATGGTGATGCGCGCGCCGCCAACGGATGACGACGCGGGCGGCGGCGACGCTCTCGGCCTCGTCGATGGTGCCGCCGTGGGCTACACGCTCGAGGTGACCAAGACCCCGAGGTCCTCCCGCGGTGGCGACCCCGAACCGGCCGAAGGCGCGGGCTCGGGTACAAAAGAAGATCCGGTGACGCTGCAGGTGCCCACCTCAGGCGAGGTGGAGTGGATCTTGCGCCCCGACAAGGTGGGGGCGGCCGCGGTGGACGCGAAGGTGTTCGTGCGCGGTCCGGGCGGCGGGCTCACCCCGGCGGGCGACGAGATCACGGTGGTGGTCGCGAAGACCGGCGCCGTGCGGGTCTCGCTGCGGCTTGACGAGGCCCCGTACGTGCGCGCCGGCGCCCAAGTGGACGTGGTGGTCGTGGTGGGCGACGCGGAGGCGATCTCCGACATTGGCGATGACGCAGGCGTCGAGGTGATCGGCGTGAAGGCGCCCGGCGCCAAGCGGTTCATCCGGTTCAGCGTGGACTGAGCGCGCGCCCCTCACTGCGCCGCGACGGTCGCGGCGATCCGCTCGACGACCCGGTTCACGGCGCCCACCAGCTCTTCCGGGCGGAACGGCTTGCGCACGAACTCCACCATCCCCAGTCGATACGATTCCAGGAGGCTCGCGGGGAGCTCCATCCCGGAGACGAACACGAAGCGATGGGCCAAGCCTTCGTGCGCCTCTACGCTGCGCGCGTACAGCTCGTCCCCCGAGATCGACGGCATGTTGACGTCGGAGATGACCAGATCTGCCTCCGGGCCAATTGACAAGGCCGCGAGGGCCTCCTCGGAAGAGGTGAAGACCTGGAATTCGCACGGCACGGAGAGTCGACGGGACAGCACCCGGTGCACCACGCTCGCGATGATGGGCTCGTCGTCGACCACGACGATGCGCATCTGTCGATGGAGGAAATCGCCGCTCACCTCAGCCGCGCGCTCGAACGCCCAGGCCTCGACACCCAAGGAGAGCTCCGCCCCCTCTCGCTTCACCCGCCACGGGTGGTCGGCGTTGACGAGGGAGAGCGCCGGGTTCATGCGCGCGACCCACTGCGACAAGCTCTGTTCCAGCGCATCGATCCGCTCGGGGGCTCCCCCGAACGACATCCGCAACGACGCGGGCGTCTCATCTCCCGCGTGGGAGGCGGACCAATCCACCGCCACGAGGTGCAGGTCCTCTCGCGCGCACAGCTTCAGACACCCACCGACGGCCCGCAGCCACCACAACCGGACGCTCGACTCGACGTTCATCCAGCGAAGCTCCGCCTCCATCGACACCGCGGGGACCTCGACGGCACATGTCCGCCCGAGGTACGCGAACATCTCGCTCGCCGTCATCTGCAGCTTTTTGAGCGTGACCGCCAAGGTCGAGTCTCGCTGCTCGTGCCACGGGGTCCACGACACGGGGGCGTCCGGGGCGACGCGCGCCTCCAAGCCTCGAATCATCGTGCGCACCTGCTCGGCGGCCTCCCCGGAGGGCATCGCCTCCACGGCGCCGCGCAGCGCCGCGAGCTCTCCTTGCAGCGACGCCTGCCCCGCCGCCGCGAGCGAATCTTCGGACGGCGCTTCGAGCCGCCCAAGTTTTAAGTCTAGGGCCGCGTCGAGCAGCAGCCCCACGGCGATGTACCGGGCCGATTGGTGGCGCTGGGCCCCGGCGAGTTCCGCCGCCTTCAAGCGGTACTCAATATCTCCGTGGAGCATCAACAGCGCGGTCAAGATGCGCGCCCACTCTGGATCTTCGCGCTCAAGCTCAAAGATGACCTCCGCCCGCAGCGACGTGTCGCCGCGGCTGATCTCCGCGAGCAGCGGCACGAGCACCGAGGCCACGCGGGCGATGGAGGCCCGGCCAAAGTTCATGCCGCGCCCCGGGGAGCGCAGGCGATCGAGCGAGTCCTGAGCGCCGATCTTCGAGTGTTCACTCATCCCGCGCACCTCCTCGCGAAAGGAGGGACGCCGGCCCCCGCGCCTGCGCAGAATCGAGCGCCCATCTACGCGCCCTCCCCTACCTGATCGATCCACTCAAACGCGCGCTCCGTGCTGGTGTGCATGCGGAGGGTCAGCCCCGTCACGTGACCCACCATGAAGCGAGCGATGGTCCCCATGAAGGAGGAGACCGGCGACTCGTCCAACACGAGCGCGATCCCACGGAGCTGCGGGGCGATGGAGGTGAAGTGGGCTTGGATCGCCGACCGCGCCGCGGCGTCCGGCGGGCGTGAGCCTCGCAGATCGATGACGACGCCGACGTCCGTCTTGTCTCCAAGCATCCGCGACATCTCCGGAAAAATCACGTGCAGAAACTCCACTGTGTTTCCTTCGGGCTGCTGCACCCACACAAGGGTCCGCGCGTCCTTCCAGCGCAGCACCTCAAAGAGGCGTTCGTCACGTAGTAGATCTATCACCGTTCGATTCACTGTCTCACACGATGGCGGCCAAGTCCTTCCGCGCCCGAGAATTGAAGCAGTGAACCTCGCCCCACAAATCAACGTACACATCCGAAGACAAATCCGGTACACGTCGCGAACGTCGACAACATCACCGCATACTTTGCCCGGGGAGCGTGTTGGACGCGTTTACACAATTTCTTCCATCGTCCAGCCCCCGTCGGGATTTTTTCACCGGCGCATGGGGATGTGGTCCGCTCGCCGTGAGCCTCCCATGGCGCCGACGAGCGCGTCCTTGGCGCCGCGCCGGCTCGACGGATCTCTACCATTTCGATCCACCCACTCCACCACACCGGCCCGGCGGCCCAACACCCTCGCCGGGGCGCGGCGCCGCGCCGACCTGCGCGCGCAGCCCGGGCGATGGCTTGTATCGTTGGAATCCTGTCGAATGCGTTTTGGCTCGCGCTTCCCCGCCCCCTGCGCTACCATCCCATTTCGTGCCGGTTTTCCGGCAACAGTGGTTTTTTGTGAAACAGTTATGTATCGAGGTGACCCGCCCTGGCTCCCCTCGGCCCACCGTACCGCCGGTCACCGCCGACCGCAGTGGCAACCAGCCCCTTAGGAGTTTGTGATGTTCGTTGTTGAAAAAAATCCCCTCGTGTTCTCCCTGTCTCTCGTATTCGGCGTGACCGCCGTGGGCTCCGCAGCCCTCGCCCCCGCCGACGCCCACGCCCGGATGCCCAAGTCCAGCTCCTGTCCGGCCTGCGAGATCGTCGAGGGCGGCGGTCAGGCCGCCGGCCCCGCCCCCACCCCCGTCCCCGGCACCACCCCCGCCCCCTTCGACGAAGGCGAGCCCCTCGGTCCGCCGGTCACCGAACCCAAGACCGACGCCTGTCCGGCCTGCCAGATCGTCGAGGGCGGCGGTCAGGTGGTGCGGGACGCCGTGGCCGAGCGGGCGCCGGAGGGGTTTGGGTGGATCGCCGCCGCCTTCGACGGCGTGATGACCACCGTCGCCGCCCTCAACGCCCTCGCCGAACCCGGCGACGCGCTCGACCTCCCCGACCTCGCCGAGGTGGTCGCCGACCTGCTGCCGCTGCACGCCGCTCTTGGCCCGGCCTCGCCTGCTTTCTCCGAGGCGCTCAACGGCGAAGCCACCGGCGGCCGCTCGCTCCCGGCCTT
>JAAZXR010000115.1 GCA_014240065.1 Myxococcales bacterium
GACGGCAACGACGACGGCGACGACGGCGACGACGGCGACGACGGCGGCACCGGTGGAACCGGCGACCCGGGCTACGCAGAGGGTCCTCTCGACCTCGACGGCCGAGGATGCGGCTGCGACACGACCCCCAAAACTCCGCACGGGATCTTGTGGTCCACGCTGCTGGTGTTTGGTGCGGCCTTCCGCCGACGTCGACGGCAGAGCTGAGCGAATCCATCGCTGCTGACGACGTGGTTGGCCCGCCAGCCACCGCGAGCGGTGACGCCTGCCCGTCGGCTACCGGAAGGTCACGAGCATCGAACTGAGATAGTAGTAGGGCTGCCCGTGCCCGTCATCGCACGTGGCTCCAGCCACACATCCAGTACACACCGGCGCGTCAGGCCGGCACGAGTTCTGGTAGTCGGCGAGGCCGTACTCGACCATCAGCGTCTGCGAGGATGTGGCCTCGGTCGTCACATCGTCAAGCATCGGATAGACATCGGCCCCGGGGCACCACCCCGCCCGCGGGTACTGCCACGTCCCCTGCTGACCCGGCACCCCAGTGGCCGAACAGTTGTCGCGCCACACGAGCGTCGTGTGATCGCTCCCGTTCAACGAGAAGGTGTGGTCCAGCGGACAAAACTCCGCGCAATTATCAGAATTCCCGAACCCATGCCCAGTGATAAAGCTGCGGAGCGCGGCGTTCTTCGGCGCCCCGGGGACCGCGACCTCCTGCGCGAGCACCTGCGACTCAATCGTCACGTCAGGGTGCCCCGCGTTGAAGGTCTGGTACCAGATGGGGATGACCGCGTCAGGGATCGGGGACGGAGTCCCCCCCACCAGGTCGAAATTCGCGGTGAATAACCATCCATCGCCCTGTGGATGACCGGGGCCAACCCACGTGTCGATAAACACCCGCATGGTCACGTCGCCCGCCAAAATTGGTTGGAGCATGGTCACGTCGACCGACCACTCTCCGCCGACGCCGTAGGGCGTGATGAAGCGTTGGACCTCGATAAACCGCTCCTCTTCCGTGCCAGGGTTCTCCACGATCCCGAGCGTCCCATAGCGATCCCAATCATCGCAGTTGTTGTTGGGGCAACCGAGCCCAAAGTTGAGCGTCACAGACTCGAACATGTGATCGGCTGGAGGGAATGTCACCGGGAGATCCACTTGCCTGCGGTTCTCTTCACCGAAGTAGATATGCTCCCCATCAAACGCGACGACGTTCGCATCTTCTCCAGGCTGCTCACCTTCACCACCCGTGCCGCCCACGTCACCCGATCCCGTCTCTGCGTCACCGGACGACCCGCTCTCCGCGTCCGCCGCGGCGCTCGAAGCTCCATCCTCGTCGCCCGCCTGTTTCTCCGAGCAGCCCACGGACATGAGGAGCGAGGCGCCTAACAAAAGGCCGCGGGAGGTTGCTTGCGCGCTGCGCTTGGCAAATGACATCTGAGGAGCATATCGAACCTGATGCGGCGTCTACGTGCGCGGACCAACCGATCCGTAAACCTTTAGAATCCATTGCTTTTTCGCCCCATCTCCCACTATCCTGGCGCGGGTTTTGAGTTCCGCCAGGAACTTGAAGTCACCCGCGAAAATGTCCAAAGTATCAAGGCCTGCCCTCGCGCGTAGGGACTCGGCAGCCAATCATCCATGGCGGACCAACACGACGATTCACTGGAGGGCGAGAGCCTCGACGACCTCGACGAAGGAGGTCGCGCGGATGATGGCGCCGCTGAGGTCTCGCCAATTCACGACCGGCCGCGCTCGACGGGCCTCGCGCTCCTCATCTCGGCGGGCCTGGTGTGGGCGGGCGTCTTCGTCGTGCGCGTCGCGGTCCCCGGCGCGAGCGCTCCAAACCACAGCGCGGCGCTGGACATCCCAGACGACCTCCCCACCGTCGACGAGGTCGCGCTCGCCGAGGACGCCGCGACGACCCCCCTCGATCTCGGTGGCGGAGCCGAGGAAGACGTCGAGCCGGACGTCGAGGACGCCGAGGACGCCGAGGGCGCCGAAGGTGACGCCAACCAGGCCCCCGCAGGAGACCCTCCTGGGGAAGATGAGGTGCGACCGGCACCCAAGATTCACCTGACCGCGCGCGACCCTCGATGGTCGGAGCGGTTCCGAGCACCCGACACCGTCCACTACACGATCCGTCAAGGCGGCAGCCTCAAGCGCGTCGCCAACCTCTACAAGATCTTTCACCACGAGATCGTCGCGCTCAACCCAGGCAAGGAGCTCGACGAAGAGCTCCCCTCGGGCACAAAAATCGCCGTCTATCGAGACAGCGAGCGTTCGGTCGAGAGTGAGTCCATTCAAGGTCCCTCACGGGGGACCCTCGCGGGGGCGATGCCGATGCCCGAGGGTCCGGGCCGCGTCCTCAAGCATATCCCTTGGAAGGGCTGGGCCACCGTGGAAGCGGTCGCTGTCATGGACGCGGTGCTCCGCTCGTGGGACGCGCTCGACACGGGCCAGCCGATCCTCGTGGGCAATATGTCCTCGCGGAATGGAGGCCCCCTCAAACCCCACCAGTCGCATCAGTCGGGGCGCGACATCGACCTGAGCTACCCGCAGATCATCGACGAACGCGACGAGCTGAACTGGCGAGAGATGAGCGTCGCGAACTTGGATCGCGATCTGATGTGGACGCTGCTCGAGCTCCTCAACGACACGGGCGCGGTGGAGGTGGTCTACGTGGACACCAAGCTGCAAAAGCTCCTGTACGACTGGGCCATTCAGACCGGTCGCGTGCCCCGCCGCGACCTCAACCGGTGGCTCGAATATCCTCGCAAGCCCGGCCAGGCCAAGTACGCGCGGGTGCAGCACTCGCGCGGCCACTCGGACCACATGCACGTGCGATTCAGCTGCCCGAAGAGCCACCGGCGATGCCGCTAGCGCCACCTCCGCGGACACTTCAGGGCGCCGGGATGAACTCCGGGCCGAGCACGGCGTCGTCGATCTTGTCCGCGAGGAGCGCGCGACCACGCTCGTCTCCCTTGAGCGTGAGCGAGAAAAAAGCGACGGCGTAGGTCGCTGTGAGCGCCCGAGCGCGCGCGGGCGCGAGATAGCTGAACAGCTCGGCGGGATCCGTTTGGCGCTGGTCTTCGCCGCACCCCGTGCCGAACTGATCCAGCAGTCCGCAGATGTCGAGGAAGGAGTAGTGCCCCCCGTCGAGTACGTCGACAAACCATTTTTCGCGCGGCACCTGATCGAACTGGGATCGGATGAGATCGTTGCCGACCGCGCCGATGGTGTTGTCCTCGGTGGAGCGCAGCGCCAGCAGCGGCACCGTGACCTCTTCGGCGGGGACCTCCCCGAAGACGTTGAGCGGCCCTGCCAGGGCCATCAGCGATCCAATCCGATCATCCTCGCGATGGACCGTGTTGACGGTCGTCACCCCGAAGCTATGACCGATCAGCCCCACCTCATCCGCAGAGACGACGCCTTCAAGGAGCGACGCGGTCTGGGTCGTGAGGCCGACACCCGCGTGCAATCCATCAACGACCGCGTTGACGTCCGCGACCCGCGTCGTCAACGTCGTCGGGCTGAAGCCCGTGGACTCGCCCGCGAGGGCGCTGAACAGATCACCGCCGACGTGGTCTGGCGCCGCCACCACGAAGCCATGTGCCGTGAGCGTCTCTGCGATCTGCGCCGCGCCCAACCGCGAACACTCGTGGCAGTGCGACATCACGATGAGCGGGAAGCCTCCCCGCACGGGGGATCCGCCAGAGCCCTCCAGCACCTCGCCGCGCACGCACTCGGAGGGCGCCGCGCTCAGCCACTCCGTCCACTGCGCGGCCCGGGTGTCGTCGAGGGCGAACGTGGAGAGCGGCACCGACGCCGCGCTCTTCTCCTCGGCCGGATACCACACCTCCACCGGCACATCGCGACCTCCCACGTCCAACGCGAGCCGCGTTCGAGCCACGCCGAAGGGGCCAGCCCCGTCGAGGGCGGCCGGCGGGGCCACGTCGGGTGCAGGACACCCCGCGAGCGCAAACATCCCACAAACCACAAAGACCGTGAGGTCGGCGCGCGTCGCCCTTGTCCACCGTGCAGCAGCGTTCATTTGGACGAGGATTGTACTCCCTGTCTGGCTCGTCCGTCATGGTGATTTGCGGGGCTCCCTGTCAACAGGGTGCCCCGGTCGTGCTACATGAAGACAGCCGCTTCGCGCACGCTCCCGTGGACTCCGCACTCCCACCGCCCCCCCCTCCTCCTCCCACCGACGAGGAGCTGTTCACCCCCTCTGTTGAGGCGCGGGAGACGATGATCAAAATTCTCGCGCGCGTCCGCAAGACGCGAGGCATCGACGCTCTGTTACGAGCGCCCCTGCTCGCCCCGATCCCCGATCACTTCCCGGATCGGTGGTCGGGCGATGTGCTCAGCGTCCGCCGGGTCGTACGACGACTCGCTCACTACGCCGGCTTGAACCTCGAGCGGGTCCGGGTGCTCCCGTGGCGGGCGGACGCCGACGGCAACCTCCCCGCGGGGGGTCCGGCCGTCGCCGCCGAAGGGAACGTGTGGTTCCGTGGCGCCGACGCCGACGGCAACCTCAACTTCGGCGTCGACGTACAGCAGGTGGACAACCCGGAGGCGACCGCCGCCGCGAGCGCGCGCGCGGTCGCCCACGCGTGGTTGGCGGCCTCCGACCCCCCGCTCCGCGTGGAGTCGTCACGACTCCAGCTGACCATCGACGTCGCCACAGTGGCGCTCGGATTCGGCGTGCTGACGACCCAAGCCGCCATCGCTCACCACGTGGGCGCCTCGTCCGGCATGTCGAGCCAGCGCAAGACCACCCGCCTCGGCGTGGCCGGCCCTGTGAGCATGGCCTTCCTGCTCGCCCTGCACTGTACGCTTCGCAACGTCGGTCCGCGGGCGCAACGCCAAATCGCAGCGTTGCTGCGACCAAATCCAGCGAAGTTCTTCCACGCGTCCATCACGGCGCTCGCGCCGGATCGTGAGGCGCTCTCATCTCGGCTCGGGCTCCCGCCGGCGGATCATCGACCCTCGCAATTTCCCCTCTCCGATTTCACGGGTCCACTCCCAGAACCCGCCCCCCTCGAAGAGGACGCCGCGGTCCAACCAGAAGATGACGAAGTGCGGGGCATGAACAAGGGCAAGGCGGTCTTTCGGATCGAGCGCTCCATGGCCACCAGCCTCGGGCGTTTTTTCGGGCTCGGGACCATGGTGATCGGCGGATTCGCCAGCCGGGCCGTCGCGGACGCCGGAATCTCCATGGGCCACGTCACCGTGACCGGACTGGGGCTCGCGGTGGTCGGGCTCATCGTCGGCCGCTTCATCCCGGACCACCGCTGCTCGGAGGCGAAGTGTGGCAACCGCCTCCCCACGGATGCCTCCGAGTGCCCCCGGTGCGGAGGCGCTGTCGCGGGCTCCATCAAGAAGGCCACCGACCGGCTGAGCGCCCAAGAGTCTCTCGAATCGGCAGACGAAGACCCCGCCCCTCCCGGGTAGACGTCCGTTGATTCAGGCGCGGTCCTGTGCGCGGCCGCTCTTCCATGCCGCGACCACAGCCCCTATGCTCTCGAACGTGACCTACGTGTCGCAGCGGCTCACCCAGCCATTCCCCATGCTTCGACGGATGAAGCACCGGCTCCCCGCAGACTACGAGGGGCCAGTGTTCGTGTGGGACGTGGACAAAACGTATCTGGACACCCACTTTTCTTCGACCGGCGGCATGATCGAGGCGGCGTTGCAATCTGCCGACGACAAGTGGGCCGTCCCCGGCGCGGTCCCGGTCCTCCGCGCCCTGCAGCGGCCACAGTACGGCGGCCATCAAGCGGGGCTGTTCTTCGTGACCGCGAGCCCCCCGCAGATCCGACGAAAACTCGAGCGAAAGCTCGTGCTCGATGAGATCGACTACGACGGCGTCACCTACAAAGACCAATTCAAGCTCGCGGGTCGGCTCCACTTCGATCAGATCCGCGTCCAGGCGGCGTACAAGTTCACCGCCTTGCTCTTGATGTTTCGCGAGCTCCCCTCGGGCTGTCGCCTCAACCTGTTTGGAGACGACGTGGAGCAAGACTGCACGATCTTCTGCCTGTTCGCTGACGCCGTGGCGGGGCGCATCGACGCGCTCGACGTCGTCCGCGCGCTGACTCGCCTCGGTGTCCGAAAAAAGTATGCGGTGAGCGCAGCGAACCTCGTCCACGACGTCCCACGGCGCGACGCGGTCGACCGCGTGTTCATCCACCTGTACCGAGATCCTACGGGGGGCACCCTGCACGACTTTGAAGAGCACGTGGTGGGTTACGCTCAAGGGAGCGCGTTGGCGATCGCGCTCGAACAAGAAGAGCTCATCTCTTCCGACGACCTGGATGACATCCTCACGCGCACGCCGACCGTGCAGCCCATCGTTGGACCCTCAAGTCAACGCGCGACCTGGTCGCCCACCCACCTCATCGACTGAGGTGCCAACGGGGCGGCTACACCGCGAAGCGGAGGACGCCATCCACGAGCCGCGCGTCAAATCGCCGCAGCGGCGTAGGGCTCGGGCCCTCGAGCAAAGTCCCGTCGAGCGCGAAACGAGACCCGTGGCATGGGCATTCAAACTCCTGGGCCTCCCCGGAGAATCGGACCTTGCAGCCCATGTGGCCGCAGACGCGGGTCACGACGATCACCTCGTCCTCGGCGCGCCGAACCGCGATGAGCTCCTCGTCGATGCCTTCGACCCTGAGCCCCACAGAGCCTCCGACGCTCGCGAGCGACGGCGTCGACCCCAAGTCCACGACAACTTCTCCCTTCGTGGGCACCACCGACACCCGCGCGCCCCCGCCCGCGCAGCCAAATCCGCTCGCGAGCACAGTGAGATGGACACCACCAACGAGCGCTTGTCTGCGACTGAAACCGGACATGCGGCGATTGTAGCGGCTGCGTGCGCCTAGGCGAAGCCCACGACGACGACAAAGACGGCGCCACGTCTCCGCTGCGGCCGTCTCCCCGGTTCGCCGACCGACCGCCGCGATCGGTCACCCACTGCGAGCGCTACACCGGGACGCAGGTGCTCCCGGTCACGCTGAGCAAGGCGAGGTCGAACGTGCCATCCTGGCAGGTTTGGCCCACGCCACAGTCGGCGTCGCTGACGCACTCGCCGCACACATCGATCGAGACGAGCCCTTGCACGTCGACGACACCACACACGCCGCTGGCGCAGGCCTCGTCGCCGACGGTCCCCATATTTGTGCAGGCTTGATCGTTGGGTACGGTGCCCGCGTCTTGACACAACCGCTGCCCGCTCGAATCGGTGATGATAATTTCGACGCCGCACACCTGCCCCGCCCCACAATCAGCGTCGGTGGCGCACTCACTGCAGCTGTTGATGGCGATACCGAGCGCGCTCCAATCGAGAATAAACTCGCAGGTGAGTCCCATCTGGCACGCCGCGTCAGTCTCACAGCCGCTGCCTGGCTCGCCTGCATTGCAGACAGCGCCCGCCTCTAGACCTGGAAACGCATTCGGAGGGCTGCACCCACCATTCGAGCAATCAGCGTCGACTTTGCACTCACCGCAAAGGTTGGAGAGCACGGGGATCTCGTAGCACGAACCAGACACGCACTCGCAATCCTCGTTGCACACGCCATCGTTCTGGACGGTCGGTAGGCAGCCGTCCCCGTCTCCGTCTCCGTCTCCGTCCCCGTCCCCGTCCCCGTCTCCGTCCCCGT
>JAAZXR010000116.1 GCA_014240065.1 Myxococcales bacterium
GGAGACGGAGACGGAGACGGAGACGGAGACGGAGACGGCGACGGCGATGGCGATGTTTGCGGTGACGGTAATGTCACTGGGACCGAGGAGTGCGATTTTGGTGGCGAGACGGTGACCTGCAACTCGGACTGCACCTTCGCCGCGTGTGGTGATGGCAAGGTGAATATGACCGCCGGGGAGTCCTGTGATGACTCGGGTGAGTCCGCCGGCTGCAACGTGGACTGCACGGTGTCTTCGTGCGGCGACGGCACGCTCAACATCACGGCGGGTGAAGGCTGCGATGACGGCGTCAACAACGGAGATGGGACGACCAACTGCACCGGCACGTGCTCGGTGACTTTTTGCGGCGACACGTACCAGGGCCCGTCCGAGGGCTGCGACGACGGCAACGCCATCAATGGAGATGGTTGCAGCGACCAGTGCACGCTCGAGTCTTGCGGCAACGGTATCGTCGACGCTGGAGAAGACTGTGACGGGATGGGCGAAACCGCCAGCTGCAACGCCAACTGCACCAACGCCTCGTGTGGCGACGGTACGGTGAACACGACCGCGGGCGAGACCTGCGATACCGGCAGCGCGTCCGCGACCTGCGACGCAGACTGCACGGCGGTGGAGTGCGGGGATGGCGTGGTCAACGTGAACGCGGGGGAGACTTGTGACGACGGCGCGAGCACCGGCGTGGAGGGGATGTCCAATTGTACGTCGGCGTGCGTGGTGAACAGCTGCGGCGACGACTTCGTGGGGCTCACCGAGGGCTGTGACGACGGCGCCAACACGGGCGTCGAGGGGCAGTCCGATTGCACGCCAGCGTGTCAGGCCAACACATGCGGCGACGGCTACACCGGGATCAGCGAAGGCTGCGACGACGGCAACTTCAGCAACAACGACAGCTGCCTCAACAGCTGCGAGATCGCGTCCTGCGGAGATGGATTCCTCAACCCGTCGACGGAGGAGTGCGAGCCGACGGTCCCCGGATCGACCTGTGAATCTCTCGGTTTCGACACGGGCACCATCGAGTGCATTGGGTGCTTCTACGACACCTCACAGTGCTCGGGAGGCGGGAGCAACTGCTTCGAGACCCCCATCCCCGCCTTGTCGCCGCAAAATCCGAACATCATGATGGTGCTCGACAAGTCCGGCAGCATGTTCGACCTGAGCAAGAACTGGGACGCCGATAACAACGGCTCGATCTCGAACAGCGAGACCCGTTGGGCGAGCCTGTATAGCGTCACGGACGCCCTGTTCACCAACTTTGAGACCAAGGTTAATTTTGGGGTGCAGCTGTTCCCCTACGCGCAGGCCATCAACGCCTACGCGTGCTCGGTGGGCGCGCCCGAGCCCGATCTCGGGCTGCACACGACGGCGGAGCTGCTGTCCGATTTGCCGCCGTTGGACACGGTGGGGCTCCCCAACGTCCCCGGCGATCCCGGGAGCTTCGGCGCGACGCCGACGCGCGAGGGGTTACTCAGCGCGTACGGGAGCTTGGACGTGACGACGTTGCCGGGAGAGAAGGCCGTCATTTTGATCACGGATGGCGCCGCGAACTGCTCGGCGGGCACCGATGGATTCCCGCTCACCGCGGACTCCTTTGACATCTTCGACGACTCTGTGGACGGTGAAATTGCCTCCGCCTTGACCAGCGGGATTTCTACCTACGTCGTCGGCATCGCCATCGACAATATGACGGTCAACGATGGACTCGGTGGCGAGCCCAATAACGTCAACACCTACGACATCTTGAACACCTACGCGCAGGCCGGCGGCACCGCGCTCATGGGGGGCCCCCCGTACTTCTACAACACGCAGAACCAAGCGCAGCTGTTGGCGGATATCCAAGACGTGTTGAATTCGCTCCAGAGTTGCTTCGTGGACTTGCCGTTCCCGCCGCTGTTCCCCGACGTCACCGAGGTGTTCATCGGGGGCACGTTGGTGACGCCGTACCATCAAGGCGAGACCGACTGCGGCAGCTTCAGCACCGGCTGGGTCTACACGGACGCCACGTACACCCAGATCGAGCTGTGCGGGAGCTCGTGCACGGACCTGGGCGGTCAAGGTTCGCTCGACGTGGTCTACAAGTGTGAAGGTGGCGGCTGATCCCGAGGGGACCGGCTCAAGCCCACCCGTGAGCGCCACCGCGGCCCGCGACGGCGCGGCGCCGCGGGAGCAATTGTCGCTGTTCGTGACCCCACGCGCGCGCGGGGAGCCGGACGCGGCGGGGGTGAAAGGGGCGGTGCGGGCCCATCTCGGGGGCGCGCTCGACGGAGTGACCTTGCCGGCGCACGTGCTCGGGGGCACCTCGTCGTGGTCGTTTCCCGGCTGGAGAGGCCTCGTATACGAGGGGGAGCACAGCGCGACCGCGTTGGCGCGCGCGGGGCTCGCCGCCTACGCCTCTCATAAACTCCTCGGCGCCGTAGGCCTGGACAAGACTTTCTATCGACCGGCGCCCGTCTCGGAGTTCGCTCGACTCGGCGCCCAAGTGGGCGACCAATTTCGGTTTTTGGTCAAGGCGCACCGGGATTGCACGACCGTATTTCGGCGCGACCCCGACGATCCGCGCCGGACCATCCGGAACCCGCGATTCTTAGAGCCGGAGTACGCGACCGAGGCGGTCGTGCGCCCCGCGGTGGACGGGCTCGGGGCGCGGCTCGGCGTGTTGTTGTTTCAGTTTCCGCCGGAGGCTGCGTTCAACGGTCGAGGCGCGCCGCGCTTGCGGGAGCGGATCGAGGCGTTCTTGAGGCGGCTGCCTTCCGGAGTCCCGTACGCCTTTGAAGTGCGGAACCGCGAGGTGCTGTCGCCCGACTACGGGGCGATGCTGCGTGGTCTCGGGGCAGCCCATGGATATTGCGTACACCCGACCATGCCCTCCGTGAGTCAGCAGCGCGCGATCTTGGGTGGCGCAGACGTCGAGCGCCCGCGGGTGCTGCGATGGATGCTCGGTCACGGGCGGGCCTACGAGGAGGCGAAGCAGCGTTACGCGCCCTTCGATGCGCTGCGCGAACCGGCGCCGGACGTCCGACGAGAGATCGTCGCGCTGCTGGGCTCGAGACGCGCGGATCCGGGGAGCCCGGGGTGCATCGTCATCGTGAACAACAAGGCCGAGGGCTGCTCACCCCGCTCGCTCGTCTCCCTCGCGGCGGCGTTCCATGCGGTGACCTGACGAACGAACGCGAAGCGCGTATAACAAGGGAGATGGAAGCACCTCCCGCCACCCATCGCCCGTCGATCCTCGAGTGGGCGTTGTTGCTCTCCGGGCTCACGACGTTCTCTGGGCTCGGGTTGTTTTTCGCGGTCATTTTGCCTGAGAACCCGGAGCTGCTCGACGAGTCCAGAGTGTCGCAGGCCTTGGCCCAGCCCGCGATTTGGGGCACCGGCCTGCTCGGGACGCTGATCGGACTCGCGGCTGGACTGGCCACGCGCGCAACAAAAGGCGACTCCCGGGGCACGTACTACCTCGCCCTCGCCAACGCGCTGGTCTTCGCCCTCGCCCTCTCCGTATTTTGGCGGCTGCGAGGCGACGTTTGAGCGGCGGGGCCGGGGGGGCGCGCCGGCTCGAACGCGCGCCTGCGCCGACGCAGCGCGGGGCCGCGCGGTGACACCTTCCGAGCTCCGGCGCGTGGTCGAACAGATGGCGACGCCCCGGGTGCAGACCCCCCAGGGGGTCGAGTTCGACTACGACGATGTCACCATGGCGTGCCTGTTTGATGAGACGCACGACCGGGTTCGCGTGCTGGCGTGGGTCGCGGCCATGCAGGATGTGGGGGCGGCGCAGCTTCAAACTGTGATGGAGGCGAACTTTTATACGACCTTGGACGCGCGCTACGCCACCGCCCGGGGGGCGATGTATGCCCTCTATGTTCACTCGCTGAGGAGCTTGAGCGAGGTCCAGTTTCGCTCCGCAGTGGAACAGGTCGCCGCGCTGGCGCAGAGTTTCGGGGGCGACTATTCGAGCGGCAAGCTGATCTACGGACCCGATGAAGAGCTCCTCGACTGAGCCCTCCCCAGGCGGCGCGGCGGCGCGGCGCGGTCACTCGAAGACGGTTTTGATGAGGTCGACGTTCGGTGGCTCGATATGGCACTCGGCGCAGAAGGTGTCCGATCCGCGCTTGGACATGATCTCGTTGCCGTCGAAGCGCTCGAACCAGTACCACCCGTCGCCGAGGGCCGACTCGTCAGCGATCTTGTGGGCGAGGGCGTGGCCTTGCACGTCGGCCAGGCTCGCGCCGTAGACGACCTTGACGGCCACGGCGCCGCGGCCAAGCTGGGCGGCGCCGGTCGTGAGCCCTTCATACGCGACGGCGTTCACGTAGGTGCGAACGTAGCCAAAGTGCGGCCCCTTGGAGATGTGCGCGAGGGGCTCTGCGTCCCAGGTCTCGTAGAGGCGCTGGTCGAGCCAGTCTTGGACTGCGGCGGCGTCTTCGCTCGGGGGCTGCTGCCGTGGGTCAACGCTCGCCGGGGTCGCGGCCTCCTCGCAGGCGCTCGTCGAGAGGGCGAGCGCGCAGGCGACGGCGGTGGCGACCCGGGAATGGGTGACGGGTGGAGGTGCCTGGGCGCTCATATTCTTCGAGTCACCCTCAGCAAGATCCGGCGGCGGGAGCGCTTGTTCCCCACTTCGATTTTGAACACTCGCCCCTCGTCATCCGCGGCGTAGAGGATGTCGCCCGGAGCTATCTGGACCTTCTCATGACTCACGTCCCCGCCCACGTCTTGGGTGGATGAGCGCTTGTCTGTCAGCCCCAGATCCGCGAAAAATCCCGGGGAGGCGTAGCCGTAGCTCTTCGCGGGGGCGCCTTGGTCGTCCCGGCGCAGGTCGTCTTCGGTGACAAAGTAGAGCCAGTCGGCGCCCTCGTCCATGAGGGGCTCGTCTCGCACGTAGAAGAAGTCGGGGTCGCCGCTCGCGGTGTCGGTGAGCGCCCGCGCGAGCTCGCGGAGCGCGTCAGGAGCCGCCTCCAGATTCTGTTTCGCCTGCGCGACGAGCATCTGCGCGTCGATCCCCAGCGGCACGTCGTACAAGGCCAGATCTGCCGTGGCCTCTCCCTCCGCCAGGCCGCCGTCATGGAGTCGAACTTGCGCGATCTCGAGGACGTAGTCCCACAAATACGCGGGCACCGGAGGCATGCCAAGATTGGCGAACGTGGTCAGGGTCGTCCAGCCGCTGTCGTCGATGCACGCCTCGAACGCCGTCGTGCCCGTGCCGAGCTCGTAGGTGTCGCAGTGCGCCGGAATTTGCGCGGTCGTCCGGCGCGCCTCCTCGACGATGATGGACTCGAAGGTCCAAGGGGGGAGCGACCACGCGGGAGAGTCCCCTTGTCCTTGGGGGTCCGGGGAGGTGCCGCCCGGGATGAACGTTGGGTCTTCGGTGACCCGAATGGTGAGCGCGCCGATGGCCGGATCCGACGCCAGTCCGGTGATCCCCATCCAGTCGGGATCTGCAAAATCGAACAGGCCATCGAACTGCGCGGGCACCGAATTTACCGCGCCCTCGGAGGTGTTGGTGAGGTCGACGCCGCGGTGCGGGAGCACATTCGCGGTGACCTTGACCGACATCATAAAATCGTCGGTGGCGAAGGTGATGTCGTCGGCGTTGGTGACCACCCCCGGATGTGGATCTGCGGGACCGAAGCGGGCGGCGAGCCCGCTGAACTGATCGACGACGTCACCGAGGGTCACCGGGATATGACCGAGCTCGACGGGGTAGACCCCATCGGGGTGGTCTGCGTCGACGGGGCCTGGTCGCGACTGCGCGTTGGGGTGGGTGGCCACCAGCTGCTCCACGAACACCTGCGCCGCGACGTCGCTCGGCGCGAGGGGATCGGTCACGCCGATCCCGAGGAGGTTGGCGAGGGCGCGTGCCGGGGGGATGCCGACCGCCGCCGACAGGGCGATCAACGGGCCGAGCGAGGTCCCGTCGAGGTCGGCGTTGTCGGGGGTCATGGTCATGAGCCTCCGAAGATTCTGGGCGGGGACCGAGAGTGAATCCGCCTGTTCAGGAGACAGGGCCGCGAGCTTTTCGAGCGCCGCTTGGGTGAGGGGGAAGAGGTCGAGGTCGAGGAGCCATATTTGATCCACGACGGGGCGCGGGAGGGCCGCCAAGTCGTCGAGCGACAGGCGCTGCTCAAACCCCTCCACGTCGAAGCGGCTGTAGCGAAGCTCGATCACCCGTGATTCGTCCACCGCGAGGGCGGCGGGCTCGTCGCCCGACGACGGGGGCTCGGGGACCTCCATGCACCCGGGAATCAGCAGGCACGCGAGGGGGACGGCCAAGGCCGAGGGCCGCCAACGCCAACGAGGCGGGGCGGGGGCCTGCGACGGGGAGTCCCGCGCTGCTCGCTCCTCCACCTGGCGATCCCACTGCACGCTCCGATGGTGGCACGGACGCGGCGAGGATGCCAAGGGCCACGCACCACGCGCCAGGAGACGCCGCGGCGGGGGCGGCGGCCGTCGAGCGCGCCTGCTCGCGCTCAGGGGCTGGGGGCCGAGGGGCTGGGGAGCGTGGCCTGCAGATGGATCCCAAAGGCGGCCAGGAGGAAGCGATACTCACCATTGGCGAGGTCCGCGACGGAGTCCTCCACGCGTCGAGGCACCATATAGTTCAGCGTGGTGTCGAAGATCAGGGCGAGCTGACGCGGGAGCTGCTGGCGGTAGCCCACCGATGCGATCACGTGGTGACCATCTGGGGTGATGACGTCCACGCGGGAGGAGGGGGCCGCGGGCGACGCGTATCCCAGGCTCCCCAAAATTTGGCCGCTCCGTCCCACCGCGCCGCGCACCTGGAGCTTCGCGTCGAGCGCGTCGTTGAAGTCCCGCACGATCACGGCGGACTGCTGGGCGCCCAGGCCCAAGGCGGGCTGCTCAAAGTCTTCGGAGTCGAGGGTGATGTCGAACGCCTCGAGGTCACTCCACCGACTCCACGTGAGCACCCCGTCCAGGCGCACCTTTGGGTGGACGGGGCCGCCGATTCCAAGAGTGAGCCGCTTGGGGAGTCGAAAGGTGACGCGAGAGGTGCCCTCGACCCGGGTTGGAAAGTCGAGCCCTTGAGCCTCCAGATCGGTCGTGAAGAAGGGGTCGTCCATGTCGAGCACAAAGCGCCCCTTGGCGCGGACGCGCGTGCTGTGTTGGTACGTGAGGGCGAGGTCGATGTCTTCCCTCGGATGCACCACGACGCCGGCGTTGAAGGTCACGGAGTGGCCGATGGTGCGCTGGAGCCAGATCGGCCGAGACAGGGTCTCAAGCTCACGAACCTCCGTGGGCGCGTTGGGTCCGAGGCTGTTTTGTTGGCTGATGGGCGGAGCGGCGAGCGCGTCGCCCAGCGTCTCGAGGGCCGCGAAATCTTGGATACGATGCATCTCGAGCAGCGTCCCCACGTAGCCGATGCTGGCCCCCAACGACACCTTGTCGTGCGCGCGGACGGCCACGCTGAACATGGCTTGCGACACGAGGAGGGTGGCGTCGATGACCTGCCAGCGCTGGGCGCCGTCGGCGGGGAGATCGAGGACCGCGGCGTAGGGCGCGTACAGGCCGCCGCCGAGCCACAGGCGATCCTTGATGACGGGACCGGCCGCGAAGAGGTATCCGGAGGGCGCGACGGGGGTGGTGGAGAC
>JAAZXR010000117.1 GCA_014240065.1 Myxococcales bacterium
AGTCGGACACCATCCGCGATCGCGGGCATCACCAAGGGAGGGAGCCTCAAAGGCTCCCTCTTTTTTGTCGTCGTGTGCGACTCGGGCGCCCGCGAGGTGCCGAGGGCAGGTGCCGAGGGCAGGTGCCGAGGGCAGGTGCCGAGGGCAGGACCGAGGGCAGGTACCGAGGAGAAGGCCCGAGGACAGGTCACCGGGACAGGTCACCGGGACAGGTCACCGAGACAGGTCACCGAGACAGGTCACCGGGACAGGTCACCGAGACAGGTCACCGGGACAGGTCACCGGGACAGGTCATGCAGCGCGGGGTTCAGTCGTCGAGTGGGGCGAGCTCACGCCACAACTCGTAGCGAGACTTGATGCTGTCTTTGAGCGCTTCTTGAAGCAGCGGCCGACCCTTTGTATGTCGGGCCGGGTTCTTCAGCACGGCGGTATAAAACCGCCGGTAGCCCTCGTCGGGCCACACCTCCACGCGCGCGAGGACGGCCGCGGATCCGCGAGCCCGCCGCAATTGGTAGTCCAGCGTGTAGCTCTGCCCGGGGAGCAGGCGGTTGTCGTAGAGCTCCTTTTTGAGGTCCACGGAGAGACGCCGGGCGACCGCGCCGACCCGCTGGGTCTGTGCGAGCGCGTTGCCATCCTTGTCCACCTGCTCGAGGATGAGCGTGATCTGAGGCGGCGTGTACGTCGGCATCCGATGACCCGCGCCGGTGTTGGTGAGGGTCAAGGAGGCGGTGATCATGTCGCCCACGAGGCTGCCGGCGCCCACGCTGACCCGGACATCGACGGCGTCTCGGACGGTGTCCTTGTCATGAATGCCGCGGAACAGGTGCCGCTTGTCCGGCATATGACACGACTGGCAAGTCTTGCCTTCTGCGGCGAAAGAGGTGCGCCGCCACTCCTCGGAGGTCTCTTGAAACAGCTTCCCGTTCAGGCGTTTTTGGTGCGGCTTGAAGTCGTGGCAGGTCGCACAAAAGGTCGGTGACTCGTATTCGTCGCGGGGAACGAATCCCCCGTGAGGGGTGTTGTCCGCGATGGGCCGCCCCGACGGGGGACCCCGCACTTCATGTTTGCGGACGTGACAAGCGGCGCAGCTGAGCCCGTGCGCGCGCAGCTCTGGATCAAATCTCTCGTTCGCGACGTTGTTGGCCAGCACCGGGTACTGCTCGGACAGCGGCGCGTGGCATCGCTGGCAGCCTTCGATGTAGTTGAACTTGTCATCGTTGTCGACGAGCTGCCCCATGATGCCGGGGCCCATGGCCTTGGAGTGCCTGCTACCGCGCCAGTCCGCCGCTTGGGAGGGGTGGCAGATGGCACACTTCTCTGGATCGAGCGATTTCTCGAGCTCGGTCCATTCCGCGGGGGCGTCGCCTTGGTGCGCGACCGGCGTCTTCCAGTGGGCGTTGAGCCAGTCGCTGCGCTGGAGCTCAGGCACCGTCGCGTCGACCTTGGACAGAGCCTTCGCAAATTTCTTTGGCCCCGATTCCTCCGGGAGCGGCTCACGATGAGGCTCACCGGGCGCTGCGTCCGGGCTTCGTCCACATGACCACAACAGGCTCGACAGCGCGGAGACGGCGCAGATGGTCCCAAGTGCTCGACGTCGTGTTGTTCGCTGCATGCGCCGTTCTTTTCTACAGTCGCCCGCGTTGATCACAAGGGGAATCCCCGAAATAGGACGGTCGCGTGTGCGCCCTCGCGACGCGGACCGCGAGAACCGTGAGGAGGCACGGCGGGAGCGCTCAAGCGGTCGGGTCGCGCGTGGCGTGTGCGCGCTCGCGACGCGCGCCGCAGGTCATTCATCCGGCGAAGCAGGGCACACCTTGAGGACCGTCTCCACGAGCTCGGACGCGGTGAATGGCTTCGCGAGGTAGGCGTGAAACCCGAACGACTGGTGGGTCGTCGCGACTTGCTTCACCGAGTATCCGCTGCACGCGATGGCGATCACGCCGGGATCGCGGTCGAGCAAACGCCGCACGGTCGACACACCGTCAAGGCCGGCTTTGACGTTGAGGTCACAAAGAAAAATTGGTCGCACGCCCTTCGCGCTCAGGCGCGCGTGGATCTCGATGGCGGCCTCTCCTTCCGCCGCCGTGTAGGTCCTCGCGCCCGATGCCATCAGGATGCGCTCAACTGTCTGCAGCACGAGGGGGTCATCGTCCATGATGAGGACGTCGACTCCGCTGAGCGCCTCGTCTTTCTTGATCGTGCCGAACTCATGTGAGCGCCGGGCGGCTTGGGGAGCGGGCGTACGCGCCGCGACGCCCTCATTTTGGGGAAGTTTAATGCTGACGATGAGGCCTCCGCCCTCGCGATGAGAGGCGCGGATGGAGCCCCGGTGAGCCTTGATGATGCTCGCGCAGCTTGCCAACCCTAAGCCGCTCCCGCTTGGTTTGGTGGTGACGAAGGGCTCGAAGACCCGCTCGAGCATCGCCGTAGGGATCCCAGGTCCACGATCCAAAATATCGATCCTCCACCACGTCTTCGCGCCGTCGGGGGCATCGTCGGCGACGTCCGCTCGGAGGTGCACTTCGATTTCCGGCGGCCCTACCGCCGCCTGGAACGCGTTGGTGATGAGATTCACGAGCACCTGGGTGAGCTGGGCCTCATCCGCGTCGATCCAAGCTTCATCCTCGGGAGCGAAGAACCTGATCGTGGTGGGCTGCGAATTTTCAAGCACCTTCAACATGACGGTCAGCCATGGTTGGAGATGAAACGAGCGGAGGATGACGGTGGCCCCCTTGCTAAAGGTCCCTAACCGGTTCGCGAGCTCTCCGGTCGCCGTCAGACCATCGAAGATATGCTCCAAGAGATCGAGCGCGGGGTGGTCTTTCATGGCCTCATGCAAGAGCTCGAGGGAGCCGAAGACCACCGATAAGGAGTTGTTGAGATCGTGGGCGAGGGTCCCCGCGAGCACCGAGAGCGCCTCATGGCGAGCGTCACGCTCTCGCGACCGCTGCTGAAGCAGGTTGTGTTTTAACTCCTCCACTCGCCGCTCCGCCGCGTGCAATTCTCGTCGGCGGAGGCCGGCCTCGTCGAGTGGACGAGCGGAGAGGATGACGAGCGGGGTCGTGAGGGCCATGGTCGGGCTGAGCACGACCTCGACCTCTCGTCTTGAGTTGGCGATCTGTCCGTAGAGCCGAGTGGCGCTCAGCAAGGCCGCTTCGAGGTCGGCCGGCCCTAGCAGAGGGTGCTCATCGCCCTCTTGGCCGTGGAACAGGCTGAAGATCGTCTTGGTGCGGTCGTTGGAGGGGGGGAGCGTGGCCTCGAGCGCTTCTGCGAAGGCGCGGTTGTACTCTAAAATCACGCCGTCACAGTCGACGAGCGCGAGCAGGTCGCTGGTGCCCTCCACGAGCGCGCGCAGGAACGGCAGCTGCTTGGTCGCGACTCCCAGCTCGTATTCGAGACGACGCGTCTCGCGCTCGAGACGCCGCGGATCTGTCATTGGCAGCCCGGCCCCGGTGAGGATTCCCGAAGCGCGCTGTCGACGAATCTGCGCACGGTGTCCTTGTCTTGTAGCCCGAAGTGGCAGACGCGGGTGGAGGCGATCATGGCGGGGATGCGGTCGAGTTGCGACGTCCACCACGCGTGGAGATCGACGAGCTGGTCGGGATCGAGATAGGGCATCTCGATCCCGTAGGGGGCGAGGAATTCCGCGAGCATGGATTCGTTCGTGGGGATCCGTCCACCGCGCCAAAACGCGAGGAATAAGTCTCGGCGGACGCGAGGAGCGAGCTCGGGCGCGTCGTCTTCGAGCGCGTTTTGAAGCAGCAAGGAGAAGTGGGAGTTCACCCGAGCGTCCGGGGTGTGGATCCGCAGGTTGGGCGCTCGCCGTGTGACGTCCGCGACCTCGGCGGCGAGCGTCGCGCGGTCGTCGGCAGGGTGACGGTTGGCGGCGCCAAGCTCGGGGAGGTGCTCGATGCCGACCCAGCGTATTCGCTGCGCCGCTCCGAGATCGGTTAACCACTCGTTCAGGGCGAAACAGTAGGGACAATTAAAGTCCGAAATCACGAGCACGCGGGCGGAGGCGAACGGGGGATCGACGACAGCGTGCTTCGACATATCAAGGGCCCTATGAGGCTGCGGGAGGCGTGGGGCCCCTTCGCCGCGATGTCAGCGCGCCTCCTCGGGCTTTTAGCGTAGCAAAGTGCATGACGCCTGTCAGCCAACGAACTGGTGAACGTGCGCTTGGGGCAACACGGAGGGCGCTCACTTGCTTGAGTTGGTCGATTGACTTGGCGACGCGGCGAGCGGTCTTGGGGCCCGAGGTGGTCACGCGGAATGTGGAAGACGCCCGACGATGGGAGCGAACAGCGCGCATCATAAACGATGTTTGCGGGGCGGGGACGCGGCCCGGAGGCCGTGTAGAGCACCCCGTGGATCGTGGTGATCCACATGGCCGGTGGGTTCGTAGAACCGTACGGTGAGCACTACGATGCCGAAAACCTCGCTCGAATCCGGCTGGCCGCCGGCGCTGGCGTTTCAGCAATTTCGCCGCCGTGGTACGCTCGAGCATCGCGTGACCTCGCCGACGGACCGGGAATTGTTGATGGCTATCGCGCGGCAAGACCGCGCCGCGTTCGAGGCGCTGTGTCGGCGGTTCGGGCATCGGTTGTTCGGCTTCCTCGTGTGTCGCGCACCGAACCAAGAGGCGGAGGAGCTGGTGCAGGAGGTCATGCTGACGGTGTGGACGCGGGCGGCGAGCTACAACCCGGCGCTGGCGGCTCCGAGCACGTGGATTTTTACCATCGCCCGGAACAAGGCCATCGACCGCGCGCGCAAGCGGATGCGACCTCAAGTGGATCCCCACGACCCCTCGCTGGTACCGAGCCCGGCGGTGCCCAACCCGGATCAGCATGTGGTGATGATGGAGTGGGGACACCATATTGACGCCGCCATGCGCGAGCTCCCGGAGCCACAGCGCGTCGTCGTCAACGCGGCGTACGCGGAAGACCGGAGCATGCGAGAAATCGCGGAGCAACAAGGGGTCCCGGTCGGAACCGTGAAAAGTAGGATGCGCCTCGCCATGAAATCTCTTCGGCTGTATTTTCAGCGACAAGGGGGCCCCGATGCCCATTGAACACCACCCTTTACCAGAGCACCTCGCCGAGTATGCCGCGGGCGTGGGGGAGATCGGTGTGGACCTCGTGGTCGCCTGCCACGCGACGCTGTGTCCCACGTGTCGCGCGGAGATCGAGGCGATGGAGCAGCTCGGAGGGGCGATGGCGGAGCGGGGCGCGAACGAGCATCGCGCGGGGCCGCCAGGTTCGGTCGAAGCCGCGACCTCTAGCTTCGACATGGACGCGCTCGTTGGGAAGACGCTGCGCGCGGTGGACCGCCTACCTGTCCAGGTCCCGGTGCAGGCGGGGGGCCCTGGCGGCGGGGTGCTCGGCCCCGTATTCCCGGCGCCCTTGCGCGCCTATCTGCCGGCTCCGTCCGACATCGCGTGGCGGCGCGTGCTCCCCGGAGCGGCACGCTTCGATCTTGAGGTGCCGGGGCACCGAGGGCCTCCCATGCATCTCAAAAAGTTGCAGCCCGGCTTGAGGATCCCCCAGCACGGTCACCGCGGACAAGAGTTCGACCTGGTGCTGCAGGGCGGCATCAAAGATCACACGCGAGCGCGCGTATTTGACCGCGGAGACCTCTCCTACGCCGACGCCTCCACCGAGCACGCGCTGTCGATCCTCCCTGGGGAGGAGTGCATCACATTCTCGGTGGCGGAGGCGTCCGTGGAGGCCTCTCACTGGCTGGCTCGCATGTTGTATCGAAAGGCGGGGTGGTAGCGGGGAGCGCCGCGCGCCCGCGGTGGATGATGCCCAGCGATTTCGTGTATTATTGTCGCGTCAGGATTTAGATGGTTGGTTTGAACAGCGCGGGAGGAGGGGCGTTTTGGATCTACGCCATGGGGGCCGGGCTCGTATCGCCAAAGACGCCTCCAGCGGGTCCACAGGATCCGGGAACCATCCCATCGCGGGAGACGGCGGCCGAGTCCCCACCCTCGGCGCCCTCAACTGCCGATGAACCGACCCCGTTTAAGGAGGCCCAGCGCTTGTTTAAGGAGGCGCGGATTTTGTTTGGCACCGCGGACTACACCGGGGCGCTCGAGCTTTTGACCGAGGCCTATCGCACCGCGAGCAAGATCGCCGACGAGGAGCGGCGGTCGCGGATTCTCCACGTGCTCCAGGTCAACCTCTCTCAGGCGCACGTGGAAGCGTGGAAGGTCGATGGGGATCTCGAGCATCTACGGATCGCGAAGAGCCTGTTGACTCGTCACCTCGCGCGAGAGGAGGACGAAGAGAGCGAGAGCCGTCGCGCCGCGGAGCTGTTGATGGAGCGCATCGACGCCTCCCTTGAACGTGCGAGTGCGGAGGCAGACGAGGCCGCGGCGACCCCGCTGTCGCCGCCCGTGGAAGGCGCCGGTGCGGGTGATGCTGCGCCCAGGGATCGCGGGAAGATGTCCCCCATGAAGATCGCGGGCTACACCGCGCTCGCGTGCAGCGGGCTCGGCTTGGGGATCATGGCGGGCGGCATGGCCATCGCCGCGCGCGCGCAGGTGGACTTTGATACGGAGCAGACTCAAGCGGAAGTGGACGGCGCAGAGCGCCGGGGCAAGACCGGAAATCTCATGGCCATCGCAGGGGGGGCGAGCGCCGGGGCGTTCGCGGTGACCGGCGTGGTGCTCTTGGTGCTCGACAAGAAGCGGCGGGTCCGCGCGGGAAAAGACCGGATCGTGAGCATCGACGGCCTCGCTCCGATGTGGTCGAGGCAGGCGCTCGGGTTCAGCCTGGGGGGGAGGTTCTAGATGCGGCGTCACGCATGGCTGGCGATGGGCGGCGTCGCGCTGATGGCGACGGGGTGCCTGTTCGAGGCCAACTCCCGCCTCGACGCGCCGTGCGTCGAAGATTCCGCGTGCCGGGACGGCCTGGTGTGCGACGAGGTGATCGGGCTGTGTGTCGAGGCGTCCATGGTGTCCATGGGGGGAGAAGGGGCGGAGGAACTGGACGCGACGGCGAGCGGCGACGGGGACGGAGACGGGGACTCAGTGACCGGTGGGGACGGGGACGGGGACTCGGCGAC
>JAAZXR010000118.1 GCA_014240065.1 Myxococcales bacterium
GCTCCCCAACGCGTTTGCCGGCGCAATAAATGCACGAGCAGGTCGGGCGGTGCTGCTTCGCGCTCCCCAACGCGTTTGCCGGCGCAATCGATGCACGAGCAGGTCGGGCGCCGCCGAGACTACGCTCGATTCGGTGCGGGGGTTTCGGGTTTCGGGGTTCGGGTTCACCCCGGGTTTCGGGTTCACCCCGGGCTTCGGTTCAGCGCGGGCCTACTCGTAGGCCCAAAACTCCACGCCGCCACCGCTGCCCACGTAGAGCATGGCGGCGCGGCCACTCGGGGTGACGTCGAGGCGCAGGGGCGTCGTCGAGTCCGTCGTCACAAAGCTGGCCAGGTCCGTGGTTTCGATGAGCAGTGGACCCATGAACTCACCCTGCCACTCAAATTCCGCGAACGTCACCACGCGGGGATCAAATGAATCCCCCTCGCCCGAGCTGTAGAACAGCAGGAGATCGCCGTTGGCGTCGAGCGCGGCGTCGAAGGACTTGACGTTGTTGCCCACCGCCAGCGTGCCCCCAGAGGGAGAGAAGGAGGCGCCGAGGGTCTCCGCCAGGAGGTAACTGATTTCGCCGCTGGCATTGATGTAGACGACACCGTTCAGGCCGTAGGTGTCGCTGTCGCGGTCGGGCTGCACCACCACTCGGGGAAACGGCGGGTCCACACCGAGAACCGCGATATCCACCTGCGTCTCGCTCGTAGGGCTCAAGACCCCCAGGTGGAGGTCAAAAGCCCCAGATTCTTTGAACACGCACGCATACCAGCCATTCTGCGTGCGCTCCTCAACGCGCATGTCGAATTGTTCGATCCACCCCGTGGCGTCGTCCATGGTGCAGTTCGCCAGGGGGGTCGACGTACTCAAGCTGTCGGCGGGACTGAGCGCGACGTAATCCATGGCGGATTCCATTCCCACGCCAGTCTCGTAGTCGCGCATCACGTAGCCAAGGCCCGCGTCGTTGCGCTCGAAGCGAATGCCGCGCAAGCTTGGTCCAGGCGCCATCCCCGAGCCCGAGTTGGGTGAGTTATCGAAGGGGCTCAGGCCCCACGCCACCGTGGGATAGCTCGTGTTGTCGGCGCTGTACCCCCAAACCACGGAGGCGTTGTACTGGGACGTCATGTCCAGGTCGACGTCACGCTGCACCCGCGGGCTACGAACGTAGCCCGGCGCACCGAACCAGACCGCCACGGGGCTCACCAGGTCCCAGTCAGAGGGGGTCTGATGATCCTCGTACAACGAGCCCTGATTGCCGCTGTTGGTGGCGACGAGGGCGGCCTTCCCATCGAAGCGCACGTCAATCTCACAGCTCTCCGACGCCCCGCCGACAATGAGGGGGATGCCGAAGGAACCGTGCACCGTGTTCGACGACCTGTCGTAGTCGAACACCCGCAGTTGAGTGGCTCCCATCCCGTCGATCCCGCGATAGCAGGCGGAGGCGTTCCCGGCGTCGTCCACGGCCACCGCGAGGGGCTCGCCGGCGAAGCTGTCGGCGGCGTCGGTGTACCTCAACGAAAGCACCAGCGGGCTGCAGCCTCCAACCAAACACAGCGCGTTGGCGTCGCAGGAGTTATTACACGCTCCGCAGTGATCCATGTCGGACGAAGTGTCCACGCAGGTAGGCATCCCGCCCACCGTACACGGCGAGAATCCCACGGTGCACTGGCACGTGTCCGTGCACCCGTCGGAGTCATCGCCGTCGGGCGGCTCTTCGCAGTCTTCACCAGGGTCCACGTTCCCATCCCCGCAGGTGGTGCAGGTCGCGAAGTCGTACAAGCAGTTCGACTCGCAGGTGGGCGTGCCCGCGCTGAACCCCTGGCTCTCGCACGTCTCCGTCCCCAAGTCGGCGCCGTCGCACTCCTCGTCGGTCCAGTTGACCACCCCGTCCCCGCAGTATGGACACATGTCCTCGTTGAAGGTGCAGTCCGGGTTGCAGGTGAGCGTGCCGTTGTTCTTGAAGAAGCTCGTGCAGTCGAAGTCCTGGAGATCGTTGCCGTCGCACTCCTCCGACCCGGCCTGCACGTCGTTGCCGCAGATGAACGAGCACCCGCTGGAGTCAAAGCCAGCGCAGGTGTTGTTGCACGCGAGGCCGCCACCCGTCTGGTCTCCCAGCCCCAGCGACGCGCAGGTCTCTCCGTTGAGATCGCTGGCGTCGCAGACCTCCGGGCCATTTTTGACCCCGTCGCCGCACTCGTAACACACCGTCGCGTCGTTGTAGCCGTCGCAGTTGACGTTGCAGGTGAGCGTGGCGCCATCTTCGATGCCGTCGTAGCCCAGGCTGATGCAGTCGGCGCCGTTCAAGTCCGCGCCGTCACAGGTCTCCCCCGGGTCGACCCCATCATCCCCGCACTCGTAGGTGCAGTTGGCGGCGCTGTATTGGTCACAGTTGGGGCTGCAGGTCAAAAAGCCGCCGTCGTAGCCCAGGCTCTGACAGGTCACCCCGCCGAAGTCGGCGGTGTCGCAGGTCTCCATGCCGTTCAACACCCCGTCGCCGCACTCGTAACACCCGGTGGTCACGTAGTCATCACAGCTGAGGTTGCAGGCCACGTCGCCGCCGTCGAATCCAAGATTGAGGCAGGTTTGGCCGCCCAGGTCGATGCCGTCGCAGGTCTCGCCGGGGTCGATGCCGTCGTCGCCGCAGGTGTAGGTGCAGTTGTTGGTGTCGTAGGCGTTGCAGTCGACCACGCATCCGAGCGTCCCCTCGTCGAAGCCCTGTGTTTCGCAGGTCTCCGCCCCCACGTCCGCGCCGTCACAGGTCTCGGCGCCGTTGGTCGTGCCGTCACCGCACACGAAGCAGGCCGAGGTGTCGAAGGCGCAGGCCGCGTTGCAGGCCAAGGTGCCCCCGTCGAAGTTCAGGCTCGCGCAGTCTTGGCCGTCGAGGTTGGCGCCGTCGCACTCCTCGGTGGCCGCTTGCACCACCCCGTCGCCGCAGTTTTCGGCGCACACGCTGGGCTCCCCCGCGCACGACCAGCCCGGCTCCACCTGGCAGGTGGCGTCGCAGCCGTCGCCCGGGGCGGTGCCGCCGTCGTCGCAGCCCTCCCCCGGGTCCACCGTGCTGTCGCCGCACACGTAGCTACACCCGGAGGTGTCGTAGGCGCCGCAGCCGGCGTCGCAGGCCAAGGTGCCGGTGTCGAAGCCCTCGCTCTGGCAGTCGGCCATGCCCAGGTCCGTGCCGTCGCAGGTCTCCCCCGGGTCGATGCCGTCGTCGCCGCACACGTAGCTGCAGCCCGAGGTGTCGAAGGCGTCGCAGCCGGGCGCGCACGCGAGCGGGCCGGTGTCGAAGCCCTGGCTTTCGCAGTCGGCGCCGCCGACATTTCCCCCGTCGCACACCTCGTTGCCGGCGATCTCCTCGTTGCCGCAGATGAAGCTGCAGCCGGCGGGGTCGTAGCCCGAGCAGTCGCCGAGGCAGGCGAGGCTGCCGGCGTCGTAGCCCTCGGTGACACAGCTCGCGGCGCCGAGGTCGAGGCCGTCGCAGGTCTCCCCCGGATCGATGCCGTCGTCGCCGCACACGTAGGTACAACCCGAGGTGTCGTAGCTCAGACAGTCCGCCGCGCACCCCAAGGTGCCGGCGTCAAAACCCTGCCCGCTGCAGTCTTGGCCCGCGAGGTCGGCGCCGTCGCAGGTCTCGGCGCCGGTGGCCGTGTCGTCGCCGCACACGTCCCCGTCTCCGTCTCCGTCTCCGTCTCCCGCGGTCGGATCTCCGTCTCCGTCGCCATCTCCATCTCCGTCTCCGTCTCCGTCGCCCGCGGTCGGATCTCCGTCTCCGTCTCCGTCGCCCGCGGTCGGGTCTCCGTCTCCGTCTCCATCCCCCGTGGTCGGATCTCCGTCTCCGTCTCCATCCCCCGTGGTCGGATCTCCGTCTCCGTCTCCGTCGCCCGTGGAATCCCCGTCGCCCGACATGGTCCCCTCCCCCGACTCCGCGGTGGTGTCTGCGCTCGACTCACTGCCGGTGCCGTTGTCGGATGCCTGCCCCTCGGGCACACACACACCGAGCGCGATGTCACACACGTCCCCCGGATCGCAGGCCTCGTCGCTGTCGCACGGTGATCCCTCGCGCGAGGCCGGGCTGAACAAGCAGCCGGAAGACGCGAGGAGCGAGCCCCACAAAAGTAGTTGATGACCGGACGCTCGTCGCATCGCTAAAATCTCCCTCGTACGCTAAGTCCGACGTGGCTCGAGGACCACGCCGGCGATAATTGAATCCCCGAGAATTGGGAGGCGCGCGCCTTTTGCTTGCGCCCCATGATCACCATGCCCACCCCCGCGGCGGTGAACACCGCCGCCGCGATGCCGCCCGAGATCGCCAACACATTCCCGAGCTCCCCGCGCGTGCGCTCGGCGTCCACGCCGTTCACCGTTCCAGCGTCCACGTAGGCCGCGTTGGCCTTGGACGCGAGCACCATGCCGCCGATCATCAACCCGAGGCTGGCTCCCGCCAACCCGAGCGACGCGTAGCCGCCGAGGGTCAGCCCTCGCCCCGCCGGCGCCGCGCCGCCATCGACCTCGGCGCCCCCCGCATCTCCGGAGGGGTCCGTCGCTTCGAGCCCTTCGCCCGGCGACGACTCGCTCGGGCCATCGGCTCCACTCTCCCGCGCGGCACCACTCTCCGCGAGCGCCCGCGCCTCCGCCTCCCGCGCCTCAAGCTCCACGCGCGCCTCCTCCGCCAGCGAACGCGCCTCCTCGTCGGTCCCGAGGTCCTCGTCTGCGAGGTACTTGTCGAGCAGGTCCAACGCGGTGCGCAGATGCGACAGTTTCTTGTCGATGCCGTAGCTCTTCACGTGCGCGCGGGCGAGGTTGAACTGCAGCGCATGCAACACGCGGGCCCGCAACGCGCTGTCTTCGATCTCCGCCGAGAACTCGAACGCCTGGGAGAACTTCTCGATGGCCGCCTGGTAGTCCGACATCTGATAGCGGCTCACCCCAGACTTGAACAGCACCTGCGCCTGATCGGCCGCCGACGGCGCCACCGCCACAAAAGCCAAGGACGCCGTCGCGTGCGCGGTGCTCGGGATTAACGCAGCCCCACCGACGCATGCCACGAGCGCCCCCACCCTCCCGCTCCGCACAACATGCCGCGCCACAGCGTCTGATGCTCGAATCTGCGCCATCGCCCGATTGTACCTAAAATCACCGACTCCTGTGGCCCCGCGTCCACCGAGCCGGCCGCGTCCAACCGCCGTCTAGCGCTGTGCATCCCCCCGCCGGCGCTCACGTCCATCCCTCAGGACCGCGTGAGCCCACCGAGGAGAGCGTGAGCCGACCAACGCGTCCGCGCTTTGTCGCCCCCCCCTCCAGCGGAGGGACGTTCTAGGGCTTGTGAACGACGAGCTGGTCGAAGGGGATCTCGATCCCTGCGGCGTTGAGGTGATCGTACACCGCCACCTTCAGCGCGTGCAGCATCGCGAGATAATCCGCCGTATTGCTCCAGGCCATCACCGCGAAGTTCACGGAGCTCGCGCCGAAGTCGGTCAGCGCGACGCCAGCGCCAGGATCGTCGAGCACGAGCTCCACCGACTTCGCCGCGCGCTCGAGGGTCGCGACCACGTCCTCGATCTTGGAGCCATACGCCACCCCGATCGACACAGTGCCGCGGCGTCTCCCGGCGCGGCTGTGATTGGTGATCACGCCGCTCGTGATCGACGAGTTCGGGATGGTGATGGTGTCTCCGGTGGGCGTGCTCATGGTCGTCGCGAACAGACCGATCTCTTCGACCGCCCCCGTCTTCCCCGCGATCTCGGCGACATCCCCAATGGAGAAGGGACGAAACAAGAGCAGCATCACGCCCGAGGCGAAGTGCGCCAAGCTCCCTTGCAAGGCCAGACCCACCGCCAAGCCAGCCGACGCCAACAACGCGACGAAGCTGGTGGTTTCGATGCCCACGGCGCCCAAGGCCGTGACCAACGCCATGGCCAACACAGACCAACGCACGAGCGAGGCCAAGAAGCGCGCCAACGCCTCATCCACTCTGCGAGCGCGGAAGGCCTTGAGCGCCACGCCATCAAGCCAGCGCGCCACGAACATCCCGACGAGCAAAATCGCCAGCGCCCCCACGATGCTCACGACGAACGGCAGGTAGGGCTGCAGCGCCGCCGGCACGGGGATCGCCGACGAGACGTCGCTCATGCGATCGGCGAGTTCGGGTTGAATGTTAATGCCTGCGGAGGTCTGTGACGGCTCGAACATGGAGCGGACGTTAGCGAAGACTGACCCCAGTCCGCACGGAGATTCCGCCCCTATTTTTTAATGGGCCTCGCGATCCCGGGCATTTCCTCACGGATGAAGACAGCGGATTCGGCGCCACACAGTCACGGCGGCTGCGTGGCCGGCACGTCTGCGCGACCGACCCCGCCGCTCAACCTCCACCGGGACACGTGTACGCCACGTTCACATCACCCGCGAGCTTAAGCTCGTCGCACGCCGCTCCGCACAGCTCGATGCGCCCTAGATCTGGCGCGTCGGGGAAGTCGTAGCCGCTCTCTGTCACGCAGCTGGTGACCTCGTCTACGGTCGCCCCGTTCAGCGTGACGTCGATGAGATCTTCGCCAAACGGGGGCGGGTCGAGGAGCACGTCGCAGCCTTGAGCGTCGGCGACGATCGCGTTCATCGCCGCCTGCAGCGCCTGGCCGTCGGTGGTCTGATAAAAGCTCACCGCGCCGGGCAACGCCGTCCCCCCCGCCTGCGCGAAGGCGTTCATCTCGTCGTCGTTGAAGGCCGAGATGTTGATCCCTACGACGTAGGTCGAGATCGAGTTGGGAGACTGCCCGTAGGCCCCGGCGATGGCCGCCTCTGTCGCGGCGGCGCTCTGCGAGCACGACACGGCGCCGTCGGCCACCAAGATCACCGCCTGCGGGGGCGTCTGCTGCGGGTCGCTCGCGTAGACGCCGTTGAGGTACGCGTACGCCTCCTCCACAGCGACCTGGGTCGGGGTGCTCCCGTTGAGGGCGTCGAGGGGCCCGGGGATCGTGCTCAAGATCGTCGCGGCGTTGTTGAGCGCGAGCGGCACCTCGACCCCGGGGTCCACCTGACAGCTGCTCCCGTTGAGCGAGGGATACAGCTTCGCGCCAAAGTT
>JAAZXR010000119.1 GCA_014240065.1 Myxococcales bacterium
CTCGGCCACGTGCTACCTACTCGCCACCCGATGAAGCGCCCGTTGGGGCGGTAGACCTCAAGTTGCAGCGCTCGGAGCAGGTAGGGCGCGCTGCCGTTGTTGGTGGCGCGCAATATCTCGTCGCGGTAGATGAGGTCCGCAGGCCGCGAGACCATCCCATCACCGGTCGCCTGGCTAGCCTCTGCGGAGGTGATCGCGCCGCCGGCAAATTCGGGGGCGCTCGGGCGTTGAGCACGGGGAGCAGCCGGAGAGCCGCCGGTCAGTTCGCCTCCGAGCTCTGGCGGGGGGGGACCGGGGGTGGCCGCGCACCCAGTGACGATCGAGAGCGAGAACAGGAGTGAGCGTCCCATGAGTCATGGTCCCGCGTGCGGTCACTCGCCGCAAGAAACCCACGAAATGGTTGGGAGTGGGTGCGAGGGTAGCCGCGGCGGCGACGGTTACAAGCCACGCTGGGTGCAGCAGCGGAGGAGCTCCACGGCGACGTCGGAGATTTTCCTTGAGCCATCCACGAGCTGTATCGGCCCGAGATCGTCGCGCGTGGCCAGCACCTCGTAGGATTCAGCGAGCCTCCGCTGGGTGTCTGGGACGTCGAAGATCTCCTCGTTGCCGCCGCTCCCCCGCCGCCGTTGGGCGACCCGCCGCAGCCCCACGAGGGGGGAGACGCGGAGCAAGAGCGTGAGATCGGGCAGGCGCGCGTTCGCGTTGATCTGCTGGAGCCACTGCACCGATTGGGTCAGACCTTGGTAAGCCAGAGACGACATCAAGTAGCGATCGCTGATGACGATCTCTCCCGCTCGCACGGCGGGCAAGATCACCCTGCGGTTGTGATCGAGGCGATCCGCTGCGAACAGCAGGGCGAGCGCCGCCGGGGCCACAGGGTCAGAGCGTACCGCCAGCAGCTCGCGAATCTGCGCGCCAATTCTCCCCGAGGAGGGCTCAAAGGTGGTGCGCACGCGGTGTCCTCGGAGGCGCAGATTCTCTGCCAGCTGCGTCGCCTGAGTCGTCGTGCCGCTGCCATCGATCCCCTCAAGCACGATAAAACGTGGCGCGTTCATGGTCTGGGCGAGGCTCTCCGCACGTAGGCCGACGCTAACATAGCCGCATCGTCGAGTAGAGGCGGCGCCCCAAAATAGTATCGCGCGGGGATCGAGGACGTGGCAGACTGCCCCAGATTCGGAGACTTTCGATTGAGCGACGACCCGTCCAAGCCCGTTCACCGCACGCTGCCTCAAGGGCGGCCCCCCGCGCCAGCAGAGGCGGCGGACGGATCCGTGCCCGTTCAACTGCCTCCTCGCGCCCCCACTGCAGATTCGCGGACCCCACCCGCGGCGCCACCGAGCGGGCCGGGGGGAGACGGGCCGGCGACGCCGGCGGGTGCGCCGCCGCGGACGATGTACGAATTCACCGGGCAGCACTCGGAAGAATCGCGCGCGCAGGGGCGTCACCAGACGTTCGTGGGGAGCACGGAGGACCTCCAATTTGAGTCGAGGTCGGGGCAGCCCGACTCGAACCTCTCGCGCTCGAACGCCGGCTGGTACGCGCTGATCGCCGTGGTTTTCCTGGTCGCGGGCTTTGCGTACGTGCTGACGAACGGAGGCGGCGCAGAGGTGGAGGGCGAGGCCGCGGGAGCGGACACGCAGAGCGCGGCGGAGGCCGCTGCGGTGGAGACCTCGGGCGCCGCGACGACCGGACCGGGTGAGGTCGCGGCCGACACGACGGGCACGGCGAGAGGCGACGCCGGCACCGGTGGAGCCGCGCAGACGGCGGGCGAAGCGGGTTCTACCGGCGCGGTCGCTGCGCCATCGGCTCCCGACGCGGGCGCGCCCAGTCGCGCGGACGGAGCGGGGGAGGCGAGCCCCACTCCCACCGCAGCTGCGACGCCCACGGCCAAAGCCAAGTCCGAAGCCGAAGCCGAGCCCAAGCCCGAGCCCAAGCCCAAGCCCAAGCCCAAGCCCAAGCCCAAGCCCAAGCCCAAGCCCAAGCCCAAGCCCAAGCCCAAGCCCAAGCCCACGCTCACTCCGTCGGTGACGGAGAAGGTGACGGACTTTGGATCGTTGCCGTCGCCGGACTCCGACTGAGCGCGCCAGATCCCCGGCTATGCGCGGGCGCGGTCCGCATCGTCCCGCGCGGTCATGCGCCCACCCGCGAGCGTGAGCAGGCCGAGGAGCAAAAGGGCGGTCATGCCCCAGGTATGTGTGGCCCGGATCTGGCCCGCATCGATTGGCGGGCGGACGGGGGGCGTGTCGTCGGGGGCGTCATCGGCTGTGGCGGCTGCGCGCTCGAGCATCGCCCGCCCTTCTGGTTGGAGTCCCGGCAACGAGGCCTCGTGTCGAAGCGCGCGGGCCCGCAGCTCCTCCGCGCGTTCAGGATGGGTCGCGTGCAGGAAGAACGCGGCCTTGCGGAGCAGCTCGGCCGACTCCGCCCGTCGGCCATCCTGCTCGCGTTGACGCGCGATTTGTGCGAAGCGCTCGGCGAGTGGTTCGGCGACGTACAGATGGGCGCCGACGGAGACGAGCCCGTCGAGCTTCGCCAGCGCGCGCGCAGGGTCCACGTCACGGAGGGCGTCGCTCTCCGCGAGGAGCTGCTCCGCTCGCGCGACGCGTCGCGCGTCGTAGGCGTGCAGCAGCGCGCCGAACAACCGGAGCGGCCGCTGTGTGCACAGGAGGTCGAGCGTGCCGTCCTCCCGTCGGTCGGGGCAGGGCGGATCAGCCTCGAGGGCGTCGGGGGCGACCCGCTCAAGCGCGGAGACGAGCGCGTTCATCGCGTGGCCTCGATACGTCAACTCTGCGCGTTCAGAGGAGCTTCGTCCCCCGAGGAGCCGGAGGTTCCTACGTTTCCGCGTGGCGGCTCTGCCCGTGACGAGCGCTCGGAACGCGTCGCGCGCGGCCTCGCGGAGCGCGGGGGTGTCGTCGTCGGAGAGATCCACGAGCAGCAGCGCGGCCTCCCCGTTGAGGACCTCACCGTAGGCGCGCAAGAGGTCCGCGAGCAGGGCCGGCTCGGCGCGCAGCGGACTCGCGGCCCTCGACGGGATCCAGCGGTCCATGCGGTCGAGCACGAAGCGCGCGTACTTGGCTTGCCGTACGCCCACCTCAAACGCCCGCGCGGGATCGTCGGTGGGGAGCCGGCTGCGCCGCACAAGCTGGGGAATCGCGGGGTCGCCGAGCTCGTCGAAGGCGCGGCTCACCTCGTCGCGAAATACGCCGTCCTTGGCGTAGGCGGCGGCGATGAGCGCGTCCACGACCGCGGGCGCGAGGTCGTGGTCCGCCCGACCGATGTGGGCGGCGGCGTGCAACGAGAGGCTCACCCGCAGGAGGTCCCGATACATGGGACGGAGGGTACGCGTGAGCTGGGCCTCGGGGAGCGCGAGCAGGTCGGCGACCCAGTCCGTGGAGAGCTTGACCGAGTAGCCATGCCGGCGCTTCCACGTGCGCGCAAAGTGGCCATAACGGTTGGGGACGTCGCCCCCGATGACATCGAGCACGGCCTTGTAGTTGCGCTTGGAGTGAGGAAGCGGGGCCTCGATCGACGCGAGCAGCCCGGGCCAGACGTCGGGCGCGGCCAGCACCAAGTTGCGCGCGACTCCCGGGAGCTCTTCTTGCGGCGCCCGTTCGGCTGCCGCCAGCGCGCGGCGCAGCGCAGGGGTGGTTGTCGGAGGCGAGGTGACCATCGTAGGCGCGGCAGACGCGGGGGATGGCGCGCTGGCGGCCTCCCGGTCGCGCAATATCGCGGAGATGCGCTCCGCGCCTTCCTCGAGTGACACGGTCGCGCCGTATTGGGTGCCCCGCTCGATATCGTCCACGCGCAGGCGCACCTCCACTTCCGGCGAGGACTCGCAGGCGGTCGACAACATGAACAGCGCGAGGAGCCGCAGGGGCCGCTGCGCTCGAAGGAAAATCGTGGCGCCCACACTTCGTTCATGCCCGATTCTCGGATCTCGCCATACTTTTTTACGTTTTCTCCGGGTGAGGGCGCCTTCAAATCGACGAGATGCGCATGAAAGTGGCGATAGAGCGCCGTTCAAGGGCCATCGCGTGGCCTTTTGGAATGACGCCGCACCTTCGGTACTCTCCGTGACTGTGAACGGTCGGAGACTCCATCGATCCTTGTGCGCGCTCGCCTGGTTGGTGCTGTGCGGCGCCTCTGCCACCGCCTCTGCCACGGTGGACACAGCCTCCGCGACCTCGTCAGCGCTCACCCAAGATCCCGAGAGCGATCGAGAGCGGGCGAGGAGTCTTTACAACGAGGGGAAGGTGGCCTTCGATTTGGCGAACTTCGACGAGGCGATCGAGAAGTTTGAACAAGCGTACGCGTTGATGTCGGCGGCGAACGATTCGGACACTTACAAGGTGTTGTCGCTGATCGTCCGCAACCTCTCGCTCGCGCACCGCAAGGCCTTTGAGCTCAAGCAGCAAGAGATCAACCTGCAAAAGGCGCTCATCTTGCTGAAGCGTTATCAGAGTCAGTTGGGTGATATCGAGCCGACCGAAGACTTCCTGCAAGAAGAAATCGACACGCAGCTTGCCGATGCGGCGGAGGCGATCGCGGAGCTTGAGGCTCAGATCGCGAGTCTTGAGCCGGAGCCGGAGCCGGAGCCCGGCCCGTCGCAAGACTCGCCGCAAGACCCGACGCAAGATGGCGTCATCGAGTCCGTTGAACCGGCGGCGCCGGGGAAGCCTGCCAAGCCGATGTTCATCGCTGGAGGGGCGATGCTCGGGATCGGAGCCGCGGGCGCGGCCGTAGGCATCACGGGCGCGATGATGGGGCGCAGCGCGACCAACGACGCCGCCGACTCGGCGCCCTCGCCAGATGCGGAGCGGCAAGACCTCATCTCCAAGGGGAACACGGGCAACATGCTCGCGTTCATCGGAATCGGGGTGGGGAGCGCGGGAGTCATCGCTGGCGTCGCGTTGATCGCTGTGGGCGTCAAGAGGAAGCGCGCAACGGGGGCGACGAGTGACGTCGCGGTCGCACCGATTCTGGGCCGTGAGCGGGCGGGACTGCAGGTCCAGTGGCGATTCTAGCGGAGCGCGAATCATGTCCTCTACCTCAAGACGCGAGCCTCAAATTTGATAAAGAGAACGATGCTATGAAACGACTGGGCTATTCTTTCGCGACCCGAATCCTTCGAACTGGCACTCTTCGCGGTCCTCGAGGGTTGGGGCTCGCCGTTGGCGTGTTGCTGAGCGCCTCGGGATGTTGGAAGCCTTCGGCGACGCTCGGCGCGAGCTGTGCGGTCGACGAGGACTGCGCCGGCTCCCAGATCTGCGATCAGCTCGCGGCGAACGGAGTGGGCGAGTGCCTGGCCGCTGGCGCCGCGATAACCGCGGGAGACGGAGACGGAGACGGAGACGCTGACGGAGGCGACCAGAACTGCGACAGCGCGGAGGCCGGCCAGACTCGCTGCGCCCCTGACGATCCGCTCAAGATTCAAATTTGTAGCGGCGGCAAGTGGCTCACGGAGAACTGCGCCGCGCCATGCATGAGCGACAACTCCGGGACCTGCGGGCAGACGGGCGTGTGCAACCCGGGGGACGGGACGGGGAGCGCCACCTGCA
The DNA here is from genome assembly GCA_014240065.1 of Myxococcales bacterium. GTDB lineage: Bacteria > Myxococcota_A > Polyangia > Nannocystales > Nannocystaceae > JAAZXR01. The sequence continues at coordinate 5,556 of JAAZXR010000119.1, forward strand.
CCTGCGCCGACTCGCTCGGGGTCGAGTGTGATCCGAGCGAGGGGTTTCAGATCTCGTGTACCGGGGCTGGGCTGCTTGAGTTTTGTGATGATGAAACCGCGCATTTTCTTCGCGCCGAGTGTTCGTGTGAATGCGTCCGTTTTGGGTTCCCGGAGGCCGGGGCGGGACCGTGCGTGACAGAGGGCGGGGTCGACTGTTTCTGCGCAGACAGCGTGGCTGGATCCTGTGGCGGATCCGAGGAGGGGAGCGTGGAGTGTGTGGAGGTCGACACGCAATTTTTCCTGCGCACTTGTCTGCAAGGGGTCCGGTACGAGACGGACTGCTTCGCCGAGTGCGAGCGACGAGGCTTCACCGGCGGCGGTCTCGCGCTCTGCAACGGGGCGCTCCCCGGCGGCGCCGATTGTGTTTGTGCCTAGTGGTAGCGTGCGTCCGCAGCGCTTGGACCTAGTGGTGGCGCAGGCACGCGGCGCTTGTGTCTCGCGGTGGCGCGGGCGCTGGATGGTGGCGCCTCCGATCCGCTCGATGAGATAGCGAACGAAGTTGGCGCGGTTCGCGGTGTTGAGGGGCCGGACGCGGGCCCCGTCGGACGAGCGGGGACGCGCGCCGGTCACTTGCCCATTTCACACGGGGGCGCGGGGGCGTATGATGTCGGCGGCGAGCGTGCCCAGCGCTCGCATCGATCATTATGGAAGCTCTTATTCGGTGTCGTATCTTCGCGTTTCTCTCGGTGTTGTTGCTGGTGGTGGCCGGCTGTTCGACCGACGTCGTCAAGCCGGCGGACGAGTTCGAGTTCCCCACGGAGACGGGAGAAAAACAAGACACGCCGGTGCCCACGGGGGACGCGGAGAGCCCGTCGTTGCCTCAGATCGCCTTGCTGACGGCGCCGTCGAAGGTGCGACCGGGGCAGGTGGTCACGGTCCGCATCGCGACCGACTATACGCAGCCGAGCTTCATCGAAGGCGCGGCCATCGTGATCGACGGGATCTCAGGGTGGTTCAAGGCGGACGTTCAGATCAAGCCGGGCGGCGAGACCGACGGGGGGCTTTGGATCTCGGATTTGCAAGTGGTGGTGGCGGAGTCGGCCCAGGCGGGAGAG
>JAAZXR010000011.1 GCA_014240065.1 Myxococcales bacterium
GATCACGGCCTTCGGGTCTGGGTCGGGAGCGGGAGGCTCCTCCGTGCTGGGTTGCGTCGACGGTTCGGCCGGGGCGACTTGTTGCATGCTCTCCTGCAGCTGCTGCAGCGTGTCCTTCTCCTTGTTTCCCGCGCCGCGGCGCTCGAAGAGCGCGCGCGAGCCGCCAAGAGTATCAAGGTCCGGCAGCTATGGTTCCACGCGATCTTTGAGGGCGCCCGCGACCCCATGATCATCGCCGATCGAACGGGCGTGGTCGCCGACGTCAACAAGGCGACCGTCGAGTTCACAAGTCGCGACAAGTCGAGCCTGATAGGGTCCGACCTCGTCGAGCTCTTCGCCGGCGATTCTCGCCAGCAGATCGCCGGCGTCATCGCCGACATGGCGACGAGCGAGAGCCCAGACAAACTCCTCGACCTGAAGATGCAGCGCGCGGGCGAAAAAGCGAACGACGTGAGCGTCAGCATCACTCGCGTCGTGATCGACACGGAGCCGAAGACCCACATCGTCGCCCGTGATGTCACGCTCGTGAAGCGCGCCGAGCTCGAACGCGAACAGCTCGAGAAGCGCCTGCGGCAGGCCCAGCAGCTTGAGTCCCTCGGCACCCTCGCCGGGGGCATCGCCCATGACTTCAACAACCTCCTCGGTCCGATCGTCGCGTACTCAGAGATGCTTGAGCCATTCACCGCGATGGACATGGAGGCGGAGGAGATGCGGCAAGACATCGTCGCCGCGGCGAGCCGCGCCGCCGACCTCGTCAAACGAATCCTGCACTTTAGCCGCAGATCCGACCGTCGAGTCCGCACGCTCTATGTGGCGGAGGTCCTCTCCGAGGTCGCCCGCCTGCTCCAACGCACCCTCCCACCGGGGCTCAGCCTGGTCTTCGGACAAGTCGATGTGGACGCGCGAATCGAATGCGACCCCACCGAGCTTCAACAGGTCATCATGAACCTTTGCACCAACGCGATCCACTCCATGGAGACCAACGGGGGCGTGCTGTCCTTGACGATCGCGCGCGTGGGCGTGTCCTCGATCGGCGAACGAGATGACCCACTCGGCGACCTCGGCGAAGGCGACTACGTGCGCGTCTCCGTCGCGGACTCGGGCCACGGAATGACGCCCGAGGTTCGGGACCGCATCTTCGAGCCGTACTTCACCACGAAGGCGACTACGCGGGGAACTGGACTCGGGCTCGCGACCGTCTTTGGTATCATTCAAGACCTCGGCGGGACGATTCGCGTCCAAAGTGAGGTGTCGGTCGGGACCCAGTTTGATCTCTACATTCCAGCCTCCTCGAAGACCCCGGAAGTGATGCTTGAAGTGGGCGCGGTCGCCGACGTCAGCGAGCTCGGGATCGAGAATGTCCTCGTGGTCGATGACGAGCCGGCGAATATCCGCATGCTTGATCGCGTGCTCACCACGTTCGGCGCCAAGGTCACTGGTTTCACCGAGCCCGACGACGCCCTCACCTATCTGCGTGGGTTCTCTCGCGACTACGACGTGCTCATTACGGATCTGACCATGCCAAAAATGACCGGCGTCGAGCTCACGCGCGAGCTGAGGACATTTGACCGATATCTCCCGGTCATCGTGTACACCGGCTATGGCGACGAACGTAACGAGGCGCAGGCGATCGCCGCCGGCGCGCGCATGATGATTCGGAAACCGGTGACTCGGAAAGTGCTGCTGCGGTCCTTGTCGATCCTCGTCAAGGAGGGCTTCATCGCGACCGCCCGTCGGCGGCGAAGCGAGGAGTCCGCCAGCGACCCCTCGAAAAAGGCACACTGAGCGGCGTGTCCGACTCCAGAGGCCCGCGGCGGGGCTCAGGCGACCTCGTCACGGTCGATCTCAAGCGTCGTGTGACGGGACGGGTCAAAGACCTTCACGACGGGATGGTCGGTGCTCGACGCCCACACCCGGCCGTCTGGCTCGAACACCGTCACGGCCCCCCCGTACCCCGCCATCCCCTCGACGCGGCGGGTGTTGATATCGACCGATGCGTCGCACTCGAAGTTCAAGATGCCTCGCCGCATCACGAGGCGCTGACCATAGTGGATGTTCCTGTGACCATGGACGATCGCGCGGACCCCCGCGTCATGAATGTCTTGCACGCCGGCGCCGGTCAGCGGGAAATCGATGTCGCGATACTTGGTGCGGAAGGTGTTCCCGATGGGCCCGTGATAAAGCTCGAAGAGGTCTCGCTGCAGCAGGTCGCTGAAGGCCTCGTTCAGGCCCGCGACCCCCTTCTCCCGCAGGAGCTTGGCCGAACTGTCGCCGAGCCCCGCGTGCACAAAGAGGCAGCCCCCGTGGCGCACCGCGAGCTTCATCTGGCTGAAGAACCATCCAAACTCGCCGCCGGGAGAGAGCAACTCTCTCCCTTTCAGCGCCGCCGCGTAGATCTGCCACATCGGCATGCCGAGCTCGCGGCTCTTCGCGGTCATCTCCATGACCTTCTCGCGGATTCGAACGAGCTCCTTAAGCAACTTCTTGCGAGGGATCCGATCACCGACGACCGCGGGAAAATCCGTGTACCACGACTCATCGGGAAGCAAGAGCTTCGCGAGCTCGTCGTCACTCGGATAATCGGATTGACGAACCTTCCCCTCCAGATAGTTCGTCCAGATCTCGTGAAACAAGGGCACGCTCTTCTTCCCCATCCGTACGAACAAATGGGCGAAGCGCGGCTCCTTACGCCCCAGATGTTGGAGCCCAACGAGGGTGCGCAGGTCATGATTCCCCGCCAAGATTCGGACACGCGCCCCCTTCGCTTGCAGCGCCGCGATGGCTCGGAGGAGGCGCAGGTTGTCAGGCCCCTTGTCGAAGCAGTCTCCTCCCACGACAAACTCGCTCGCCTTCCCCTGCTCGAGCAACTCGAACTCCTCGTCACCCTCGCCAAGTTTCTCGACCGCGCCGCTCGCCACGAGAGAGGTGAACCAGGCGTCCGTGTCGGCGTGGATATCGCACAGGAACACCACACGTCTCCCCGACCAAGACCACGGCTGCCCCCCGAGGTACTCGCGCACCGACGCTGGCTCCGCGTCGTACGGGGCCCCCTCATAGAGTTGGGAGGTGTTCGCGACCCGCGACCACCAGTCCGCCTCGTCGGGGAGCACCCCCTTCACCCACGCCGCGCCGCGACGTTCGAGCCCCAGTCGGGGCACCTCGGCGTCCTTCGAGCTCGATCCAGCACCTGAAGCGCTCATCGCGTGGTCAATCGCCTCCGCCCGAGGATTCGGCGCGAACCTTCCAGGTTCCAGCCGCATGTCGCCACCGCGCGTCGGGGCGTCGTTCAAAGAGGATGGGCTCGCAGTGATGCATAGAGAGTTCCGGAACTCTGCCCAATTCTAACACGCCGAGCGCGACGGCTGCGTGACGAAATGCCGCGCCATGCCCGACAAAGAGCACCGCGTGGGTCCGGTCAGCGCTGGCCGCCACAGCTCGCATGACTCCGTCCGCGTACGCGGCCACGCGAGCCCCGGCTTCGAGCAGCGATTCTGCGCCGGCGTAGGGCAGCCGGAACCGCGAGGCCGATTTCCAGCCGGTCGGCAATTCTCCCACTCGAGGATCTCGCCTCGCGACGGCTTCGATCTCCGAGACGCTGAGGTTCGCGAGAGAGCCGAGCCCGCGCTCCATCAAGTCGGGGGTCTCCACCACGCCGCCGACATCACGCCCGAGGGCCGACATCACGCCGCGGGCGGTCTCCACCGCTCGAAGCAGCGAGGAGCAGTGGACGCGTGGACAAAGCTCCGCCCCATGCGCGGCCACGAGCTCGCGAAGCTTGTCCGCCGCCGCGCTGGCCTGCTCCCGCCCCTTGTCCGTCAGAGGATGAGGGAGCCACGCGCTCGGTACGCCCGGTGGCTGCGCATAGTCGCCGTGCCGCATGAACACAGCGTAGGTCGTCGGTGAGGTATTCATGATCCCGCGGCGCTGCCTCGAACATCATAGCGCGGACGCGACGGCGGTCCCACATGCGCTCCGTCACCTCCGCGCCCCGCCGGCGCCCGCGTCCTTGAGCGCCGAACGCGCAGAGGCATGGCGTTCGATTGCCTGGTCGCTACACTCCCGACACCGCGCAGGCGAGCGGCGACACCGATGCCAGGCGAATACCTCATCTTCAACCTCCTGGTGCTCTTGGGTCCACTCGGCCTGAGCTTTTGGCACCGGACGAAGTTTGTCCACCTGTGGCCGCTCGCCTTCTCGTCCGCCGCGCTGGCGAGCGCGCCCTACGTGATCTGGGACGCCCTCGTCACAGAACGACACTGGGATTTTAACGAGGCGTATTCGTTGCCCATTCGCCTCTGGGGCCTGCCCCCGGGCGAGTGGCTGTTCTTCGTGACCGTCCCGTTCGCCTGCCTCTTCGCGTGGAAGTTTTTGATCAAACCGGAGCGTGGCGCGAGGCGACCGAAGCGTGGATGGATCTACATTGTCGCCGCGCTCCTCATCCCCGCCGGAGCCGCCCTGTGGACCGGCGGTAAGGAATACACGGCGCTCGCGCTCATCGCCCTCGGCGTGAGCGCCCTCCTGGACCGCGCGCTCGACACCGGCGTGACCGTGAACTCTCGCTATCCGCAATTCGTCGCGCTCTTGATGGCCCTGACCTTCGTCTTCAATGGATACCTCACAGCGAGACCCGTCGTCGTCTACAACCCCGCTTACCAGCTCGACATTCGCGTCTGGACAATTCCCGTCGAAGACTTCGTGTACGGGCTGTCCCTCGTGAACTTCTCGGTCGTGCTGTTCGAGGCATTCACCCGCGCCGCGGGCCTGAGCCGCGGCATCGAGCGTCGATTCGGAGGCTACCGGCACCGCCTCAACGAGGTCGACGATCAGCTCCCGCGGACGCTGTCACAAACCGCCGAGGCCGAGGCCTCGAGGAGCGTGGCCGTCGTGGGCGGCGGCGTCGCGGGCATGCTCGCCGCTGCCAGCCTCGCCGAGCGAGGCTTCGACGTGGAGCTGTTTGAGGCCTCCGACCACGTCGGGGGGAAGCTCGGCTCATGGGAAGCGAACGTGGGCGGCGGCCGCAGAATGCAAGTGGAGCACGGTTTTCACGCCTTCTTCCGCCACTACTACAACCTCAATGACTTCCTCGACAGACTCGATATTCGCCGCTCATTCCGACCTGTTGAGGACTACACTATTTTGGACGGCTCTGGGCGCGCCTACGGGTTCGCAGACCTTCACCGGGCCCCGATCTTGAATCTTGTCTCGCTGCTCGGGACCGGCATGATGCGCGTTCGCGACGTGCTCCGACCCGAGATGAAGCGGATGCAATCGATGATGGAGTACGACCCGTCCGAGACCTTTGAGCGCTGGGATGACATCTCCTTCCAGTCCTTCGCCGACGACGTCAAACTCCCTCGCGAGCTTCAGCTGGTCTTCAACAGCTTCTCGCGCGCGTTCTTCGCCAGCCCCGAGCACATGAGCATGGCGGAGCTCATCAAGAGCTTCCATTTCTACTTCCTCAGCCACGACCACGGGCTGCTCTACGACATCCCAAATGATGACCATGAGCTCACGCTCCTGGCGCCCATTCGCGCGCACCTCGAATCCCACGGGGTCGTCATCCGCACCTCTACCCGCGTCGAGAGCGTCGAGCTGGCGGAGGACAGCGTGAGCGTCGATGGTCGCCCGTTCGACTACGCGATCCTCGCGGCGGACGTGATGGCGACCCGGCGACTCGCGGCGCGCTCCACGTCGATTCAACAGCGCGACCCGGCCCTCACCTCGAATCTTGAGCGCATGCGCGCGTCACAACGCTACGCGGTGCTCCGCGTTTGGATCGATCGTGACATCTCACGTGATCTCCCAGGGTTTGTGATGACCGATCGCGCGCAGCTCCTCGATTCGGTGTCGCTCTATCATCGAATCGAGCAGACCTCCGCGCGGTTCTCCGCCGAACATGGAGGCGGCGTCTTTGAGTTGCACTGCTACGCTGTGCCCGACGAGTTTGGCGATGATGAGAAGATCAAGGCCGCGATGCTCGAGGACTTCTTCGAGTATTTCCCGGAGCTGCGCGGCGCGAAGATCATGCACGAACACGCCTACGTGAAAGCCGATTTCACCGCCTTTCACACCGGCCTGCATCGATTCCGCCCCACCACAGATACGGCGCACCCGCGACTGCTGCTGGCAGGCGACTGGGTCAAGCTCCCGTGCCCCGCGATGCTGCTCGAGGGCGCGGCGACCTCCGGCATGATCGCCGCCAATCGCATCCTTCAAGCAGAGGCCCTCCGTCCGGCGCAGCTGTACACCGTCCCCCTGCGGGGGTTTTTGCCACCCACCAAGCGGGGTCGCCCGTCGCCGTCGCTTCCGCGCGCGCCCGCCGTCCCCGCATCCCCCGAGCCACGCACAGACGCGTCTCCCCAAGAGCCCGACCGCTCAGGGCGCCCGTGACCGAAGCGCCTCGGGGCGCTGACGTATCTCGGTGAATTCTCCTTGGCGCAGGGCGAAGGTCCGCTCCGCGTACATCGCGTCCTCCACCCAGAGCCGCGCCGCCCGACGCTCGATGAAGTAGGCCATGATGCGCTTGATGAGCGACGAGCGGGCGAACGCCAGAAATCCCGAGCGCTCCGAGGTCGCGACCGTGGCCTCGATGACCGCGCACCGCGCCGTGTCAATCGGAGTCGCGTGAGTCTCCACCAGTGAACCCTCTCCCTCCCCCCGAACGATCGTCATGACGATCACTCGACTTGACGGGCAGTCGAACGTGGCGTCCACCTCCATCGCGATCCGCCCCGCGATCCGGTAGGAGACACGCAGCAAGATTGAGTCGGGGGACTCCTCAAGTACCCGCAACTTCGCGAAGCTGTGCGGGTGAAAATGAACGCCATGCCACGGGTCGAGTCGATTCGCGATCACGTCCTGAGGCTCGCAGCGCACCTCCATCCGGATCACCCCCGCGAGAGACTTCTCTGGACGAATCGGATGAACCGGCGCGTCTGTCAGGGGCTCGATGCCAGGGATTTGAACCCACGACAGGATGCCGTCCTCGTAGGTGCGCAGGGGCGCCCACGCGCCGTGGCGCGCTTCGCCGAGCGCCAGGCCATGCCACGGGCACACGACCTTCCCATCGCGCGTGGATCCGCAAGACAGGTCCGCGCCCATGTGGGGACACGCGGCGGGCGCCACGAGGAGGCCCGACGGACCGCGCCAGGCGACGAGCTCGCGGCCGGACACCTCGAACCGCTGCAGCGTGTGACCGACCCGCGACGACGCGTCGAGGACGAACCATCCGCCCGCCCCCTTCGCCATGGCATGCCGCAGCGCCTCCTGGATGCGCGCGGGGCTCGCCTGCTTCCAATCTTCTTCATGGGACAAGCCCGCCACCGCCTGGGGTTGTGGTCGCCTCCCGATGTGGATCAAATCCCGCACGCCCCAAGCATGGCGTCTCTTTCAGCGTTCGCCAGGACGGCGCGCTTGTCAGCCCCGTCAACCGCGCCGAACCGATAAATATTGAGTACTATCGAACACTTATGATGCAGACCTCACGCGAGCGGCGTGAGCCTTCCTCGCCCGCGGACGGGTGAGCCTTCATCGAGATCTGTCGGCGTGCTGTGACCTCGCCAGCGGCACATTCTCTTCGACCGCGACGGCCGGTGGCAGGAAGCTCCGCCCGTCGCGCCACGGGCAGGTCGCGCACTCACCTTGGGCGAGCGCCATGGCGTGGACGCGCGCCGCGTCCAACGCCATGAGCCACGTCTCCTGGGTCTCAAATACATTCTCCTCACCGATGCTCTCGAGGGCGCCGCTGCGCTCCAACACGCGATACGCCTCACGGTTGAGCCCAGCCAAGACGAGGTGACGCCCCCTCTCGCGCATACGCGCTGCGGTCGCCGACAGCTCGTCTGCGCACGACGCGTCCATCCCGGAGGTGCGCTTGAGCCTGACGACCAGCGCGACCAAGTCGTCTTCATGGGACATCTTGTCAAGCGCGGCGCCTAACTCTGGAGCGGAGCCGAAAAACAAGGCGCCTTCCACGTGGAGAATCCGCACCTTGCGACAGCGCTGCTGGTCCGCTGCGACGATCGCTTGAGTGCTCTCGGGGCGCGTCGGCGCCTCGTCGTGCGGAGCGCCCTCCTGCATGCGCCCTTCACTGGTCAAGACGAGCTCTCGAATGACAAGCATCCGCGCGCGCCGCAGGTGCAAGATCAGACTCATCGAGATCCCCAAGTAGATCGCGAGGTCGAGCCGAATCGAGCACGTGCCGATCAGCGTCACGCCGAACGCCACCGCGTCCCCCCACGACGCACGAATCGCTCGATGGATCCGTGTCGCGTCGACGAGATCGAAGGCGATGACGAAGAGGATCCCCGCGAGGCTCGCGATGGGCGTGTGGTTGATCGCCCCCCCAGCGAACACCACGAGCGTGAAGAGGACGACTCCCGACATGACGCTGGACCACCGCGTTTGGGCCCCCGCCTGCTCGTTGAGCGCGGACCGCCCCAGGCTCCCGCTGACCGGGTAGCCCGAGAACAAGCCGGCCGCGAGGTTCGCCATGCCCTGGCCGAAGAACTCTCGTGAGCTGTCGATGGCGTCCCCCGTTCGCCCCGCGATGGCGCGCGCGACCGAGGACGACTCGATCAGTGACAACACCGCGCAAGCGACCGCGAGCGGCAGCAGCTCGGGCCACAGTTCAGCGCTCGGCCGGGTGAAGGGGGGCAGCCCGCTCGAAATTTCCGAGATATCCGAGACGACCCGGAGGCCCCGCTGCTCGAGCTCCATCGCCCAGCTCGCGAGGGTCATCGTGCCCAAGGCGATCAGCGCGCCTGGGTATTTCTTGTCAGCGCGCGCGTTGATCCACCGAACACCCGCGAAGATAACCAAGGTGGCGGCGCCGACCACCACAGACACGCCGGACGTGTCGGCGAGCCCCGCCGACCACCCCCGCGCCATGATCCACAAGGTCCCCCTCACCCCGTCGGTCCCCGTGAGGTTGGAGAGCTGGCCGGCTCCGATCAGCAGCGCCGCCCCCGTGATATATCCGAGCACCACGCTCGTGGAGACGTAGCCGACGACGCGGCCAAGTCGCAGCAGCCCCGCGACGATCTGAATCAAGCCGACCATCACCGCGAGCGCGAGCGCCACCTGCACGGGATCCCCGTGGTGGGTGGACACGACCGCGGCACCCACCAGCAGGCTGAGCGCGTTCGTCGGGCCGGTGACCACGTGCCTTGAGGAACGCAGGATCCCGCCTACCACCGGCGGAATCATCGACGCGTAGAGCCCCACCACTGGAGGCAGGCCTGCGATTGTGGCGTAGGCGAGCCCTTGCGGCACCGCCAGGAACGCCACGGAGGTCGCGGGCCAAAGCTCCCGCGAGAGGGTCCTCAATTTCGCCGTCGTTTGCGACTTGGGCACGCGCGCAGTGTCCTACGAAGTCGTCAGGACGTCCACTACGTCACCACTTCTTCCGCTACTGTGCCGCCGCGAGAACGTCGCTCCCGTCGAGCTCGTGGAGCAGCTGCTCTTCGCTCATCTGATCCGCCGCCCGACCGTCAAAAAAGCGCATGAGCCCCGCCCGCTCGTAGTGCGGGAGGATCCTCGGTGACATGAGCCCGATGGCCCGAAGGTTGGGGACCAATCGGCTGAACATCACCTGACGAAATTGGCTCATCCCGGGGGTGTTCGTAATGAACGTACGCCACTGCTCGCGGCTCATCAGCCCCTCAAACCACTCCTCGTAGACTTCGTAGGCCATAAATCGATTCCGCATCAAGAGCGCGACCTCAAACGACCACTCTTCGCGCTCGCGCCGCTCGCGATCCGAGAGGTTGTTCGTGAAGTGCTCCCGCAGCGCGAGCACGCCGTAGTGGACATGTCGCGCCTCGTCCTGGATGACCCGCCGCAAGATCGACTTGAGCAGCGGCTCTTTTGTCTGCTGGTACATCACGCCAAATGCCCCGAGCGCGAGCCCCTCCACCATGATTTGCATGCCGAGGAACTTCATGTCCCAGCGGCTGTCGGTCATGAGCGAATCGATGATCACGAAGAGGTTGTCATTGACGGAGTAGAGCCGGTTGAGTTTCTGATCGAGATACCGGTTGTACACCTCCACGTGCCGCCCTTCGTCCATCACCTGTGTGGCGCCATAGAGTTTTCCGTCGAAGAACTGAACAGCCTCGGTCACCTGGGCCGCGGCGAATAACGCCCCTTGTTCGCCGTGGAGGAACTGACTCAACATCCAGGCCGCCACGCTGAACGTCACCTCGGTCTGCTCCTTCTGATCCAAGCGGATGCCAGCGCGCCGGAGCCCATCAAAGTCGAGGAACGACCGCGGCAGCAGCGGCACCTCCGGGTTCAGCGGATCCACGTCGATGCTCCAGTCAATGTCGACGTCGCTGTCCCACTGGCCCTGTTTCGCCCGCCGATAAAGCTCCGCCATCTCTGGGAAGTCTGCGGGGTAGGTCCAGTCAAAGGTCGCGTCGTGCGAGGCCGGCATATGACTCGGTCGGCCTTGCTTTCCCCGCCGCAAAAGCAGCCCCCGAACACCCGAGGGCCCGAGCGCGGCGAGCACCCTCGGATCGCGGATCTCCATGAACACGTCCAGGGCCTCGAAGTACGCGTCCACCCGCTCGCGCATCTTCCCGGGGAGTAGGTTGGTGAGCTTGTCAACGTTCAGCATGGTCATGGTCATTGTCCTCAATCGATCGTCGCCAACAGTTGACGAGCGCGGCTGGTGTGGAGCCTCGTGATGAACTCATTGATGAGCGGGAGCCCGCGGTCGAGCAGTCTCCCCGCCTCGTCTGGGTCGAGCCGCCCCACGCGCGTCGCGAACATGCGAGCCTCCAGGCGCACGAGGCTCTTCATCGCCTCTCCGTAGACCGCGAGATCCCCCGGTGAGAAACCGAGCGCTGGATCGAAGCCTGCCGCCCGCAGCCGCACCCACGCCTCGACGACCCACACATCCTCCTCCAACACCTCTTCGTTCGCCGCCTCCCCTCGCGAGGTCAGCAGCCCGGCCTCACCAAGCTCCAGGATCTCCGAGACAGAGCAGCCGGTGCGCGCCGCGACCGCCGACGCGGACACGAAGGGGGTCGCCCGTGTCGGACGGAGTGCGGACCGAACTCGCGTTCGCACCTCCGACATGATCGCCCGCTGCTCGGGTGAGAAGGCCTCTTCCTCGCCGTCGAGCACCGCGCGGATCGCCTTGAGCGGCAAGAACCGTTGATGGGCGAGCTCTCGGACCAAGCGAATCCGCTCCAGGTGCTCTTCCGAGTAGTAGGCCATGTTGCGCCCGGTCTTTTGTCCTTCCGGCACGAGCCCCTGCTGAATGTAGAAGTGGATGGTCTGCCTATCCAGCCCGGTTCGCTCGCAAAGATCGCGCATCTTGAAGACGAACACCTCCCGATCGATCTCGCGTGTCACCACGGTCGTCACTGGGGCACCTCGATCACGCACGGCCCCGTCGCCCGCGCCACGCAGGCGAGCACGTCACCGGCAGCCCGCTCACGATCCGTCAGGCAGTTCGGCGTCTCCATCGCCACGGCCCCGTCCACGAGCTTCACCTTGCAGGCACCGCATCCACCCATCGTGCACGAGAACGGCATCTGGACGCCCGCCTCGATCCCGCTCTTCAAGATGGTGTCCGACGCGGCCACCTCCACCTGGGACGAGCGTTCTCCCGATATGAACGTGAGCGTCGTCTGGCCCTGCTCCTCGCTCGACCGCTCGTCAATCTCCGGAGACGCGAAGCGCTCCTCATCGATCTGGTCAGCTGCGACTCCCCGCCCGCGCAGGGTGACGCGCGCCGACTCCAGCAGCCCCGCAGGTCCACACACGAGATACCGCTCCGGCGGCGCCGAGAGGGACGCGAGCGCGGCGTCGAGCGCCTCGGAGAGCACCTCCGGCACCAAGCGACCCTCCATCGCAGATCCGGGGGGTCCGTCACGCTCGTAGACGCGATGGATGAAGAGGCGTCCCCGCCGGGCCCGCGCGAGGTCGTCGAGCTCTTGAGCCAACAGCGCGTGTCGCGGCGTGCGGACCCCGTGAATCAACACAAACTCGTAGCGGCTTGAGGCGGCGTCCAGCAGGGAGTGACAAATGGCCGCCATGGGGGTCACGCCGCTCCCACCCGCGATCATGACCACGCGGCGCACGTCGCCCTCCAAGAGCGCCTCCCCAAACCTCCCGGAAGGTCCGAGGAGCCGCAGCGTCGCCCCTTCGCGCACGTGCTCGGTGAGATAGGTCGACGCGCGCCCATCCGCCACTCGTTGAATCGTTAACCGCAAGCGCCCCGCGTCGCTGCAATTGTGGCTCGCGGAGTACGCTCGCTTTAACACACCGTCGGGGTGCGGCACCCGGACCGTATAGAACTGGCCCGGCCTCACGCGCGGCGCGTCTCGGCGCTCAGGCCGTAGCCACAAACTCACGGCGTCCTCGGTCTCCTCGACCCGTCGTTCCACCACATGGGTCGCCCCTTCCAACAGACCAGGCTGCGGCGCGCGAGCGACCGCGACGCGCGCCGGCGCTCGGGTCGCGACCCACCGCGACGCGGTTCGGCCACGCCGATCTTCGTAGGGCGCCGGGTGACGGCCCGACACGCTCCGCCACACCATCTCAAGATCGGCGCGAAGTTGCCCCATACGACTCCGTCGAACCTTGGTCCAGCGCGCGTGCAGTCGCCCCATACGCATGATTCTAACACAGTTCTGTATACTGTCTAGCAACACATTACATAGCGATTTTATCGTTGATTATCAGTATGTTGAGAGGTTAGTGGGCTCCGGGGCGACAACTCGACGCCCGTGGGTACCTCGACCCGCTGGTCGTACAGCAATGGAATCAGTACCGTCGTTTCGATGCTTCGACGCTTCGATTGGAACTTGCCAACGCTCGGCGCCGCTGCGCTAGGACTCTCACTCGTCGCGTGCGGCGGGGATCCGAGAAGCGCCGTCGACGATGGCGCAGAGGATGGCACAGACGATGGCGGCACCACCGCCGGAGAAACGGGCGACGGCGACGGCGACGGCGACGGCGACGGCGACGGCGACGGCGACGGCGACGGCGACGGCGACGGCGACGGCGACATCACGGGCCCTCCCCCGCCGGTCTACGATCAATGGGTAAAAATCGAGCTGCCGGGGACCGTGTGCGGCAACGGCAGCCAGTATAAGTTCTTCGCGAACTGGCACGAAGGCGCGAAGAATCTCGCCGTTTTCTTTGAACCGGGCGGCGCGTGCTGGGACTACGACGGGTGCACGGGAGGCGGGCTCGGCGTCGCGAACCTCGACGGCATCCCCGACGATCACATGCTGATTTGGGGGTTCACCTACCCCATGCTCAATCGCGCCTCAGGGAGCGCCATCAGCGACTGGAATCTCGTCTTCGTCCCCTATTGCACCGGCGACGTGCACACGGGAAACAACGTGATCACCTACGAGGATCCCAACGGTGTCGAAGACGACGTCGTCTTCAACCACGCAGGGCATGACAACACGATGGAGGTGATCTCGTGGCTCAATATTTATTTCCCTCAAATCGACGACCTCTTCGTCAGCGGCTGCTCCGCTGGCGGCGCGGGCACGCAGATCAACTACTACTTCCTGCGCGACCTTACCAACGCCGCGCGGGGGTTCGCCCTGAACGACTCGGGGCCGATCTTCCCTAACTCTGTCCACTCCTCGCCGCTGCACCAAAAAATCCGAAGCTCATGGAACGTCGACCCCGTGATCGACGAGATCCCAGAGGCCGCGACCGTCAAGGATGACTTTGGCAACATCACCGATGTGATCGCCAACCTCTGGCCGGCGGATCGCATCGCGATCACCTACTTCATGCGGGACTACAATTACTCGCGCTACTCCTATGAGAACTTCTTCGACGGCCTGACAAAGGACGCCATCCATCAGCTCTGGTACGAAGACACGGAGCTGCTCGTCGCCCAGTATGAGGAGCAAGACAACCTGTCCTACTTCATCCCGTACGAGCGATTCCTCAACGACAGCCACTGCTCAACGATCTTCGCGTTCGCTGGCTCCGAGATCGGTGAGGAAAATGTCGGGGACTTTATCGACGATCTCCTCGACCCCGCGCAGCCGCTTGAGAGCAAGATCGACTGGGACGGCAGCCTCGCACCCTAGCCGCCGCGCCCACGAGCCGCGCGTATCGCCCACAGAGGCCCGCGCGGGCCAAATCCACCCGTCTCCGTGCTGAGATTGCCCATGGCGTGGTGCTCGGCGGCGGCGCGCCTTGCCCCCCACACCGCGTCTTGAAACACTCCGGCCATGCGCATCTTGGATCTTCGAGGAACTCACCGCGAAATGGGCCAGCAGTTCGGCGAGCAGTGTCGCGGCGAGATCGAGACCTTCTACAAGCTTCGAGTGGCCAACGCCATCGCGCAGGCCAAGCAGCATGGCGGCCGCGACGTCGATGAGGCGACGCTGCTGCGGGTGGCGACGGCGTGCATCGAGCCTACTCGTCAGTACCATCCCGCGGGTTGGGAAGAGCTCGAAGGCATCGCCGACGGCGCCGATATGAGCCCCACGAAGATCCTCGCCATGAACGGTCTCACCGACCTCCGCGACATCCTCGCGTGGCACGGCGACCTCGAGACCTTCGGTGGCTGCTCCAGCGTCGTCGTCGGCCCCGACCGCAACCGCGCTGGACACGGCCATTGCGGCCAGACGTGGGACCTCGCCACGGACAATATGCCCTACGTGCTGGTCGTGCGCCGCGCCCCCGCCGACGCACCCAGCACGCGCTCGCTGACCACCGTCGGATGCCTGTCCTTGATCGGGCTCAACGAGCGAGGAATCGCCGTCGGGACCACCAATATCAGAACGAAAGATCCCCGCGCCGGCGTCACCTATCTCAGCATCATCCACAAGGTCTTGCACTGCGACACGCTCGAGGCCGCGACGACCGCGGTGGTCGATGCTCCCCGGGCGGGCGCTCACTACTACTACCTGATGGATCGAGGCTCGCGAGCGGCGGCCATCGAGTGTTCCGCGAACCTCGCCGACGTTCATCCAGTGACCGACGGCGTCTTCGTTCACACCAACCACTGCCTCGTCCCGGCCCATCAAGGGATCGAAGCCAACACCCCCGCCGCCTCTTCCCATGCGCGGCAGTCGCGGCTCGAGTCGCTCGTCGAGGCCGCCGAGGACGCCGTCACCGCGACGACGATTGAGTCCGCGTTCGGTGACCGAGCCAACGGTGAGGACGCCATCAGCCGCGTAGACTTCAACGGGATCAGCAGCAACGGCGCCGTCGTCATGGCGCCCGCGGCGGGACTCTTTCGCGCTTGCCACGGCACACCTCACGACGCCGAATGGCTCGAGATCCCGGTCGCGTGACATTGGGAGGCGTCGCTGACATGATCGCGCCCGTGCGCGCCCGACATCTACTCCCCTTGACGCTGTGCCTCTCGCTCCTCTCCGCCTGCAATGACCGCCCTCAGGCTGAGGGGGCGTCCATCGACGGCGGCGACTCGACCGGAGAGTCTCCCGCGCCACAGGCGACCATGAAACCGATCACACTCGAAGATATCGCGACCTACCCGCTGCCTGGGATGTCCTTCCCCCAACGGATCAAATTCACCAGGGATGGGGAGGCGATCACGTTCCTCGACTCGAACGACGGCTCCCTCCGGCGCGAGCTGTTCTCCTTGAATCTCCAGACAGGCGCGCGCGCCCTCGTCCTCAACGCGGGCGACGCCGGGATCACGGAGGAGAACCTCTCCCTTGAAGAAAAGCTCCGGCGCGAGCGCGCGCGCGAGCGTGGACTCGGCATCACCACCTACCAGTGGTCGCGAGAAAATGACACGCTCCTCGTCCCGGTCGCCGGCGCCCTGCAAGTCCAGGATGGGCTCGCCGGATCCCTGAAGACCGTCGTCGCGAAATCGGAGTCGCCCCCCCTCGCCCCTCGCCTCAGCCCGGACGGAAAATTCGTCGCCTACGTACTAGACGAGGAGCTCTACGTCGCCGACGTTGGCTCCCAGACGAGCAGACAGATCACCTCTGGCGCGCGCGGCACCGGGAAGACCAACGGCCTCGCCGAATACATCGCCCAAGAAGAGATGGGGCGCAGCACCGGGTTTTGGTGGTCCAAAGACGCCAAGCAGCTCGCCTTCGTCGAGGTCGACGAGACCCACATCCCCGAGTACCGCATCGTCCACCAGGGGAGAGACGCGGTGGGTGAGGGCGCCGAAGAAAACCACCGCTACCCCTTCGCGGGGGCACCCAACGCCCGCGTGCGGCTCGGTGTCGTCGGGCGGTCCGGCGGCGAGGTCCGCTGGATGGACCTCGGCGACGACGACGACATCTACCTCCCACGGGTTCGATGGATGCCCGACGGGTCGCTGTGGGTGCAGCGCCAAAACCGCGCCCAGACGACGCTTGAGCTGCTCCGGTTTGACCCGGCGACAGGCGCCTCCACGCCGATCCTCACGGAGACTACCGAGGTGTGGATCAACCTGCACAGGATGCTCCGCCCCCTCGAGGAGGGCCCCCTCGCGGGTCATTTCCTGTGGGCGTCCGAGCGCTCAGGCTTTCGACACCTCTACCTCTACGACGCGGGCGGTGGGCTCGTTCGTGCGCTCACCTCCGGCGACTGGATGGTCGATCGCCTCGTCGCCGTCGATGACGAGGGGGCGCGGGTCTTCTTCGAGGGGACCAAGGACGACCCGCGAGAACGGCACCTCTACGTGGTCGGCATGG
Organism: Myxococcales bacterium; assembly: GCA_014240065.1. Classification (GTDB taxonomy): domain Bacteria; phylum Myxococcota_A; class Polyangia; order Nannocystales; family Nannocystaceae; genus JAAZXR01. The sequence goes on from JAAZXR010000011.1 coordinate 16,653, forward strand.
ACGGTACGGGGCTTCGGCGCGTGACCGAGGGGTCGGGGATGCACTCCACCGCGATCAACGAGACCTTCACCGCCTTTATCGACACCCACCACACGACGACAGCGGCCCCCACCATTCATGTTCGGAGCCTCAAGGACGGCGCCGTCATGCAGACCATCCACGAGGAGGTGGACCCCAAGATCGCGAAACTCGGGCTGACGCCCCCTGAGCTCGTCTCCTTTGAAACGCACGACGGGGTCACGCTGTACGGCGCGATCTACAAGCCTCAAAATCAGAGCGAGCCTACCCCGCTGATCGTGAGCGTCTACGGCGGCCCGCACGCCCAACGCGTCACCAACGGCTGGGGGATGACGGTCGACCTGCGCGCGCAGTACCTCCGCCAAGAAGGGTTCACTGTGCTGAAGGTCGACAACCGCGGCTCCGCCCGCCGCGGGCTCCAATTCGAGGGCGCCATCAAGCACGACATGGGAAACCTCGAGGTGCGCGATCAAGTAGAGGGCGTCGAGTGGCTCACAGCGCAGGGCGCGATCGACCCTGGGCAGGTCGGCATCTACGGGTGGTCCTACGGCGGTTATATGGCGGCGATGGCCCTCGCGCGGGCTCCGGAGACCTTCAAGGTCGCGGTGGCCGGCGCCCCGGTCACCCACTGGGACGGCTACGACACCCACTACACTGAGCGCTATATGGGCACGCCTGCGACCAACCCGGAGGGCTACGCCGCGAGCGCCGTGATGAGACACCTCGACAATATGACGGGGCACCTCATGCTCGTCCACGGGCTCATCGACGAGAACGTACATTTCCGTCACACCGCTCGGCTCATCAACGCGCTCATCGCCAAACGCAAGGACTACGAGCTCCTCATGTTCCCTGACGAGCGCCACATGCCGCGCGCCCTCGCGGATCGTGTCTATATGGAAGAGCGAGTCTTCGACTTCTTCGAGGAGCACCTGCGTCGCTGAGCCAACGCACGGCGCAACACGTCGCGTCCGTGCGTGTAGTGATATTCGAGCTGGTCCGCCCCGTAACGCGCGTCCGTCCCTACCGGGCATATCGCGCGCGCGTCCGCGTAGGCGCGCCACCCCGCGAGCGGCAGGCGAGTCGCTCCGGCCGGGATCGGAGCGGCTCGGCGCGCCTCCTCCATCGCCGGGCCACACGGTCCGCGGCACCCCTCGCACGGACCAGACGACGTCTCACCGGCGGTCGGGGCCGGCCACGTTGTGACGATGGCCGCGCGAAACGAAATCCACGGGCCCCAGCGCGCGTGCGCGCCCAACCCCGCCGGCCCAAAGCTCGCGAGCCCCGCCTGGGCGGCGAGATCACGCATGGACGGGGGGTGTTGTGCGTGGGCGTATCTCACCTCCCACGCCCCGTCGGGGAGGCTCTCGGCGGGCGCGCTCACGCGAACCGCCGCCTCCACCATCCGCTCCGCCACCTCGTCGATCGGATCGAGCGAATCGAGGAGCGCCGGCTCCTCCACGAGCGTGTCGAGGCACCGATCCCACCAGCCGCGAGAATGACCCACCACCACCACGAGCCTGTCTCCCACCGCGGTCGAGAGGAGCTGACGCGGCGTCGGCACGCCACGGTCGTGGCGCCGAGCGCTCGCGAGCCCGCACAAGTCAAAGCCTCGCGAGCTCAGCTCCCGCATGAGGTCCGACAAGATAGGGTCTACGCGCATCGTCGGCTAGCGTACTCCATTCACGAGGCCCCGGGCGCCCGCCTTTGCGGCGCGTACCGGCCCGCGCCGACCTCGATGAGGTAGCCCGAAAGCTCGGCCTCGAACAGCGCCGCCATGGCAGCGGCAGGGTCTTCGAAGTCGACCGCGGAGACGCCGGCTCCCCCGGCCAGCGCGAGTCGATCGCGAACAAACCACAGATGCTCAGGCCACTCAGGCTCCTGCGCCTCCGCGGGAGAACCCGACAACCACGCCGCGGTCCGGAGCGCCAGTCCCTCGCTGGCGGGCGCGCCGAGACATGTCGCGCCAGCCCCCGCGAGAAGCCCCGCACCCGGCGTGCCCACCACCACCGCCACGTGTCGACCGCGCGCGAGCCCGAGCCTCCCGGTCTGCACGGAGCCTGAGCGGAGCCCCGCCGCGACCACGATGACGTGCGAGCAAAGCTCCACCACCCGCCGGTTTCGGCTCGCGAACATGCCCCGCGTCGGCGTGGTCCCGAGCGGCTGGTGGAACAGCACACCGCTGCGCGGGGTGCTCGCCCCCGCCAGCCTCTCAAAGAGCCCCTCGTTGGTCGCCGGGTACGGACGATCCGATCCGAGGGGGAGCACGGCGAGGGTACCGACCCCGATCCGCAAGCTCGCCTCGTGGGCCGCCGTGTCAATCCCGATGGCGCCCCCCGAGACCACCGAAAATCCAGCGCGGCGGGCGCCGTACACGATCTCATCGACGGCCGCGACAAAGCGGCGCTCTGTCGCACGGCTGCCGACCACCGCCACGCGGGGCGCCCTCGGGATCTGACCAACAAGCTCCATACCTCTGGTATCGCCGCCGCCGTCCGAACGTTGCGCGTCGTCACCCGAGCAAGACACAATTTTGATCACACGACGCGCGTTCTGCGGCGCGATCGGCGGGCCGAGGCGCGGGCTGCCTCGTGGGCGATCAGCGGCCTGTGGCGGCTTCGCCCGACGCGGACAAGCTCGCCGACCTGTTCCCGGTGGAGGCGCTCGCCGAAGCCGAACTTGTGGTGCCGCCTGCGGAGGAGACGGTGGGCTCCTCGGTCTCGCTCATCTCTGGCATCCGCATCTCGACGGGATCTCCCTCTTCGACCTCTTTCAAGCCGACCAGCACGATCCCCAACGAGGCCTGCTTTTGGACCTGCACCACCATCACCTCAGCGAGCACTCGCCGTGGATGCCCCTCTTCGTAGGGGACATGGAATTCATGATTTGGGGAGTATTCATCACCCTTGTGAATCACCTCAAGGATATTGCCGCGGCGCACGCCTTGGTCAGAGCCGAGGTTGATCACAAACAGATTGAGCTCCCCGATCAGCGCGGTCCCCCGGAATGAACTGAGGATACGACCAAGATCGTTGCTCTGATTTTCTACGGGGCGGATCCGCGAGAACCGTGAGCGGAGCTCTCCGACCTTAAACCCGCGCTCGATGGGGCGCATTGCATCCACGATGCGCACCTCCGCGCTCTTTTTGGCCACCCGCTGCACGTACACCTCCCCGACGATCTCAACGAGCTGACCGATCACCGGCCCTTTCTTCACCCGGTTCCGCTTCTTGCCGCGAATGATGACGTCATGCACTGGCCGCGTCGGCGCGAACACTGCGAGCCGCTCTCCCGCCACCGGCGGATTGGAGGCGTCATAGCTGATGTAGGCGATATCGCCCAGACTCACCATGACCTTCGCCTGGGCAGCGCCCGAGATCTCCATCGCGCTGTCCATGTCTTCTTGATCGACGAACGCGTAGCGGTCGAGCAGCTGTTCTTGATGCTTCACGGCGTCGATCCGCCGCGTCTGCTCATAGCTGATCGCCGGAGAGGGGACCTGCAGTCCACCAGCTGCTCCATCCTCCGCGTCGAGCAAGCGCACGCGGTCACCGGGAAAAATCCAGTGGGCGTTCGTTATCGATTCATTAAACGACCACAGCTTGGGCCACAGATATGGATCCCGAAAATACCCCTCGCTGATGGCCCACAGGGTGTCGCCGGGTTCGACCACATGAAACTCGGGCATGGTGATCCCGTACCCGCCACCCTCCATGTCGTACAGGTTGAGATCGAGGATGTCGTTCCCCATCGGCGCCGCTTCCTCACCATCCTCCCCGCCGGTGGACGCGCCAGGCCCACGGATCGTCCCCGTCGTGCCACCGCTCGCGCGCGATGAATTCCCAAGAATTCCCGGATTTGCGCGGGTGGTTGGATCGACATTTCCACCTGATTGCATCCCGACCCCAGGCGCCCCCGCGCCGCTCGGTCGGCCATCCGCCACCGGTGGTTGAGCCAAGGCGAGCGTCGGAATCACGAGTGAGACCGCGGCCGCGGCCGGCAGGAGAGAGGAGAGCGTGATTGTGGTGCACCGACGAAATTTCATTGTTGAACTCCCGACATCTCAGCGAGTTTCTTCTTTGCGATGCTCGACGCTCGCGCGTTCGGATACGCGAGGACAAGCTGCTCAAGTACATCTTTGGCGTTTGCGGTGTCGCCAATTTTTCCATAACAAAGCCCAATCTTTAGCAGGGCGTCCGAGGCCTTATTCCCACCGCCATACCGCTCGATCACCTCGGTGAACGCCGCCAGCGCGTCGGAGAAGTGCCGTTGATCGTAGGCCGCCTCTCCCTTCCAGTACAGCGCATTGTCGGCGTATTCATGGCTGGGATGCGCGCGAGCGAAGCGCTCGAAGGCGTGCTCCGCGTCGATGAATTGCCCCGAGGTGTAGAGGCTGCGCGCCGCTTGATACTCGGCGGCAGGATCAGCCGCGATCTTCTTTGAGCGAGACTTTTTGTTGGCGCGAGACTTCCGCGTCGGCTTTGACTTCTTGGAAGCCTTGCGTGGGGGACGCTTTTGCTTCGTCGCCTCCACCAGCTTCGTCCCAACGAGCGTGAACTTGCGTCGGGCGCCGTCCTCAGCCCCTTCGCTAGGTTCGTAAGCGGGGAGCGCACCGTCAGCGGCGGGAGTTGACGCGCTCACTTCCCAATCGGAGGGAACCGTCCCCGAGGGCGTGCCGCCCTCCGCGTCCTCGCCGACGCCGTAGGGGCTCCCAGAGGTCCCGCTCACGCCAAATCCTGGCTCCAAGCCGCTCGCATCCAAGGCGGGGTTCCCGTCTGAGATCGTCACCGACTCTCGTAGACGCGTGCCGCGCGTGGTCTCCTCGCGTCGCTCGCTGATGGCTGAACGGCCCTCCCGGCGGTCGCCGGAGGTCTCACGCTCAAGCTTCACGACGGGTAGGTCGCGCGGGCCTCCCGTGGACATCGCGCTGGCATCCATCGGTGTCCAGGTCTGCTCCGCGGAGACGCCACGCTCCAGGGTCACCGGTCGCCGGTCGTTCACTGCCACCGGCTGGGTGTCAGCGGGGCCACCGCGCTCCAGTCGACGCACCCGCGATTCGATCTCGAGAAGGCGCTTGCGCAGCGACGCGTTGTCCTGTCGCATTCGCGCGATAAGCGCATCGTCGTTTTCGACCGATGGAACGGCGCTAGCGCTCGAATTACCGTTCGACGCGCAACCTGCGCCAGAGGTCAATGCGAGGAGCATGGTCGCTCCAAAGAGGACGGGAAATCGAGTTGTTCGGCGCGGAAGAGTCACGGCAAGCCCTAGGCTAGCAGGGCAAGGGGAACGTCACCAAAAACGGCGCAGCCCTCGACATCTCCGGCGCCGCGAACGCAACAAGCGTGCAGTACGGACCCGGGCGCAGCCGCGAAGTCGCCCCCGATGCGCCGCCCCGGTCCTACCAGCTGACCAGGTCCTCGGGCTTGACCTCGATCACCTCACCGATCGCAGCGAGCGCCTCCAGGTCCACCGTCTCGCGATTGCCCAGCACCGTGATCACCGGCGCGGTGTCTCCCTTCACCACCGCGTCAGACCACGCCTGCAGCTCGTCCACGGACAGCGATTTTGTGCGCTCGCGTCGCGCCGGGCGGGGATCTCCAGACAGCCCAGCCCTCTCCCATGAGCTCACTTTTCGCGGAATCCGCCGTGGTGAGATTCGACCCGTGCGGAACTCCTCTTCCATCGCGGCCTTCGCCACCGACACCGTGTTCGTATCGAAGCGATGTTCGAGCAGCAATTCGAGCATCAAGGTGAGGGCGTCGACGGTCTTGTCGCCCTGGGTGCCGAGCGACCCGCCGAGGAACCACTCGTCGTCTGCATAGCTGCCCGTGCTCACGAAGGCGTAGGCGCTGTAGGCCAAGCCGCGAGCCTCACGCACCTCCTGAAAGATCAGGCCGCCCATCCCGCCTGAGAGGTAACTCGACCAGACCTCGGCTGACGCGCGCTCGACCTCTTCCCCAGGCGGCCGAGGCACGGTGATCGAGACGGAGGACTTCGCGACGTCCCGGTGCAGAAAGTAAATCGTCGGGCGCTCCACCCGTCGGTAGCGATTTGGCTCACGCCGTTCGGTCGCCCCAAGCCCCTCCGAGGTCAACAACAGCGGCTCGACCTCCGCCCGCGCGCGCGGTCCGAAGTAGCGGACCTCTCGCCGGTAGGAGAACAGCCCGCGGGAGAGCGCCTCCACGTCGCCGCGCGTGAGTTTCTTGAGGCCCACATTGCTCAATTGGTGGAGGAAGGCGCTCTCGCCACCCCTACGGCCGAAGGAAGTGAGCGCCCAACCGAGGAACCGTGGCGACTCGAGGTTGTCGTTCCTGATCCCGATCTTCGTGTTCTTCGCGTTCTCTAGCGCCTCGTCTTCGATCACAACCTGGCCGAGCCACTCTTGTACCAGCGCCAAGCCCTGCTCCATCTTGTCGTCGATTCCGCTCACGCTGACCGTGGTCGCGTGGTCGCTACAAGAGACGGAGATATCCACGCCAATCTTCGAGAGCGTCTTTTTGATCGACTCGTTGCTCTTGGTGGCGGTCCCAGAGCGCTGCGCGAGATCCAACGCGAAACACAACCCCGGGCTCCTCCAGCTCCCCACGTCGAATCGATAGGACACAAGAAACAGCTTGTTGCGCTCGTTGTGCGCCGTGAGCAACACACCGCTCGGCGCCTCCGCCCGCTCGAACGCCTCACCTTCCACCAGCCACTTGGGCTCGATGGGGGTCGCCTCCATGCCGAGGATCCGCTGCGAAAAGCCGCTCTTCCGCGAGGGGTCAAGCGCCACCGGCGAGATCGTCGGTTTCTCGATCTTGGGGAGCTCCGGGGACCCGGGGATGCGCTTGACCGCCGCGTAGGCGTCACCGACATACTGACGAGCGACACGCAGCACATCCTCCCGCGTCACCGCTTGGAGCCGCGCCCTGGAAGCGACCATGTCCGGCCAATCCCATCCTTGGATGAACGCGTCGGTCATCTTGGAGACCCGCGCGCCGGGATACTCGAGCTCCAGCTGAAACTGTAGTTCATCGGCGAGCTTCACCGCCTCAAGATCGTCGTCGCTAAAAGACCCACGCTTGAGGTCGTCGATGACACCGAGCAACAGCGTCTCGAGCTCCTCGGGCGTTTGCCCCTCTTTCGCCGTCGCCGACAGCCGCCACCACCCCGCCTCTTTGACGAAGGTCGGGCTGGAGCCCGCGCGGGCCACCTTCTGCGTGGTGGTGAGCGCGATATTCAAGAGTCCAGAGGAACCATTGTCGACCAGCATATCGAGCACCTCTAGCGCAGCGCGGTCTTCATGTTTGGCGGGGACAGTCTGCCACGCGAGGACGATCGACGTCTCTCCCTCCGCTTCGATCACCCGCTCCACGCGCGACGACATGGGCGTCACTTCCGCCGGTGCGGCGGTGCCAAGTTTTCGGACCGGGAGTCTCCCAAAGCTCGCTTCAAGCACCGGAATCGCCGTCTCAGCGTCGATGTCGCCCGCCAGGACGATGGCCATATTGTTGGGGCCGTACCAGTCTTGAAAATAGTCGACCATGTCTTGATAGGCCGGCGTCTTGAGGTGCTCCACGAGACCGATCGTGGGCTGCGTCCCGTATGGATGGCCCGGGAACATCGATTTCATCATCGCCTCATTCACCCGCCGATACGGCGAATCGAGCGAGATGTTTTTCTCCTCGTAGACCGCCTCAAGCTCGGGATAAAACAGGCGAAACACGGGATCCGAGAACCGCTCAACCTCGACCGCCGCCCACGCCTCCAGCCGGTTCGACGGGACGTCAGCGATGTACACAGTCTCGTCGAGCCAGGTGTACGCGTTGAGCCCGTCGATACCCATCTGGGCGTAGAGGCGGCTGAGTTCGTTTGGAATCGAGAACTTCGACGATTCCTGCGTCGCGCGATCGATCTTCGTGAGCGTCTCCTGTCGCGCCGCGTCATCTTCCGCCGCGCGGAGCTCCATGTACAGGCGCTCGATCTCCTCAATATGTGGGCGCTCCGCGGCCATATCTGTGGTCCCCAGCTCGTCGGTCCCCTTGAACAGCATGTGCTCAAGGTAGTGAGCCAGACCGGTGGATGTGGACGGATCATTCCGGCTTCCGGTTCGCACCGGCAGGTACGCCGAGAACCGTGGCTTCTCCCGATCGGTGCTGATGTAGACCGTCATGCCATTGGAGAGGCGATGAATCGTGACCGCCATGGGATCATCGGGGAGCGGCGCAGGGATCGTCTTGGGGAGGTTCGAGGCCTCGATGATCGCCGCGGCCGAGGCTGAGCCCGCGCCTGGCGCCGCCGTCGACCCGCTGGGGCTCGCGCACGCGGACGTCGCGAGCGCCGTCGCGAGAGAGATCGGCAATAGGAGCATTTTGCGTCGCGGGGATTGAAACCTGAACATGGGCAGCGAGGCTATCTGCAAGGTGTTTAGCCGGTCAAACGCCCCCGGGGCGCCGTGGATTCTGCCGCCTCGATCCCGCGCTCCAGGGGCTGGTAGACTCCCACGTGCGCGAAAACTCGACCCCGGGCGACACCCGCTTAAAACTAGAGTCACGCGCGTTTTTTGGCGTCCTCGTGTTTGTGGCGGTCATCGCCGCCGGCATCGAGTGCGTCGAGCGGTGGCGATATGGCGGACAGTCGGCGTCTGTCGGGGAGTCCAGCCCGCCGCAGGGCACTCCATGCACCCCCCCGCCGTTCTCGTTGCCACCAGCGGCCCGGGCGTTCCGATCCCTGGCAGACACCGCCAGCGGCGCGTGCCTCCTGCGCTACGAGAGCGCCGCGCCCCCGACCGCCGAGGTCACGCGATTGCTCGAGCAGGCCAACGCGCCGGCGTGCGATCACCTCACCCAATACTGGAGGCTCGACACCGACTTTTGGTGCGCCCGCGACGACGGGGCGCGCGGCGGATGCCGCGGCAGCCTCTGCGTCTGGCGGGCCGCCGACGGCGACGCCTGGTTCGCTCGCTGGCAGATGATCCCGCCGACTTCTCCGCCGTGATTACTGCAGGCGCCACGCGCCCAGCGCGTAGGGAGCGAGCCCGGTAGATTCGACCTCCGACAGCGCCTCGCCGCCCAACGAGAATCGACGCACGCCCGGATTCTTGACGCTGCGATCACCGAAAAACAGCTCGTCCTCATACAGCTCAAGGCTGCGCTCGGCGGACTGCAACCCCCCAACGAGGAGCTGTGGCGCCGCGTCACCATGCACCGCCCAAAGCTCCACCTCGCTGAAGTCAGCGGTGTAGATGGCGACGACGGTCGTGGCCCCGTCCTCGGACACCACGAAGTCTTGGGGCTGCAAGTAGTTCATCTCCCCGCCCCCCGGGAAATACTCGGGGGGCACGTGCCAGTCCCACGTCGCCGCGTCGAGATCCACGTCCACGACCCCCTCACAGAGCACCAGCAGATGCCCGGGCTGGGTGGGATGCGCCCGATGTTCGCGGCTCCACGCGCACGGCAGCGGAATCCCCTGCACACCGGAGGTGCCCGGCTCGAGGTCGATGAGGGCCGGGTCCATCACGTCCACTTCGACGAGCTGATCAAATCCCACCGGGGTCCACCCGTCGAGCCGATTGACGGGGTGACTGAGCACCCACGCTCGACCCTCGTGGACGTAGGCAAACTCCGTCTCGGCGACCTCGTCTTCGTCCGCGAGCGTCGACATGTCCACGCTCGCGACGAGCGACGCCCCTGGCGCGCCAAGGAAGTCATGAATTTGCACCTCGGACGCCCCGTACAGGCTCACGACCGCGCGCCCCGTCGCTACGAACGCCAGGCCATGCGGATTTGTGGAGGTGGCCGTCGCGGAGACGATGGCGTGCTCCGCGACGAGCGCGAACCCGTCGTATGGATCATAGACCGAGACGTAGTCGTGCATAAAGCGGTTGAGGACGTAGACGTACTCCCCGTCGGAGAACGGAATCGCGTCGGGGCTCGCGGAGGCGACGTCGCGGTATAGGGTGCCGGCCTCGAGGTCGTACACCGACAGCGCGCCGGTGGAGAAGTCCGTGGTCGTGATGAGCATGGCCGGCCCTTCGAGCCGCTCGGGCACCACGGAGGGAGGTGTCCACGTCTCGCATCCACCGCCGAGCACCCCCAAGATCCCCGCGAAGGTTGTCGACGCACGCCTCCGCCATTTTAGACCCGTCACCATGGGCTCACAGGTTCGGATTCACCACCGCGATCGCGTCGAGGTCAAAACCCCCCTTGCCACCCATGCCCGGGTCGCACCAGTCTCCGTCTCGCGCGCTCCAATAGCTCTCGCTCCGATCGATCAGCCGGACGAAGCGGATCCAGTCCACGCCGACGGCCTCCAGGTCGAATGTGTCCCCGCCAGCGCTGAGGGCGCCCCAGCCCTCGGTCCCCTCATCCCAGACAGCCTCCGTCGGCGTTCGCCCCGCGCACCCGTCGAGGTCGCCATCGGCCGCGCAGTCGAACTTCAGCCACTCGCAGCCGTCCGCGCTCACCCAGACCTCCGCGGGCTCCGGGAAATCGACGGAGAAGGGATTCTCGAACACGACGAAGTCCGGGCCGCTGTCGCTGTTGTACGCGCCGTCGAGACCGAGGTCGATGACAATGGAGCCGCCGCAACCAAGCGACACGACGTCGGTGGCACCACCCGGTGGTCCCGCGACCAAGCTGTGCACGTCGTCGTGGCCGTGGCCGCCGGCTTCGACGGTCGCCTCCGCGGGCGAGAAGTGGGCGGCGCAGCGACCATAGGTCTGCGCTTCCGCGATCTCCTCGTCTGTGCACGGCTCGACACATCCGGTCCACGGCTCGATCGGCGGTGACTTCGAGGCCACAGCGTCGTCCCCCGAGTCGCACGCGGCGAGACAAACAACGGCGGCGAACGAAGCGGCGACGAGCGACCGGCAGGCGGGTGATACTGGAGTGAGTCTCAACATGTTGACCTTTCGCCTTGTGCGAAGGACCGATCTACAATGAGCGGTCTTCACGTCCCCTCGAGGCTGTGGGGTCTCGCCTCTCGGCGAGCTCGACGGTAGGTTTTCGGGCTCACAAGCGCGGCCATCTGGCCTCCTAGGACTCGCGGCTTCCCAGCGATTGCCAGTGCCTTCGGTGCGAGTTTCGTTCTTGCTTACCGCTGCGGGGGCAGCCCCGGATTTGCACCGGATTCCCTCAGGGCGAGCCGTGAAGCGCGCGCCGTCGATATTCGATGAGTACGTCGCGAGCGCGCGGTCGTCAACCCAGCCTCTCCTCACCCACCATGGCGCCCGCCTGGTCCCCGAGCGCATCCAGCGCCCATCGCTCAGCCAGGGGTGAGGCCCGGGGCTGCGGCCGTGAGCCCCCAGGTCCAGTTGTCCAGCACCACGAGCGAGTCGTACAGGTGACCCCCCGCGTCCCACACCGCCAGCCGGATCTCTGCGGTCTCCCCGGGCTCCACGTTGCCGCTCATGGTCAGCCAGCCGGTGCCGCCCCCCTTGTAGTAGTGCCCCGTCGTCGTCCCCGGGTCGTCCAGACAACCGGGATCGAACTGTCCGGTCGCGTCGTAGGCGTCAAAGCCCGTCCCGATGAGCTGGTCGACCCCGACGCAGCCCAGGTAGTCGCTGCTTTGACCGCTGCATCCGATGGGTCCGTTCTCGCACTGGGAGAACAGGCCATTCGCCGACTGCGCCAGGTTCACGCCGAGCGGCCACAACACCGTGCCGTCCGAGAACTGATCGTAGACCGCGATGTTCTTGTCGGTCGGGTTGTCGAGATCCGTGCTGTCGAGCAGCGCGACGAACATGTCCGTGTACTGACTGCACACGTACTCTGGGAACTCCGCGGAGAAGAAATTCAGATCGGCCGTGAAGGATTGGGCGTTCGTAGGCACCCGCACGCGGATCGTGAGCATCACGGGATCATTCGACGTCGTCGCGTCTGTCGGACAGCCAGGCACGTTGGGGAACGCGTCCCCGTTGGCGGCGTACCAATCCGCCGGGGGCGGCGAGACTGTCCCCCACCACATGCCGCCCTCGAAGCTGTTGAACGGTGGATTCGTGTCCGTCAGATCCGCGGCGACCCCGGACGACAACACGACCAGGGAGTCGAAACCCGTGGGCAGATTCGCGCCAAAATTGTCACGCACGGCGGCCTGGTCGGCGTTCTCAAGCGTGGTGCCATCGGTCTCCGTCAAGGTCGCGGCGATCACCCCCCAGACGCGCTCTGCTTGGGTCGGGGGCGTCTCGACCGTGAACTGACATAGATCGAGGGCGCGGGCGTAATTCAGCACGTCGTTGGTGTCGCTGCTGATCCCCGAATCGCAGCCGAGCTCTGGCTCGTCCACGGTCCCGTCGCAGTCGTCGTCGATCCCGTTGCCCGGGACGTCGTACGCGCCGGGGTTCACGAGCTCTGGATCGAGCGAGCAGCCGATCTGCTCACAGCAGTCGAGGACGACGCCGTTCTCGCATTGGTCGTATCCATCACCGTCCATATCGTTCGAAGAATCTGTGAGTCCGTCGCAGTCGTTGTCGAGACCATCCCCGCACACCTCCACCGCAGGCAGGACTTGGCCGACACATGGGCCCCACGCCAAGCCATCGGTGTCGCAGGTCTGAGTGCCCGCCGCGCACTCGCCCACCCCTTCGGTGTCGGCCGCGCCGAGGTAGCAGCTTTGCACCTCGCCGGGGACGCACAAGCACCCGGGCCCCCCCTCGCATCCGTCCACTGGATCCCCGTTGCAATCGAGCGTCCCCATATCGCACGGGCCCATCACGCAGTCGCCCTGCTCACACAGCGGGGCCGCGTTCGCGTACACGCACTCGTTCCCGCAGCTCCCACAGTTCATCGGATCGCTTTGCACGTCGAGACACTGACCCGCGCAGCACGCATCGGCGCCGAGGCAGCCATGCGAGGGCGTACACCCGGGAACGCACGCGTCGCCGTCGCAGATCGTGCCCAGCGCGCAGTCGACGTCCTCGACGCAGCCGACGCACATGTGGCTAGGGAGGTCACAGACGGTCGGCGACATGCAGTCAGAGTCATCCGCACACCCAGGGACACACTCGTTGTCCGACGTACAATACTCCCCCGTCGCGCAGAGGTCTTCGGCGGGAGTACACGGCACACAGGCCCCTTCGTCACACACTTCGCCGGCGGGGTCGCCCACGCAGTCGGCGTTCGAGGTGCACCCGGTGGAGCCGGTGGAGCCGGTGGAGCCGGTGGAGCCGGTGTCCTCACCACCAGTGGTGGTCTCGTCGCCGGAGGTCGCACCACCACCGCTCGTCGTCTCGCCCGCCCCCGACGTCGAATCGTCTGCGCCGCTCGTCTCGGAGTCGCCATCCGAGGCCACGGTTTCAGCGGAGGAGCCCGATTCTGTCCCGCTGAACGAATCGATCCCGAACGAAGCCTGCGTCTCGCTTGATGTGCAAGCCATCGCGTTCGCTACCAAAACAATGACCGCCGCGCGCCCGCGCGACGAGACAGACAACCATTTACAGCTCATCGACGCCCATGGTGGCAGCACAATACGAGATTTCCGCGGCCCAGTCAGTGACGCCACGGGGACAACCACCAACCCAGGTGCAGATTCCCCGCGGCCATCCACGCGGCGCATACCAGTCCCCCTCCGCTCGTCTCGCACCACACCGCAAATCGCGCCGCCGCGCGTCTCCCCCCCCTGACAACAGGTACGGAGCGCGCGACCAACCACCTCCCGCTCGGTGGGTCCGCTGCCGCGCTTCACCGCGACGACTTGAGCTCGACAAGTCCTCGCGCCCTCGACGGCGGTGACGCTGTCACTCCAGGCGCAACGCCAACCCGAGGGCTACGCGCGGAAGTAAAACAGCGTGATCGTGAGACAGTGAAACTCGCTATCCGAGCTCTGGGTCACGATGGTGTCGACAACCTCGACCGCGTTGTTCCGCAGCCACTCCGTGGCTCGTTCGCCAATCTCTTCACGCTCGCGCGCCTTGGTCGCCGAAAACACCTTTACCCCGTTGTACGCTTGCATCGCTTTGTCGCTCCTCATGCACCGCGGCTCCGACTAGAGCCCGGTGACTGCGCTCAACAGGTACCCCGTCTACGTTCCCGTGTCAAAAGAATTATCCAGCGCTGCTGGATAAGCGCCGCCTCCTCGCGGGCGAAATCGCGAGTGTGGGGATCCGCCCCAAATCCTGCGCGCGCGGAGCGAATCCTTGAGTGACCGCGGTGTACAACCGTGCCCATGTCCGCGAAGCGAGAACAACCCCCATGGTCGACCCTCACGCTGATCGCGTCCGAAGGTCCGACCACAGCAGCGGCCCAGGGGCTTCTCGAACATCAGCTGGAGTCGTTGGGCGCGCTGCTCCTCGAAGACGACGCGGTCACCGGCGTCGAGTATCGCGACGCGAGGACCTTTGAAGTCGCGGAGCGACCGTCGCTGGTGGTCTACACCACGCCACAAGCCCTCGACAGACTCGAGCAACGCAGCCGAGAGGTGAGCCCTCTGCTCGGACTACCACCGCTCCACACCCGCCGCTACACCACCAACGACGACAGCTGGCGCGACAGTTGGAAGGAGTTTTTCAAGCCCCTCCGGCCCGGCTCGGGTAGATTTCTCGTCCGCCCGAGCTGGATCGAACGGCGTGATGACGACCCAGAGCTCGAGATCATTCTCGATCCAGGGCGGGCGTTTGGGACCGGACAACACGAGAGCACGTCGCTGTGCCTCGAGTTCATCGCGTCCCTCGACACGTCGCTCCAGGTCAAACCAAGACGCGTCCTCGACCTCGGGTGCGGCTCTGGGCTCCTCGGTCTCGCCGCGGCCCGGCTGTGGTCCGGCTGTGAGATCGTCGCGGTCGATGTGGACCCAGAGGCGGTCGAGACAACCAAGGAAAATGCGGCGCACAACGGCCTCGAACGACGTGTTCAAGCGTTTCGAGGCGCGGCCGAGGACATCGACGACACCTTCGATCTCGTCCTCGCGAACATCCGCCCCTCCGTGTTGATCCCCAACGCGCGCGAGATTGCTGGTGCAAGTTCGAAAACTTTGATCTTGAGCGGTATCCTCGACGAGGAGTTTGAGAATGTCCTCGCCGCCTACCGACCGCTCGACCTCATCGAAGCCCTGCCCGCCAAGAGCGCGACCGGATGGACCGCGGCGTGTTTGGAGCGACCCTAGGTGACCACTCGCGTCTTCGTGGATGAGCGAACACCCGACGGCGAAGGTCTGCGCGTACAGCTGTCGCCGCAAGAGTCCCATTACGCGCTGCGTGTGCGGCGACTTCAACCCGGCGCGTCGCTCATCGCGATGGACGGTCGCGCGCGCCAATGGGCCGCCACCGTGCTCTCCCAGGAGAGTCGCAAGTGCCTGATTTCACTTGATGAAATACTAAATCCCCCATCACCGACGGCGCCCGTTTTCTTGCTCGTGGGCAGGCCCGATGCCGCTGCTTGTCTCGAGCTCCTCACCGGCGCGTGCGAGCTCGGGGTGCACATGATCGCGTTCGTCGACACTGCCCGCAGCCAGCGTCACAGCCCCTCGCCGGAGCGAGTCGCTCGGACGATCCAAGCGGCCATGCGCCAGTGCGGCAGGTTCTCCCCGCCCGACGTGAGGCACTTCGCGAGCCTCGAGGAGGCGTTGCAATTTGAATCACATCTCCCCTGCGTCTTCGGTGATCTCGAAACGCGCGACGAGCAGGTGGAGGTGGCCGCCGTGCCGTCACCTCCGTGTCGTGTCGCGGTCGGTCCGGAAGGTGGATGGACTCGCGACGAGCGCGCGCTGTTGTCAACGCTTGGCGCGACCCCCGTTCAAGTTTCTCCGTGGGTGCTGCGCACCCCGACCGCGGCCCTCGCAATTGTGGCGAAATCCTTAGTTTTCTAGCGTTCGTGGTATCCTTATCATCGCGTGCCCCGATCATCACCAGGCGCCGCATGCCCTACTTGCGACGTGCGGCTCCCCCTCGATCCGGAATGGAAGACCCGCTTCCAGCCTCCAACGATCACGTGTGAGCACTGCGACACAGCGCTGCGACCCGTGACGAGCGCGAGCGTGTGGCGACGAGCTGCCGGCGCGCTCGTCGACACGCTGGTCGTCGCAGGCTGCGGATCCCTCGCGTTCGCATTCATCGGGCTGTTCGGCCTGCAACCGCAGCTGATGCCCGGCGGATCCGCCGACGAGTGGCTGCGCTTCGCGGCCCTCCCGATGACCACTCTCGGGCTCGAACTAGCCCCGGTGTTGATCATCGCGGTCGTCTACCTGGTCATATTTGTGGCGCTGCGAGGTCAGACACCGGGCATGAAGGTGGCGCGCGTCTACGTCGTGGACCCGGCCCTCCGCGCGCCTTCGTACGGGCGCTCCACCGCCCGCGCGCTCTTCCAAGTGGCCGGGCTCATGTTCGGCGCCATCAACTTGTTTTGGGTCATCATCGATCGAGAGCGACGGACCCTCCACGACCGGCTCTCCAATACGTACACGATTCAACGGGGGAATTGCTGATGACCAGACTCGCGGATATTGTCGCGGCGCGCGGCATGGTGAGCGAGCAAGACCTCGCCGCCGCGCTCGAGCGCCAGTCGATCTATGGAGGGAGCCTCGACACCCTCCTCTACGAACAAAACCTCCTCGTCGAAGAGGCGCTCATTGAGCTGTTGGAGGTCGCGAGCGGACTCTCCATCATGCCGGCCGCCATGCTGCACCGGACGGGTCCGCGTCCCTCCAACGATCTCCCCGCCGCGCTCCTCGACACCGGCTGGCTCGCGCCCATTGGAACGCCGAACATCCACGGCATCGTGTGCCATCCGGAGACCTCGGACGAATTGAAAGCGCAGGCGCTGCAGGCCGCTCCGCAAGCGCAGCTGTATGTCGCGCCGGAGTGTGTGCTCGCGCGGCTGAACGGCGAACGCATAGGAGCCAGCGTGCCTCAACGCCATGCGCTCTTGGCGGAGAGATTCGCGAACTTCCTCCAAGGTCGGGCGAACGACGCCGACGCCAGCGCTGCGTCCTCCCCCGACGAGAATGTCGGGAGAGCGCCGACCATGCTCGGAATCCCGAGCGCCTTTGGCCCGCAGGGTCTGCCCGGCGCGCCGGCGTCACCGGCGTCACCGGCGTCACCAGAGGACCCGCCAGTCCCTAGCTTCGTCCCTCCACCCGCCGCCATCCCGGTCAAGCCGAATCCCAACCTCCCCCTGGGTATCCCGATCCCCTCCCTCGCGGGGCTGCCTCCGATGCCAAACGCCGGTGGCGCCGCGCCCACACCCACCGCACCCAGCGCCCCCACTCCCAGCGCCCCCACTCCCAGCGCCCCTGCCCCCAGCGAAAAAAGCGGCCTTCAAATTCCGTCGCTGCTGCGCCCCGCGGACGACATCAAGCAGACGCTGCTGGGCAACTTGCCCCCCTCCATGGGCTCCGAGGATTGGCCCGATCCAGGAGAATCTGATCTCTCAGGCCTGAGCAGCCCGACTGACCCCGCCAACGTCAACCCTGCGCCGACCGGTGACGACGCCAAGCAACGGGCGCTGGCGCTCGCCGACGCGCATCGCAGCCTCGCGGCCGCGAACGACCGCGATGAGATCACCAACTCGCTCGTGGGAGCCGTGCGCACGCAGTGCCCACGGGTCGTGCTCTTTAGTGTTCGCAAAGCGGGGCTGATCGCCCTGGAAGTGGAAGGCACGTTGAAGAGCGCGCACGGGGTGACGATCCCGCTGGAGGGCGAGCTTGGGAAAGCGGTCGCTGGCACACGCGTCATCGATGCGGTCCGCGATCTCGACCTGCGAATCGCCGTGCAGCTCGAGCGAGCGGACCCCTGCGTGTTTTGCCCGGTACGGGTCCAGGAGCGGACCGTGCTCATCATCTACGCCGACCGTGGCGGGGCTGAGATCGACGGCGCGGCGCGAGCGACCGTCGCGTCCTTGGCAGAGACGGCCGCGGAGCGACTGCTCGACGTCCTGATCCGCCGGCGCCAACCGACGGGCAGCGGGAACAAGGCGAGCGCTGCCGCGGAGCCAGCGGGGTCCGCACCGGCGATTTCAGACTCCTCCCTTCGGGCGAAGATTGCTATTCACGACGAGGCGCCCCCCGCGGCGTCCTCGGTCGCACATGGACGCGCGAGCGACGATCCGGGCGAATCGCTTGACGGACTCATCAGTCGCGTCGTCGCGGGTGAGTCTCCAGTCTCCGAGCTCGTCGACCGGGGACAAGACGCCGTCCGCCGTGTGATGGCGACCTTCCCGGGCACCATCTCGGTCGAGGCGCGCCAGCGGAGCACGGTCCCCAACCCCTCAGCCCACGGCCCGTTGCTCAAGCTTTGTGTGGAGATGGGTGCGATCATCAGCGACGATCTCATCGCCTATATGGGTTCGAGTCACGAACAAACGCGGCTGTACTCGGCATTTTGCTTCCAAGAAATTCGCGACGCCAAGTGCATGCCTGAGCTCGCGAGGCTCGCCTTCGACCCGAGCTCCGAGGTGCGCTCGGTGTCCAGTCGAGTGCTCGAAACCTACAGCAGGGCCGACGGCTTTGAAGCCAGCGTCGCTACGATCCGCCAGGAACTCCACTCCACGAATATTACGCGGCAGCTGCACGCAATTAAGGCCGGCGGCATCCTTCGAGATGTGGAGGCGATCCCGCGCCTCATCGAGATGCTGGCGGGGCGTGATGAGTACCTCCAAGACGCGGTCATCGAATCGTTGTGTACGATCACGGCGCAGCAGCTTGGAACCAAGGCCCACCGCTGGCAAAACTGGTACCACGATCACGGCGCTCGACATCGCATCCAGTGGTTGATCGGCAGCCTCCGGCACCGCGACCGAAACGTGCGTTCGTGGTCTGGCGACGAGCTCCGGAGAATCACCAGCGCAGCCATCGTCTTCCCAGTGGACGGGGATCGGGGCCAGCGAGAGGCCGGGGTGCGTCAGTGGGAGGCCTGGTGGGACCAAGAGTGTCAGCGTCGGTTCGGCACCTAGCGCATGGGTCCGTCATCACCGGGCGCCCTCGGGAACGCCCATTGTAGGCGGTTTGTGCGGGCCCATCGGCGCCGCGCTGCCCCCGCGATTTTGGTTCCGACGAGCGGCCCCCTCCATGTTACACACGGAGCGTGTTTGAGACCATTTCAAAGGGCTTTCGCGCGGCGAAGGAGCGCCTCACTGGCACGGGGAAGCTCACCGAAGACGTCATCGACGAGGCGCTCAAAGATGTACGGCTGAGCCTGCTCGAAGCCGACGTCGAGTTTCGAGTCGTTAAAAAGTTCCTACGAAACGTAAAGACCGAAGCGCTCGGCGAGGAGGTCGCCCTCCGGACAACGACGAACGACGGCCAAATTCGCGTCCGCCCCGAGGACCACTTCGTCCAGATTTGCAACGACGCCCTCGTCGACCTGATGGGGCCCGTGGACACCTCGTTGGCGACGGCCTCCAAGGGGATCACCGGGGTCATGATGGTGGGCCTGCAAGGATCGGGAAAGACGACCTCGACCGGCAAGCTCGCGCGACACCTCCAACAAGAGGGACACAAGGTGATGCTGGTCGCCGCCGATGTCTACCGACCCGCCGCGATCAATCAGCTGCAAGTCCTCGGTCGTCAGCTCGACATCCCCGTCTTCGCCCGCCCCGGCGGAAACCCTGTGGAGATCTGTCGTGACGCGACCATCGAAGCCGCCAACAAGGGCGCCGACTTCGTCATCTACGATACGGCGGGTCGCCTCACGGTCGACGACGCGCTCATGACCGAGCTGGCCGACATCAAGGCCTCCGTAAACCCCGCCAATATTCTGTTGGTCATCGACGCGATGATCGGACAGGACGCGGTCACCACCGCCCGCGCCTTCGACGAGAAGATCGACGTCTCCGGCGTCATCTTGACCAAGCTCGACGGTGACGCGCGCGGCGGCGCAGCCCTCTCCATCAAGGCCGCGACCGGCAAGCCTATCAAGTTTCTCGGCATGGGCGAGGGCCTCGACAAGCTCGAGGAGTTTCGACCGGAGGGGCTGGCCTCCCGCATCTTGGGCATGGGCGACATCGTCGGTCTGATGCAAGACTTCCAGGGGGCGGTCGACGAAGAGCAGGCGACCAAAGACGCGGAGAAGATGCTCGGGGGCAAATTCTCCATGGACGACTTCTTGTCGCAGATCCGCACGCTGCAGTCCATGGGCTCCATGCGGGAGCTCATGGACAAGATGCCGCTCGGGCAGATGTTCGGCGGAGAGCTCCCACAAGAGGTGCTCGACCAAGCGGCGGACGACAACGAGCTCCGCCGGATCGAGTCCATGATTCAATCCATGACGCGCAAGGAGAAGGACGACCCAGAGCTGTTCCTCTCGGCCGAGCACCGTAAGAAACAAAAGGCCCACGAGAAACTCTCTCGTCGAAAACGGCGGGCCCCAAAGATGCCGGACGCGGGCAAGGAGCTCGGCGAAGAGGCCTTCATCGGGAGCCGGGTGGAGCGCGTCGCGCGGGGCAGCGGCAACGACACAGACTCCGTCCGCGGACTCATCTCACGCTTCATCATGATGCGAGACATGTTCGGCGTGCTCGGCGATCTCATGGGGACATCATCGGGTGGCCTCATGAGCAAGCTCCCCGGCATGGGCAAGCTCAAACAGCTCAACGCCGCGCGCAAGCTCGCGCGGGATCCCGAGGCGCTGCAGGCGATGATGGGCGGTCAGATGCCCGCGGGCGGGGTCCCGGGGATGGACGCTCTCGCCGGTCTCGGGGGCATGGGCGCCGCTCCGCCGGCGATGACAAGGAAGCAAGCGACGCAGAAAAAAAGCAAGCGCAAGACCGCGAAGAATGCTCGCAAGAAGAACCGGCGGAAGTAGGAGTCCAGCCTCGTATGCCCCCGCAGTTCGCCTCTCTCGTCGACCACCTCGCGTGGCGCGCAGAGGCTCACCCCTCGCGCCCGCTCTACACGTTTCTCCCCGATGGTGAGACGGAGGAGGCGACCCTCACCTTCCAAGACGTCGACGTGGCGGCGCGGCGGCTCGCGGCCCACTTGCAGACCTTCGCCGAGGTCGGTGACCGCGCCTTGCTGCTCTTCGCCCCCTCGCTCGACTACCCTGTCGCGTTCCTCGCGTGCCTCTACGCGGGCGTCGTGGCCGTGCCTGCCTATCCTCCAGAGCCTGGACGACCTGGACCCGCGATGGCGCGGATCGACACCATCATCCCGGAGGCAGAGGCGCACATCATCCTGACCACGTCTCGGACGTGCCCTCAAGCGGTCCTCGCAGGCGAGCGGAGCCCGTACGACATGGACGACATTCATATCGTGCCCACCGATGAGATCGCGCTGCCACCTCCCGACGCGTATCGGCGCCCCGCGAACCTAGAGGACCGCCTGGCCTTCCTTCAGTACACGAGCGGTTCGACCGGCGCGCCCAAGGGCGTCATGGTCTCGCACCGCAACCTCATGGCTCACCAACGGCTCTCGCACCTCGTCTTCAACCGAGAAGAGGAGAGCACCACTGTGAGCTGGCTGCCCCTGTACCACGACATGGGGCTCATCGGCGCGCTCCTGTATCCGCTCTACGTCGGCGGCAGGCTGGTGCTCATGCCACCCGCCGCGTTCATCCGTCGCCCCATGCGATGGTTGGAGGCGATCCATAAATATCGCGCCGGCGTCAGCACCGCGCCCGACTTCGCATATCAGATGTGCATGGAGCGAGCACGCGACGAGGAGATCGCGGCGCTCGACCTCTCTTGCTGGGAGCTGACCGTGTGTGGGGCGGAGCCATTGAAACCCAAAACCCTCGACGATTTCTGCCGCCGTTTCGAACGCACTGGATTCTCTCGAGAGGCTTTCTTGCCCTGCCACGGGATGGCAGAGGCGACCTTGATGGTGACAGGTGGAGCGCATGATCGCGTCCCCCCGATCCGGTGGTTCTCCGACAAGTCCCTCCGACGCCGTGCGGCGGCCGTCTGCGAGCCCGAGACCCCGGGGGCCCGACCGCACGTGTCGTGCGGACGCCCCACCGCAGAACACGACGTCTCTATCGTGGACCCAACGACGCGTTCCCCGCTCGACGACGGCGCGGTCGGAGAGATTTGGTTCCGCGGACCGAGCGTGTGTGGAGGGTATTGGAACCGCCCCCAACTCAGCGAGGAGGCCTTCCAGGCGTTTCGAACCGACGGCGACGGTCCGTGGATGCGCACCGGAGACGTCGGCTTCATCGACGATGGTGAGCTGTTCGTGCTCGGTCGCCTGCATGATCTGTTGCGACGCGATGGCGAGTGGATCTATCCGCACCTCCATGAGTACGACCTCGAGATCGCAGAGCTGGTCAACGGACCGGTCGTCCTCGTCGCCGATCCGTCGAGCCCACCGACCGATCAGCGAATCGTCGCGATGGCTGAGGTCAGGAAATCGCGCGCCGCCGAGGGTGAGAGCATCGCCGACCAAATCCAGCGCGTCTTGAGCTCCACTCAGCTCACGGTGGACGACGTCATTTTGCTCCCGCCGCGCACGATCGGTCGCACCTCAAGTGGGAAGCTCCGGCGCTTCCGATGGGCGGCCGTGCTTGAGATGGACGACTTCGTCCCGCTGTACCGCAGCCAGCGGCGGCCCTCCTAGATCGCCGGCGTCGACCATACCGGGCTCGTCCACGCGCGCTCCCTGATCGCCCGCTCCACTTGAGGATCGTCGCAGACATCGGGGCGGTCGCCCTCCGGGATGCTCAGACAGTCGCGCCAACTCCAGCGACATACGGGCAACTCCAGCACCCTCGCGTAGTACCACGCGGGCCGCTCCGGGTCGTAGGCGTCATCAGTCCACACGGCACACAGCGAATCGCTCCCCTCCCCGATCGGAGCGCAGGTCAGTTCATCCACCGAGCCCGGCGCGTCTGTGATCGCCGCGTCAAACACCTCGACCCGCGCTCCGCCCTCATCATCCAGCCAGCCCTTAACGATCTGCACGCGCTCGAGTCCCCTGCCAGGTGCGACCGCGGTCCCAACATCGCGCTCCGCCTGCACCGCGATCTTCATGGAGCCCCCAGCCGCCGCCGCGATCTCAGCGCCCATGGGTACGCCGCTCGCGTCGCCGCGACTCACGAAATCGCCGGCGCTACAGAGATCATCAGGTACGTCCGCGCCGGCGAATAATCGAACCCCGATGCGAGGGCCGCTCGTGCCGTACACCTCGCGACGCTGCATCGCGTCGAAGAGCGGGCCGCGGCTGTTCTCCTCGGCCCACACGGCGATCAACCCGCCCGGGCTGTTTCGTGGGCCGCTCGGGACCGCGGCGACCAGGCGACCCGCTGCGTCAATTTCCCGCGATCCAAAATGTCCTACGTAGTCGTCTTCCTCCACGCGGCCGGCCGTCGCGTTGTGAGTGTCCGTCGCCGCCACGACCCCGATACGAAACGGGTTGAAACCAAGCAGCGTCCACTGCTGCAGCCCCGCGTTCAAGATGCCACGCAAGAAGTCTCTCCGCGACACGCAGCCCTGGCCGATGATCCCGTTGAGCCCCGTCCCCTCGCCACAATCGTCAAATGGGACCTTCCGGAGCTTCTCGAAGTCACAAAACTCGTCCGGAGGCGCGTCCAACGTGTCAAATCCGTTGGAACACTCCGCGTCACCCTTGTGTTGAAAGACCTCCAGCAGCGGCTCATTTCGGGCGCGCAGCGTGGCTCGTTCGGTCGCCTCCTCGTCGCTCGTCGTCTCCGGGATGAAGAGGTTCCCGTTGGACCAGTTCGTATTGTGAGGGATGCTCAGAAAGTCGCAGCCGTCGATCCCTGCCCTGCACGCGGTTTCAAGCCCGCCGAGCAGCTGCGTCACCGTGGGCGCCTCAAAGTGTGAGAGCGGGATCTCTGGGACGCGCTCGGATCGGAAGATCAGATTACGGTGAAGGTTCGCGAGGCTCGCGGTGCCCGACCACTCGTAGGCCACGAAACTCGTGAACTCGCACACCTCCGACCGATCGTAGAATTGTTCGTTGATGTCTTGGAGCTGGCTCCAGACATCCGACGCGAGCGCGTCGCAATCCTCCGCGCCCTCTCCACAGATGTCACTGAAACGTACCGGCGCCGTCGCACCCAGCGCGATGCCCCATGGGACCAGGGCGTCCGGTCCGCCCAGGCGGAACGCCACGCAGGTCTCTGAATTGTACGCGATGGAATCCGGATCTTGGCAGGCTTGCACCTCAGCCAAAAATTCTGCGTGTTCTGTCACCGCCGCGAAATCCAACGGTCTCGGGTTGGTCACGGTGGTAGTGCCAGCGCCGTTCGCGTCCAGCGGCGGCAGCGAGACCTCGCCCCCCTGCGCATATCGGTAGGCGTCAACAGGGCCCAGACGGACGTCCGAGTTCCACGCGTCGAAAGACCAGCCGGTGTGCACATGCAGATCACCGAAATAGAGGTTCCGCTGTTCGTTGTAGTCGAGGCAAGGAGTCCGATCCTCCACCCACGGCGGCTGCGCAGGCGCGCCTCCGCACTGGGCCAAGCCAGCCGCTGCGATGCAAACCACGACGCCGCGTTTGCTCACCACGCCCCTCATCGCGCCACCTCTACGTCATACGCCGCCCGCAGCCTCTCTAGGTTTCGCCTTCTCATGGATTCCCGTCGCTCCGCCGCTCTCAACTCTCGCACCTGCCCCCGCACCTGGTCAAACGCGGTGGAACCAGCCGGGACGATCCTATCCACCCTCACCAGCATCCAACCATGAGCACCGCGCGCCGCGGTCCACGAGCCCGGCCCGACGGAAAAGACCACCCGCGCGACCTCCTCGCCGAATCGGCGCGCCGTCTCCGCCTCGTTCATCCCCCGCTGCGCCCGCGAATGTGCCGATGGCTTGCCCGCGAAGTCGACGACCGAGTCATCTGCCTCTATGCCCAGCTCATTGGCCCGCGCCTCCAGCAGGCTCAGCTCAGCGCCCCCGACCTCCCCCAGCTGCATCTGGCTAAAACTGCGCTGCTCCGGGACCGAGAACGACTCCACGTTCGCGTCGTACCATGATCGCAGCACCTGCTCCGAGACGTCGTGAACACCCGACGACTGCTCAAGCACCATCTCCATCTTCTGGATGAGACGCCGGCGCACGATGGGATCCCGGCGATCGAGGCCGAGACGAAGGGCCTCGCGATACAGCACCTCGCCGTCGACCATGCTCTCGATGGCGCCGTCAACTTCCTCCGGGCTCGGCGCCCGCTTGAGCGTCGCCGCGAGCCGCGCCCGCGTCGACTCCACGGCGCCCTCGTCGATCGAGATCTGCGTCATGGTTGGCGAGCGCGCGAAGACGCCGCCCGCCATGACGACAGCGGCCACCAAAAAAAATACAGCCACCGGCTCTCGGCACACCCTCGAGGCGCCCGCCCCGATCACGGAGACTCTCACCGGGACGCAGCCTCCCCCTCGTCGGTGGACCCCTGCTGCAGCTGCCGGAGCTCTCTTCCGGATCCGAGCAGCACGGCGATCCAGCGAGTCTCCTCGTCGTGACTCAGGAGGATTTTCACCAACATGGTCAGCGGGACCGCGAGCAGCATGCCCACCGGTCCCCAGATCCACCCCCAAAACAGTAACGACAAAAACACCACGAGCGCTGAGATGCCGAAGGAGCGACCCATCCATCGCGGCTCGAGCACCGTCCCGAGCAGTCCGTTTAGGAGGAGGAAACAGACGAGGAGCGCGAGGGCGGTCGTCCCATCAAATTGAATCCAGCCCAGCAACACCGGAGGGATCGAGGCGACGAGCGATCCGATCTGCGGCACGTAGTTGAGTAAGAACGCGACCAGCGCCCACAAGAACGCGTACTCCACCTTGAACGCGAGCAAGATGATCCACGCGCCGAGTCCAGTCAATATGCTGACCATCGTCTTCACCCACAGGTAGCGATGGATGTCACCGATGATGGACCCCCCGCTCAAGGAGACGTCGGCGGCGATTCCGAAGGCGAGCCGCAGCTTGCGTGGCAGCCCCGCAGCTTCTGCCAACATAAATCCAAGCGTCACGATGACGAAAAAAATCTCCGACACAAGCGCGCCCAACGCAGCGAGCGTCCCCCCGACGAGCTCCATGAGCACCTTGGTGTCAAACTCTTCGATGATATCTGCGCCTCGTACCTCGACACCTGCGCTCTCCAGGATGAGGCTGAACGCGGCCATCTTCGCCTTCAGATTCTGCTCAAACTCGGGAATCCTGCGGCTAAAATCGGCCACCGAGTCACCGAGAAAATATCCGATCCCTCCCGCGACACCGAGCACGAGCGCCAGCACGAGGAGGATGGAGAGGGGTCGTGGGACGCGGCGCACCACGAACCACTGGAGCAGCGGGGAGACGAGCGTCGCGATGAACGTCGCCAGGATGACCGGCACGAGGATGTCGGACGCGACCTTCGCCCCCGCGACGACGATGACAAACGACGCGATCGCGAGGAGACTCCCGGAGGTGCTGGTTTTCTTCGACACCGCCTGCAGTCTATCAGCGTTTGGCGACCTCCGGCCCTCGCGTCCGCGATCGGTGTCCCCTCGCGGGCGCGCGAGCGAGTCCGAGCTCACCGAGGTTCACGCTGCTCCGTGCGCGAGTCACAAGGAATGGCCGCTGCTCGACGCGCAGGCCGACGACGGGATCAAACGACAGGATGTCCACGGCGCCCGTCGCTACCCCCAGCGGTCCGACGTCGTGTATCTCCACCGAGATCTCATACGGCGCGGCGTTGGCCCCGGCTGGGAGGACGAACGCCTCGTAGGGGAACGCCCCGCTCGCGTCCTCCGTCAGCGCCCCCCCGCTCGGGAGCGCCTTGCGCCGATAGTAGGCGTGGTTCCCCCGCGCGTCGCGAAGATGCAGGTCCATGTCGGTGCTCGCCGCGTCCCAACCGAGCGCGACGAGCACAGTGCGCTCACGTGGCAACGCGACGCCCACTCGGCGGCTCAGGGTCGCGATCGCTTCAGCGTCCTCAGGTCGCGAGAGCCTCCACCCCGCGAGGACCATGCCGAGCTCCGCCCGGAGCGAGGAGCGCGCGCCCTCGCCTCTCGCTTCCACGTTGAGAGGCTCCGCGCCTTCGACCAATCCCGCGAGCAGCGTCGCGGCGTCCTCGTAGTGTCCCCTGGCTAGGGCGTCGACAGCGAGCGCTCGCGCGCTGGTCGGGTGCATGGGTCGCAGCCTCTCCGCGCGCTGCAGCGCGTCATGAGACAGCCGGTCCGCGGCCGTTCCAAGCCGCACCAAACTGCGCGCCGCGAACCTCCGCACGTCATCGCGGTGCGGATAGAGGTCGATCAACGAGCCGAAGGCCCGCCCGGCGCGCCCGTAATTGCCTGTCCGTTCTTCGACGACTGCGACCGCGAGGATGCTCAACAGATTGGCGGGTTCGTTCCGCATCCACGCGTCCGCCACGCTGGAGGAGGTCTGCTCATCTCCCCATCCTAGGAGCGAGATGACCGTCGAGAACGTACCTCGGTGGGCTTGGCTACCCTCGCCAAGAAACCCCGCTCGAACTTCGACAACGGGCCGCTGGGCCTGAGAATCCCCCCCAACCCCCGCCGGCACTGGCACCTCGTCTACGGGTCGATGTCCCCTCTCCGTGGGCTCTGTTTGAGCTTGCTCCGTCCGGGCTCGCTCCTCCTTCGCTGCCTGCGCCGGCCCACTCTCCCGGGCGCGCACGCCGGTAGTTCGATCTAAGATTTCACTCGGACCCCGTCGAGATGCCTTCTCTCGCCAGGACACCGCTCGCGCGAGCGATTCTCGATCTCCGCGCAGGTGAGTCTGCGCCCAGGTGCTCCGCTGCAACACCCCGCGCGGGACCGGCGCCACGACGCCCTCTGGACGAACCGCCCCTTCGCTCCCCGTCGCCTGCGCCGGGCGCGGAGCGAAGGATACGTCGGTCCATCCATTAAACAAGCCGCGCCGCGCCGCCTCCGCCGCGATCTTCTTAAACATTTCGGCCATGCCGCCGCGCCCCGAGTCGGCGATTTGCGACCGGCGCTGTTCAAACGCCAACACCCGCCCGTAGGTCGAGAGTCCAGCGGCGCCACGGCGGCGCAGGGGGATCTGAGCGGTCCTTCGAATCCCCTCGACGACCTCGTGGGCCTCAAGGATGATCTCATCTCCCGCGACACGGAGCGCCGCGACCATGACCTCATCGCCAGCTTGGACCCGGGCGACCGCGCTCGGATAAATATCGGGCGTATTGGGGCTTGAGATGAGGACGTGACCCACGGTCCGCAGCAGCCGCGCTGCCGCTCGCTGCGGGGGCTCCTCGCGTGAGAGCAGCACGCCTGGTCGTGGCGGTTGGTCGACCAGGGTGCCGAGCAACGAAGTATTTGAGTGCGACGACGCCGCGAAGGCATCCAGCCGCCGAAGGCCCCGGGATTCCAGCGCGCGCACCAGCCCCCCGAGATATTCCGGCGAGCTTCCACCCGCGGTCACAACGCCGTCGGAGACCAGCAGCAGCCGATCAAAGGACTCCGGGCCGTGGCTGCCAAGAAACCGGAGCCCCCCCTCCAAGTTTGTCGCGCCGAGTGGACCCCGCCGCAGCAGCGTCTCCAGGACTTCATCACCATACTGCCGAAGATCACCCCGAAAGATCGTCTTCGCGGTCTGGTCAAACGCCACGACCCACAGCCCGAGGTCCGGCGAGGTGCGCGCCCGCAGGGTCCCGAGTACGCCGTGAAGGTGTCGAATATTTCGTTCAAATGAGGCAGACTGCGAGGCGCTCGTGTCCACGAGGATCGCCAGCGTCTTGGGCTCCTCGGCGTGATCGTGTCCCACCGGCATGAAGCGCACCATCGAGAGCCGCTCGTCGGCGACGCCGACCTCCTCGGGCTCGTGGTCCTCCCACATCATCGGCGGTCCGCTCGCGTTGACCCCATCCCACGTCCACGTGGGGCGCGGCGGGCCGCTTCGCAGACTCGGATCAGCGCCGTCGCTCCACGTTCGAACGCTCATCGCGCGCGCCGGAGGATCACACAACGCCGACGACGACCACCACGACGGCGGCCCCGATCGCAGCGCCGAGAGCTCTCCTCGGACCTTGACAGTGGCGCCCTCGGCGACTCGGTGGAGGCGCAGCTTGACGCCATCCTCCGTTTGTTTGGCTCGATATGCCGGCTGCAGATCGTTCGGTCCGCGCGGGGCGGCCGCGTCCGCCTCGCGAGGCGTCGCGCCGGCGTCATGCCAGCGCACGCCGTCAAAGACAGAGAGGCTGACCAACAGCGAGGAGGGAGGCGGCTTCAGCGCGAACTCCACGTCAGTCACGCCGCGGTCGCGATGCAGAATCTCCGCCTCAAATCGAGTAGTGAGGATCGGATCCTCCTCGAAGAAGTCCACGACCACGCGATCGAGGGGCACGCGAGCTCCTCCGGAGAACGTCAGCGCGAACATCGGCCGCTGCTGGTCCGCAGCTTCAATTTCAACTTGGCGCGCGGTGAGCGGCGCCTCTGCGTCGCGCTGCGACGGCGTCGAGGACACCGAACATCCGACGCTCAGCCACACGAAGATCGCCCCCACCGCCGCGCCTGAGCCCACCCTCGAGTGGATGCTGTCCCAAGCGTTCGATCGATCTCCCAACGCCATCCCTCATAGGACGCCGCCAAACCGAAAGTGTTCCGTGATGCGGCAAAAAATCTCGCCTCACGCGAGGTCGATTCGCGGTTCGCACCTTTGCGTACACCGACGGCGCCGCCCGCTCAGGTCGGACGAGGCGGATCCGCCAGAGCCGCCGCGCCCTCCGGAGCCGCTCCAACCGCCGAAATTGCTCCAGCTTTTGGATCCGCTGCCAACGGCAAGCGAATCCAAAAGCTCACTCCCGGACCCGAGGTGTGCTCGATCACTCCAACTTCTCCTCCATGATCGATGACGACCTTCTTCACGATAGAGAGGCCGAGACCGGTACCGGATCTCCTCGTGGTGACGTAGGGCTCGAAGACCTGATCTTCCTCAACGTCCACGAGCCCGGGTCCACCATCCCACACCACCATCATGGCGGTCTCCGCGTCCGCCGTGAGCCGGATTCCGAGCGACGGGTCTGGCACGCCCGCCTCTCTCATGGCGACGATCGCGTTCTCCACCAAGTTCACGAGCACTTGACGGAGGAGCTGGCGATCACCTCGCACGATCATCTCCACCGCGTCGATCTCCCGCTCAATTTTATGATCCTCGAGCGGATACGCGCGGACAAAATCCTCGACGACGCGCACCAAATCAACGCGCTCAGCCCGAAACTCGGGCACCGTCGAGAAGAGGGAGAAGGAGGTCACCATGCGCCGCAGGGTCTCCACCTCATCGAGGATGATCTCGACCGAGGTGTCCAGCAGCTCGCGTGATGCGGTGTCACTCGGCACGCACTTGGTCTGCAGCTGCTGCGCCGCCAGACCAATCGGCGTCAATGGGTTTTTGATCTCGTGCGCGAGACGACGTGCCATCTCCTGCGATACAGCGACCCGCTGCAGATACTGGAGCCGAGCGCGGGCGCTCGCGAGCTGATCGAGCATCGCGTTGAGATCGCCCGCGAGAACTGCGAGCTCATCTTGCCCAACAACCGGCGCTCTCGACGAAGCGTCTCCCTCCGACACCCGCCTCATGGTGTCGCTGATATGGGTGAGTTTCCGCGTGGTCTGTCGAGCGAGGATGAGCCCCGCGAACAAGGAGATCAACAACGCCCCGCCGCTCGCGAGGAAGACCGCGCGTTTCAGTGAGTGCGTCGCGTCCTCTTGGGAGACCTGGCTGCCGTCGGCGAGCCTGACCATCCCAACGTTTGCTTGAGTCGCCGCGAGCGCATCGAGCGTCGGTAGTCCTGGATCTGCGACGACAAACTCGGCCACCATGAGACGCTCCTCCCCACCCGCGTCGACTGTCCGCGTCACCCTGGTCGCCTCAGAGACGCCGGCCCCACCCGCGGTCAGCGTGGGATGGCGCGGCGGTGCGTCTTCTCCTACATACAATGACACGAGGGTCGGGTCACGCTGGGTGGCGGCTCGACTCCACGTCGCCTCGCTCGCTCCTCCTCGCGCCGAATACTCCTCCGCGAGATGGTCCATCTTCGCAGCGATGAGCTCCTCGCGGGCGTCTCGCAGCGCCGCGTCGAGCGCGTAGACATCCTCCAACAACCCTCGGGAGTCCTCCACGTGTTGCGTGACGAACGCTTGAAAATAGAGGACGGTCACCCCTACGAGGATGACGGATGAGCACACGCACAAAAAACCCATCGCGAGCATGGCGTAGATCACACGAGCTTCGAGACGGCGGTACCACGGAGCGCGATCCAAGATCCGCTTCACTTCGTCTCGCTGTGATCGTCGCTGGGTCATCACGGGCTTGTCATAGTTCTAACATCATTTAGATCTGCGCCGTGACGGAGGCGTCACGCAGACATGGTGTCGGTGACGACGTAAGCGTCATCGTTGTCGACCGCCTCTTCGCTCCCGATGTCTCCGTGCACACATCCACGGTAGCCACTCTGCTCAGGTCGGACGGTTCGAGCGCGGAGGCGTGATCGACCGTGACGCCTTCCGACGGTCGAGCGAGCGCCGCGACCATCGAGCCCTCTGTAGGTCACGACGCTCACGGAATCAGCGTCGATCCGCGAACGTCGTCGCGCGGGGACACGAGCGTGAGGAGCTCGTGGAGCGGGGAGTGCGCCCTCTCTGGGCGTCGCCGCGCATCCACTTGCGATGGCGCTCTTTCGGCCACGATTACCCTCGACAACGCCGCGACGGTCCTAGACACTACCTCGCGTGGTTGTCGAAAAGACCGTCCTGTACGTTGAAGACAACGACGCGAACTTCACGTTGGTGCAGCGCCTGCTCCAGTCTACCGGGAGCTACAAGGTCGTGCGCGCGGTGTCTTCCGAGGATGCCCGGGCGGCCCTCAAACAGCAGCTCCCCCGGGTCATTTTGTTGGATCACGAGCTCCCGGGAATGCTCGGAATCGACTTCGCAAAAGAGATCAAATCCGACGAGCGAACAAAGGACATCCCGCTCGTCTTGATCACGGCGAGTGTGATGAAACGAGAGCGAGAGGCGGCGCTCTCGGCCGGTGTCGACAAGTTTATCGAGAAGCCCTTTGACATCGTCATGCTTCGAACCCTCGTGGACTCCCTCTCTGCGACGTAACGACGCCGCGCTGGCTCAGTCGCCCCCCTCGCTCCGCTCGCCCCCTCCGAACCCGCGATCCAAAGCGGCGAGCTGCTCTGGTGTATTGACCCCCGCGACCTCCGCCGCGCCGACTCGCAGCGCCTTCACCGGCCCCGCGGCCGCGGCCACGGCCACGAGGTCCGTCAAGTACACCTCTCCCGCGGCGTTGCGATCTGAGAACGTCCAGAGCGCGCTCGTCAACAGCTCCACGCGCGCTGCGTAGACGCCAGCGTTGCATTCCCGGAGCTCCAATTCGTCAGCGCTCGCGTCCTTGTGTTCGCGGATACATACGATCTCACCGGTCAGACCACGCACGACTCTCCCATAACCTGCGGGGTCGTCAGCCTCGAAGGTCATCAGGGCGAGGGGGGTGTGCTCGTCGAGCAACGCCACGAGCTCTCGGAGTCGTCCTCCATTAATCCCGGGGACGTCACCGCTCAAGATCAGCGCGACCTCTTCTCCGGTCCGCAACGCTGGCAGCGCGCACTGAACCGCGTGACCAGTCCCGCGCTGCTCCGGCTGTGACGCGAAGCCGGTGTCCTCGTACCCGGCTCCGAGTATCGACTCGCGAACGCGCTCGCCCTGATAGCCGATCACGATCACAGAGCGACTCGCGCCAGCGCCGGAGGCCGCGTCAAGCACGTGGTGAATCAGCGGGCGACCGCCGAGATGATGCAACACCTTCGGCAGGTCGGAGCGCATGCGGGTCCCCTTCCCCGCGGCGAGGATCAGCGCCACAAGATTCGAACTCATGGCGCGCACCCTAGCACCGTTCGCTGCGAGCAGGAGCGCCTCCATCGCTTCAAGCTCCTCCGCCGTATTGCACGGGTCAGTCGCCTCCGCGCAGCGCAGGGCGGATCTCTCGAGCACGCGAAATGGTAGAGAGCTCAAGATCGACCGCGCCGCTCGCTCACCGGTCGCCAGAGCCCGCGTCACCGCGGCGGCCGCCGGTGAGACGCGATAGGCCGCCAAGAGCGGGTGAGGCCCCTTCGGGCCGCTGCTGAGCGCTACGGCGGCCTCATCCCCCGCGGCGAGCTCCGAGAGCGCCAACCGAACATCCTGGGGATCGAGGGCTGGCACGTCACACGGGGCGACGACCGCGAATTCTTCTTGTCTTGTGAGGGCATGACGCAGCCCGAGGTCCAGCGCGGCCAGCGGCCCATCGACCCCCGCGTCCCGCTCATCGTCGACGCGGACGGTGCCAGCGGGCAAGGTGCCGAGCCGCTGACTCGGTTGCGCGACGATGACGACCGTCGTCGCCCCTGCATCACGCAACGCCTCACACACCCACTGCAACAGCGACTTTCCGAGCAGCCGTGCGGTCGCCTTGTCGCGGCCGAGTCGTCGGGATCGGCCGCCCGCTAGGATCACGCCGATCATGAAGGCGCCGGCGCACCCTCGCCACGAGCGTGGATCGTGACCACGACCGACTTGGACGTCGGGGTCTGGCTCTTCGCCGCGAAGCTCTCAAGCGGGACCAGCACGTTCGCCTCTGGGAAGTAGGTCGCGACGCAGCCACGGGGGACATCGTAAGGGACACACACGAAGCCCGGCGCCCGCCGCGTGGTGCCTTGGAAATGACTCACGATGTCAACGCGATCACCTTCGTCCACGCCGCGTGCCCCCATATCTTCACGGTGCATGAGCACGACACGTCGGAAATTATGGATCCCTCGGTAGCGGTCGTTTAGGTCGTAGACGGTGGTGTTGTACTGATCGTGGCTTCGTATCGTCATCATCAGCAGCTGATTCTCTGCGAGCGGAATCTGCGGCAGCCCATGCACGATAAAATTGGCGCGGCCAGTCTTTGTGGTGAACCTCCGCTCGCTCGGACCGTTGGGGAGCGCGAATCCATGGGACGTGCGGGCCCGCTCATTGTAGCGTTCGAACCCCGGAATCGTGGCTTCGATGAGGTCGCGGATCCGGTCGTAGTCTGCCGCGAGCGCGCCCCAGTCGAGACTCCCCTCGCCCTCAAACGTGGCTCGGGCGATCCCCGCGACGATCGAGGGCTCCGAGCGCAGATGGACCGACGCCGGCTTCAGGCGGCCGCGCGAAGCGTGCACGATGCCCATGGAGTTCTCCACCGTGACGAACTGCGGCGTGTCGCCGGCGAGATCATGCTCGGTGCGCCCGAGGCACGGGAGGATCAACGCCTCTGAGCCAGTGACCAAGTGGGACCGATTCAGCTTGGTGGACACGTGCACCGTGAGCGCGCACCTCCGCATCGCCGCGGCCGTCCGGTTTGAGTCTGGCGTGGCAGAGACGAAATTTCCTCCCATCGCGACGAAGCAGCGCACCTCGCCCCGCTCCATCGCGTGAATCGCGTCCACAACATCCAGCCCGCGGTTCCGCGGCGAGCGCACGCCGCACGCCACCTCCAGGCGGTCGTAGAAAGCATCGGGCATCACGTGGGAGATCCCCATGGTGCGGTCGCCTTGAACGTTGCTGTGTCCGCGTACGGGGCACAGCCCCGCGCCTGGCCGGCCAATATTTCCACGAAGCAAGAGCAGGTTCACCACCTCTTGAATATTCGCGACTCCGTTCGCATGCTGCGTGAGCCCCATCGCCCAGCACGCGATGGTCGCCGGCGCCTGGGCGTACATCGTCGCGACCTCCCGCATCTGCGCCCGGCCAATCCCCGATTGCTCCTCAAGCTGCTCCCACGGCGTCGCCTCGAGCGCGTCGCGCCACGGCTCGTAACCTGCGCACGCGTCGTCGATGAAGCCGCGATCCACGACGCTCCCGGGCGACGCGTCTTCGAGCGCCAGCACCTCCTTCATGATCCCTTTGAGCAGCGCGACATCTCCGTTAATCTTCACCTGCAAGTAGACGTCGGTGAGCTGCACGCCGCTCGAGATCATGTCTTGTGGCTTTTGCGGGTGCTTGAAGCGCTCCAACCCGACCTCCCGCAGCGGGTTAATCGAGACGATCTTCGCACCTGCGAGTTTGGCGTCTCGCAGCGCGGACAGCATGCGAGGATGGTTCGTTCCGGGGTTTTGACCTATCACAAAGATCAACGCGGTCTTTGTAAAGTCGGCGAGTTGAACGGTCCCCTTCCCGATCCCGATGCTCTCTCCCAAGCCTACCCCGCTCGACTCGTGACACATATTTGAACAGTCGGGGAGGTTGTTGGTGCCGAGGGTGCGGGCGACGAGTTGATACAAGAACGCCGCCTCGTTGCTCGTCCGCCCGGAGGTATAAAATACCGCTTGATCGGGATGCGCCAGCGCTCGAAGCGTGCCCCCAATCTTCGTGAACGCCTCGTCCCAGCTGATCTCCTCGTAGCACTCAGCGCCTTCCCGCCGCCACATAGGGTGGGTCAGTCGGCCTTGGCGGTTCAGCCAGTAGTCCGATTGCTCGCTCAGACGCTCGATGGACCACTGCTCGAAGAACGTGGGCCCCACCGTCCGCTTGTCCGCCTCATCCGCGACCGCCCTCGCCCCGTTCTCACAAAACTCTGCCAGCGCCCGATGCTCGGGATCCGGCCACGCACATCCCGGGCAGTCGAATCCCGCCGCTTGATTGACCCGCGCCAGCACGCGAAGCCCTCGCACGGGACCGGCGCGCTCGAGGGTATACGCCAACGACGAGACCACAGCCCCAACCCCCGCCGCCGCCGTACCCCGCGCATCTCGCAGCACGGGAGCCCCCGGTTCTACAGGGACCAGCGCCGCGCCCGCGTCACGCGACGTTTTTGGGGGGGAGGACTCACTCACGCCCCTACGATGCCGTCGGATGGCGAAGAACTCAAGACAATCACCGATTCTGCGTTAAGATTCGGCCGTGAAGCTTCGAATCCTCGGAAACTCTATTCGGCTGCGGCTCACTCGCGCTGAGGTCGCGGCCGCCGCGATGGGATCCGCCGTTGAGGCGCGCTGCGTCTTTGGGCCGGATCCTGCGAGCGCCCTCGTATACTCGCTCGTGCCCGACGAGCACGCGGCCCAGCTCTCGGTGAGCTGGCTGAGCGGCTCGCTGACGATTCGGGCTCCCCTCCCCCTCATCCAGCAATGGAACGACTCCGACATGGTGGGGATGGAGCGCACGTGGCGACAGACCGAGGACGCGCGCTTGAGAGTGCTCGTCGAAAAGGACTTCTCTTGCCTGAAGCCTCGCGACGACGGCGAAGATCTCGACACCTTCCCCAACCCCGAAGCGACCTAAGGGTCCGCGCCTAGCTGTCGCTGACGATGCGGGCTGCCCCGGCGTACACACACATTCGCTCGCCGCGGACGAAGCACGCCAGCGTCATCCCGCACGCGTCCGCCAATTCGACCGCCAGCGAGGTCGGGGCCGACACCGCCGCGATCACAGGTACCCCCGACATCATGGCCTTTTGCACGATCTCAAAGGACACGCGACCCGACACCATCAACAGGCTCCCGGAGGTGACAGCGTGCCTCAAGCGCCACCCCAGCACCTTGTCCACCGCGTTGTGTCTCCCCACGTCCTCAAACACCCGCAACAGGTCTCCCTCCCGCGTGAACAGGCCCACACCGTGGACGCCCCCCGTCATGGAGAAAGTCGGCTGCGCTGCGGCGAGCGCCCGCGCGGCGCCCTCGATGACCCGCGATGCGACCGTCTCGCGCCTACCGGCCAGCGACGACCTCTTCGCGAGGAGGTCATCAATGCTCGTGCGGCCGCACACCCCACAGCTCGATCCGGTCAGGTTGGTGCGCCGCATTTTCTCGATGGCCGGCAGCCGGTCCTCAGGAACGACCACCTGGAGCACGTTCCCCTCCCCCTCCTCGTCCGCACCCTCGTCGCAGTGTCGAATACTCCGCACGTCGTCGAGCGTCTCAATGGCCCCCTCCGCGAGCAGCATCCCCAACCCTAGATATTCATCGTGTCCGGGGGTGCGCATCACCACAGCCACCGGCGCACCGTTGACCCGAATCTGCAAGGGAACCTCCATCGCGACCGCATCATCGGCGCTCCCCGCGATCCTCCCCTCCCGCCACTCTTGTCTAAGAAGCGGGCGACAGGCTGCTTCGTCGTCTTTCACCGACACATCATAGCCTCTGCGCGGAGATTGGTGGATGATGGTGGCTGTGAGTCACGTCGCGCTGGCCATCCACTCGCTGCTCGATTCGCTGTCCGCGAACTCGAAGCCGCTCGCCACGCTGGACGCGGTCGCCGAACAGTCCACGACAGATCTGCCGACCCGCAGGATCGTCCGCGCCATCCTGGCGGGACCCGAGCCGATCGAGGCGCTTCGCAGAGCCGCGCGCCTGCCGGACGCGGCGCTCGAGCACCCCAGGTTTGATAGTTTCGCGCCACTTCTCCACCAGGGCAACTACCCCGCGCGACTTTGTGGGCTGTTCCCCGAGGGCATCGCCGCCATCTCCCCACTCGAGCGAGCCATCGACACGGGCTCTCCCGATCTCGCGAGCTTGAGGGCCCGCTTCGTCGAGGCGCGCGCCGAGGTCTGTGACGACGACGCGATCGGTCGCGTCTGCGCCGCGCAATACCTCAACTTATGCGCCTTGGAGACCGCGAAGGCGCCGCTTGAGCGCGTCTGTACGGGGCTCTCCGAGCTCGCCGCCGCCGCCGTCCAGTTCGCGCTGTCTCTAGAGCCAGCGCTCGAAGACAAGGTCGTGGTCTTCGGCATGGGCAAACTTGGAGGGCTGGAGCTTAACTTCCGCAGCGATATTGACCTCGTCTTCGTCCACGCCGACGACGCCGCCCCAGCCGGCCCCGAGGGGCACGCCCTGCGCGTACGACTTCACGACGCAATTCGGCGGGTGGTCGCCCGACTTGAAGGCGCCGGCGTGTGGCGGCCCCTGTTTCGGGTGGACCTTCGGCTGCGCCCCTTCGGGAGCCGCGGCCCGATCTCCTGCTCCTGCGCCGCGGCCATCCGATACTTCGAGGCCCATGGGCGCGGATGGGAGCGCCAAGTCTGGATGCGCGCGCGCCCGATCGCCGGCGCGATAGAGCTCGGCGAGCGACTGCTCCGAGAGCTGAGCCCATTCGTGTACCGACAGAGCACGTCGCCGGCCATCATTGACGAGATCAAGAGCCTCACCGAGCGCGCGCGCCGTGAGGTCACCCGACGTCCGGGCGCGGTGGGGACAGACGTGAAACACGATCGCGGCTGCATTCGAGAGATCGAGTTCTTCACCCAGGGCCTCCAGCTCCTCCACGGTGGCAAGATCCCCGCGCTCCGGACACCGAGCACCATGGCCGCGTTCGACCGGTTGCTCGCCCACGGCTTCCTCTCCGATCACGAGCACAGCGTGTTGTCCCGAAGCTATCGCTGGCTCCGCCGACTTGAGCACCGCACCCAGCTCGAGGACGGCCTCCAGACACACCTCGTCCCCCATGAGCTCGCGGCGGCGAGCCTCCTCATCGCGAGGATCGACGCGCCGACGACCCCGCGTGCATTGGATGATGAGGCCGGGTCGCTGTTGCTCGCGGAGCTCGCCGACGTCCGCGAGGCGATCATCTCCCTCTGCGACCCGGAGGACGAGCGCGACGCTCCGGAAGCCCGCGCGGCGCGCCTCGATAAAGACGCGGTGCTCGATCCCATGGCGAGTGATGACGTCGCCGCCGCGGCGCTGCAGCGACTCGGCGCGAACGACGGCTACGAGGCGCTCGCCCTCGTCCGCGCGCTCCGCTCGGGCTCCCATTCGGCGTTGAGCGCGAACGGCACCCCCTTTGAGGGCGCCCGACGGCTCGTGTTCGCGTGCCTCCAAAGCGGCGACTCGGAGCGCGCGCTGTCTCGCATGGTCGCGTTCTCCTCCGCGCGACCCGCCCACTTCTCCGTGTGGCGCCTGCTGGCGAGGGACGAGCACCAACGAATCGTCCGCCTGCTCGCGGATCTGTTCAGCTTGAATGAGTCGCTCAGCCAGGGGCTCATCGGCTTCCCCCACACGAAAGGTCGCCCCGAGGAGGCCTCCTTCACCTTCCTCGCCGAGGCTTCGCTGGACGCTCCCCTCACGTCCGCCCAGATCTCGGCTCACTTCAGCGCAACGATGGCGCGCCTCCCAGACGGATGCTCCGCGGACGAGGTCGACGCCGCGTTGAACCACACCCGTCACCGCATGCTCACTCAAATCGCCCTCCACGACCTCGCCCACCAGCCGAGCGCCGCAGATGTCGGCGCTCGGCTCGCAGATCTGGCTGACGAGGTGTTGCGGCGCATGCTTGAAGACCTCAAGCATCGCGCCTCGAGCACGCGGGGTGAACCCGGGGGCGGGTTCGACCTCGCGGTCCTCGCGCTGGGTAAGCTCGGGATGCGATTCATGGATTTCGGATCCGATGTCGACTTGGTCTTCGTGTTCCGACCACGCGATCCTCAGACCAGCTCCGCAGAGCAGGTGCGTCCCTACGCGACCCGCATCGGAGTCGAGATGATGTCGAGGCTTCGCAGCCGCGCCGGAGGAGCGCGACTGTACGATGTGGACACGCGGCTCCGCCCGTCTGGACGACAAGGCCTGCTCGTCTCCTCAAGCGACGCGTTCTCGCGCTACCAACGCGGCCCGCTCCCCGTGTGGGAGCGCCTCGCGTCGCTCTGGATCCGACCGATCGCCGCCGCGAGGTTCGGCGCGGATCCGGCTGCGCCCTCAAGCGACGCCGAAGTGTCCGAGTGGTCGTCGCGACTCGCGAGTGATACGAGAGAGGCGATCATGTGCGCGCAGATGGAGCCCGACCAAATCACCAACGACACCAACCAGATCCTTGACCGCATCTTTCACGAGACGTCTCGCGAACCGCGCACGACGCGCTCGCCCGTGGAGGCCATGCGAAGCATGCTCGACCAGATCGGCGCCGGCGCGACTCCACACACTATCCTGGACGCGAAGCTCGGCCCAGGCGCGTGTCTCGACTTCGAGCTCATGGCCGCCGCCCTGTTCTTGCGACACCGCGAGACGCTACGAGGCGTTCATACGCCCCCGGCCCCGCACATCTCCGCGGTGATCGACGCATTGGAGGGAATCGACGCAATCGGCCCGTCCGAGGCCGAAGACCTCCGATCTGCATATGCGTTCCTCCGCAAATTTCTGAACCGTTTGCGCATGGACGCGCACAGACTCGGCGACGGTTCCGCTGATAGCTTCGCCATCAACTCCCCTCGCCTACCGCGCGTGGCGCGTAGAATGGGCATTGAGGACCAAACTGCGCTTGTGCGACAATTTCTTGAGCACAGAATCGCGGTTCGCTCTATCCTCAACGAACTCTAGCTCCGTCGATGACTGCCAATCAAGAAGTCCAAGTTCCCGTCCGGGGCTCTCTCAACAAGGTCGCGTTCGCCCAGGTGTTGATGGGGCTGTCGCGGGCGCGCGCGTCGGGGACCTTGTACTTGCTCCGCGATACGACCAAGAAGGTCGTGTTCTTTGAGAAGGGTCTGCCTGTTTTTATCCGGTCGAACGTCCAAGACGAGTGTCTCGGGCAACGTCTCGCGAACGAGGGCCTCATCACGCAAGAGCAATGCGATCAGACCCTTGAGGCGATCCGTCGGACTGGCAAGAAGCAAGGCGAGCTCCTGGTGGAGATGGGCATCCTCTCCAAGGGGAACCTTCAGCACGGCCTGCTCAACCAGCTCCTGTTCAAGCTGACTGAGGTGATCGGTTGGAATGAGGGCAAGTACCAGTTCAAGACCGGGACCGACGCGTCGCCTGTCAAAATTAAGATTACGAGACCCCTCTCGAGCCTCATCCTGGCCGGTGTGCTCGAGCACCTCTCCGAAGAAGCTGCGAAGAAACTCCTCGAGCCGCAGCTTGAGAAGTACGCGCGAGAGACGGAGGTGGACGCCGACACGGAGGTCCGCAGCGTCCTCACGCTCGACGAGCGACGCTTTATCGCCCGAGTCACCGGCGCGCGAACCGTCGCCGAGATCCTTGAGAACGCCAGCGAGGTGGCCTTGGAGCGGCCGGCGGCGCTCCTTCACGGGATGATCTCCGTGGGCGGACTCGAGCTGTTCGACGAAAAGGACAGCGAAGCCACCCCCCGGGAGGTCAGCCCGCCAGAGCACCATGACCGCCCCGATGAGTTCTTCAAGCCGGACTACGAGCACTCGGAGGCGATCACCGAATACGAGGACACCCCGCTGCCGGGCACCGTGCCTTCGTCTGGCATGGAGATGTCCGACGAAGATGAGGCCATGTTCGCGGGCGTCGAGGACAGCAAGCTCGCGGTCCTCTCCGATCTCAGCGCCACGGATGACGAGGAGATCGAGGAGATCGAGGAGATCGAGGAGATCGAGGAAGACTCGTCCCTCGAGCTCGTAGACATCGAGAACGTGGAAGAGATCGATCTCGACGTCGATGAGGCTCAAAACGAGGACGACGAGATGGCGGGCGCGATACATTTCGCGCGTGGGGAGTCTGCCTTCGCGGAGGGCGAATGGGAGGCCGCGGTCGATGCCTTCGAAGACGCGTACGAGACTGGCGTGGACGTGGCAGAGCTCCATGCGATGCTCGCGTTCTCCCGTTATCGGACCGCGGAAGACGACCCCGAGATGGTCGAGCATGTCGTTGAGCTCCTCAAGTACGCGGAGGATCTCGATCCCAAGCTCGACTCGATCTACGCGTTTCAAGGGGTCGTACAGCTCTTCGGGCGGGGTGACAAAGATGCCGCGAAGGCCT
Organism: Myxococcales bacterium; assembly: GCA_014240065.1. GTDB lineage: Bacteria > Myxococcota_A > Polyangia > Nannocystales > Nannocystaceae > JAAZXR01. The sequence continues at coordinate 58,202 of JAAZXR010000011.1, forward strand.
GCTTTAACCGCGCGATCGAGCTAAATCCCTACTCTGACCTCGCGCTCGAATACATCGACCAGGTCTAGCCCGCCGCGACCATGGCGGCGACAATTCGAGCGCGGCCCACGAGCGGCGAGGTGGTGTGGCGCGCTACGCAAGACTGGATCCACGCCGGCGAAGTCGCGGCCTCCGTGACCCCCCGGGGTCGCAGGCCGTGCCCCGGAGCGACCGCAAAGACGCGCCGCGCACGCTCTTCACCGGGCCCAAGGGCTCAGCGAGACGCGAGCACAGGGGACCCGGGCATGTGTGACGGCAACTCGCTCGCGGCCGAGCTTCGACCGTTGGCGGCGCTGCGGCGGAGACGATCCACGATCATCTGACGAGCCATCGCGATGACTCCCTCTGTAAACTCTTGGTAGCCCTCGTCCACAGGCTGACGATCGTAGAGGACCTCGAGCTCCATGCGCCGGTAAGACACCGCGTCGGAGACGAGTCGGATGAGGTTGACCAAGTCCTGCTCTGGGAACGCGCTGTGATCATGCGCGTACTTCTGAGCGATCTTGCGTCGCGTTTCTTCACTCCGCTGATCGAGCAGCTGGCGGAATCGAGCTGCGAATCGGGCGTCAACCCGCGAAAGGCTGAACGCGGCGCGCAAAAACGCCGCGTGGCTGGGCTGCGCCCACGCGCGCTCGATCGACTCCACGAGCACCATCGGGAGCTCCAGCAGATCGTCTGGCAACCGCAGCTCCGCGACCGAGTTTTCTTCCGCGAACAACTCGATGATCTGCTCGACCATCGCCGCCTTGCTCTCAAAGTAGTGATACAGGCTTGGTTGTCGCAGACCTACCTTCTTGGCGAGCGTGCGGAGTGACGCTCCTGCGTATCCTCGTTCAGCGATGAGCTCAACCGCCGCCAAAAGAATTTGCCGGTGGCGCTCCGAAAAGGTTCGTGTCGATGTTTGCATGGTCGTTGCCTCTGGATTCTCTGACATCGGAAGGAGGCAGAACGTATCAGGGAACCGGGCCTCCGTGGCCATCCCTTTTTATTTCATACACAACTTCTTGAGATGAATGCGCACGGCGCGGTCCTCCGCCACCAGGCGTCCGCCAAACGCGAAATCTGGGGCCCTGCGTCGAAATGGCCGGCCGAGCGTTTCTTCTCCCATGCCCGCCGGTTTTCACGATAGGCTCACGGCGACCCTCCCCGTGAGATCTGCCGCAACGCCCTGGGATTCTCGAGAGTTCCTCTCGAGGCTGCCGGACATCCTGAACGTCGAGGTGGAGACGGCGAGAGGATCATTCCTCAAGCGTCGCGCCGACGGCACCGTGGACTTCGTCTCCCCGCTGCCGTGTCCCTACAACTACGGCGCCGCCGTCGGTCACGTCGGCGGTGACGGTGATCCCCTCGACGTCATCCTGCTCGGGGCGCGGCGAGCCCCCGGCGCCCGCGTGGACGCGCCGGTCGTCGGGGTGATCCGCTTCCTGGACGCGGGCCGCGAAGACCATAAGATCATCTGCGGAGAGGCGCTGGGCGCCTCGACGGCACGGGGGCTCTCACGCTTCTTCCGCGTCTACACCCTCGCGAAGCGCCTGCTCAATCGTCGTCGCGCCCTGACGGGCGAGACCGCCTTCCTCGGCGTCTACGTCCGCGAATAACTGTGGGGCCTCTCCAACCACGACACCGTCGCCGTTACTGGGCAGCGGTCGCCGTCGCCGCCGTCGCCGCCGCGGCTGGCTCGGCGACGCTCGGCTCCACACCCATCTCGCGGAGCAGATGCTCCGCGCCATCCACCGCGTCCATCAGCCACATCACGTAGCGAAAGTCGACCTGGATGGAGCGGGTGATCTCCGGCATGAAGATCCAATCGCTCGCCATCGCCTCGTAGTTGCCGTCGAACGCGAGCCCGACGATTTCTCCCGCCGCGTTGATGCACGCCGATCCTGAATTGCCGCCTGTGATGTCGAGGTCCGCCAAGAAGTCCACGGGCACCTCGCCGATCTCCTCGTCGATATACGCGCCGTATTCCCCGCGCTTGGCCGCCTCGAGGACGGGCTCGGGCACCACGAATGGCGCCTCCCCCGTGTGTTTGGCGACCACCTCCGACAGCTTCGTAAACGGGGTGTAGACCGCCGCTTGTGGGGTCGGTCGATATCCTCGCACGGTGCCGTAGGTCACGCGGAGGGTGCTGTTCGCGTCGGGCGCCAAGGTGGCCCCCTTGTAGGCGCGGAGCGCCTCAACATAGACGGGCGTCAACGCCGATCGCGCCGCCCGGTAGGTTTCATCGCGCACGTTGGCGGCCTTCCGCGCCTCAAGGAGCGCGGAGGCGAGCGTTAAGAACGGATCGCGCAGGGTCTTGCTCTTGGCGCCGCTCTGCAGCTTCTCGACGTCGCGCCGGTCAAGGGATCGCCGCAGCTTCAGCACCGCGTCCACGTCACCGAGGTCGCTGGCTGCGTACATCTCCTCTACGAGCGCGTCGATCGCCGCGTCATCCCTGGGCCCGTCTCCGAGCACCACGCCCAGCACGTCGGGCTGTTGGTCGGCCGGGAGCGCCGCGGCTCGCTTCAACGCGAGCCCGAACAAGGCGGCGTCCGCTCTGGGTGCGAAGGTCCGTTGGGACGCTGTGAGCGACGTGCGCATCGCCTTATCCTTGGCTCCCTCGCCCTTCTCGCCCTGCGCCTTTTTCTTCCCCTTCTTCTTCCCCTTCTTCCCCTTCGCCGGCTCCCGCTTCTCGGCGCCGCGCAAGATCGCGAAGGCGCGCGAGAGCAGCGTCGAACCGCCGAGGATCTCCGACTCCGCATAGCGCGTCGTGGCGCTTGCGAACCGGGGCGCGTCGAGCGTGGCCAGGTCATCGAGGACGGCCCCATATTTCTCGGTCCGCCCCGCGTCGGCGGCGATCCACGCGCGGAGTTGTTCTTGGTCCTCAGCCTTCACCTTCACCAGCCCGCCTTTACTCAGGCCATCGAGCATGCCGCGGTTGTTGGTCAAGCCGTTGTTCCACCCCCGGAGCCGGCGATTGACCTTGATCGCGAGCTCCGGATCCTCCGCCGCGAGCTTCTCGAGGACCGAGATCCGCTGCTGGTAGCGCTCGATGGCGTACGGGTAGTAGCTGTCGGTCATGAACTCTGCGAGGTCGGCCGTCGCGAGGCGGTTGGTTCGACCCGGATAGCCGGCGACCATGACCAAGTCTCCCTCTCGCAGCGGCTTCGTCGCGACCTTGAGGTGGTGCGCCGGCGAGAACGGCACGTTGTCCTCCGAGTAGTCGGCGGGCTTGCCGTCGGGTCCGACATAGGCCCGCAGAAACGTGAAGTCCCCCGTGTGCCTCGGCCACCGCCAGTTGTCGATCTCCCCGCCGTAGACCCCCACGCCCTCGTGGGGGGCGTAGACCAACCGCACATCGCGGATGGCCATGGCCTTCGCCTGGTAGAATTCTGCTCCCTCGAAGAAGGAGCGGATGCTGCAACGGACGTCCTCATCCTCCGCGTTGCAGCGCTCCTCGAGTGACTTGATATTCTCTTCGATCTTCGCGAATCGCTCGCCCGCGTCTGTGAGCTCCTCCGTGCCTTCCTGCACCTGCTCGGTGACCTCTTCCACCGCCGTCGTCACAAAAATTTGCTGGCGTGGGCCCGCCCACAACTCTTCGCTGCGATCGGTGGCGAGGTATCCATCCTTGAGCAGGTTGCGCTCCGCGGTGGAGTTGTACTGCAGCGCCACCGGCACCGCGCAGTGGTGATTCGTAACGATCAACCCGTCGGGCGACACAAAGCTCCCCGAACAAAATCCAAGCGACACGATCGCCCCGAGCGGGAACGCGGCCGGGTTCGAGAGCGCGGCGGGGTCGTACGCGATCCCCAGCGCCCGGAGCGTCTCGCCATGCGCGGCCATCTGCGTCGGCATCCACATGCCCCCTGGGTTTTCGAACGTCGGACTCTCGGCCGCCGCGACCTCCTCCGGCGCGACGACGGTGGTGGCCTGTGAGGCGCAGCCAACTGCGACGAGGAGCGCGGTGCATGGAACGAACCACGAGAACAATGATCGACGGAGCATGGGATGGTAGCTATCACAGTTGCCGCGGACCCGGCAGCGGTCGACGACGTGACCTGGGCCCAACCCTCGTTCGCCGCGCATAGAGCGCTCGCAGGTGCTTTCGAGCGGCATCGCGGACTGCTCGTTTGTGGAACGCGCTATGTTGCCAACGTGAGTGAAAGACACTCCTCGCCCGATCTGCTCGTTGGCCGCCCGCCCGCGGCCAAGCGACGCGATCGGAGGGGGCGGCGACCCCGCCGCGCCCTCGCGGCCGCGGTCTCGCTCGCCGTCCTGCACGTCTCGGGGGGGCTCCTCGGCTGTCGTGCTCCGGAACCGCCGGAGGCGGCGCCGCAGCCGGACACCTCCCCCCCCCTCGTCGATCCGCTCCGGGAAGACCAACGCTTGGCGCGACTCGACTACTGCCGCGAAGCCGTGGCGCTGAAAATTCGCGAGAGTTGGCGCGACGCTTCGCCGAACTTCCGTGCGGGCGGTCAGCTCCGCAACAACGGCCGGGTATTTTTCTACCCCGTGCACCGCGGAATTTCTCGCGCGTGTGATCAGCTGTTGCGCGACGAACACGGTGATTTCGAGCGCTTCAGCATCACCTACGGCCGCGTCGAGCGCCTCGTCGCGCTCGCCAACCTCTACGCTGAAGATACGCGGGCGCTCCATTCTCTGGCACAAGCCCGGACCATCAGCCGCGCCTCTCAACGAGAAATAGAATCAATCTTCGCGCACATGAGGGCGCTCTACTCCGAGTGGGAGCGAGTTGAGCGGGCGCTGCAATTAAAATCATACGCGCTGCAAGCGAAGAACAATGAGGCGCTCCTCTCGCACCTTGAGGGAGCAGGAGCCCATCTTCAGCGGAGAAAGGTGGAGTTCGTGATTGAGCTTCGGAGGCTTCGCCGCTGCTATACAGATCCGCAAGAAGAGCTTGACTGCGCGTCTGTCGCAGACGCCGTCACGGCCGCCTTTCGCACGTGGTCGACGCCAACCCCCGGAGCGGACGCGCTCGAGTTCGACCGTCAACGCGCCCAGACGTTCTGGCTCGCCACGTTTGAAGAGGACGCGACGACCCTGATCACGTTGCTCCAGAAGCGCCCGCCGAAGCTCACCGACAAGGCAGGCCCCCTCGGACTGGTCTTTGACGTCCGCGTCGACCTCGCGGTCGGGAGGCTTTTGCGGGATGCGAGCACCCTCGCCTTCGACTTCCCTTGAGCCGCCACCGTTGCGCCGTCCTTGGTGAGGCCGCGCGGCCTACGCGGCGACTCTCGTGGGCGCGTCGTCTGCCAGATCCGCGAGACTGCGACGAAGCTTCTGCTTCACGCGCTGCTCAAGTTGTCGGACCCGCTCGCGGGACAACCCGAGATCCTTACCGAGATCGGAGAGCGTTTTTTTCTGGTCGTGACCAAACAACCGCTCACGGACGATTCTCCGCTCTCGCTCATCGAATCGACACATCGCGTCATCGACCCGCTGGCGTACGAGCCCCGCCATCTGCGAAGACTCGAACAACAAGCTCTGGTCTGAACGCTCATCGCTCAGCGTCTCCAACACTGTCGTGGTGCTGTCGCGGTAGGCCTTACCGTCGAGCGAGAGGTCCCGCCCGTCGATGCGTTGCTGCATCAGTCGAATTCGCTCCTCGGTACATCCAAACATCTCGGCGAGTCGCGGGGTGATCTCGGGGCTCTCGCCGAGGGTGGCCAGCAGCTTCGATTTCTCGCGGTGCAGTCGGAAGAACAGCTTGCTTTGCAGCGGTCCCGTCCCAACACTGACCATGCTCCATGACTTCAGCACGTAGGCCAGGATGTTGGCCCGCACCCAGTACGAGGCGTAGGTCATGAACCTCAAGCCACGCTGCGGCTCGAAGCGACGCACCGCCTGCAACAAGCCGAGGTTGCCCTCCGCGACGAGCTCGGAGAGCTTGTAGCCGTAGCCCCGGTACTTCAGGGCAATTTTGACCACGTAGCGCAGGGAACAACTGACAAGCAGATCGCCGGCGTCCTTGTCACCATCCCCAAACTCGGTGGCGAGCCGAAGCTCCTCCGCTCGATCGAGGACTGGGTAGCGCTCGATATTCTTTTTGTAGTTCTGGAAGCCGTCGTCCGAATAAAAATGAGTCATGGGTGCTCCGTTCTCTCGTCCCGAGAGCGAGCGCCTCACTCAGATTGCCCTGTTTGGTTGTGGGTGTCTTCGCTCTGATGCCCCCCGGCGGCGAGCTCGGACTCCCCCGCGTGTCACGCGGTACAATGCCGTCTCCCGACGACCTGTTGGTTGTACGCGTTCTCGGCCATCCTCCGCAAGAACTTGAGCGAAAAAAAACACGAAAAACATGCGAGGGTATGACCTCCTCCTCCGTCATCCCACATCACCTCCCCGTGAACACATGACTCACATGCGCGCAGTTTCTCTCTCGGCACACGGCGATTCGTCGGTGCTGCACTTTGGTTCCATCCCCCGCCCCTCCCTCGTCGCGGGGCACGTGCGCCTGGATGTGCACGCGTGCGCGCTCAACCGACTCGACCTCTGGGTGCGCGAGGGGCTGCCGCACCTTCACCTACAGTATCCGCATGTGCTCGGGAGCGACGTCGCCGGCGTGATCACAGAGGTCGCGGAGGATGTCTCCTCCTCTCTCGTCGGCGCCGAGGTCATCGTGAATCCCGGCGTCAGCTGCGGACGCTGCCGCGCCTGCTTGTCGGGCCAAGACAACTTCTGCTCGGAGTATCAGATCATCGGAGAGCACATCCCCGGGGGCTACGCCGAGCAGCTCGTGGTGCCCGCCGCCAACGTCCTCGAAAAACCGGCGGGCCTGTCCATGGTGGAGGCGGCGAGCCTCCCCCTCACCTTCTTGACCGCGTGGCAGATGCTGGTCACGCGAGCGGCGGTCGAGCCCGGAGAGACGGTGCTGATCCACGCCGCGGGCAGCGGTGTCGGTGTCATGGCCGTGCAGATCGCGAAGCGGTACGGAGCCACAGTCATCGCGCTCGCCTCGACAGAGGAGAAGCTCGCGCACGCGCGCGAACTGGGCGCGGACCACTGCATCCTCAGCGCGGGCGGCGGCTGGTATCGTGAGGTCCGCGCGCTTCCCTTCGTCGGGCGAACCGGCGTCGACGTCGTGTTTGAACACGTGGGCGCCGCCACCTGGGCGGACAGCATCAAGATCGCTCGGCGCGGCGGCCGGGTCGTCACCTGCGGCGCCTCCTCGGGTTGGGAAGCCACGACTGATCTGCGGCACGTCTTCTACCGGCAGGTGCAGATCATGGGCAGCACCATGGGATCGAAGGGAGAGCTGTTTCGCCTCGGCCCCTTGGTCGCGCGAGGGGACATCCGCCCCGTCGTGGACCGCACCTTTCCCCTCGAAGACGCCGCGAAGGCCCACAAATACCTGGACCAGCGTACCCAGTTTGGAAAAGTCGTATTGTCGATACGCGAATGAAGGGCGACGACACGACGACGCGACCCCGCGACGGGACTGGGCCCGAGCGCGCCTCCGCTCGGTGGGCCCTCGTGTTCGCGCTGACAGCCGCGGGGCTCTTCTCCCTGGGCGCGAACGATTTTTGTCTCGATGACGCGTGGATCCACTTGAGCTACGCGAAGAGCCTGCGGCTCGGCGAGGGCCCGAGCTACAACCCCTACGACGGTGAGCTCGGCTTCTCGAGCCCCCTGTGGATGCTGCTGTTGTCACTCGCGCCGATCCAAACGTCGCCCGTGCTGTGGTCGAAGCTGTTGGGCGCGCTCTGCCACGCGGGCACCGCCTTCCTCGCGAGCCTCCTCGTCATCCGTCTCGGCGCGGCGCGGGCCAGGCTCGAAGACCCCAAGCCCCTGCGATCCATGGGGCTGCTGGCCGGAGCGCTGGTCGCCTTTCAACCCGATCTGGTTCAAGGCGCCACCTCGGGTATGGAGGTCGCGCTGACGGCCATGCTCTGTGTCGGCGCGACGTATGCGCTGCTGCGTGAAGCCACACCGCTCGCCTTTATATTGGGATTCGCGGCGGCGCTCGCTCGACCCGAGAGCGTCGCGTTCCTCGCGCTCGTTGGGCTCTGGCGCGCCGTCTCGACGCGCTCCGTCAAGCCGCTCGCGCCTGCGATCGGGGGCGCCGTCGCCGTCGGCATGTGGTCGTTGTATTGCTGGACCTCGTTCGGCGTCCCGTGGCCCAACACCAAATATGCCAAGGCCGCCGCCCCGGGCGTCGAGGGCTTGTCGTACCTCGTGGAGATGGTGCTGCCGCGGCAGCCGTGGCTCGTCGCGCTCACCGGCGTATTCTTGATGGGCCGCGTCCTGCTTTTGGATCGACGACGGCGCGCGTCGGCCTCGCTCAGCGGCGCGCTGGTCCTCGGATGGATCGGCACCGTCACGCTCATCGCCCTGAGTCGCCCCCTCCATGTGGGCGTGGACTTCTTTGAGTGGCGGTATTTCGCCCCCTTCGCCTGGATCCCCTACGTGGTCATCTGCGTGTCCATCGGCGATTCACGGGTGCGAGGCGTGATCGCGCTGATGACCCCGATCAGCGTGGCCACGCTCGTCTTGCTGGTGACCACGCACGCTCGGCAGCAACGTCAAGAGCGCAACGTGACAAATCTGCACACCGCGCCCGCGCGATGGGTGGCGCGCAACGTCCCCGCGCGCGCTACCGTCGTCGTCGAGGGTGCGGGCGCGCTCCGCTTTCACACGCCTCGAACCATGAAGATCGTGGACGCCCTCGGACTCAACGATCACGAAATTGTCCACGCCCCCTCCAGCGCCGAGCGGGTGTGTATCATCGCCGCGCGCGCTCCCGACTACTTCGTGCTGCCCGACAACATCGCCCGCAACCTGGCGGACGCATTTCAATTCGAGCAGGTCGAGGTCTTCCTCGAGCCAGACTTCGCCCAGGTGGATCGTGCATATCCCCTCGCTGTGCGAGTCCTCCGCTCCCACGGGCTCCATGACAAGTGGCGCACGCGATGTGACCGCATCACCGAGTCCGCGCCCTAGCGCACAGGCTCCGGCGATCGGCCGCGCCGCTCACGGCGACCCTAGAGCAGGTCGCCGGAAAACTCTTGGAGGTCAGGCTCGTCCACCTCGCGCCAGTCCTGCTCCCCGAGGTAGGCGTCGAGCGCGGACTGTTCGATGGGCGCCATGTATCGAAACCGGAGCCCGATAGTCTCCCAGGGGCCCGACTCCTTGCGGTGCACGACCTCCGCGAGCGCCTTCAGGTGCCGACCCCGTCCCGGCAAGGGCACCGCGATCCAGCAAAATCCATGATCGAGATCGTGATCGCCTGCGCGTCGGAAGCGACGGCGGACCCGTTGGAGCGCCATGCCGCGCCGGGACACGTTGACGGCGAAAAACCCCTCATCCACCGCACCACGGGTACCTGGACCCACAAATGTCCCGTTCTCGAATCGTTGCTCTTCGCGTATCTCGGCTTCCATACCTACACTGTAAGCCCATGTAGGATACGAGACAAAAATCGAGCAACTTTGACGCGAGCGCTCCCCGAAGGCCCTCACGGGTGACGCGGCCGCCGCAGGCGACCCCACAAGATGCCGAGCAACAACGCGAGCCAACCGACACCGCCCTCGCGCGATGGCGCCACCGTACACCCGCGATTCGAAGGCTCCAGCGCCGGTGGGGCCTCATCGCCACCGCCCGATGCCGCGCCGCTCCTCGTGGATGAGGAGCCAGCGCCCGCTCCCCGATCCTTGCGGCCCACCGCTGTGCCCTCGCTCCGCGCCTCGTCTGCGCCGCCGGTCCCGGTCGACCCGCTCGACGTGGAGTCGCTCGATCCACCAAACTTCTTGCGCCGCGCCTCTCGCTGTTTCTCCTTGTACGCGATGTAACTCTCGGGCAAGGGAGGCAAGGTCTGCACGAGTCTCTTGGACGCACCGCTCAGCTGTTTCCACGCGCCGGATGACGGGATCGATCCTCCACCCGGGGGAGTCTGCGGGCTGAGCAAGTAGAGCGCGCGTCGATTGCGGACCTCGTCCACGCTGTCTCCCGTCTCGACCGCGAGTCCCCGCTCTCCCATACCGGCGAAGTAGATCTCGCACCACACGCCCTTGGTACGAAAATACTCCGCGATGGCCTTGGCGCGCCCCTGCGAGAGCACTTGGTTGTCCCGCGGATTCCCCACGGTGTCGGTATATCCGACGATATAAAGCTGCGCGGAGAGGTCCGCGTTGACGGCCGCGTTCGCGCGATCGAGCTTGTCGAGCTCGTGCGCCAAGATCGCCCACACCTCGTCGACCTTCGGCTCCTCTGAGGGCTTGATGATGGCCTCGCCGCTGTCGAAGTTCACCTCTGTGTGGGGGATCTCCAGGGACCATGGCACCCGCCGATCGGACGCGTTTTCACCGTTGGGACCGAACGCCTTGAGCTCCACCAAGAACACGTCGTCGTAGGAATCCCACTGGATCGTAAATCGCTCTCCCGGCGCAATATTGACCGACGCCTCGGTCTTGCTGTCCGACATCTCTCCCGCGGGGTCGTAGACGGCGAACTCATAGCGCGTGATGGGGAAGCTCGTCTGATACGTGATCTTATGACGATCCACGAGGTCTTCTCGCGAGCTCTTGGGGGTCAATCGCACCTGGTCCGCGGCGTAGGGGCGCGCGCAGTCGAACTCGAAATCGGCGAAGTTGTCGCCCGATTCAACGTGCGCTGTGTAGTGCACCGACCCCGCTTTCTTCTGCGTCCAGGTCACCTTTTTTTGTTGGCCGGCCTTCACGCTTACGGTCTTGTTCACCACCGTGCCGTCGGAGCCCTTGACCTCGACTCGGATGCTCCCGGCGACGTCGGACGACACGACCACGAACGCGGTGCCTCGCGCGTCTGTTTGCTGAGAGAAGCCATAGGACACCTGGCCGAACGCCAAGGCCATCCAGAGGGGGAGTGACTTGAAAAATGCAGCGAGACTCATGTTCAGTTGCCCTTACCGCGCTGACCGTATCACGACGCCGCGCGCGGGTGCCACGACGCGGTCGCGCCGCGTCTAGGGGGCGTCGTAGCGCGCCTCGACCACCGTGCGGATCCCCCCCCGCACATAGAAGTCCCCCTCGACAACCATCCACGCGGGCGCCGTCGCCTCCACCAGATCGTCGAGGATCTTGTTGGTCACGTCCTCATGGAACGCGCCGACCTCCCGAAACGACCACAAGTAGAGCTTGAGGCTCTTGAGCTCCACGCACCTCGCGTTCGGCGAGTAGCGGATCTGGATCGTGGCGAAGTCGGGCTGCCCCGTCTTCGGGCACACGCAAGTAAATTCTGGACATTCAAAGCGCACCTCGTACGCGCGGCCTGGCCTCGGGTTCTCGAAGGTGTCCAGCTCTCTCGAAGGCGCGGTCGACATCAAGCGCAGTTCGCCACCACTCGAGGCCCCCGTCAACCGTCGCGTCGGGCGCCTCGGATCTACCAACCTGCGCACACCCCGCGCTCTCGAATACGACTAGGCATCCGCGGGCGAGTCGTGCTAGGAATGCGCCCCTTCACGGCGGATTTAGCTCAGTCGGTTAGAGCGCCTGGTTGTGGTCCAGGAGGTCGTGGGTTCGATTCCCATAATCCGCCCCATCACGACGCCCCGCGCCTGCCCCCGGTGACAGACGCGGGCGCGCCGCTGCTACGCTTCGCGAATGGAAGACGACGACCGGGCCGGCACCAAGACTGAAGACTCGTGGGCTGCGGAGCTGAGCCCAACACAGTTCGCGGTGACCAGGCAGTGCGGGACCGAGCGCGCCTTCTCGGGCTGCTTTTGGGATGAGAAACGCGCGGGGACGTACCGCTGCGTTTGTTGCCACACCGCACTGTTTCGCTCGCAGGAAAAATACGACTCAGGGAGCGGCTGGCCGAGCTTCTTCGAGGCGGTCGGCGACGACAAACTCGCGACGATCCGCGACGATTCGCTCGGGATGTCGCGCGTGGAGGTTCGATGCAAGAACTGCGACGCCCACCTCGGCCACCTGTTTCCAGACGGCCCCCCGCCCACCGGCCTGCGCTACTGCATCAACTCGGCCTCGCTCGAGCTCGCGCCAAGCGACGGCGGCGACGTGGTCCGCGGCTAAGCCGCGGCGGCACCCATCACCCCCGCGAGGTCTCGACGCTGCGCTTGCCTACGAGCCGATCGCGTCGCCACGAGGCGCGCCTCCTCGCCGCGCTCGCGATTTTCCGAGGGCCGGTGTATCTTATGAACGCTCGGTTCCCCCGCGCCACCCCACCATATGTCCGGAAACGACGATACAAATAAAGATCCCGGTTTGAAGAGCATGGTGACGCTCGGCATCATATTGGGAGTGTTCTCAATCTTGTTGGGCGCCTACCTCCAAACCAACTTCGGGACCTGACGAACGCCCTCGGCATCCGCCGCAAAGAGACGATTCCAACATGCGGGTCGTCTGTCGGTGCGTACGTTGTTCGTTCGCCTACCCGCGGGCCGGCCACGCCACGACGACCACGCCGGCCGAAGCGCGTACGGGCTCTCGACATGGTGGACAGCCCTCGCGAACACCGCGAGCGCGAACCTCACGGACCCGTCAATCCTAACGAAACTGCCGGGTCAGGAACGAAATCGCTCGACCTTCGCGCTCAAAACAATTTCGTCATGTCTTGCAAAGACCGCCCTGATCGCGAGTAGAATAGATCGTAGGGGTCGGATGCCAAGTTCGGTGGAAGCAAAGTCAGGCAGTGAGCGCCGCATCGCGGAGCGGAGCCGTGTCACCTTCGGCATGGTGTGCGACGCCGGTGCGTCGATGTCGTCGGGGCGGGTGCTCGATCTCTCCATGACCGGCGCGTTCATCCACACAGATCAGCCGCTCCCGATCGGTACGCTCGTCACATTATTCCCCGTGGGCGACGCCGGCGACGACCTCTTCGAAATCGACGCCAAGGTCGTGAGAGTCTGCAAGGGGACCTCCGAAGATGACCCGCCGGGCATGGGTGTCCACTTCGACATTTCGAGTGAAGAGGACAAGCTCGCGCTGGCCTCGCTGATCGCGAAGATGCCAACAACCGGAGCGTCGAGCCTCACGCATATGCCGATCGTGCGCAGCACTGACCTCTCGGACGAAGAGGGAGACGAGTCCCGCCTCAAGTCCATGCTTCGCCGCCTTCGCCGCCGGATGTAGGCGCCGCCGCGCGGACCGACGCTCATCCCAACACGGGGTAGCGACGCTCGGCGTACATGCCTTCGAGCAGGTCTTGCATCGCGGCGCGCACGTGCTCCGCCGCCGGACCCTCGCCGAGTGACAACAGCGGCGCGGCCGACAAATCGATGGCACGCCCCACCTGCACGGTCACCTTCGAAGGGAGCGGGAGGTATGGCAACAGCATGCCCGGACCCCACAGCACCCCCCATGGAGCGGCGAGAACGATCGGGCAGGAGTTCACACGCAGTCGCTTGGGGAGGCCCATAAACTTCGCGAGACGCCGCCCTTGGGTGAGGACCACGAAGGTCTCGTGCGCCCCGGCGCTCACCACCGGGATGATCGGCACGCCCGCCCCCCGAGCCAATCGCACAAAGCCGCTGCGTCCACCGAACACGACCTCGCGGCGCCGCGAGAACGCGCGCATATTGTCCAGGTCGCCGCCAGGGAACACCAGCAGCTTGTGGCCCGCCCGCAACAGTTCCTTCCCGCGCCCCTCGGAGGCCCGGATCGCGCCGATCGAATTCAGCAAGTCTGACACGCGCGGCACCTCAAATAACAAATCATGCGCGAGGACAAAGATCGGATCGTCGTATCCGTACTGCTCGTAGTAACGGAACAAGAACAGCGCATCCACAGGATGAAGACCTCCGCTGTGATTGGCGACGAACAGCGCGGGACCGCGGGGGATATGCTCTAGGCCCGACACCTTGAGGCGGTGATACCGAGCGAGCGGCGCGAACATCTCCACAGCCGTCGCGAGCGTGTGTGGGTCCGTCTCCACCCCATGGATCGCGTCGCGCGGCGCTCGAGGGGCGCCCGAATGTTGTCGGCCTACGGTGATGCGTAGAGCGTTGCACTCGCAGGAAGCCATCGCAACTGAGGGGGCTCCCACTCGCCCACCTGCGTATCTCTGGCGAAATTTGCGATGCGCTGGGCCATCACCCGCGGCTGCTCAAGAAACCCCGCGTGCCCGAAATTGAGCCAGCGCTCGACCCGCGCACCGCGGGGGAGGTGGCGCTGATAAAACTCCAAGCTGCTCTCCGGCAACAGCCGCTCCTCGGCGCCCCACACCAACAGCGTGGGGGCGCGGATGCTCGCGAGCTCACCGGGACGAAGCATGTCCTCTGGGCCAAAGCGATCAATGGTGGCGCGCAGCGCCGGATTCGACATCCTCCGCTTGACACCCGCGGCGAGCACGTGCCGGACAGCCCACGGCAAATTCACAAAGCAGCGATCCACGAACGCTAGCGCGTCCCCGTGGGCCTCGATCTCAAAGGTCTTGAGCAGCTCCTTGAGCGACGCTTCGTCGAGTTGCGCGCCGCCCGGGGCGATCAGCATCAAGCTCGCGACGTTGCTCGGGCGCATCGCCGCGTAACGAGCGGCGCACATCCCTCCAAGCGACGTCCCGACGATCGCCGCCGGCGAGGTCACCAACGCGTCGAGGGCCTCGGCGAGCGACGACATCATCTTGTGTGGTGTCAGCCCGTCCACGGCGTCGCTCCAGCCATGACCCGGGAGATCCGGGATCACGATGCGCTCGAATTTCGCGCGCAAACGAAACATCAAGCTCGTAAACGAGAGGCAGTCCGCACCCAACCCGTGCAGCAACACCAGCGTCGGACCGTCTCCATGACCGTCGAGCTCGAGCGCGTGAATCCTCGCCTCCCCGGCTTCGAGAAATGTCGATCGACACCCTCTGGCTCGGAGCATTCGGAGTGCTGTGTGTTCTGCGAAACCGATCATGCGTGGGCGCCACAATACGCTGCTCCAGGCGCCTTTTCCTACAAAACGGCCGCGAGAAACGCTCTCCCCGCACGTTGGGAAATTACGATCGCATGCGCAGATAATTGCGCGGCAAGATCGGGAAACGAACTGCACAGCTGCGAGCTGCGCGCGGTCAATCTGCGCGTCCCAAGCTCATCTGCTCCACAAATATGCGCACGCGATCACGAAGATCCACCAGCGCAGCGATCTCAACGTCGCGGCCACACATCATCTCAACCGGCACCTGCATCGCATGGGCCTCGAGATCAAAGCCGGCGTCCGTCAATTGAACAAACACCGCCCGATCATCGTGGGGATCTCGCGCGCGCGCGAGCAGCCCCCGTTGCTCGAGTCGCTTCACGAGGGGCGTCACCGTCGAGCTGTCGAGCATGAGACGCGCGGCGAGACCGCCGACGGTCGGCGCCTCCGCACCAGCCGCGGAGCGCTCCCAAAGCACCATCATTAATAGATACTGCGGGTAGGTGAGTGAGAGCGCCGCGAGCACCGGCTGGTACGCGCGGGTCACCAGCCGCGAGGCGCTGTACAACGCGAAACACAGCTGCTCGTCGAGCTTCAATTCCCCCTTCGCGAGCCTGCTCATGTCGCTTCGAGCGCTTTCTCAACGTCCTTCGCGATGGCCGCGGGCTTGGTCGTCGGCGCGTAGCGCTTGAGCACTCGGCCGTCCCGCGAGACCAGGAACTTTGTGAAATTCCACTTGATCGCCTCGGAGCCCAACACGCCGCGACCCTCCGACTTGAGCCAGCGATACACTGGGTGGGTGTCTGCTCCGTTCACGTCGATCTTGTCAAACATGTCGAACGTGACGCCGTAGTTGAGCTGGCAAAATGAAGAGATGTCTTCGCTGCTCCCCGGCTCTTGGCTGCCAAATTGATTGCACGGAAATCCGATGACCTGCAGGCCCTTGTCGCCGTAGGTGTCGTGCAGGGTCTGCAATCCTGTGTAGTGCGGCGTAAACCCGCATTTGCTGGCGGTGTTGACCACCAAGAGCACCTGGCCTCGGTAGTCGGACATGGGACGCTCCGCCCCCGTCAGGCTGCGGGCGGTGAGATCGTAGAGATGTGAATGAGCGGTCGCGGTGGTCATAGCGCCTCCACTATGGATTCAATTAGATTGTACACAAGTCTTTATCGCACAAATCCACAGCGCAGAACACGCGAATGCGTGGAATGCGAGGTCCGAGGTGTCCACGCGCGCGGTACCGCGCGGCGACGGCCTAACCGAGATGCACGTGCTCTTTGTAAAACGCCAGGACGCCGTCGCAAATGCTCTCCGCGATGACCTGGAGGGTCTCTGGCTGAACGAGCCACGGTCCCTCCCCTGCATGATCCAAGAAGCCGACCTCGGTCAGCACCCCAGGCATTTCGAGACCGCGCAGGACATCGAACGCACCCTGCCGCACCCCGCGATCTTGCCGTGAGGGAAACTGCCGCTTCATCGACTGTTGGATCGCGTGGGCCACACGCGTCGCCTTGTTGAAATTGGCCCGCAAGGCCAGCTCGCGGATCATCAGCGCGGCGTCGCCTTCGGCGTTCAACGCCGAGCCTCCCCTCGCGTGGTCACGTCGCGCTGTCCGAGCCACCTCCCGCTTCGAGGACTCAAGATCCAATACGAAGGTCTCGTAGCCGCTTTGATCGCTCTTCGGGGACGCGTTCACGTGAACGCTCACGAACAAATCCGCCTGCGCCTCGTTCGCGGCGGCGATGCGCTCGGACAAGGGCACGCCCTCATCGCGCGTGCGCGTCAGCACCACCCGAACCCCCGGCACCTTGGCGTGCACGAGCGCCTCGACCGCCTGCGCGATTCGCAGCGTGAGGTGTTTCTCCTCCACCTGAAGCAGACCGCTTGAGCAGCCATGATTCGAGCCTCCGTGTCCAGGATCGATCACCAGCACAAAATCGCGATGGAGCACCGGCACCGGAGCCGCGAGCGCCGTACGCGCAATGCCCCACGCGATCCCGGTCAGCAAGAGCGAGCGACGTCGCATGTCTCCTTCCTACGCCAACAGCCGCGCAGTCCCAAAAAATCCGCACCAACGAGGCACCGCGCAGATGAGGGGCTAGACTCGCGAGGCGCCCCCCCCCTGTTCGATATGGACCAGGACCGACTCCTCCATACCCGCGGCGAGACGCGCCGCCCCGCCCGACACCCCGCCTAGCGCCACTCCATTTGTGTACGACCTGAACAACAACCCCGGCCCGATTCCTCCAGCGGATACGGTGCAGCCGTCGGTGTATGCCCGATTGGGGGCGGCGGCGCTCCTCACCGCGACGATTCAGACCATCTGTGTCGCCCATATCAGCGTTCATTCGCCAGCTGAAGTTCAATCTGCCCGCGCGGCCTCCTCGATGCCCCTGCTCGGGGGGGTCACCGCCACCATCGCGATGTGCTGGCTGACCTGGTTCGCCAGCCGCAGGCTCGGCCGGATCGCCACGTGGACCGGCGTGAACCTCTGCGTGGCGCTCCCGGTCGTGACTGCGCTCTCCACGGGGCCGCTCTCCTTCGCCATTCACGCGGAGGTGCTCACGTACAACCTCTTGGCGATCCTCGCGACGCTCATCTGCGTCGGGGTTCCGGCCACGTTGCTGTCGCGAGGGGAACGAGAGCATCGTGTCGCCGCCACGGTGATGCTGGTCTCTTCACTCGCCGCGGCGGTCTTTTTTGTGGTCCACCTCGCCACCTCCATCGCCCCCGATCGGATCGCAGGCGTCGCCCCAACGACGCTGTGTCTCCCGCTCCTCGGGCTCGTGTCCATGCTCCCCATCGCGACATGGTTTGCCTTCGATCAGCAACGGACAGCCGCGTCGGTCAGCGGCGCAGCCATCTCGCTGCTCATCGGTCTGCGACTCAGCCTCGCCGGGACCCCATGCTCGCTGGGCTCGGAGGTGGCCGATGACAACATCACGCTGTTTGGCTCCGCGATAGTGATCACCGCCCTGATCTGTGCGTTCGCGCTGCGCCCGTCGATGGAGCGATGGGTCCGCGGGCTGATCTCGCTCCTCACCGTCACCGCGGTAAGTCTCGGGTGGGTCGTGTACAGCCAGGGCTACGGCGCCTACGAGGACAGCCTCGGGGACCTGATCGCCTCTTTCTTGGCCTTCCGACTCCCCTACCCCGCCTACGTCGCCGAGTGGAAAGCGGTCGGCGTCTTGGTGGGCCTGTTCTTCGGGTTGTCGTGCATCTACGCGAACATCGTCTCCACGCACGACCGCGCGCGAGGGGTCGCGCTCGGATTGTTGATGCTCGCGGGCCTGTCCTTCTCAAGCCCTCACCTGATCTTGACCTTTGTCGCGGGGGCCTTCTTGCTGCTCGTCGAACCGGCGCTGCACGAGTCTGCCGCGTCGGTCGCGACCGAGCAGCCGGTGGTCTCGCACGATGCGCACGAGCATATCGCCATCGAAGACGTCCTCCATGGACTCGTCGAGCGCATCGACGCCCCCCCGCTGCTCATCGCCACCCCGTTCATGGCACTCGACCACACCATCGATCGCGTCCCGGTGGAGATTCGTCACCGCGCAGAACCCGGGCGATGGAGTTTTGAGATCATCGTGGGGCACCCGGGCCGCAGCCACGCCCCGCTGCGAATCGTACCCGGCAAACCACGCGCGGCGTCCTCGGGCGAACACCCGCTCCTCCGCACGCACCGCCTCGAAGGCGACCCCCGAATGCTCGAGTCCGAAACCAGGCTGCTCGACGCGCTCACACGATTCCCCGGCGCGCAGGTGGAGGTGTGGGACGGTGGGTTTCGGTCGATCCTAGGCCGCGAAGACAGCGGGCTCGACGAGGACGGCCTCGAGGCGCTGCTGCTCGCGATGGTCCACTGGACCGTCTCTCGGCCCCTCGGGAATGAGCGCTCCTAAGGTGTCTCCCGCCCGAATACGGCGTCCGCCGGCTGCCGTCCGCCGCTAGAGTTTCTCTTTGCCGCGCAGCGCCGGCCGATAGCGCTTATTGATCCGCAGCGCCATATCGTAGTAGTGCCGCGCTTGGCGGGTGTTGCCCTTCTTTCGATACGCGTCACCCAAGCACGTCAGCACGTCCAAGTCCCTGGGGTTCCGGTCGAAGGCCTTGCGCAGGGTCGAGATACCCTTGGACAGATTCCCCGAGCCCACGTAGCGACATCCCTTGTCCGCCAATGAGCCCGACCCACCCGAACTGGAGCGTTTCCGCGGCGTCTTCTTCGATTTCTTCGACGAAGACGTCGCGGCCTTCTTCGCTTTCTTTTTCGGCGCCGGCTGTTCGACTTCCGCGGGCGGCTTGTCGTCTGACCCAGCCGTGGTGCCATCAGTGCCGCCACCGGTGCCACCGGTGCCACCGGTGGTCGCCGATGTTTCATCTCCTCCGCTCGTCTCTGCACCCGCCGCGGCGGAGCCTCCCGTCGTGCCAACGGCGACCAGCGCAGCGTTGTCTTCAGGCGTCTCGATCACGTCAGTCGCCGAGCCTTGCGCCGACAGCAACGGGACCTTCACGCCTGTCGCGTCGCGTACGGTCTCGTTGAGTGATGGAACGAGCACCGCCGCCACGCCCGCGGCGACCAACAGCAGCAGCGCGCCCACAACAACCTTCTTCCCCGCACCGGAGGATTCGAATTCGTCCAAGAGGTCGTCCTCTAGATCGTTGAACAGCTGCTCTTCTTCGAGGCGGACCTGTTGAGTGTGGCTCTCGGGTCGCGGCTCAGGTTCCTTGCCGAGGAGAACGGAGACCGAGGGAGCCCGAGCGACAGCCTTGTCGGCCTCGTCTTGAGGATCGTCCTCCATCGGGGCGCTCTCCTCGTCCTCGTCCTCGTCCTCTCCGGCGGCGTCCTCGGCACCGAAGGTCGCGGTGACCATGGCGTTGAGGCTCGCGTCGTCTGGTGCCGCGTTGCCGCCCAGCTGGCTCGCCGACGCGCTCGCTGATGTGGACGCCGCCGCGTCGTCCGAGTCGAGCGGGATGTCATCATCATCCGTGAACGCTCGCGAGAGCTGCAAGTCCGCGTCCGCTGCGATCCCGCTGGGCGTCTCTTGGACTCGCTGCGGAACACCAGGCGCGGCGCCGGCGGTGGGAGCGCTCGGCGGCGCTGCGGCCGGCGCGACTTCGGTGGGTTCGCGTCGAGCCTCGGCGGCGGCGTCTCTCGCCCGGGCTGACGACGACGCGCCTGTGCCCACGGGGACAAAAGGACTCGATGGGCGCAGGACCGCGCGGCTCCCCGAGTCGCTCGCGCTGCCCGGAGGCACCGGCGTAAACGGCGACGGCGGACGCGAACTTGGGGCGGCTGGGGCGCGGCCCACCGCCGGAGATCGGTCTCCCGTCCGCGCCCCAGGCGAGGCGAAACCCGGCGGAGAAAACGCAGGCGCCGGCGATCCCGGCGTCGACGCTCCCGGCGTCGGCGCTCCCGGCGTCGATCCTCCCGGCGTCCATGCGCCCGGCGTCGGCGCTCCCGGCGTCGGCGCTCCCGGCGTCGGCGCTCCCGGAAATGGTACGCCGGTCGGCCGTGGCGGAAGCACCGGGAACGATCCCGAACCCGGTCGCGTGAGCACGGTCGGCGAGCGAGCCGTTCCAGGAGTACCTGGCGCCGCGGCGAGCGACCCGCTCGATGACGACGCGGCGCTCGTCCCCGGCCCGGTTGTTGGAGGCTGCAGCGGCGCGGCGGGTGCAGGAGCCGCCTGGGGCGTGAACCCGGGTGGCGGCGCGGCACCAGCGGGAGCCCGCTGGCCAAAAGAATGGAGCGTCGGCGCCCGCAGCGACGACGGCGCCCCTCCAAACGCGGGAGGTGGCGTCAGCACCGGCGCCGGCGCCGGCTGAAACACCGAAGCCATCTGCGGGAGCTCACCGAGGCGAATCCAAGTCTGACCGGTTCGAGACACCTGGTCGTCTTGCTGCAGCCGCCCTTCGTTCGCCCACTGACGGAGCGTCTGCACATCGCTAGCGGTGAATAAAAGATCGTCGCTCGTGCGAATTTGCCACCCTAGATCTTCGTGGGCAGCGACACCAGGGCCCACGCGGAACACGTGCTGGCACACCGTGCATCGCACGGAGTACCCCTCCGGCGGGGCCTCGCGCTCTTGAAGCGAAAACGAGGCTTCGCAGTTTTCACACGATACGTGCACGAGATGCGCAGAGCCTACCATCATCTTGGTTCGACGGGGAACCTCGATTGTGCCGCTATCGCCCCGCATTTACGGACGCACAATGTTCGCCACTACAAAATGGCGAGGGCCACAGCGGAACCCGCGACGAGCACTGCCCCGACGAGACAGACCGCGAAGAGACGCACCGCGAACGGCGTGGGCAGCACCTCTTCGAGCCCGGCCTCGGCCCCACATTGCGGGCACGCGTGCGCCACGTCCCCGTCCGACTGTTCGATACGGTGGTGGCATCTGCTGCACAAACGAACCATGCCGATGAGTTACGCCGGGCTGCGCCAGATGTCAAATGCCCCCGTGGATCTGCGCCTTTACAGGCCGTTCACCCCAAGATCACGCTCCGCGGCTCCCCATCCTCAAGCCGCCGTGGCATGATCTGAGCGTGCGCGCGCTCCTAATCGAGGACGATCCCAAGCTCGGCGAACTCACCCGCGAGTACCTCGAGCATCGAGATATGGCGGTGACGCTCGTGGCCGACGGGAACACGGGGCTCAAGGAGGCGCTGTCTGGCGACTACGACGTCGTGCTCCTCGACCTGATGCTCCCTGGAATTGGAGGACTCGAAATCTGCAAGCGGCTGCGGCGCGAATGCGCGGTCCCGTTGATCATCCTCAGCGCTCGGGGCGACGAGGTAGACAAGATCGTGGGGTTGGAGCTTGGCGCCGACGATTACCTCTCGAAACCGTACAGCCCCCGGGAGCTGCTCGCCCGCATCCATGCGGTCCTCCGGCGTGGGAGCCCCACGGAGCGGCCCGCCGAAGTCGCGCGGGCGGGCCCGCTTGTCGTCGACCGCACGCGGCGAACAGCCTCGCTGGCGGGCACCGCGCTCGAGCTGACGGCCTATCAATTCGACGTGCTCTGGATCCTCTGCCAGGCCCCCGAGCGAGTCTTCTCCCGCAAGCAAATCTACCAACAAGTTCGCTCGGCTCAAGATCTGTCACCCGAGCCCTTCGACCCGAGCATCGATCGCTCCGTCGATGTTCACCTCAGCAAGGTCCGACAAGCGCTCGATGGTGCGAGCCCCGGCGCGAGCGCGCTCGTGAAGACCGTTCGCGGCGTGGGCTACGTATTTCAGCCGGACGCGCTCGAGGCCTCGGAGTCATAAGCGATGGAGCCTGCTCGCGCACCTCGTCCGCAGCGGCTCTTCGTGCAAGTGCTGGCCTCCTTCGTCCTCACGCTGATCGGCGCCGTCACGCTCGCGGTCGTCCTCTCGTTCAAGCTCGCGGGCGCATACGGGCCGAAATGGGTGGATCAAGTGACAGGGGAATTCGAGCTCGCGCGCCCCACCCTCGAGCGCGCGAGCAACCCCGTCGACCTCGAGGCCGCTGCCGCCGAGATCGCCGCGCGATTCGACGCGCACGCGCGGATCGACTCGCGACCGCGTTCGTTCATCAAGGCGCGGAGGCAGATGCACGTGGGGGCGATCCGTCGGCTCCGGAGAGGGCGCCTCGTGGTGCTCCCGCCGCGGAGCCCGCTGGAGTACCCGAAGGTGGTCATCCCGCTGCTGTCCGAGCAGACCGAGAGGCTCAGCGCGATCATCGTGGTCGAACCCAACCGACCGAGGAGCATCCTGATCATCATCAGCATCATCGGAGGGTTCGGGGTGGTGATCGCGGGGGCGTGGATGCTCAGCCGTTCGCTCACTCAGCGAATCATCAAACTCGAGGGCGTGGCGCGACGGCTCGCGGGCGGAGACCTCTCTGCGCGCGCCGGCGCGCTCGGATCCTCGAACCCAACCCGCGCCGACGAGATCGACGCCCTCGCCTCCACGTTCGACGATATGGCGACACGCATCGATCACCTCGTTCGGAGCCAGAAGACACTGCTCACGAATGTCAGCCACGAACTTCGCACTCCCCTCGCGCGGATGCGTGTGCTCTCGGAGCTGATGACCGATCGTATGGAGACCGACGACCTCGCCGCGCGACATAAGGACGTGGAGCGCCTCGAGGAAGACGTCGGCGAGATGGAGCGTCTCGTTCGAGACCTCCTCACCAGCGGACGCCTCGATCTAGGGGGCTCCTCCGCGCTCGAATCGATCCCCTGCGACCTCCGAGAGCTGAGCGGCCGCTGCGCGGAGCGAGTGGGCGGGCGATGCGACCTCCCGGACAGGCCCGCGCTCGTCCTCGGAGACCCCCTGCTGCTCGAGCGATTGCTGAGTAACTTGCTGGGGAACGCCCGTCGATCCGCGGGGGAAGGCGAGGTCTCCTTGCAGATCCGCCGAGGCGACGATGAGCTCATCCTGGAGGTGATCGACGACGGCGCTGGCATCCTGCCCGAGCATCGCGAGACGATCTTTGACCCCTTCGTTCGCCTCGATGAAGCGCGGGCGCGCGACGCCGGGGGCACCGGCTTGGGGCTGTTCTTATGCCGCCAAATCGTCGAGGCCCACGGCGGCTCCATCTCCGCGACGGATCGCCCAGATGGAGCGCGGGGCGCGTGCATCGAAATCAAACTGCCCTCCGCGCGCGACGCGGCGGCCCCTGACTCCGCGGACGTCTGATAGGTTGCGTCGCATGGAGTCCTTCCAGAAAGATTTCATCGAGCTGCTCGTGCGCTACGAAGTCCTCCGCTTCGGGAGTTTCACGCTCAAGTCCGGCCGAACCTCCCCGTACTTCGTTAACGCGGGACAACTCCGCACCGGGCGGGCCATCGCCGGTGTGGGCGCCGCCTACGCCGCGGTCATCGACGCTGAGACGGTCCCGTGCGATCTCGTGTTCGGCCCGGCGTACAAAGGGGTCCCCCTCGCGGTCGCCACGGCCACCGCGTTGTCCATGGGCGCGCGCGACGTCCCGTTCGGCTTCGATCGCAAGGAGATCAAAGATCACGGCGAGGGCGGGCAGTTTGTGGGGACGCCGCCGACGTCCGGCATGCGCGTCGTGCTCGTCGACGACGTCATCACGAGCGGCCGATCGTTGCGAGAGGCCGCGACCTTGCTCACCGAGAGCGCGGACGTTGAGGTTTCAGCCGCCGTCGTCGCCGTCGATCGACAAGAGCGCGGCCGCGGCGACAAGACGACCCTGGAGGAGCTCCGCGACGACCTCGGGATCCGCGTGCTCCCCATCGTCACGATCCGAGAGGTCGTAGACCATCTCCACGGGCGTGAGCTCGGCGGGACCGTCGTGCTCGATGATTCGAAGCGCGAAGCCATCGAGACCTATCTCGCGCAGCACAGCGCCTGACCGGGGCGCCCTGCCCCACCGCACTCCACGCGCGGCCGCCCCGGCGGCCGTACAGCCACACGCGAGGGCGGTGGCCTCCCCCGCCATGCTACGCTGACTGGGTGCGAACACCCCTCCTCGCGCTCAGCCTCGCGCTGTCTGCGTCCGCGTGCAACGCCGACGATCCGCTCGATCCCGACCTGCTGCAGCGCGTCGCTCGCCGAACGGGAGACGCGAGCGGGACGGCGCTCTCGGGTGTGTACCCCATGCCTGCCACGACCCCGAGACGATGCGAATGCGCCGAGCTTGACACCGCGGTCTTGGAGCAACTCTTCGAATCCCCCCCGGCGTCAGCGACGTGCGGGAACCTGGCGGCGTGGATCTTCCTCAAGCAAATTCGGCTGGAAATCCGACACTACGACGGGTTCATGTTGGCGACCGATGGCGTCCCAGGCGGCATCCTCGTGTTCACGGGCGCTCGACTCAACCTCACCGGCGCGGTCTATGAAGATGACACCGCAGAGCTCGCCAGCGTCACCTACATCTCGGGCGACGAGCTCCAGCTCCTCGCGCGGGTGCAACTCACCTTCGATGAGACACCAGGCGCGCCACGCTCCGCCTCCGGCCTTCTGCGCTCACGAATCGTGTCGCGCGTAGCAGACGCCAACATTGACTGTGAAATTGATTTTGATCTCGAGGGCGTCGCCGACCTCGAGGAGCGCCTGCCTTAGCGGAGCGGGCGGCTTTACCGGTGATTTACCCGGTGGTTACTGTCCTCGCCGCTCGTTCGGCGAATACTCCAAGAGACGCGACGGAATCGCGAGACAAAACAACAGCCATGAAACACCCAAACTTTTTCTTCTCCGCGCTGCTCGGTGGACTCCTGCTCTTCGCCACCGGGAGCGCCGCAGCCCCCAACAACCTGAACCAGTCCAAGCGCAGCCCGGCAGACCGAATCTGTACGCGCCTCGAGTGCTCCGATTCCCAGCGAGAGGAGGTCGCGGCGGCAGTCAAGCAACTGCGACAGCAGCAGCGAAGCGCGAAGACGAGGATGCGAGCGCTCACGGAGAAAGTCACGGCGGAGCTCAAGCGCGCGCGCCCGGATGAGACCGTCATCTACGACACCTACGCGGAGCTCGATCGCCTCCACCTCGCGCTGCGTGACGCTGTTCACGAGTCTGTCATGTCGATTCATCGAACACTCAACGCGCGCCAACGAGAGACCGCGGCGCCGATGCTCACGCGAATGCTGCTCGGTCCTCATGGACAAAAAGGTCCCCGTGATCGCGGCCAACGCGGGATGCGCGGCCCCGGCGCAGACCGGCCCGCCAATGGCGACCGGCGCGGTCAATCTGGCGGGCGCTGAGAGCTCGGCACCTCTCCGTGCGCCATGGCGGCGGGCACCTCCTCGGTGTCCGTCGCCGCTCACTTAAACTCGTCGAGAAGGCGCACCACACGCGGCGTGACGACCTCGCGCCGGCGCACCCCGAGCCGCGCGCGACTCGACACGACGGCGAACTCACCGCCAGGGACGAGGACCGGCTTGCGATCGTTGAGAGCGCTCTCGGCGAGGGCCTCCACCCTCAACTCACCGCGACGCGCGGCGAGGAGATCGATCCGGAGCGTCTGATATCTTCGGGATCGAACCCCATGATCTTCGCGGAGTTCGTCCCCGGCGGTCGCAAAAACCAGCAGCTCGCCGTCCTGGGAGACATGCAGGTCGTAGCTGTCCTCGCTCGACCACACCAACGACAACGCCTCCACCGGATGCGCGCGCCGATCCAGCGGCGAGCGCTCGGTCGCGTCGCGCCCAGCTGGCGACCGCGGGGATGAAGACGCGGCGGACTCCGGGCTCGCCGCGGCCGGCCCACCCGGGGCTGTCACCTCCCTTCCTAAGCGCGCAAGATACAGCCGCGTCGGGTGCCTGCCGGAGGAGAGGATCACCTCGCGCGCGCGCGCGTCCGATACAACGACCGACGACACCCCTCGGCGAGCGAGCGCCTCGGGCAGCTCGATTTTCTCAACGAGGGTGTCGTCGAAGACGCTGAAGACGTACAAGGCAGCCCCCACGCCCGGCTCCAGTTCGTCGTCGCTGCCTGGAACAACGACGTGGGCATCGTCGATCCACACGGGGCTGCGCAGCGTCGCGCGCACGATCGGGCTCACCCGGGTCGTCCCATCCGCGGCACGAAAAGCGACCCTCGCCCCCTCGCCAGCGAGCTCTGTGCCGGCCAGCACGCCGCGCACGCCGACGACCCCTGCGTCGACTCCAGGGCTGACTCTATGGCTCCCCGCGAGCGCGTAGCCGCAGGTCGCCGAGGGCGACGCCCGGTAGAACTGGACCTGCCCGTCGCGGCGCTGAAGCGCAAGAAACTCGCTGTCCCGCGATGCCCGGAGACTCTGAAATTCCGCCGCGGAGAGGCGGCCCCCGAACGTAGCCGAGCAGTCTTCATGAGCCGTGACGCGCCCCTCGTGGTCCAGCGTCACGCGTCGCATCGACACCATGTCTTCCAGCACATCTTCGAGGCTGGAGTCGGGTTCGATCACAAACTCCACGGCGCGCGCGGTGGTGAGCAGCGTCCGGGGACCAAGCGGGAGCGCCCCTCCGATGGCGAGCGGGTCGAGAATCGGCGTCATCCTCAGATCGCCGGTGAGTCGTTCCGCGAGCCGCAGCTCCATCTCCACGCTGAGCCTCCGCTGTGCGCTCGCGCGATCGAGCATATTCATCCCCGCCTCCAAGCGTGCGTTCAGCAGCACCTCATCCAGCGCTGGACGACGAACCAGAGACTCCCGCCCGCGATCCAGCCGGGGCTGCGCGAACACCATCTCAAGCACCGCGAGCGACGCGCCCCGAGGACCTAGCCCCGCGGCGGATGCCGCGGTGACGTGATGGGGAAACGCCAGGTCTCCCGCGCTGATGGCGACCCATGAACCGTGACCGGGCCACGGGTCACCTTCGAAGTCGAGCCCCTCGGGATCGATATTCGACACGTCATCGACGACGAGAAATCCAAACCCACGCTCGTCCGCCACCTCGATCAAGTCTTCAAGGTCCACCGCTGCCTGAGGGTCACTCGGGAGCATCTCGACGTCCACATCAAAGCCCGCGTCCAACAAGATGCGCTCCACCTGCGGCCGCTCTTGGGAGAGCATGAGGAGCAGATGATCGGGCTGCTCACTCGGCCCAGCGCCCACGGGCCGCAGTTCCAAGCCAATGACGACCGCCAGGGCCAATACGGCGAGCCCCGCCAATGCGTTCCTCGGCCCAGCAAAGGCGTCGTCACCGCTGCCCGCTGATGCACCGCGCGCCATCCGCCTCAGCATGACACGGTTATCCCGAGAATCGAACCACCGCTCGCAACGGTGAGTTGGGGGGCCGGCTCGCGCCCGTTCTTCGTCGCTATGACCAGGGAGACGCGGCACACGGCGGCAACGCACCAACATCGCGTCCGCGCTCGAGGAGCTGCTCGACGGCGCGCATCCCCTCCTCGCCCAGATCTTCTGAATAGTGATTGACGTACAGATCGATGTGGGCCTGGCAGACCGCGCGGTCCAGCTCCTGCGCGTGCTCGCTCACCCACCGCTCGGAGCGCTCCGGATGCGCCCAGGCTCGCCGCACCGACGCCGCGAGCGCCGCTTGAGTGCTCCGCACCTCCTCTTCGTCGAGGCTCCGTTTGGCGGCGATGACACCCAGGGGGAGAGGGAGCCCCGTGTCCGCTTCCCACAGATCACCAAGGTCCGCCACGGCGCGCAGACCGTGCGCTTTGTATGTGAACCTCGACTCATGGATGATGAGCCCAGCGTCGACCGAACCTGCGGCCACCGAACGCATGATCTCGTCGTAGCGAAGCACGCGCGGCGCGAGGCTCGCTCGCCCATACAAGCGCGTGAGCAGCCACGCCGTGGTCATCGCACCAGGGATCGCGATGGACGCCGATCGGAGGTCTGTCAGGTGGCGCGCCTGCGATGAATCCCGCACCACGACCAGCGGCCCGCACCCGCGGCCGAGCGCAGCGCCGGCCCGCAGCGCTCGGTAATGCGGGAGCGCGTGTCCGAACGCGCAACAAGACATCTTGGTGTACGGCAACGCCCGATCGGCGTCGAGCGCTCGCGCGTTGAGCCCCTCGATGTCGTCCATGACGGGCTCGAACTGCACCCCCTCACAACAATCGTCCTCGTGAATCAACGCGTGCAACATGAACGTGTCGTTCGGGCACGGAGACATCCCCACAGACCGCCGTCGCCCCTTCAAATGATCCCCTCCAGCTCCGCGACAGCGTCGGCCGCCTGAGCGAGCCTGGCGAGCGCCTCGTCGAGTCTCCATTTCTCCGGCGCCCGATCCCCGGTGTAGTTGCTCACGCACCGCAATTGGACCCAAGGCACCTGGTGCACCCCGCAGACGTAGGCGACGCTCGCTCCCTCCATCGACTCCACCGCCGCGCCGAGCTTGCCGCGCTCCGCAGAGACGTGGTCTGTCCCGCTACAGCTGCTCACAGTGAGTCCCACCGAAGGATACGCGCCAAGTCGCTCGACCAACGCCCGGCTCCTACGCTCACACGCGGCGAGCGGCACCATGGTGCCGAAGCCAAGCTCCTCCACGGTCGAGAAGCCCCCCGGCACATAGACGCCCTCGTCACCGAAAAGCTCGCGCGTAACCACGCAGAGATCCAAGATCTCCCTCGCGACCTCGGGGTCGCGAAGGTGCGGCTTGGGGAACGCGCCACAGACACCCACGAGGACCACGGCGCTCACCGACGGCCCCTGCGTGAGGCGACGCGTCAACGCCGTCGCAGCAGCCGTCTTTCCGACGCCGAGCTCGATGGTCTCCACCGAGGACTCAGCGCCCCACTCCCCTTCTCTCGCTGAAGGATATGCGAACAGCGGCGACACGGCGCAGAGCATAGCCTACCACCCCGGGTCCGTTGAGATCGCTGGCCCAGCGTGACCGACCGCGCCGCCGCTGCTACTCGGCGCACGCTGCGTCCCGTTTTAACCCCTGTCCACGGGCGGCTTGGACCCTCGAGCACGAAATTGATTCCGATGCGTCGGTCGCGGCCTGATGTCGCTCAAGGGCAGAGGCCCGGCCGGCGATGAAGAGAAGGTGCGACAAGAGCGCCGAATTAGCCACGGGTGCGAGGGCCTGCGCAGACGCGGAGGCCTGCTCGCAATCGTTGGGCTCTCGGCGCTTGGGATCTCTACCGACGCGAACGCCGCCACCTCGTTTTCCGATCAGATCGCTCACGACGCGGCCGTCCTCAAACCAATCTTCCGCGACGGATTCAGCTCCGGCGGTTTTCATGATTTCTACCGTGGGATGGCGAACGCCTCGAACTGGTTCTCGATCGACTCGGTGGAGATGTTGCTCGGGCTCGGGAGCGCCCTCGTCGCTCTCCTCGCGCTGCTCTTCCTCTCCGCCGAGCGCCGCAAGACAGTCGCGGCCCCGATCGCCGCAGCCGCCGTCACCGCCCCCCCCAACGAGCCCAAAGATCCCATAGAGCAACGCCGGATGCGACGCGCGGAAGCTCGACGGCGACGGAACGCTCGCGCGGCCGCCGAGACCTCCTCGCGGATTGGCTCCTAGGTGCCAGCGGCTCCCTCCGCCGCCGCGCACGTCGTTTTGCGAGCGCTCGCAGACAAGCGGTCGGACGCGGCGTTATCCTCGCTGAATGACGACGGACGAGCGCTCCCAATCTTTGGGTCCCGGGGACCAAAATGAAGACCACGCCCTGCGGGTGGCCGCCCGCCGGGAGACCCTCGACGACGCGGCCCACGAGTTGAGCCGAATTCGGGCGGTTCAAGACGCGACCTTGTCGCACGACCTCGCCGTCGCCGAACGCATCGCGCGGCTCGGATTTGATGAGCACACCGCCAAGGTCTTCGATCTCATCCCGCTGATCCACGTGGCGTGGGCCGACGGTGAGGTGCAAAAGCAAGAGCGCCTCGCGATCTATGAGATCATGTCTGCGCGGGGCTTGGATGAATCCACCGAGGGATGGGTGATGGTCGACGGGCTGCTCGCGTCTCCCCCCTCCGAGACGCTGCTCACGGAGCTGCTGGAGGTCTTTCGCGATCTCGTCCGGGACGATACGCGGCGCATCGAAGTGATGGTCGATCTCTGCGTCGTCGTGGCCGAACAGCACGGAAAAATCCTGGGGCTCTTCGGCGATCCGATCGACGCCAAGGAGCGCGAGTCGCTCTCGCAAATTGCCGGGCTGCTTGGAGATCGAGCCACGACTTGGCTCAAGGCCAAGCTTGGCGAAGCCTGAGTCGCCGCCCAACCGTCTTGAACGCCGCGAGCCGCCCTCCGCCGCGACGGGGCCCGCACCTCAGCGAGCGCCGGCACGGGTCGAGATCTCGACGACCATCGCGCTGACCTCCAAGGGCGCCTCTTCCTGAACGAAGTGGTTCATGTTCCCGAGTTCGCGGATGGTTAAGTCTTCAAGTCCGTCGAGCGCTCGCAGCTGCCGGAGTTGTTTTTTTCCGTCCAAGATGTCGTCTTTCATCCCCCAAACCACGCCGATGGGTCCGGCGAAGGAGCGGAGCGACTCGTGGTAGGTTGGCAGCCCGTCGCACATGGTGCGGAAGCGGAAGATGAACTGCTGGACGCTGAACGCGGCCCCGTCCGAGAGCGGCGCCCGGTATCCTTCGACGAGCCCTTCATCTCTTCGGATCGCTCGGTCCTCGGTGCCCTTGCCCACCGTCAGCCTCGCCCAACGATCATTGTGCGGGCCTGAGAGCGCCTTCAAGACCATGCGGCCCATGCCGCTCCCCTCCTTGAACTTCAGCGGAGGGTTCCATCCCTCCTCGAAGAGGACGGTGTTCAATAAGACCAGCCCGCGGATCCGGTCCCCCGCGTGAGGGAGCATCGTGAACGACCACGGCCCGCCCGCGTCGTGCACCACCTGAACCCACTCCTCCACCTGCAGCGCGTCCATCAGCCCGAGCAGTCGCGCGCCCTGGCGCTCTGGATCGAGCTGCGCTCCCTCCGTCGCTTTCTCGCTCGCGCCGTAACCAAACAGGTCCGGCACGATCACCCGATACCCTCGGGTCACCAGCTCCGCGGCGACCTTTCGATACGCCCACGATGACGTCGGGACGCCGTGGACAAGCAGCACCACCGGGCCCTCCCCGAGATCGAGATACGCGAGGAGCTCATGGTCCACGGGCACCCGCTGTAACGCCTCCACATGCTCGACGTAGGTCGTGGGCGCGTAGCCAACCCCCTCGGCGCCTGCGGGCGCCGCGGTGCTCAAATCAGGTTGCGCGCACGCGCCCAGCGTGAACGCCATGGCACCCAAAACGATGTCTGTAGAGCACCTCCAACCCATGGGAAGAGAGTATCAACTCCCACCAGGCGACGCCGCTATTTTTCGACAAACAGGTGCACGTAGTGCCCGTCGAATCCCGGCGACACGATGAACACGTCGCCGTGCGCGCGTCCCCGGTCGAGCAGACCACCGAGCGCCTCAAGATCGTCCACCGGCACCCTCAAGTTCGCCTCGGGATGAAACTGCTCGCGCCGAAGATCGATCTCGTACACGAACGACTTGTGTTCCAGCGCGTGCCCCGATGGGACGCGTCCAACGAGACGCATCGGCCCGATCTTCGCGTGACTCCGCAGCGACCAGTTGGACCACTGCGCGACCCCGCGCTGAACGCTCGCACCGAGCGTCTGGAGGGTCATCGATTTCACCACGCGACCGAGGCCGCGTCCCGAGAGGAGGCTGATGAGCGACACCCCCACGAACACCCCAGGTGTGAGCGTTGGAGCGGCGTAGTAGGCGGCCATGATCGCCCGCTCGGGGGACGTGACCTGCAGCGCACCCCGCATCTCATCGTCCAGCAGGTCCGCCGGTCCCGTGACCACGCCGATCGCCGCGGGGAGCACGAACAGGTCACAAAAGACCCACCCGGGCAGCGCGAGGGGCCCTGGGAACCGCACCCGGTTCGCGGCGCGATATTGGCGAGCCATCTCTGGGGAGTATTCGGCCTCCCAAAACTTCGACGAGGGCCACGCGCTGAAATCCAAACGATCGCGGTGCGCGGCGCTCCCGAACATCCCGAACTCCAGCGGCGGATCGAGCCTCGTGTCCGCGTCCGCCCCGCTCATCGCGCTGCCTCGATGCGCGCCGCGACCGCCGCGAGGGTGGCGTATTCGGGAACGGGGTGCCGCGAGAGGTCGATGAGCGCGCGCGAGACGAGGCAACGGGAGGCCCCCCCCGCCTTGTCACACATCTCGCTCAGATCCACACGGACCACCTCCACACCGCGCGCGGATTGGCACCTGCGTGGCCGAGCGAACTTTCGGAGCCGCGAAGCGGCGGAGGTAGACCCACGTTTGGCGCAAAGACAGTGGCTCGCGTTGGCGCGGTCGATCGAGGCGCGAGGAGGCGTCGTGGTTGCGGTTCAAAGCCCGTCACCCGAGCTGACAGGGATGCCCTACGCCGCTGAGTGTGGGCAGATCGTGGGGGACGCGACGAAGGGGTGGTCCTTTATCTCGCCGGCGATGTGGGCCCCGCATCGTCGAGGAGAGCGAGAGATTTGGGAGACGCTCGCCCGTGACATGAAGCTCGCGGTGAAGGCGCCAACGGGGGGCC
>JAAZXR010000120.1 GCA_014240065.1 Myxococcales bacterium
ACGGAGACGGAGACGGAGACGGAGACGGAGACGGAGACGGAGACGGAGACGGAGAGTGCACGTCCGACGCCGACTGCAACGACAACGACGCCTGCAACGGCATCGAAACCTGCGACGGTGTCCCGGGCAACTGTCAGCCCGGCACGCCGGTCACCATCGACGACGGCGTCGGGTGCACGGATGACGTGTGCGATCCCGCCACCGGCACGGTGACCAATACGCCCAACGATGCGGTGTGCGACAACGGAGCGTTCTGCGACGGCGCGGAGACCTGCGACGCGACGCTGGACTGCCAAAGCGGGACGGCGGTCGACCCAGACGACGGGGTGTCGTGTACGGACGACAGCTGCGACGAAGCCAACGACGTGGTGGTGAACGCGCCCAACGACGGCAACTGTGTGGACGCGAACCTCTGCAACGGGGCGGAGACCTGCGACGCGGCGCTGGATTGCCAAGCAGGGACGGCGATCGACCCGGACGACGGGGTGCCGTGTACAGACGACACCTGTGAACCGAGCACGGGAGCCGTGACCAACACGCCCAACGACGGGAATTGCGACAACGGAGTGTTCTGCGATGGCGCAGAGACCTGCGACGCGACGCTGGACTGCCAAAGCGGGACGGCCGTCGACCCAGATGACGGGGTGCCGTGTACGGACGACTCGTGTGACGAGACAAACGACGTGGTGGTGAACGCGCCCAACGACGCGAGCTGCGCGGACGGGAACCTTTGCAACGGGGTAGAGACCTGTGATGCGGTGAACGACTGCGAGTCGGGAACGCCGCTGACGGTGGACGACAGTGTCGATTGTACCGACGACAGCTGCGATCCGGCGACAGGCGTTGTGACGAACGCCCCGAACGACGCCAACTGTGATGACGTCCTCGCCTGCAACGGCGCGGAGACCTGCGACGCGACGCTGGACTGTCAAGCAGGGAGCCCCCCGGTGTTCTCGGTGTTGGACGAAAACGGCAATTACGGCGACGCGATCACCCCCAACGCGTTCTCACCGGCCGCGAATCTTGAGCTTGGAAATTGGTCCGACGACGGCATCATCGACTTCTTCACCGTGCAGGATTCCGCAGATATTCACTGCGGATTCCAGTGGCACATGGTCGGGGGCTTCTTCGCGCTCGCGCTGGACGTGCCGTTCGACACCGCGCGACTTCGTTTCTACGACGCGACGACGACACCCCCGGCAGACACCTTCAGCAACACCACCCCGGTCGCCGACATCGTCGTGTCGGATGCCGCGGGGAACCTGACTCGGCTCGACACGGGAGATGATTATCCCACGATGTCAGTGACCTATCGCGTCGTCGAGTTCACCGCGAGCCTGGACGACGTGACCCTCCCCGCTGGCGAGTACGCTGTGCATGTGTCCTTCCCGAACAACACCGGAGGGAGCCTTGGATTCTGGCACAACGCACCGGACGCGGATGGTGATGCGGTGTGCGCTCACTATTGGGGGACCTCGACGGTATCGGGCGACGGTGCCGCGTTCGACTTTGAGGACGCCACGGACATCTGCACCATTCGCGGCGCGGGCGCCGACAACGTGGATTTCCGGTTCTTTGGGCTGTAGTCCGCGCCTCGCGAACACAACGAAGCCCGGGGGGACTCCGCCCGGGCTTTGTTTGCGATGGTGCGGGGACGCTGCGTCTCCCCGCACGCCGAGGGCTACATCCAGATGGAGATTCCGAGGGGAATACCAAACGCCAGGCTGTTGGACGCCTTCTCGTAGTCGGCGTTGAACTTGGTGACCACTTTGCCGGTGGCCGTCGACTCGACCGTGGTGGAAACGGCGCGGCCGTAGGGTGCGAGGTAGTCGAGGCTCAGCCCGACGTCGAGCGACACAGTGTCTGATAAGAACAGGTGGACCCCGCCGGCGAGCCCAACAGTCGGAGTGACCGCCTCCGTGATGAGCTGGGTCGAAGTCGGGTTTCCTGGGGCATCATCCTCGCTGTAGGTCCAGGAGCGCACGGCGCCGAATCCGAAGCGGAACTGGGCGTAGGGTCGCAGGGCACCCTCGGTCGTAAAGATGTAATGGATGTACGGGCTGAGGCCTCCCCCGAAGGCGCTCGTCCTAGTCTTGGAGTCGTAGAAGACCGTGCTCCCAGCGACGTTGATCTCTTGCTCGGCCTTCACGCTTACGGTGGCGCCGCCGAGGAACAGGTCAGCGCCGACAATGAGCTGTTCGTTGAGCAGGTAGCCGAATCCAAACCCCACAACGGAGAGAGGCGTCGCTTGGTAGCGGAACCCGGCTCGGCCTGCGCCGAGGCCGAAATACGTCGTATTTGGGGCCTCGGTGACGAAGGTGCCGTCCTCGACGGGGTTGACGTAGGTCACCCCCAAGACGTCCGTGCTGAGCTGAAGTCGAAACCTCTTTTGGTCCACCATGCTCGTCGCAGCGGCGGCCACCGGTGCGGCGGCGGCTGGTGCCGGTGATGGGGCTGCTGCTGGAGCGGCCGCAGCTGTGGGATCTTGTGCCGGAGCGGGCGCGGCGGGCTCCTGACTTGCCGAGGCGATCGCAGGCGACAGCAGCGCGAGAGACGAGATGGAGCAGGTGAGGAGTCCTAGAGTAGGCCGGATCATGGGCCCAGGATGCCACATCCGGAGAAAAGCGCGAATTCGTCGCCAATAGGCTAACCGCGGTTGCCCGGCCGCAGCGAACCGCGTTTGGGTGGGTCGCCGCCGGACTTGGTGCAGACGGGTCTGGAGAGAGGAGCACGCTATCGGGCGCTTGGTGCGCTGCGTTCGGCGGTGCTCGGGCCAACCCCGAGGTGGCAGCCGTAGCAGCGAGTGGACGCATA
This sequence comes from Myxococcales bacterium, assembly GCA_014240065.1. GTDB lineage: Bacteria > Myxococcota_A > Polyangia > Nannocystales > Nannocystaceae > JAAZXR01. The sequence goes on from JAAZXR010000120.1 coordinate 2,815, forward strand.
GGTCTCGTAGCGGGCGCGTGCCGACAGATGAAAACCCTCCTCGCGGGAGATGTCATCGTTGGGGTTGTAGCGTGCGCCGCAATCGTCGCAGGTGTGGGTGTGCGGGGGGTCGAGATCTTCCATGCGCGCAGCGTGTCATGGGAGCGTGATCCGGGGGGGACCATGCCCACCGCGTCCACGCGACGTGGTCGTGCGAACGCGGGCGCCCCGCGAACACGTCGGGGACCGGGGGCGCTCAGTCGAGGGTCATGGGATAGGCGGGGCCGTGCTGGACCTCGTTGCGGTCCACGCGGGGCATCTCCACCGTGGTGCGCTCGCCTCGCTCCCGCTCGGCCTCGTCGATGGGCTCGGTGATGAGCTTGAAGCGCGCGGTGCCGAAGGGGATGTCCTCGGCCGGGACCACCATTTCGATCCGCTCGCGCAGGCCCTCTTGTTGCAGCATGTCGACGCGGTGGTAGCAAAAGGGGTTGTTGCCGGGTCGCCCAAAGAGCGGCTCACTGGTGGCGGAGCAGCCCCCCATGCACTGTTCGGCGTAGTAGCAGCGGCGGCAGTAGCCCCACAGGTCATCGAGGGTGCGGGTGCGGAAGTAGGTGATCTCCTTGGCCTCGTGCCACAGCTTGGCGAGTCCGTGCTCACGCCACGAGCCCGCCTGGTTGGTGGGCCCGCCGAGGGTGGGGCATGCCTTGATTTGCCCGTCGCTCTCGATGCCCATGGCGGAACGGCCGGCGCCGCAGCCTGGGAACGCGCCCATCTTGTTTTGCAGGCGGCGCAGGCGGGACTCGAGGGGGCCGAAGTAGCCCAGGTTATTGCCGGGGAGGATCCGCACGCCGTGTTTCTCCGCGCGGTCGATGGCCGGCTCGAGGTAGTCGTAGACCGTCTTCATCATGTGCGGCTGCAGCACGATCTCCGGGTGGTCGGCGCCGTTGCCGTGGGGGATCGTCACTTGGATCTGCCACGCGTGGGCACCACGCTGGCCGATCTCTTGGGCGAGGTCTTCGAGCTCGGTGTAGCTGAAGGCGTTGATCTGGGTGTTGACGGCGACGGGGATCCCCGCCTTTTTCAGGTGGTCCCAGGCGCGGAAGGCGGCCTTCCAGCTCCCGTCGCGCCCGCGGACGTAGTCGTGGCTCTTCTCCATGCCGTCGATGGAGATGCTCACGCTGCGCACGCCCGCCTCCTTCATCGCAGCCGCGCGCTCGGCGGTGATGCCCAGCCCGCCCGTCACCAGCAGCACGGAGATGCCTTTTTCACGGAGGGCCCGCACGACCAAAATGTGGTCGCCGCGCATGTAGGCCTCGCCGCCGATGAGGGCCACCTCGCCCACGCCTAGCTCGGCCATCTCATCGACGAGCTTGAGGCACTCGTCCAAGGTGAGCTCGTTGGGGCGGGCGTCGCCGGCACGGGGCCCGCAGTGCAGGCAACGGTGGTCGCAGGCCAAGGTCAACTCCCACACGGTGTAGCGAGGGATCGGGCGCCGGTCGATGTCCTTGAGATTCACCGCGCGGGTCTTGGGGGCGGGGAGCGAGTTCACGATGGGGAGCCGCTTGCGCGCGTCCGCCAGGCTCATGGGGCGGGCGCGTTTGGCAGGCGTGCCCTCGTCGTCGGGGCGATCTCCATCGGGTGGTGGGGGCATCATGGTGTGGTTTCCTCGTCACTGTCGGGTGAGTTCAGACGATGACCGACTCACGGTACCACGGAGAATCGCACGCTGCGTTCGACGCGGTTGGAATCCGGGCGGTCTTGGGCCACCCGGGCGTGGAACGTCGCTATCCGCCGGTTTCGGTGCCGGTTTCGGTGCCGGAGTCGGTGCCGGAGTCGGTGCCGGAGTCGGTGTTGGAGTCGGTGCCAGTGTCAGTGCCGGTGCCGGTGCCGGTGGGCTGCGAGGAATCACCGGACTCCCCGCTACTCTCGGTCCAAGAATCGGTGCCGTCGTCGTAGGGATAGGGGGCGCCGTAACAGCCAGACATGGCGACCGTCATCGTTGAAGCGAGCGCGACCGCGGCGAAGGTCTTGCCCGTCCGGCGAGTCGCACAAAACGGGCAGACGTCGTCGCTGGTTCGTAAATGTCGGCGGCATCGGGCGCAGGTGTTCATGGAGGAACCGTGACACGGGTGAGGGTCGTCATCCACTGGAAGATCTTCGTGGGCGAAAACAAAAGTTGGTTCGCGCGCGAGAGCCCTGTTGTTCGCGGGGCGCCGCGTTGTCGCCGAGACGAGGCGCACGGTCGCGCGAAACGCGATTCCCTCGTCGACCACGACATTCATGTCGGCCCTGTTGGTGGAGGCGTCCGTGGCTATCCAGACGTGGTGCCGGTGTCGGTCGTTCCGGTGTCATTCGTTCCGGTGTCACTCGTTGTCCCGTCGGAGTCGGTGCCGGTGGTGTCGCAGTCACCGGTGGTGGTGCCGTCGGTCCCGGTGGTGTCGCATCCGTCGGTCTCCTCGCCGGTCGTCGATTCGGAGGTGTCGGAGTCGGTGGTGTCGGTGCCGGTGTACGACTCGTTCTCCGTCTCCGAATACGAGTAGGAGTAGCCGGGGGGCCCGTACGAGACCCCCGACTGATGGGAGTCGGCATACGTCGTTTCCTCGGCGGCCGAGGTTCCGGTACAGCTCGCGAGCCCCACCACAGAGAACAGCATCGCCCGCATCCGATGTGGCCGTCTCGTCGCTGTGACGCCGAGCGCACCCTCGCAAAATGGGCAGCGCCCTTCTTGCCGAAGCAGGTGTCGTGCGCAGTGTGAACATCGATTACGAACGTCCATAGTTTCGACTCTAGGACATCCACGGGATCGATGAAAGCGCCGTCGGTGCAATTCGGTGGTTTCCGACCTCGCGGGGGCGGACCATCGAGAGGGTTAGGCGGCCATTTCGACGAACCGGGCCCGTCGGTGTTGCGTGCATCAGCGCTGCCTAGCCGCTCGTCGTCCCGGTGTCGGTGATGCTGTCGCCGTCGCCGTCGCCGTCGCCGTCGCCGTCGCCGCTCCAGGTGGCGCCGTCGCCCGAATAGCTGCCCGAGTAGGTGGCGCCGCCGTAGTCGGCGGAGCTCGAGTAGGTGTAGCTCGCGCCGCCGTATTCGATGCCGCTGGAGTAGCTGTCTGTGGGGTCGCTGGTGTAGGAGGTGTCGCTGGTCTGCCCGCTGGTCTCCGAGGTCCCTTGGGAGTCCGAGGTGCTCGAATTACTCGTGGAGGTGGTGTCGTCGGTGGGGTCCGAGGTGGCCGTGGACTCGGAGGTCTCCGACGCGCTCTCGGCCCCGTCCTTGTCGGCGACGCAGGCGCCGGTGGCCAGGCCCAACGCGAGGACAAACGGAGCGGGGGCGAACAACCCCGCGGGGGCGCCACAAAACGGGCACGCTGCGGCCAACGATTTGGTGTGGCGACGACATCGATGGCAGCGTTTCATGCAACAATCGTAGAGCCTGGTGCGCGGATCGTCTTCTAGAATCACTGGGATCCGCGCTGGTCCCCCGTGAACGTCGTTTGTTTACCCTGTAAGGCGGCGCCGTTCCAGCGTCGCCCCGTGGTGCATTGGGCGGCCTTCGAGGCGGCTCAGCCGTCGCCGTCGCCGTCGCCGTCGCCGTCGCCGTCACCGTCGCCGTCGCCGTCACCGTCGCCGTCGCCGTCACCTGCGCCATCAT
>JAAZXR010000121.1 GCA_014240065.1 Myxococcales bacterium
GGAGAGGGAGACGGAGACGGCGACGGAGACGGCGACACCGCATTTTGCGACGGACTTGGCCTGCCCGTGGCGACCTTGGCCGCGGAGGGGGGCACCGGTTGGGGAGACGTCGGCGGGGCCTTCTCGGTAAACACCACGTTCGGGCCGTGGGACCTGGAAGAAAACTGGAGTGGATGTGATTCTTATTTCTTCATCGTTGACAATGGTGACTCGCTCTCCGCTCAGCTGAAGGGCACGCTCGGGCCGGAATTGTTTGAGCGTTCCCCCCGGAACGTGCATTACTTCTTCGTGACGGCGACGGGAGACGCGGCCGCAGGGGCCGACAGTTGGCAGCAAGCGACGGCGGGGGCGCTCCTCCAGGTCGAAGATGTTGAGCTTCAAGACTATTTCCTCGATCGCGTGCATTTCGTCACCGATGCACCTGCGGACATGGCGGGGAGCGTCGGCAGCTTCATGAGCGCGAACGCAGGCGTCGCAGCGTTCGCGCTCGACCGCGGCCAGCGGTGGGACAACCCGGGCGCCTACTACGACATCACCAATACCTTCGTGACCTCGTCACCTATCTACGGCTACGTGCCACGCTACTACAACTTTCGCCACGCGCAGCAGCTCGAGCTTGAGGCGCAGACGGGCGTGACCGAGGTCGCGGTGATCGATCAGCAGGAGTTCACCCCGGATTGCCTGGTCGGCGAACCGTGCTTCGACACCCAAAACGGCCCGTTCAGCAACAGCAACAACAACCGCGTCTGGACGGCGTCGTTCCCGCCCGCGACCGAGATGGCCAACTTCGACACCCTCGAGCTGGTCGTCTCCGCGACGTGTGGGCCCGACAACTACTCTGATTGTGGACACTGGGACTACGAGGCATTTATCGATCTTTGTGACAACGACGTCTGCGACAACGTGCTCGGCCAAGTGGCCCGCTGGATCACGCCGTACTCGCGTCCTGGGACCCGGACGTGGGTGCTCGACGCGAGCTCCTACTTGGGCTACTTGCAAGCCGGCGGCGATCAGTTCTTCAGGTTCTCCATGGTCTGGAATATGAACCCGAGCACGTGGGATGTTCGGTTCCGGCTCCGCGACGCGGGCGAGGCGACCCGGCCAACGGAGACCGTGCTGGTACACAACGCGAACCGTGGCTTCAACGACACCTACAACGACGGCTTCACACCGCTCACGTTCACGCCGCCGGCGGGGACGACGAAGGTGGAGATCGCGACGATTATCTCGGGTCACGGGCAAGCCACTGGCAACTGCGCGGAGTGGTGCAACCATCAACACGAGTTTACGGTGAACGGCACCGGCACCCACATGCGACAGTTCTCAGGCGAGGCGGGCCTCACCCACGGGTGCGCGGAGATGGTCGACGAGGGGGTGGTGCCCGGCCAGTGGGGCAACTGGACCCCCGGTCGCGCCGGCTGGTGTCCTGGGCTCCCCGTGCAGCCGTGGGTCATGGACATCACGGACGACGTGCAGATCGGCATGGAGAACACGCTGGAGTACCGAGGGCTCTACGCGAACCAGCCACCCACTGGCGATCGCGGGCGCATTCGCATCAACACAGTGTTGGTTTATCATCAATAGCGGGACACGTTTGATGCTTGGCGTGCGGCGGCGAGGCTGACGTGACCGACAAGGCGGTCGACAAGTACCTGGCTCGGTGGGCCGAGCCGGAGGCGCGCGCCGTCGAGGGGTCGCTCGGGTCTGGCTGGAGCGCGGTCGTGGTCGTGCCGTGTCGGGACGAGGATCCCGCACGGATCACGCGGTTGCGACGCCACCTGTCTGCGATAGCACCGGGTGCGCTGCTCATCGTGGTGTCGAACGGCCCCGCGGGGGCTCCGCGGTCGGCGGAGGCCGAGCACCTGAGCGCGCAGGTGAAGCCTGCTCGGGGGTGGAGTCACGACCACCTCGGTTGGTTGGCAGGCCAGGGATGTGAGGCCTTGTGGGTGGAGCGATGCGGTGAAGCGCGCGGCATTGCGAAGGACCAAGGGGTGGGGCGCGCGCGAAAGGTCGGGGGCGACCTCGCGCTGGCGCTGTGGGCGAAAGGCGCGGTGGACTCCCCGTGGATTCACTACACCGACGCCGACGCGGCGCCTTCGCGGGGGATCATGGAGATGGGGATCGCCGGGGATTCGGTCGCGGTGGTGTGGCCGTTTCGGCACCTCCCCTGTGACGACGAGGCCCTGCGCCGCGCGCATCTGCAGCATGAGATTTGGATGCGGTGGTGGGTGCGCGGCCTGGAGTACGCGGGATCACCATTCGCCTACCACACCATCGGTTCGTGCATGAGCGTGAGCATGGCGGGTTATGCCCAGGTGCGCGGGATCCCTCCGAGAGCGGCGGGCGAGGACTTTCACGCGCTGCGCAAGCTCGCGAAGGTCGGGACCATCTTCCGGTCCGCGAACGCGCCAGTCGAGATCGAGACGCGGCGCTCGCTGCGGGTGCCGTTCGGCACCGGGCCGGCCGCGGAGCGATTGAGCGCGGATCCGTCGACGTGGCGACTCTCAACGCCCGAGGTGTTCGAGCATTTACGTCGGTGGTTGCGCGTGATGGACGGCGTCGTGCGGGGTCAACGACACCCCTGGGCGTCGGCGGGCGACTCCCGTGATGTGATTGAGCCGGCGGTCGTGGATGTCATGGGCGCCGCTTGGAGCGAGCAGCTTGCGCCGGGCGCGGACGGGGGCGGGTCGACGCGCCGCGCAAACGAAGCGTTTGACGCGTTGAAGACCCTCCGGTTTGTCCACGCGCTTGAGCGCCTGGCCGGGCTCCGGGCGCGCCCTGGCTCGGAGCTCCTCAAGCGCGGCTCAACCATGACGACGCAGGCGCTGGAGCGGTGGTGCGACGCCCTGCGCTCCGCGGAGGGGTCTTTTCCCGCTGAGGTCGGGAGCGCGCGCGTGGACGTCGCCTCGCGTGGGTGGGTGAAATCGGGGGCGGAGGCGTGGATGCGCGGGCCTGGGCTCACCGACGACGAAGCGTGACGGGGATCGGCGAAGCGGGTGCCATGGCGAGGTTCCTCCGCGTCGGTCGAGCAGGCGCGCGGTCGTGCAGGGTGACGTCGTAGTCTCGCACGAGCAGCCCCATGCTGATCTGCATCTCGAAGGTGGAGAAGGCCGCGCCAATACAGCGCCGATGTCCACCACCGAACGGGAGGTAGGCGAAGGGGCCGTACTTTCGCTCGAGGAAACGCTCCGGTCGAAATTCGAGGGGCTCCGGGAATCGCTCGGGGTCGAGGTGGGCGAGCAGGATGCTCGCGGAGACCGCCTTTCCTTCAGGGAGCAGGTGCTCGCCAAGCTGCAGCGGCTCGTTGAGCTTTCGCAAGACCTCTGTGACCACCGGATGCAGACGCAAGGTCTCTTTAATGACAGCGTCGAGGTAGGGGAGCTTCGTATAGGCGCTCGCGGGCGCGCCGTCGGAGAGCGCGTCGACCTCGGATCGCAAGTTCTCAAGCACCTCCGGACGTCGCCAAATTTCATCGGTCATCCACGACATCGTGATCGCGGTGGTCTCGTAGCCGGCGAAGAGGACCGTGATCAGCTGACTCTTGATCTCCTCCGAGGTCATCCCGACGCCGTCCTCATCCGTCGCCTCGACGAGCATCCGGAGGATGTCTTCGGTGCCTGGGGTCTGCCTCGCGTGTTCGATTCGGTGGTCCATGAGGTCGCTGTAGCGCTGCTTCATCGCGCTGAACTTCCGCCAAGGTGGGAACCATGGGCGCTGGAGGAACTCCATGAAGGAAAAGGTGGGGTGGAATGCGTTGGAGAAGTTGAGGATCGCCTGTCCGAAGGATCGCTCGTCCTCGGGCCCTGTCACCCCGAACACCGCCCGGAGGATGACCGCGAGGCTGATGCGTTCGGCGGCGCGCGCGAAGCTTGATCTTGGCGAGTCGCACAGAGCGTCGAAGACACCCTGCGCGGAGGCGCGCATGGCCTCCGAGTAGGCGCGCATTCGGTCTCCGTGAAACGGCGGCATCAACAGCTTCCGATCGCGGGTGTGCCGCGCGCCTTTCGTGGCAAGTAAGGACGCGGCGCCGGTGAGCGGCTGGATCGCGCCGGCGGCGAACGGGCTGTAGTTGGCCGGCAGGCCCTTGAAGATGGTCTTGATGTACTCGGGGCGGACGCCGACCACCACGTCGCCGTTGAAGCTGCGGATGAGGAATGGATCCCCATACACTTCAAGCCACCGCGGCATCCAATGAAATGGAGCGGCGAGCGTCCGCCACGTCGCGGTCGGTCGAAATGTGGCCCCTCGAATCCGCTCCATGTGCGGCAGTGTATCAGACGTCTCCACCCGCGGCGTGGCTGGGGGTCGGAGGGACGCGAGCGGTCGTGACCTAGGCGGTCACTGACAGCGACCGCCGCTGGTGGGCGCGCTCGATGCCAAGCTCACAGAGTCTTGAGATGAGCGCGGCATAGGAGACGCCGGTCGCTTGCATCAGCATGGGGTACATGCTGATCGATGTGAAGCCTGGCATCGTGTTGACCTCGTTAAGGAAGCAGCGGCCGGTCCCGCGCTCCACGAGGAAATCGACCCTCGCCAGTCCATGACAGCCGGCGGCGCGGAAGATGGAGAGGGCGTGGGCGCGCAGGGTCTTCGCGAGCTCGGGAGTCGTGCGCGCGGGCACCCGCGTCTCGACGACGTCGCTGACATATTTGTTCTCAAAGTCGTACCACTGCCCCTCAGGAATTTTGAGCTGTCCCGGCGGCGAGACGAGCGTGTTGGTGTCTCCCGATCCAAGCACCCCCACTTCATACTCCTCCACGTCGAGCCCGCGTTCCACGACGACGCGGGTGTCAAACGTGCGGGCATGGAGCAGCGCCGCTCGCAGCGTTGAGGCATCCGAGACCTTGGAGATTCCGATGGACGATCCCTGGTTCGCGGGCTTGACGAAGCACGGGGTGCCCACGTGCTCCACGACCCGATGGACCGTCTCGTCGAGTTGGCCGTCGATGTCGCCTTCGAGGAGATCGATCCCCTCGACCACGGGGATACCGACGGCGCGGGCGACGTACTTCAACATGATCTTGTCCATGCAGACCGCGGAGGCAGCGACGCCGCTGCCGACGTAGGGGACATTCCCGATCTCGAGGGATCCCTGAATGGTGCCGTCCTCACCGTACGGGCCGTGAAGGAGCGGGAAGACGACGTCGATGGAGAGTTCCGCCCAGCTGTGGACCCGCGCCCCACGTTCGATGACCGCCTCGAGGCTGTCACCGCTGGCACCCCGACGCATGGTGCCATCGCGTGCGATGCCGAGGAGCTCTACGGAGAAGCGCGTTGTATCGACGGCTTGGAGCAGCTCTTTCGCGCTGCGAACGGAGATTTCGTGCTCAGAGGAGCGACCTCCGAACACGAGGAGCAGGCGTGCTGGTGTGGAAATGGACATGAGACAGTCGGGAGGGGCTGGCGCCGCGGGGTGCCGACCCCGTCGACTGTACGGGATGCGCGGCGAGCGGGCGAATAATTAGCCCCTCGCGACCGTGGGAGCGACCGGGGCGAAGAGCGGGGGGGGGCGGAGCCTTCGCACCTCTCGACCGGGGCGCGGCGCCGATTCGACGTGATGGCGGGCCTGCCCTGCCGCGGCGAAGGCGGCTCAGTTGCAGATGCAGGCGGGAGCGTCCACCAGCGTGCGGCTGACCTCGGTCCCTTCCCAGGTCATCGAGGTGGTCGCGCTGTTGTCTTGCGAGACGATGAAGGAGTTGCTGTTCAACGTGGAGAGGTCGGGGCTGAACTGGATGTTCGTGAAGGGGTTGATGTCCACCACGTCGTTCACGGGGGTGTCTCCCGCGGGGGGGGCTCCAAATTGCCCGCACAAGAGGCCGTCGCAGTTAATATTCCCGATGGTGGTGTAGTCGAACAGGATGTCGGGCATCGCGGTCCAGTTAAACGATCCTTGTCCGAGATTGCCGCGGGACGCGCCGCAGGAGTTGGCGGCGGTGGTCTCCAGAGTTTGGGTGACGGTGGTGCCGCCCGAGCCAGTGACAAAGTTCATGGTCATCTCGTAGTCGATGACCTGCGCGGGTCCCCCTCCGGCTTGACCGTTCACGTCCGTGAAGTACATGGTGAGGACGCCCGGCCCGATCGTGTTATCCGCGTCGTAGGGCGCGCCACAAGTAAAGGACGCATCTCCGGCTCCGAAGGGCGTATCCGTGATGTCGAAGACGGATCCGTCGAGGTCGTAGGTGATGGACCAGACCTGACAGTCGCCGTCGCCGTCGCCGTCGCCGTCGCCGGAGGTGGAGGGGTCGCCGTCGCCG
>JAAZXR010000122.1 GCA_014240065.1 Myxococcales bacterium
GTCTCCGAGTCTGTCTCCGAGTCTGTCTCCGAGTCTGTCTCCGAGTCTGTCTCCGAGTCTGTCTCCGAGTCTGTCTCCGAGTCTGTCTCCGAGTCTGTCTCCGTGGGCGTGATGGTGTCTGAATCGGTGTCCGTGGGACCTATGGTCTCGGAGTCGGAGTCGGTCGGCGTGATCGTCTCGGAGTCGGTCGGCGTGATCGTCTCGGAGTCGGAGTCGGAGTCGGTCGGCGTGATCGTCTCGGAGTCGGTCTCGGTCGGCGTATTCGTGTCGGACTCCGTGCCGGACTCCGTGCCGGACTCCGTGTCTCCCGTGGTATTGGCCGCGTTGGCGGGTCCAGGGGACGTCGGCAACCAAAACACATCGTCACGTCCACACCCAGAACCAGCGAGGGCGAGGGCCGCAGCGAGGACCATGGAGGCGCGCGACATGCCCTTGAGCCTACCAAGGATCCCGGTGGATTCACGTTCACGCCGGAATAAACCCCAAACCTGACATCGATCCCGGGTTGCCACGCGTGCATGGCGCGTTTGCGCGCGCGAACAGAGCGCGCATCAGCCCCCAACGGCGCGGCTTCATCTGCGCGGCGTCGCCAAGTTTGGCGGCACGCCGCGTGCCCTAGGGCGACCCGTTCGCGTCGTCGTCGCGCGCGGGGGTGGCTTGTTCCGTGTCGGTGAAGCGGCCATAGATCACCAGCGCCACGGCGGAGACAAAGGCCACACCCACGAAGACGAACCAGATGTAGTGGGCGTGGGCGTACGCCTCCGGGAGGCTCCCCTCGCCGGCGAGGGCGGCAGTGCGCTGGAGCTGCTCAGCCTCGGTCAACGTCCGCGGGTCCGGGCAAAACGCTTCCAGCAAGAACCCTGAGCTCACAAAGCCGAGCAAGGACGCCAAGAAGGAGTGCAGGTGACTGAACCCGAGGTAGAGCCCCTCTTCACCCTCGGGCGCTTGAAGTGAGAAGTACTCGAGAAATCGGGGAGAGATAAAGCTCTCCGCGAGCCCTTGAAAAGCGATGCCCACGACCATCATGAAGGCCACAGGGTGCATACCAAGCACACCCGCGGTGTCGACGAAGTTCCCCGCAGCCATGCAGAACGCTGACACTGGCATGATGAACATCCCAACGGTCATGGAGGTGAGGGCGCTCGTTCTCCGCATCAGGCGGGTCACCGCGTAGACCGTCAGCACCACGACGGCGGGGTTGACGTTCGCGTACCAGGAAGGAGAGGCGCCTTCGCCCGCCATGCGCAGCACGTACTTCGGCATGGTGGCGTAGAGCTGGTGCTGCACCATCCAAAAGCCCGTGATGATCACGATGAGCACCACCAGGCGCGTCTGGGACAGCACCGCCATCAACGAGCGGGTGATCTCCGAGACGGAGGTCTTCTTGGTAGCTTGAACCCGAGACTTGTACAGCACGAGGACCGCGACGAAGGCCAAGGCCGTCATGCCGGCTGAGAAGAGATTGAGGACCACCAGCCCCTCATTTCCCAGCTCTGCCCTCAATGGTTTCACGATCGTCTTCCCGCTGAAGGCGCCGATGTTCACCATCGCGTAGAAGATGGAATAGCCCCGCGCTCGATTCGCCGGGGTGGTCTCGAGCGCGACGGTGCCGGTGATGACGGACTTAATGAAAGAGCCCCCCACCATGATGATCAGCATCACTGGAACGAACAGCCACTTTTGTCCGGAGGTGTCGAGTCCGTTAAAGACCACCTCCCGGCCGTACTCGACGAGCCCGGCGCTCTCAAACATCGTGGGGAGCAGCCACATCCCCCCGTAGCCCACAGTCAACAGCGCAAACGCCAGGAGGAGCGCCTTCCGGAATCCGATCTGATCGGCGATCGCTCCAGAGAAGGGAGGGAGGAAATACAACCCGGCGGAGAAGACGCCAGAGACGGTCGCCGCTTGGATGTCGGTGTATCCGAGGATCCGGCTCAGGTACAACGTGATCGCGACGAACACGCCGTACCACGCGGCGCGCTCGAGCAGCTCCACACCATTGGCGGTCCAAAATGCGGTCGAGTAGCCACGCGCCGCCCCTTGCGGAGATGAGTTCGGGTCAGATCCTCCATCCATGGCCCCATAGATACACCAATTTACAGGGGCACAACGCCGATCTTCGGGCGTCCTGTGAGGCCCGCCCTCACCGCGATCGATGAGGGACGGGCACGGGGGCAGGGGGCCACCGCGCCGCTGGGAGGAGCGCCGCGGCTACTTCAGCAGCGAGAACTCGATGCGCCGGTTCTTCGCTCGACCGTCTCGCGTGTCGTTGGTGTCGATGGGCTTGTCTGGGCCGAACCCCGCGGTCTCGAACCGAGCGCCGTCGATCCCATGATCCACCATCCACTGGCGGACGGATTCGGCGCGTCGACGAGACAGATCCATATTCATGTCGTAGTCACCGCGGGAATCGGTGTGTCCGGAGATCGTCAACCGGACGTCGGGGAAGTCCTCGAGGACCTTGAGCGCCTTTTTGAGCACGCGCTCCGACTTGGATTTGATCGTGTCCTTGCTCGTGTCGAAGTAGATCCCCTCGATGACACCGGTGAACTTTTTGATCTCCTCGGGGATCTCGTCGGGACAGCCGTCTTCATCTTGGTAGCTGTTGGCGGTCTCAGGCTCCTCGACGCATTGGTCGTCGGGGTCGAGGATGCCGTCGCCATCGGTGTCAGGGATCGGGCAGCCCTCAAACTCTGGGACTCCAGGCTCCTTGGGGCAGCGATCGTCGGGGTCGAGGATGCCGTCGCCGTCCGTGTCAGGGATCGGGCAGCCGTCGTACTCTGGCACCCCTGGCTCGGTCACGCACGCGTCATCGGGATCGAGGATGCCGTCGCCATCCGTGTCCTTGGGCCCTTCGCCCGCGCGCTCTTTTTCTCGCCCGAGGGTCGCGCTCAGTCCGAGCAAGAGCTCGGCGTGGCTGCGCTTGAACTGCGACTCGTCGAGGGTGCCTTGCGTGAAGCTGAGGATGCCGCGCCCGTCCACCCGGAGTTGTAGGTGTCGGTTGATAAAGATCTTCACACCACCTCCGTAGTGCATGCTGGGATCCACGTCTCGACCCACGCTGTCTGGCGGCGCGTCGGCGGTCACCCCGAGGGCGCCCGCGCCGAGCACAACAAACGGCGTGATGCTCCAAAGACCCAGCTGGCCGATCAGGTGTCCTCGGCCCGTAAGCCCGAGCGCGTTCGAACCTCCTTCCACACCCAAGGGGAACAACCCCCCCTCAACCTCGAGGCCAAAGTGCCGCAGCGGCATGTAGGCGAAGCGCGCGCCGATGTCACCGTTGACTTTGCGGTACGGCAACCAGCCTTGGTCGGGGCCTAGGGTGTTGTCCGCTCCGTACAGCTCGTGCTCATCGTTTGTGATGAACGCGCCGCCGTAGATCCCGACCTCCATCATGTTTTTCTCAGGCGCCCATCGTCGGATCCACTTGCGGTCAAGGCGCCGTTGCGCCTCCTTGTCGGCCTCGGTGTACGGCGCGTCCTTGTCCGCGGTGGAAGCGGAGGCGTCCACGCTCACCGAAGCTGGTGAACTCTCTTCCTCGGGTTCGGTGGCATGCGCGCTCGAAGCGTGGAACCCCGCCGTCGCGATGATGCAAAGGGGAAGAGTGTTGAGCGCGGAAGATCGCGTGGTCCGTCGGAGGAGAGAGGTCATGATGGTGGAGACTACAGCGTCACCCCGGCCTAGGTCACGCAAATCGGGCGCACAAGTTTGACTCGCCCAGGAGGGTCGTCCCCGCGGGGTCCGCGAAAACGGTGTCCTCAGTCGAATTTGGGGGGCACCACCGATGCAGACACAGCGGGGGGACTTCCCGTACGGGCTGGAGAGATTCACGCACCACAACGATTGACGGGGCTGCTCATTCCCGTTAGCGTCGTTTCGTCTCGGGCCGCGCGCTGCGCTGGACACGAGGAGCGACACTATGAAACGCCTACTTACCCTCTCTATCGTGCAACGTTTTGGCCTTCAGGCCGGTCTTCTTTGCGGCCTCGGGGTCGCGTTTGTCGTGGCCGAAGCCCCGGACGTCGAGGCGACCGGAGGCGCGTGCCGTGCGGAGGATGAGTGCTCCTTCGACAAGCCGAACTTCATGCTCATCCTCGACTACTCCTCGTCGATGAACAATCTATTCGGCACGAGCACCACGCAGACGAGGTGGGACGCAGCGGTCGACGCCATCGAGGCGCTCGTGGCGTTTCAAAGCGGATATCTTGACGAGAACACACACCTCGCGCTGATGAGATTTGGCCACGATCCGGATCCGTCGACCCCAGGAACAACGATCCCCGTCGACGTGAACACCAACCCGCTCGCCCCCCTCGTGGACGGATATCGGGTGGATGTCCCATGGTACGACCCGGCAGATGTGACCAACAACCCGTGGTTCGAGTGCAACGGGGTCTCCATCACGGACGCCCTGAACGCGCTGCAGCCGCCCGGTTCGTCGCCGACCGAGGGGATCGGAACGTGGACGAAGAACGCGCTCGATCAAACGCAGATTCTCATCGCACAATCGGACGCGGATCACCCCGGGGACGGGGGCGTCGGGCTCCCCAACGGCCGCTATTACGGGAATATTGTCATCACGGATGGCAGGTGGTCTGGCCCTGACGGCGTGACGCAACCACCCGCGGAGGACCCAAATCAGACCGCGGACGATCTGTTCAACAACGACGGGGTGCCCACATACGTCGTGGCCGTGGATCTCGCTGGAATGGGGCTGATGGAGGCCGACGAGCTGGCCATGGCCGGCGGGACGATGACGGCGGTCGAGGCGACTTCGCCGGCGGATCTGATCGCGGCCTTGCAGCAAATCATCTCCGATGTGCAGAGCACCGTCGTGATTCCCGAGTGCATCGCGGGCCTCCCGCGGGTCATGATCATCTTGGATGCCTCCTCGTCGATGTTGAACGTCGGCAACAGCTTCGGGAGCCAGGGCAACACGGGCTGGGATCAGGCCCGGGAGGCCCTGGCGGGCGCCATGTCCCTGTTCGACGCCACCTTGATGACGGGGGAGGCCGTAGAAGATCTCTTGCACCTCGGCCTGACCGTGTTCGGAAGCCCGGGAGAGGAATCGGTGTTGATCGACTACGGCCCATGCATGAAGGACAATTTTGACTGGGCACTCGATCCGAACACCTCCTGTGTCAGCCCCGGCTGCACGGACCCGTGGGGCGGACCGCAAATTGACTGGACGAGCCAGGACGGCATGCTGCCACCGCCCGAGTTCGACCTCCCGACCTTCAGCCACATGCCCAACTGCGACCTCAGCTTTGGCGACCTCCGGTGCCTCGGATCGGGCACCTACACGCACCTCGGACTCGAGCTCGCGGCGGCGAACCAGGCCGCGTACTCGACGGCGTCGTTAATGCCGGGAGTTGCGTTCCCGACCAACCCGATGACGCAGTACATCAACATCCTCATCACAGACGGGGACTATTCGACGTACTCCACGGACGCGGAGGTGCAAGCGGCGCTCGAGGGGATGTTTGGCGGGGGCGTCCCGACCTACGTGATCGCCTTCGGAAGCGGCACGACGGCGCCGGCCGTCGTCGACAAGTTGACCGCCATGGCTTGTTGGGGGTCCGGTGGGGTGCTTGACACGGCTTCAAGCCCGTGGACCTGCCCGGGGGGCGAGGACTTCTTCGCCTCGAGCAACGCGACCGACCTGCAGCAGGCGCTGCTCTCGATCTTGCAGAACGTGACCTTTGATCCGTGCTGTGATTTCAACGACTGCTCGCTCACGCCAGAGCCCACCACCAATGAGCCCGACCCGGTGGCGGCTCCGACCAGCACCTCTGGAGACGGAGACGGCGACGGAGACGGCGACGGAGACGGAGACGGAGACGGCGATCCCAC
>JAAZXR010000123.1 GCA_014240065.1 Myxococcales bacterium
CGCCGTCGCCAGAGGCGGAGGTGTCGCCGTCGCCAGAGGCGGAGGTGTCGCCGTCACCAGAGGCGGAGGTGTCACCGTCACCGGAGGAGGTGGCGTCGCCGTCGCCGTCGCCATCACCGGAGGCGGATCCGGAGGCGGAGGTTTCTGCTGTGGCCTCACCGTTCGTGGCGTCCCCGGCGGTGTCTTCGTCACCGATGGAGCCGGCGCTGATCCCTGTCGCGGATTCGTTCCCGCTTGCCGAGATGTTCACTCCCTCTTCCTTGCATCCGGTGGAGACCAAAACGCCAAGGGCAGCCAACCTAAGGTAATGACGACTCATGGATTCACTCTAGGCCGTTTTCGAGGGGCCGTACAACTACGCAAACGGTGATTGCTCACGCGAGCCGCTGCCGCTCGTGCGCAGCCCGCCTCTAGGCCGTGCGCGCCGTTGGGGCGACGAATCGGGTTTACACCGTCCGCGGAGCAATTCGAGGGTCTTTGGGCCCCTCCACGGCCTCGACCTCGACGCCATGGGCGCGGAGGTAGTCGACACCGTTCGCGCCGAGATATCCGCCTTCGACCACCAGGACGCGGCCAATTCCCGCGTGATGGATCATCTTGCTACACATCATGCATGGTTCGCCGGTGACGATGAGCCACGCTCCTTGGGTCGCGACACCGCTCGCCGCTGCGTTGCACACCACGTTCATCTCGGCGTGGTGACACCCGACCTCCATGCGCGTTCCCGACTGAACTTGTTGGGTGTCGCGCAGACAGCTCTCACCCCCACACAGGCGCCCACCTCCACGCGGGCCTCCGTTGTAGCCATCCATTAAGATCACGTTCCGCTCCGGGTCCAACAGCAGCGCGCCAAACTTGCGGCGTGGACAGTTCGAGGCCTCGGCGAGCGCGAGACACTGCGCGATGCGAATTCGGATGTGCTTGTCGTTCACTTCGCGGAGGCTATCACGGAGGCTCTCGCACTTCCCGAGGACCTGTCGAGACCGCGCAGACAGGCGCTCGTGGGCCTCGCGTTGGGTTGTAGCTCCGACTGCGGTATGCTCTGCGCGTGTCCAATTTTGACTTCGACTTGCTCACAATTGGGGCTGGTTCGGGAGGTGTGGCGGCCTCGCGCAGGGCCGCCGCTCTCGGCGCGCGGGTCGGCTTGGTCGAGGACGACCGGGTGGGCGGGACCTGCGTCCTCCGGGGTTGCGTGCCCAAGAAACTCCTGGTCTACGCCTCCGAGTACGCCTCGGCGCTGGTCGATGCGGTCGGGTTCGGTTGGGAGATCGGAGAGCACAGCATCGATTGGGGACGACTCGTGGAGGCCAAAGACCGCGAGTTGAAGCGGCTGAATCAGATCTATCTCCGGATGTTGGAGGGCTCTGGAGTCTCGCTGATTCGAGGTCGCGGCGAGGTCGTGGGACCGCATGAAATTCGGGTGGGCGACGAACGCTACACCGCCCGCAACCTCTTGATTTCGACGGGAGGCAAGCCCTCCGTGCCTGATTTCCCGGGGGCGGAGCTGGCCATGACCTCCGACGAGATTCTCTCACACGAGAGCTTACCGCGGCGCCTCGTGGTGCTCGGGGGCGGATACATCGGCGTGGAATTCGCGTGCATCTTTGCCCGCGTGGGTGTTCGTGTGACGCAGCTGATCCGAGGGGATCAGATCTTGAGAGGCTTCGACGCTGACGTGCGGTCTCATCTTGAGGAGGAGATGCGGGCGACGGGTATCGAGATACGTTCGGGCGCACAGATCGCGGCGCTTCGGCGCGGTGAGTCTGCGCTGGAGGTCACGCTCGTCGGCGGCGAGGTGCTCGAAGCCGATCTGGTCCTCGCCGCCACAGGGCGCGTCCCGAACGTGGCGGGCCTGGGGCTCGAGGCGGTGGGTTTGGAGCAGGGACCGCGAGGAGAGATCGTCGTGAACACCCGCAGTCAGACCAGCGCGCCGAGTATCTTCGCAGTCGGAGATGTCACCGACCGCGTCAACTTGACCCCCGTGGCCATCGCCGACGGCCGGGGTCTGGCGGAGTCGCTGTTCGGCGCGCGCGACTTCGAAGTGGATCACCAAGGAATCCCCACCGCTGTTTTCTCGCAACCGGAGGTGGGGACGGTCGGGCGGACGGAGTCGGAGGCTCGGGCGCAATTCGAGAGGGTAGACGTGTTCAAGACCAAGTTTCGGCCCATGCGCCACACCTTGAGCGGACGCGATTCGCGGGTGATGATGAAGCTGCTCGTGGACAAAGACTCGGATCGCGTCGTCGGCTGCCACATGGTCGGAGATGACGCCGCGGAGATCGTTCAAGCCGTGGCTATCGCCATGAAGGGGGGCGCCACCAAGGCGCAGTTCGACGCGACGATGGCCTTGCATCCTTCCGCAGCCGAGGAGCTCGTGACCATGCGTGAGCCCAGTGGCTAGCCGCGTCCCTCGCGGGCGCGTGGAGCCCAGCGCATCGCCGGTTCCTGCGCGCTCGAGCGCCGGGTCCTCCTAGTTGCCTGCCGTGAAGGTGAGGGCGTGCACGCGCCAGTTTCCCGCGTCGTCACCGCGAAGCTCCACCGTCCAGCTGCCTTGGCTTTGGAATACGGCGCAGCTTCGAACGCCCTTGCGTTTGGGAGGTTCGCAGCGAAACGCGACGCGTGGAGCCGGCCCACCTTCGGCGGGGGCCGCGAGCTTGGCCATGAGGGCGCGATCAATTTTGTCGAGCGTCAACGCCTCGCCGTCCACCGTGAGGCCACTGCGGCCTGACACGAGCCCCTTCATGGCCTCCGTGTCTCCTTTGTCGATGCTCGCGACGAGCGTTCGAACCACGTCGTTGGCGGGGTCGGTGCCTGCAAGGCCGCTCACCTCTGCGTCGCCTTTGGGAGGTGTGGCCTCCGGCGTCGCGTTGTCGTCGTCGCCGTCGTCGCTCTTGGGCGCCTCCGTCGCGTCACCGTTGGCGTCGCTCTCGGCGGCGGTGTCGCTCTTGGCGGCCGCGTCGCTTCTCGATTTGTCGGGAGTGCTGCTCCCCATGGACGCGGAGCCAGAAACTTGCACGCTGCATCCGAGGCCACCGAGGAGGCCTGCGAGGGTGAGGAGAGACAGGGGGCCAAGGCGTCGTAGGGCGGAGTTCATCGAGCCAAGGATACGCCCACCGACGCGCGAAAAGAAGAGAGGACTCCGCGCGGAGCCCTCTCTCGCGGCGCGGGTGTCGATGGAGTTATTCGCGGTCGAGTCGTTCGAAGGCACGGACGACGCGCGCATCCTCGTCGTCGGCCAATCCAGCGGCCTCGGCGAGCGTGACGGCCTTGGTGGGCGCGACGGCTCGAATCGCGGTGAGCGCGCTCAAGCGGACGGAGGCGTGACGGTCACGAAGCCCCGCCACGAGGCTGTCGAGGGCTTTGGGGTCTTGGGCGAAGCCGAGGGCGCGAAAGGTCCCCGCGCGCACTTGATCGTCGTCATCGTCCGCGCAGGCGATGAGCGCGTCGACGAGCGTCGCAGCGCCCGGGGCGTCTGGGTGATTCGCGAGGACTCGTGATGCCCCGAAGGTCGCCCAATCGCGGACCATGGGGGACGGGTCGGCGAGTCCCAGGACGCTGGCCTGCGCGATCGCTGGAGCTTCGGCGTGGGCGAGGGAGGCGATCAAGGCCGCGCGAACCTGCTCGGAGGATTCGCGCTGGAACAACGCGAGGGCCGCGCCGGTCCAGTCGCCCTTGTTGGTTCGCAGTCGCTGTGCCAGCGCCGCGCGCTCGGCTTCCGGGACGGAGGCGTCGCGCAAGAGGTGAAAGATGACCGGGGCGGCGTCCGGCTCGCTCCACGTCGGTTGGGTGAAGTGGGCGGCGCGGTCGCGTCCGATGACGGGACGGTAGGTGAGCAGCGCGGCGACGAAATCTCCGCGTCGTTGGCGGAGCGCCTCAAGGTCCTCGTCACCGAGGGCGCTCGGATCGGAGAGATCTGCGAGGGGCGTCGCGGCGGGAGGTCGCGCTGGGAGGTCCGCGCTTCGCTCCGCGGACAGCGGGGTGGCCTCGCCACATCCGGTGGCGGCGAGCGCGACCGTGAAGGAGAGGGTCAAACAGTGAAACAAGCTTGAGAGGTTCATGGTTGGGTGCTCCTTGAGGCTTAGTTGGTCAGGTGATCGGCGGTGTCCCACCAAGTGGTCGTGCTGGGTGTGCGGCGGACGTTGGTGCCACAATGCACCTCACCGAGCCCTGCGTGATAGACGTACCAATCATCCGTGAAGATGACGTCGTCGGTCCCGTAGCTCGCCGGCATCCGGTTGCGGAAGTCGGCGATGAAGGGGTCGCTCGACTGATCGTTGGTGTTGCTGCGCATGAACGGGTCGGGGACCATCAACTTGATCGGCTCGCCCGGCTCATTGCCGACGATCAGGTTGGGCATCCCCGGGATCAGGGCCACGTTGTAGCTGTTGCCGCCGCAGCGCTCGAACAGGCTGGGGATGAGGATGATGTCCGAGTCATCGAGGCCAAAATCCGCCTTCATCTGGACCAGGATGGGGTCGAGGGTGTTGGCCTGGAGGTTGTTATTGCGGCTCACGAGCTCTCCGTCGGTGAGGATGGAGTTCACCGTGTCGTGGTTGTGCGTGTTGTCATAGCGAGGCAGGAAGGTGTTGCCAGGCATGGTCTGAAGCAGCGCCCACGCCTCGTCGACGTCCGCGAACAGGAGCTTGAATCCCTTCGGGGAGTTGGGGTCGGGGATGAAGCTCGCGAACTCATCGGCGTGACCGACACAGAGCCAGCTGGTGTCGACCTCGACGGGCGCTTGCACCTGCTGCGCGATGAGGAAGTTGCGCAGGGTGGGCGTCATCTGACACCCGGAGCCGCCGTTGCCCCAGTAGATGCGGCCGAAGGGGTAGTCGACGCCGTTGGCGGTGAGCGGTGGGGTGATCTCGAGGTTCCCGAAGGAGTCGCACGAGTTCTCGGTGCCGGCGCTGCCCCAGGTGTCGACGGCGTAGAGGCCGCCTTGGATGTCCTCTGCGAAGTCGTCGAGACCGCGGTCGCGGATGGAATCGATGATCACATCTTGCCGCTGACCCTGGTTGCCGATCTGCGTGGCGAACTCGACCTCATCTTGGATCCACACGTCGCCGCCGTAGGTGAACCCGCTCGCGCTGGTGTACTCCGCACCGAACTCGTTTTGGAAATCAGCGACCATCGAGTTGTTGTTGGAGCCGCCGTTGAAGGTGACCGCGACGACCCAGAAAGCCTCTGCCGGCTGGAGGTGGTGGTTCAAGACCAGCGGCGACGCCTCGGCCGGAATGGTTGTCGAGGCGAGCTCGGTGTCCGTGTCGTCGAGCATGCGAATGGTCAACGTGCCCTGGGCGAAGTACTCGCCAAACTCGATGTCGAAGACTTGATCCGCGCCGCTCGGCGAGAAACTCCAGGTGTTGGACATGGAGTTCGCGCCGGCCACGATGTTCTGTCCATCCCATACACGGATGTCATCGACTGCACCCGCGAGCGTGATCTCGACCGATCCCCCGCTCGGAACTTGGGCGAGGGTGGTCGCGTCGAGTAGGAGCGCGGAGAAGTCATCGTCGCCCGCGAACGGAAACTCCAAGAAGTCATAGGTCCCTCCCTCGTCGTCGTCGTCGCGGTTGGTGACTCCGTAGATCGCCGTAAAATCCCAGACGATGTCGCCGTCACCGTCACCGTCGCCGTCGCCGTCACCGTCACCGTCGCCGGTGGTGGGGGATCCGGTGGTGATTGGGCCGGTGGTGAGCCCTGTGGTGGAGGGGTCGCCGTCGCCGTCGCCGTCGCCGTCGCCGTCGCCGTCGCCGTCGCCGTCGCCG
>JAAZXR010000124.1 GCA_014240065.1 Myxococcales bacterium
CCCTCGAGCAACGGGAGCGCGAGGGTGAACCCACCCACGCCGCGTAAAAAGTTCCTTCGGTTGCGATTCATTGGAGCTCCTCCGCGGCGCGAGACACAAAGATGGGAGAGGCGACGAGCTCGGTCAGCACCGCCTCCACCGCGAGGTCGTCGCCGTGGGACGCGTCCCCGAGGAGGTCATAGCTCGGGGTGTCCAATTCCGTGGCGTTCCGTCCGTAGGCGTATTCGATCCAGTGTTTCACGTAGCACCGGTGCACGTCAGCGGCGTCGGCCATCGCGATCATCAACTCGGTCGCGTTCGCGACGGGAACTTTTTGCCCGCCGATGAAGGGCTCGGTGGCCGCGTCCACCGGCTTGCTGTTGTCTGTGTCGCGCCACGCGCCGATGGCGTCATAGTTCTCGAACGGGAAGCCGTACGGATTGATCAGCGGCTTGTGGCACTGGACGCAGACGGTGTCTGGGTCTTGCGTGTGGGCCTCGACCATCTCGCGATTGGTCTTGTCGTCCGCTTGGGGCGGCACCGGCGTGATGTTGTCGGGGGGCGCTGAGATCCCGAGGCAGCTCATCTTGGTGGCCAAAAATACGCCCCTGTGGATCGGGTCGGGGTTGACCGAAGACGCGTTGTGGGCGAGGTAGCCCGCGCGCGTAAACAGGCCGAGGCGCCGCTGAGGATCGAGCTGAACCCGCTCAAACTCAGTCTCTGAGAACGTCCCCGCGATGCCGTAGATCTCGGCCAAGCCAGCGTTGACGTAGCTCTCGGTGGACGTGAGCAGGTCTTTGAAGCTGCCCTCGTCCGCGTGGATCAGCTCGCGGATAAACAGCTCGGCCTCCCTGCGCGCGTCGACGCCGAGCGACGGCGAGACGTCGGGGAAGTAGGCGGGGGAGGGATTGACCGCCTCGAAAGACTCGAACTTCAACAACAGCTCGTGGAATGAGAGCATCGTGTCCGCGCCGCGAGCGGTGGCGAGCAGTCGCTGGGTCTCCTGCCTTCGAACAGCCGGGTCCGACAGCGCGCCAGCCTCGGCTTGTGCGAACAGGGCGGCATCCGGCATGGAGTCGAGCAAAAAGTAGGACATGCGGGACGCGATCTCGTAGTCGTCGAGGGGGACGACGTCCTCGACCACCTGCTCGCTGTGTTCGATGCGATAGACGAAGTAGGGCGATTGAAGCACCGAGTCGATGGTGAAGCCGATGCCTGCGTCCGTGGGGTCGGCGTCGGGGTAGTACGCGGCCGCCTCTTCAAAGCGCGCGATGTAGGTCGCGCGCTCCGTGTCACTGAGCGGCCGCCGAAACGCCGACGCGCCAAAGGACTCGATGAACGTGGCGACGCGATCCTCGAGGGGCTGGGCGCTCGGTGGGAACAGCGCGTCTTTGAGCGCCGCGTCGTCGAGCACGGCGGCGGCGGCGGCGGCGGCGGCGATTCGGTAGCCGTTCCACAGGGCCTCGTCCACCGACAAGCTCTCGTAGTTGTTGTCGAACACAAACCCCGCTTGATTGGGGTCGGCCCGGAGCAGCGCGAGCAGGGGCGCGACCTCTTGAATCCCCAAGAGGTCTTGGACCGTGTTGCCCCACTCCCGGTGGGTCAGGCGCATCATCCTCACCGAGGGCGACGGCGCTTCTTGGGCGTCGCCGTCACCGCCGGTGCCGCCGGTCTCGTCTTCTCCAGCGCTCTCGGTGGCCGCGCCGTCGTCGCCCGCGGAGGCTCCATCGCTGCTCGAGCACGCGGTGGGCAGCATGCTGAAGGCTGCGGCGAGGGCGAAGGTCCGCGAAGTGACCGCGGGGCGGAGGTCTTCGGATCTCAAATGTCGCTCAGGGTTGCGCATCAACTGTCCACCTTAAACATCGCTCGAACATCATACTACAGGTGGCCAACGGGCCGCGAGGGGGGAGCGCGGCGAAAGACGTTTGCGGACCCTCCCGACGGTTCTGCCCGCGGGCCGATCTTTCCGAGGGCGTGCGCCGCGTGCGCTCGTGTAGGCTCCCTCCATGCAGCAGCTCGCCCTTTTTCCCTCGGGAGTCCTGGCCGTCATCGTGGGGGCCGGCCTCGCCATCGGCTGTTCGTCACAGTGCACTGATTGTGGCGGAGATGCGTCTACGTCGGGGTCGGCGACGTCCGCTTCCACGGGGGATGACAGCGCGTCTTCAAGTGGCGATGGCACCGACGGCGGAACGGGGCGCGGGTCGTGTCTGCCCGCGGGCGATCTCAGCGTTCAACCACTGGCGTCCGACGCGCCCACGGGATTCGACGCGGCGTTCTCCAAGCAGGTGGACGTGTGGGGGTTGACGATCTTCGCGACGCCCGGGACTCCGGATGCCAAGATCGAGCACGCCGCGCACGTGTTCGCGCAGTACCTCGACAACGACGAAGACTGCGAGGTCGACGACGCCAAGGTCCACGAGGAGCTGCTCGCTCGGAACGCGAGCTTGGTCATGTTCGCGACGGACGCCGAGGCCGAGCTGCTGCTCGACGCGCTGTTCGACGCGGTCCCACCGTCGGTGATCGACAATATGGCGCTGCAAGACCTCTACGGGTCCGAGACCCACCCCAACGGCGCGGCCGCGGGTCTGTTCGACGCCTCCCTCGAGGAGGTGCTCCACCTGGTCAGCAGCGCGGGGTGGTCGGAGGCCTACCCGAGCGCCTTTGGAATCGAGGGCAGCACGGCGACCACCGACGCCATGGACATCGCGCGCGGGGGGCACTTTGAGACCGTGCCGGCCTCGTATCCAGAGGAGGCCTGGTATCACTATGACGACGTGACCTGCGACTACGGCTGCATGGCGGTGGAGTACTTTTATTGGGCGCTCACGAGCCACCTGGGCGGGCAAGACTTCGCGAACCGATGCGCGGAGATCGCCGTCGAGTGGGAGCCGTGCACCGCCTCACAGTTCGCCGCGACGGACGTGGCGATGCACGCCTTGTTGACCGACCCAACCTACGCGCTGCCCACAGTCCTCCCCGACGGGAGCTACGAGGCGCATGCGCGGTAGGGTGCCTGCAGAGGCTGACGCCCCGGCCGCCGTTGGCCCCACGGCGCCGCTGAGGGGCGAGAACGGCCCCCGCGCGCGGCAAACGGTGTGAGGCCGCTCGGCGCTCCGTGCAGACCGCCTGGCCTGGTATGGTCCGCCGGATGTCCCCCCCTTTTGCCACGACGCCGGACCCCGCCGCCACCGACGCGCTCATCGAAAAAATCAGGACCTCGATCATCGGTGATGACAGGGTGATCGACGGCCCGTTCGGATGCCGGCGCGTGACCTACGCTGACTACACCGCCTCGGGTCGCTCCCTGTCCTTCATCGAGGACTTTATTCGTGAGCACGTGCTGGCGTTCTACGCGAACACCCACACGGAGACCTCGGGGACGGGGTTGCAGACCACGCGGTTTCGCGAAGACGCGCGGGCTGTGATCCACGAGGCGGTGCGGGCGGGCGATGACGACGTGGTGATCTTCTGCGGTTCCGGAGCGACCGGGGCGATCAACAAGGTCGTGGACATCTTGAACCTGCGGCTCCCGCGGAACCTCAACGACGAGTACAAGCTCGACGCGAACATCCCGGCTGCGCGACGGCCGGTGGTGTTCATCGGTCCCTACGAGCACCACTCGAACGAGCTGCCGTGGCGCGAGACCATCGCCGACGTCGTCACGATCGACGAGGATCTCAACGGGCGCATCTCGGTCGAGCATCTCGAGCGCGCGCTGCTCGAGTACAAGGACCGCCCGCTCAAGATCGGCAGTTTCTCCGCCGCGTCCAACGTCACGGGGATCGGCACCGACACCCGCAACATCTCGGTGACGCTGCACAAGCACGGCGCGCTGTCGTTCTGGGACTTCGCGGCGGCGGGGCCCTACGTGCAGATCGAGATGAACATGAGCGACGAAGAGGAGGACGGGCACCTCGCGTACAAGGACGCCATCTTCATCTCGCCGCACAAGTTTATCGGTGGGCCAGGCACGCCCGGCTTGCTGGTGGCGAAGCGCCACCTGTTCCAAAACCAGGTCCCGTCGCAACCGGGCGGCGGCACCGTGTCCTACGTCTCCACAGACCACCACCGATACCTCGATGACATCGTGCACCGTGAGGAGGGGGGGACCCCCGCCATCGTCGAGTCGATCCGCGCTGGGTTGGTGTTTCACCTCAAGGAGTCGGTGACCGCGGAGGCGATCGGCGCGCGTGAGCAGGGGTTCATCCGCCGCGCGATCGATTCATGGTCATCGAATCCCAAAATACAAATCCTCGGCAACAAGGACGCGTGGCGGCTGTCCATCGTCTCGTTCATGGTGCGCCACGACGAGGGGAAGTACCTGCACCACAACTTTGTCGTGGCGCTGCTCAACGACCTGCTCGGGATCCAGGCGCGCGGGGGGTGCTCGTGCGCGGGCCCCTATGGGCACCGGTTGCTTGGGATCGACCTCAGCACCTCCCTGCAGTTCGAGAACTCGATCGTGCAAGGATGCGAGGGCATCAAGCCGGGTTGGGTGCGGGTCAATTTCAACTACTTCATCTCGGAGGAGATATTTCAGTTCATCCTCGACGCCGTGCACGTCGTCGCGGACGTGGCTTGGAAGTTCTTGCCGTTTTATCGCTTCGATCCCGATTCAGGGCAGTGGCGGCACGCGGACGGGATCCCCGAGCCCCCCATGCGCTTGTGTGACCTGTCGTACGTGGACGGTGAGCTGCGCTGTCCGTCCGCGGGGGCGACGGCGCCGGAGTCGGAGGTGCGCTCCTATCTCCAGGAGGTCGCCGATCACGTCGCGCGGGCAGAGGCCGCGTCGTCGAGTTGTCGTCCGGCCGACTGCGCGTTGCCCGAGCATTTCGAGGAGCTGCGGTGGTTCCCCTTGCCCCACGAGGTGGGGGGCGGGCCCGAGGCCGCCGGCTGACGCGCGCCGGGCCACCGGGGGGCGCACGGGCGGGGTCGTCCAAGACGTGAGGAGACGTTCGTTTGCGGCGCGCCGTCGTGGGGCGCGGGGGTCCGCGCCGCATCGAGAGGTCGGATATACTCCCCGGGCATGGGGGCGGGTTCAGAGATCGAGGTGGCCGAGGCCGTCGTCGACGTCCTGCGCGGACTTCGACCGGCGGGGGTGCTCGCCACCGTGGTCGGCCGCGGTGGGTCCGCGCCGCAGGTGCTCGGGGCCAAGCTCTTGTACTTCAGTGAAGAAGATGTCCTCGGGACTGTCGGCGGGGGCGCCATCGAGCGCGTCGTGCTCGACGCGTGCGAGACGGTGCTCAAGAGCGGACGCCCCCAGACGGTCTCCAAAGATCTCATGAGGGATCTCGGGATGTGCTGCGGCGGGCAGATGGAGGTGTTCGTGGAGCGCATCCAGGCGCGATTGCGGCTCCATCTCGTGGGCGCCGGCCACGTCGGGCAGGCGGTCGCCCAGGTCGCGCAGGTGGCTGGGTACGAGGTGCATGTCTACGATGATCGCGACCATCTGCTGGAAGACGCGGCGTTCGCCGGAAGCGTCGTGCACTGCGCCGAGGCCGATGAGATCTCGAAGAAGGTGTCGGCGGAGGACCCGCGCGACGCGTTCTTGATCATGACTCGTGACCATCTCCTCGACGAGCAGGCCCTCGCGGACGTGCTCCAGCTCCCTCACGCGTACATCGGCATGATCGGATCGCGTCGAAAGGTGTATCGCGTTATCGCGCGGATGTTGCGTCGCTTCTACGAACGCGGGCGGGCGCGACCGGACATGTCCAAGGTCCGCGCGC
>JAAZXR010000125.1 GCA_014240065.1 Myxococcales bacterium
GCCGGTCGTACTGCACGGGTTGCATGGGTTGCCGGTCGTGCTGCATGGGTTGCCGGTCGTACTGCACGGGTTGCATGGGTTGCCGGTCGTACTGCATGGGTTGCATGGGTTGCCGGTCGTACTGCACGGGTTGCACGGGTTGCCTGTGTCGCAGGGGTTGCATGGATTCCCGGTCGTGTCGCACGGATTACACGGATTCCCCGTATCGCAGGGATTACATGGATTTCCGGTCGTGCCGCATGGGTTCCCCGTATCGCACGGGTTGCATGGGTTCCCCGTATCGCACGGGTTCCCCGTATCGCACGGATTCCCCGTGGCGCACGGATTCCCCGTGGCGCACGGATTCCCCGTGGCGCACGGATTCCCCGTAGCGCACGGATTCCCGGTGGCGCACGGATTACCGGTGGCGCACGGGTTGCCGCTGCACGGATTATCCGAGCAGCCGTCTGGATTACACGGGTTACATTCGCTCGTACAACCTTGTGTGCTCACACCCGCGAAGAGGAGTCCAGCGAACATCAAGATTGAACTGAGCAGAAAGCCCCACAGGCTCTTTTTAACGATTTTACTCATGGTGCGTGTTTCTTTCTCGCCCCTTCAAACATGGGTGCGTTCAACATCCATCGACGGTGACGCTCCGCATATTTAGCGTATGGGCGATTTCAACTCGGGCCGCCCGCGCACTGTTCGTCGCGAGCGGTCGAGCCCCGCGCTGGTCCGATATGAGACGCGCCCGATGCCCCGTCGCATATCGCAGGCGAGACGCCGCTTGATAGCGGCGTAACCGTACGAACTTTGAACCACCGTCGATCAAACAGGACGTAAATAGGACGCGCGGCTGACTGACCTCGTTCCGCACGCGCGTCGCTCCAAGGTGCTTCCTCGCTTTGCTGCCGGACGCAATTGGGCGCCTGAGGTCACGATCTCCGTGACGGCCCAACCATCGAGCACCTCATGGCCTCGCGCAGCGCACCGAGGCTCGCTCTCCTCACGATTCCCCACATATTATCGGGCGGCCCGGATCACCGAATCCGCTGGTGGTCGGTCAGCGCGCCGCGCCCGAGCCCAGCCGCTCGATCCCGCGCGGCACGAGGGCGTCGTATTGGCCCTCGCGCGCAGCCTCCAAGGTGCGAGCGTCCGCGGGGATCGCAGCCGACACGAGGAAGGCGTCCTCGGCCTCCGAGAGCGCCATCACGTGCACCGAGAGCGGCGTACGCACGCCGGTCTCCCCCCGTGCGACGAGCTCCACGTGGTGCGTGCCCGGCAGCTGGGCCGCTCCCGAGGGCCGCCCCTTCGCGATCCAGCTGTCCCGCACCCCGGTGGAATCGACCACCGCGACGAGGAGGTCCACGCCGTCCGGCGCCTGATCCCCAGCGGACCACGACGTCAACACCTGCGCCCGATAGTAGGTGTTGAACCAGGTCCAATCCGAGGACCAATTCCCAGCATAACAATAGCTCATATAGTCGCGGGACTCCGCCGGGTTGCGCAAGATCGCGTCGCGAATTCCGAACCCCCACACGCCGATGCTCCCGTCGGCGTGGGGGAATTCCGCCCCAGGATTTGGCGTGTCCGCGAAATCGCAGGCCACGTGCTCGAGCCCTTGGATGTGACCGATCTCGTGGACGAAGGTGTCGGCCGAGAACTGCGGATCGTAGTCGAGGGACAGCCCCACAGCCATGCGGAACACCTCCTCTTCCATCGTCGGTCCCACCACCGTCGGCGACATCCCCCCCGCCCCGTCGATGCCCGCCGTGCACGCGTCGAGCAAGCCGAAGTAGTAGACCTGGGGTCCGGGCGCGGCCGCCTCGCGGCGATCGCCGAGCACCCCGAACAGGTCGTAGAGGTTGGCGGGCTCGGCGGTGAGCACGAGGGGCTCGGAGTCCACCGTGATCGAGAGGTCTTGGAGCGGGTTCTTCATGAACATCATGTCCTCGAACAACTTAAGGGTGCTGTCCGAGAGATCGGGTTGCGCCTGACAGCCAGGCCAGTCAGCGTGCAGCGGCACGATGACGACCTCCATGGCGGTCGGCGAGGCCTCCACGCCGATGAGCTCGTCGCCCGCTGCCGGGGCGCGGGGCGGGTCGTCGTTGTCGGGCTCTTGGGCCCACGCCTGAGACGTCTCCCACAACGACACCGAGAACCTCGATCCCGCCGCGAACTCCTCCGCCGGGATCGGCCACCAGAAGGTGCGCGACAACGCGTCGCTCACGCTCGGGTCTTCCACCATGAACTCGTCGCTGTAGGTCCGCACCACGCCGCCGGGAGCCTCCACCTCGAGGCGCGCCTCGATGAGGCGATCGCTGAACTCAGGCCCGTAGCGCCAGTAGGCACGCACGATGGCGTCACGCCCGCCCACGAGGGGCGCGTTGCGCTCCGGCCCTGTGACCCACTGCCCGTCCACGTAGATGGGCACCGCCACCCCCTGGGTCACCTCGACGCTCTCGATGCCGATACCCCGCGCGGGCACGGGCGCCCACGGGAGGTCGGCGACGCCGCCGCCGGTCTCGCCGCCGGTGCCCCCCTCTTCGTCCCCCGACGCCCCGGCCGAGGCGCCGCCGCATCCAGCGAGCGTCGCTGCGAGCGCGAGCGCGGGGCCCACCTTGAATAGGCGGGCCGTGAGAACCCCCATCGGCATCCATGACCACGAGCGATCCATGGCGCCACTGTACCCTACGCACGCGGGGTCGCGCA
This sequence comes from Myxococcales bacterium, assembly GCA_014240065.1. Classification (GTDB taxonomy): domain Bacteria; phylum Myxococcota_A; class Polyangia; order Nannocystales; family Nannocystaceae; genus JAAZXR01. Next base: position 2,695 of record JAAZXR010000125.1, read on the forward strand.
CGTCGCCGACCAGGGGCGACCCTCGCCAGCCCCCGCGAGCCATTCCCACTCCGCGCCAGGGCTAGTCGCGCGTCTTGGCCGGCTTCGAAGCCCGCTCGCCGAGGAGCGCTTTGAGTTGCGCGAGTTCGCGCTCGAGCGTCTCGATGCGATCTTGCTGCACCTGCAAGGCCGCCACGGCCATGGTCGTATAGCCGTAGATATTCACGCGCTCTCCGCTGACGCCCACCGACGGAGACGGCGCGACATCGTCGATGATAAATCCAAGGTGGGAGGGCCCGGCCACCCCGTCGTCCTTGTAACGGTAGGTGGCCACCTTGTGCTGCATCAAATCCCGATGCAAGGCGGTCAGCTCGGCGCCGCCGAGGTAGTGAATGTCAGCCTTGTACTCGCGCTTGGACTTGGGACAGTAGTCGCCGCTGTAGCAGGTCGGTTCGGGGAACGGGATCCCGTCGCAGCACAGCTGATTCGGGGTGCAGATGTCATCGCCACACGGCGAGCCGCCGCCCGGGCAGTGACATTTTTGTGGGCACGCCTTGTCGAGGACGCAGTCCGCTGGGCAGGCCTCCGGCTTGAGTTTGCACGCCGGTGGACCACCGGCCGGCAAGCAGATTCCTCCACAGTCTGCGCCCCCAAAATCGGGAACGCAGTTGTCACTGGGGTCGTCCACACACACAAAATTCCCCGTGCATTCGAGCCCAAGCTTGCCCGCGCAGAACTCCCCGGCGCTGCGAAAGTCGGTGAGGTCCACGGTGCCGCCGTCCTCGTCGCCCACGCACGCGACCGCCATGGCCGCCATTCCGAACCCAGCTACAATATTCTTCCAAGTACGCATAAAAAATCCTCCAGCGCCAACGGTGCGCGCTTGGCCACGCGATGTAAAGTCTCCGCCGACCGGGGTCCGCGTACACTGTACTGATGGCGAACGAACGGCCTTCTCGTGGTGGCCCGAAGCTTCGCTCCGGTTGTGCGCCCGCGCCAATCTATACCGGACCGAAGGCCGGTTCATCTAGATTGGCGCTCCATCGAGGCGCAGCCTCCAACGGACCTCTCCGACGATCGCCTCTGACCGAGGTGCCCGCGCTCTCAAGGATCAAACGCCCCCTAGTACGGGCTCAAGATCAGGTAGGTCTTGCCCTCGTCGACGGTGGCGGCGAGCCCGTCTTCGCCCTCGTCGTTGTAATGCGCGCCGATGATCAAATCGTCGCGACCGTCACCGTCCACGTCGCCGGCCGGCGCGGCGCTCCACCCGCTCTCGTCGCCGGCCGCCTCGCCAAGAAACGCATAGGGGGCGTCGGCCAGGTCGAAGGTGGCGCCCGCGGTCCCCGGCGTCTGCGCCGTGATCGCGCTGCCGAGCACCAGGTAGGTCTTGCCGGCGTCGGAGCCCCCGGCGTCGTGCAGGTACGCCCCAATGAGCACGTCGCCACGCCCATCTGCGTCCACATCCCCCGCCGACGCCACGATATTCCCGCTGTAGTCACTGTCCGCCTCACCTAGAAAAAAATACGAGGCGTTGGCCAGGCTGAAGGTCGCGGCCGGCGTCCCCGGCGTTTGGGCAGTGATCGTGCTGCCCAGCATCAGATAGGTCTTCCCCTCGTTGGTCGTCCCCACGTCACCGTCACTGCCCGCGTCGTCACCCCACGCTCCGATGAGCACGTCGCCTTGGCCGTCGCCGTCCACGTCCCCCGCCGACGCCACGGCGATGCCGCTCTGGTCGTAGATCACCTCCCCCAAAAAGGCGTAGTCTGCCGCGCTCAGATCGGTGCTGGTGACGCCCATCCCGCGGTTGGCGGCGACGGTGCTGCCCAAAATCAGATAGGACTTACCAGCGTTGTCGGCGACAGCGTCGCTCCCGAAGGCTCCGATGAATATGTCATCTCGCCCGTCGCCATCCACGTCTCCCGCTGACGCAACGCTAAAGCCGCTTTGGTCGCCGGCCGCCTCACCTACGAACGCATAGCTCGCGGTCGCGAGATCGAAGGCGTACCCCAGCGGCTGCGCCATGATCGTCGACGAGAACATGAGGTAGGTCTTGCCCGCCGCTGCCCCCGCCTCGTCGTTGAGGTACGCCCCGATCAGGAGGTCGGCCGCGCCATCACCGTCCACGTCCCCCGCTGACGCCACGCTGTACCCGCTCTCGTCGCCTACCTGCTCCCCGACGAAGCTATAGTTGGCGCTCGCGAGGTTGAAGGCGCTCCCTAACGCCTGCGTCGTGATGACGGAGGACAGCATCAAGTAGGTCGTGCCGGAATCGGAGCCACCCGTGTCACTTTGGTGTGCCGCGATCAGCAGGTCGTCTCGACCGTCACCGTCCACGTCTCCCGCCGAGGTCACGCGATGGCCGCTGCGGTCGCCGGACGCCTCGCCCACGAAGGTGTAGTCGGCGGTGGACAGATCCCTGGTGCTCCCAGGCGACTGCGCCGTCTTGCCAGCCGCGCTGCCCCCGTCGTCGTTGTCGTGCGCGCCGACGAGCAGGTCGGCTCGTCCGTCTCCGTCCACGTCCCCCGCCGACGCCACGCTGTACCCGCTCTCGTCACCGGTGGATTCCCCAACGAACGCGTAGCTACCTGAGGAGCCCACGTCGCTGACGACGCACAGGCCGCACCCCCCCGTAGGCCCCACGTCGCAAAACTCTCCCGACTCCACCACCGAGTTCCCACACATCGCCGCGAAGCACAGCGACGTGCATCCGTCGAGATTGTTCAGATTGGCGTCGTCGCACTCCTCGCCCGCGGTCGGGTTCGTCGTACCGTCACCGCAGCTCGCGAGGCTGCAGTCGAGATCGCACGTTATCGACTCGCCGCCGTCATCGCAGGCCTCCCCAGGCCCATCGTAGCCGTCGCCACAGTCGTTTGTGGTGCAGTTCGAAGTACACGGCGACACCCCGTCGCCATTTTGCGGGCCGTCATCACACTCCTCGCTCCCCGAGACAACTCCATCCCCGCACACGTCTCCGTCTCCGTCTCCGTCTCCGTCTCCG
>JAAZXR010000126.1 GCA_014240065.1 Myxococcales bacterium
GTTGTTGTTGTTGTTGTTGTTGTTGTTGTTGTTATTGCCGCCACCAGCGGCGACACACGGGTCTGGGACCGCGTTGGAGTTGGTACCATCGGGTGCGCCGCGTCGCGTAAAGCTACCCAGCGCGAATGAGGCCTGTCCCTCGAAGTCCTGAACGATCTGGTTGATCGCCTTGCGGGCCGCCGCGACCCGACTTTGGGTGGTGCCGGTCCCGTCGTCACATTCCGACCACTCGCAGGCCTCATCCGTGGCCTGGGCACGAAGCGCCATGGTGCTGGATGTGTCGAGGAAGAAGAGAATTTTCGGCGTGATGTTGCCGATACCGACGTTTTGCACCACGTAATACGCATGCAGCCGAGCCTGCGTAGACCGGCTCATGGCCAGCCCCATCACGAGCGCGGCGGCGCACGCGAGCTGCACGCCGATCCGCGTCATGGCGCGGCGGCGAACGGTGGAGGTCTTCATCAAAGAGAGGGATCGGTTCGAGATGGACATGGCTCACGAATTCCTGGGCACGCACTGGTGCGACGTGCATCCAGGGCGGGAGGTGCAACCGTCGGGCCATTCCCATCCCTAGAGGCCTCGATTTGCCCGCGGACTTGTGCGGCCTGTTCGCCGGCTAGGTCCAATGAGCTCGACACGCACGCAGGTTCGAACCATCTCCGGCGAAAATCTCATACATGCTTGTAATTACTTACTAATATCAACCATCGAGGGCGCGTAAAGCGCTCGATGGACCCATGGATTGGAGGGCAACGCCAGCCCAGCGTCACCGCGGGCTCGGTCCGACAAAGCTCAAATTCGCGCAGCCAGGCGAAGATCGCACCTTTGTACTCAATGTGCGCGCTTTCGTTACGCAAAAAGTTCATTGTCCGCGCCCAAAGATGCGTAGCGAGGCGCTCATCCCTACGCAGGCCACGAGCGCGGGAGGAGAACGGGCCCGCCGACCGCACCACGACGCAAAAACGCCCCGCGGTCACGCGAGCCGTCAGGGGGGACCCGATTCGTTCGTTGACGCGCCTGCCGACGAGCCTCGCGCGTCGCCCTAGAGCTCAGCCTTGAGGGCTTCGAGTTTGGGGGTCTGCTCCCAGGTGAACTCGGGGCGACCGAAGTGCCCGTAGGCCGCGGTGTTCGAGTAGATCGGGCGGAGCAAGTCGAGCTCACGAATCAGCCGGGCGGGCCGTGCGTCAAAGTGCTTGCGAACAAGCTCCGACAAGCGGATGTCGTCGAGCTTGCCGGTGCCGAAGCTGTCGACGCGGACGCTGACCGGTTCGGCGACGCCGATGGCGTAGGCGAGCTGCACCTCTGCGCGGTCGCACATGCCCGCGGCCACGAGGTGTTTGGCGATGTAGCGCGCGTAGTAGGCTGCGCTGCGATCCACCTTCGACGGGTCTTTACCGGAGAAGGCGCCGCCGCCGTGGCGACCCATGCCACCGTAGGTGTCCACGATGATCTTGCGGCCGGTGAGCCCCGCGTCGCCCATGGGTCCACCGATGACAAAACGGCCGGTGGGGTTGATGTGGAACTTGGTGTCCTTGAGCAGATTCTCGGGGATGATCGGCTTGATGATCTCCTCCGCGACGAACTCACGGAGGTGATCGGAAGAAACGGAATCCGCGTGCTGGGTGGAGAGCACCACGCTGTCAACGCGAATGGGTGTGTCGCCGTCATACTCCACGGTCACCTGCGACTTGGCGTCGGGGCGCAAGAAGCTTTTGTCCCCATCGCGACGCCGCACCTCGGCCTGTTTGGCGGTGAGCTGGTGCGCGAGGTGGATCGGCAGCGGCATGAGCACGTCGGTCTCGCGGCACGCGTAGCCGAACATCATGCCTTGATCCCCCGCTCCCTGGGCATCCTCGGAATCCCGATCGACGCCCTGCGCGATGTCGGGGCTCTGCGCCTCGATGGCCACGAGCACGCCGCAGCTGTGAGCGTCAAAGCCCATCTCCGACGAGACATATCCGATGTCGCTGATGGTCTTGCGCACGATGGACGGGATGTCCACGTAGGTCGTGGTGGTCACCTCGCCCGCGACGTTGACGTACCCGGTCTTCACGAGCGTCTCACAGGCGACGCGACAGTGAGGATCCTGCGCGATGATGGCGTCGAGGACCGCGTCCGAGACCTTGTCGCAAATTTTGTCGGGGTGCCCTTCGGACACGGATTCACTGGTGAATAAAGAGGTCGTCATGTCGATTTTTCGCGGCTCGGATATTAGGACTTTGCGGCCGAGATGGCCGAACACCGCCGAGCGCCGCCGGACGATACGCGCCCGGCGTGGCAACGTCAACGGGCGAGGTGTGGTGAGAGATCTCCCACCGAGAGGGGGGCCGCAAGACAGCCGCGGCCCCCGACGACCATCTCCCCGGGTCCGGACGCGCGACCTCCCAATCCTTGTTTTTCGGGTATGGTCACGACCCATGGGCCCGTCCCCCTCCCCGCTCTCCGTCCTCGATCTCCGCGGCGCTGACCCTCGCGCGACGGAGTCGTGGCGGCGTCATTGTGGCCGGAGTTTTGGTTTGGACGGTCGCGCAGACGAAGTGGCGCGAGAGATCGTGGAGGACGTCCGCTCAAGAGGAGATGAGGCTCTCTTGGAGTGGACCCAACGCCTGGAATCGAGGACGCTCGCTGCCGCGACCTTCGAAATCCCCCGCGACGCCTGGGACCAGGCCTACGCCCGCGCAGCGCCTGGAGTCATCTCCGCCCTCGAACACGCCGAAGGCAGGATTCGGACGTTTCACGAGAGCCAACGGCCCGAGACGACGGGCATGGAAGGAGACGGCGAGCGCCTCGAGAGCCGGGTCGCCCCGCTCCGTCGGGTCGCGGTGTACGCCCCCGGGGGGACCGCCGCCTATCCGTCATCGGTGCTCATGACCGCGGTGCCCGCGAGCGTCGCCGGCGTCCCAGAGATCGTGCTGCTGACGCCACGCCCCAGCGACGTCGTGCTCGCCGCCGCGAAGGTTGCAGGGGTCCATCGGGTGTTTCAGATCGGCGGGGCCCAGGCCGTGGCCGCCGTCGCCTTCGGGACCCAGACCGTGCCGCGGGTGGACAAGATCGTCGGACCCGGCAACGCCTACGTCACCGCAGCCAAACGGCTGGTGTACGGCCGCTGCGACATCGACAGCATCGCCGGCCCCTCGGAGATTTTGATCCTCGCCGATGCCTCGGCGAGCCCCGCCGTCGTCGCCGCCGATCTATTGAGCCAGGCGGAGCATGACCGCCAAGCGTCGGCGGTTCTGGTGACCGATCATGCGCCGCTGATCCCCGCCGTCTGCGAGGCCCTAGACGACCAACTTGACGGACTTCCGCGAAAGGAAATCGCGGCAGCGAGCCTTCGAGATCAAGGGGCCGCCGTGCTCGTCGAAGACCGCGCCGCGATGCTCGCCGCGGCCAATGACTACGCCCCAGAGCACCTCGAGCTGCTGCTCGAAGACGCCGAAGACGCCGCCGACCACGTCGACACCGCCGGCGCGATCTTTGTGGGAGCGTTCACGCCAGAGGCCGCTGGGGACTACACCGCAGGCCCGAGCCACGTGCTGCCCACGGCGGGCGCGGCGCGCTTCTCCTCCCCCCTCGGGGTGTGGGACTTCGTCAAGTACACCAGCGTCCTCTGGCTCGATGGGCCCGCGCTTCGAGCCCAAGCAAAGAGCATCACATCCCTCGCACGTGCGGAGGGGCTCGAGGCCCACGCGCGCGCCGTCGAGATCCGTCTGCGCGAGGAGCCGGAGACATGACCAACGCTCCCCCATGGCGCGTACGCCTCAACCCCGCGCTCGAAGGGCTGGACGTGTACGACGTCCCCCCGGCGACCGCCCCCGCGCGGATGCACGCCAACGAGTCTCCCGAACCGTGGAGCGCAGCGGCCATGCGAGACGTGGCCGCTGCGATCGAGTCGGTGGAACTCAATCGCTACCCAGACACCTCTGGAAGGGCGCTACGGGCGATTTTGGGAGAGCGCCACGGCGTCGACCCCTCGCGAATCGTGCTGGGAAATGGCAGCGACGAGATCATCTTCTTGCTGCTCACGGCGCTGCTGCAACCTGGCCATCGGCCCCGCGTGGTCATCCCCACCCCTACCTTCGTGATGTACGCGCACAGCGCCCGGGTGCTCGGGTTCGACGTCACCGGCGTCCCCCTCCGCGACGACTTCGAGCTCGATGGAGACGCCATGCGACCCGCGCTTGAGGACGCGACCATCTGTTTTTTGGCGCGACCCAACAACCCCACAAGCTCGCTGTGGGACGCCGCGCTGATCCAGTCGCTGATCGCAGAATTCCCCGACACGATCTTTGTGATCGATGAGGCCTACGGCGCCTACGCGCCTGGCACATCCTTGTACGCACCCGACGGCCCCTCGAACCAAGTCCACATGGCCACGCTCTCGAAAGTTGGGCTCGCGGCGCTCCGAATCGGCTACTGCGTGGCGCACCCGACGTTGGCCCTCGCCCTCAACAAGTGCCGGCATCCCTACAATATTTCGGCGACCACCCTGGCCATCGCGCAGACCCTGCTCACCTCGCACGCGCGAGAGCTTGAGGCACACCTTGAGCGCAACCTGCGACGCCGCGACCAGCTCGTTGAGATCCTTCGTGCCCTGGACGACGTTGAGGTGTTCCCTGCCCACGGGAACCTCGCGTTGTGCCGGTTCACCCCGCCCGCGCGGGCGACTCCCCTCGCCCGGTCACTCGCCGGTCGAGGTGTGCTCGTCAAGGACGTCTCGGACATCCCGGGCCTGGAGGGCTGTCTGCGGATCTCCCTGGGCCTCGAAGGCGAGCTTCGCGCGCTGCGAGAAGCGCTGGCCGACGAGCCCGCGCGCGACCGATCCTAGGTTCCCATGACGTGGACTGGGGGTAGACCGCAGCAGGTCCCTGCTGCTGCGAATAGATTGTATATGAGAACAAATGAATTATAAATTACTTTTTTTAGGTCGATCAAATTAGCGTCGGGATTAGAAAAGCGAAAACGCGCGCCTTTGACCCGCAGACGAGCTGATCTCGCGATTGCTATCAAAACTAAGGTTGTCTACGCTTCTGGCATGTTTCGAAGCTGTCGTTCGTTGACTTGTCTACTCGCGCTCGGAATGAGCTCCCTCGCCGGCTGTGGCGATGACCCAACGCAAGCGGTGGGAAGCTCCTCAAGTGGAGCAGATAACTCCACCACCGGTGACGCCGATGGAACGGCCGGCGAGACGGCGAGCGAGAGCGGCACCAACGGCAACGACGCCGGCGACGGCGACGGTGACGGCGACGGCGACGGCTCCACCACCGGCGACGGCGACGGCGACGGCGACCCCTCCACCACCGGCGACGGCGACGGTGACGGTGACGGTGACGGCGACGGCGACGATGACGGCTCCACCACCGGCGACCCCTCCACCACCGGGCTCACCACCGGGCCCATGACGACCGGGCCCGTCACCACGAGTGGTGACGGCGACGGCGACGGTGACGGTGACGGTGACGGCGACG
>JAAZXR010000127.1 GCA_014240065.1 Myxococcales bacterium
ACCCATCGCGTGCGGGATTTCCTCGCGTTTACCCCGAGCTACAAAGGCGAGATCCTCGACGGCCTCGACGCCGTCGCCGAGGGCGGCGCTGTCCGCGAGCCCGTCGCCCGGGCCATCGACGGGCTGCGGCCGCGCCGCGCCTTCGCTGTGGGCTACCTCTCCGGCATCCTGGCGATCTTCATGGGCTACTTTTGGATGACCTCGCTCATGACGAACTTCGCGGGGCTCCCGCTGCCCGCCGCCATCGGGGTCCACCTGTTGTTCTCGGCGTGGCAGGGCGTCCAGATGGCCGCGGCCGCGGCGTGCCTCAACGCCGTCCGCGTCCGCGCCGACCTCCGATTGTGGTGGCTGCTCCCGCCGATCTGGGGTTTTTTCGAGCTGGTGATTCCCTCCATCTTCCCCACCTTCATGTCGCTGGCCTGGGCCTACCACCCCCGGCTCATCCAAATCGCGGAGGTGGGGGGCGCCGCCGCGGTCAGCATGGTCATGTGTGCCATGAGCGCCGCGCTGTACGAGGCTTTGATGGATCTGCGGGCGGGTCGCCGTCGCCGCGCCGTCCGTTCCGCCGCTGTGTATGCCGGGTTCCTGGTGCTCACCCCCGCGCTGGGCACGTGGCGTATGCATCACGTCCGCGCGCAGCAAGACGCCGCCCCGCACCTGAAGATTGGCGTGGTGCAGGGCAACTTCGGCATCAAAACCTATTCCACCGGCCGGCTCAAGCAGCGGCTTCTCAAAGAGCTTCAGCGCATGACCGCGACGCTCGAGGAGCAAGGGGCCGCTATCGCCCTCTGGGGAGAGACCGCCTACCCCTACTCTGCCTTCGCGCGCGACGCCACGAAGGACAAGCCCGAGCGCGACCGGCGGCGAGTCCGGCGAGGGTTCACCATCCCCGTCATCGTCGGCATGATCACCCGGGATCGCACCGGCGAAAACCCCTATCCCTGGAACTCGGCGTGGCTGCTTGGGAGTGACGACCAGCTCGGCGACCGCTACGACAAGGTGTTCCCGCTGATGTTCGGCGAGTCCGTGCCCCTCGTCGACCCGGAGTGGTACCTGAAGCAGATCCCGAGCGCCTCCTATATGAACATCGGCGAGGGCCCGGCCGTCATCGAGCACGACGGATATCGGCTCGCGCCGCTGATCTGCTACGAGGACATCCTCCCCGGCTACGCACAGGAGGTGTCGAAGCTCGGCGTGCACGCCTTCGTCAACCTCACCAACGACTCTTGGTTCGGAAAATCCGCCGAGCAGCCCGAGCACCTCGGCCTGGCCATCTTCCGCACCGTGGAGCACCGCAAGGCGCTGCTGCGATCGGTGAACGCGGGAATCAGCGTCTACGTCTCGCCGAGCGGCGAAGTGATCAACCAAACCGAGGTCACAGATTCTGACAACGACGGCTACGCGGGGGCCGACGGCTTCGTCGCCGACGTGCCCATGATGGATCCCGCGCGCAGCACCATCTTCTCCATGATCGGGGTCTGGGGCTTCGCTGGGGTGTGCGTGGCGTGGATCCTGGGGTGCCTGTACTGGGCGCGGCGCCGCCCAGGAGGGGACGCCTCCGCCGGCGCGGCGACGCCAGCGCCCCCCGTGGCGCCTGAAGTGACCCTTGAAGACTCCCTAAGCTGAGCCAGCAGCCAGCGGCGGGGACGACGGCTGATGGAGGTGCGACCCCCGATCACGCTTCCCGCGCGCGACGGTCACGGCGTCGGTTCATGACGCGGCCGTATTTTTTTTTCACGGTCCAAACGCGAGTGGTGCCACCGCCGGCGCACAGTGGCGCGAAGACACTTGCACATGTCACCGCCAGCGATCACATTGAAGAGGTAACAACCATTCACACGAGGAGCGACCGTCATGGCAACAGCAAAGCCCGGCCGCCGAAGCCGGAGCGCCCTGCGCGAACGCTTCCAGGCCCGAATCCCCACCTGGTACCACCCCGCGATGCACATCGGCTTTAGCGTGGGGGTCTCGCTCGTGCTGATGTATCTGTTCCTCCACAGCGCGACGAACGCGGGCGTCCGCCCGTGGGTGTGGGTGCTCGGTCCCCTCGCCTTCTTGGGCACCAATGTCGCCGAATACGTGTTCCATCGGTACCCGATGCACCACCGGCCAAAGCGAAAGCGCCCGGTGTGGGAGCGGTTCTTCCACCACCACACCCTGAGTCATCACCGCTACTTCGACGATCGACACCTCGAGGTCCGGAAACTGCGCGAGCTGTTCTTCGTGATGACCACCACCCACGCCACCGCGGTCTCCGCCCTCGGCCTCGTGGCGACCTACGCCGCGCTCCGATTCACGGTGGGCGTGGACGTCGCCGGGGTCGTGTGTGGCGCCATCGTCGCCTACGGCCTCGCGCTCGAGGTCATGCACCTCGCGTTTCACCTGCCCGCGCACTACCAGCGGGTGTGGCCCATGAACACTCGCCTGCATCGCAACCTGCGGCGCCATCATCGCGCGCATCATGACCCTCGCATGATGACCCGATTCAACTTCAACATCGTGTTCCCGTTCACCGACTGGATCATGGGCAGCATGATGCCGCGGGAGCAAGAGCTCGCCTACGTTCCAACGCCCGGCACACCCACGCCCGTCGAATCCGAGGCGCCGAGCGCCCCCTGACGCGGCCCTCTCCATCATTTTACCCGCCCCCCTGGAAAAATGTGCGCGGAGCCCCTAGGTTCCCGACGTGCCTGAGGGATATGTCGGAGAAGTCGCCGGATTGGCGACCGCCGTGTGCTGGATGGTCAGCGCGCTGGCCTTCGAGTCTGCGGGACGCCGCCTGGGCTCGCTGAGCCTCAACATCATCCGGCTGGTGCTCGGGCTCGGCATCCTCACCGGCTACGCCGCGATCACGCGACCCACCGCGCTCCCGCTCGACGCCTCCGCCCACACCTGGGGGTGGCTCACCGTGTCGGGGCTCATCGGCTTCGTGCTCGGCGACTACTGTCTGTTTCGTGCCTTCGTGGAGATCGGGCCGCGCTTGTCCTCGCTGCTGATGACCTCCACGCCGGTGTGGGCCGCGATCATCGGCCTGCTCGTGTTGGGGGAATCCATGACCGCGACGCAGCTCGGGGCCATGAGCCTCGTGGTCTCGGGCATCGCCTGGGCGGTGAGCGAGCGACACCCCGAAGACACCCGCCCGCGACCTCACCCCAAGGGGGTCGCCTTCGCCCTGCTCGGCTCCGTCGGACAAGCCGCGGGGCTCATCTTAAGCAAGCTCGGCATGGGGGACTACGACCCCTTCGCGGCCACGCAAATCCGCGTCTTCGCGGGGATCCTGGGCTTCGCGGCGATCTGCAGCTTCGCCGGATGGTGGCCGAAGGTCTTCGCCGCCCTGCGTGACCGGGGCGCCATGATCGCCACGGGGGTCGGCGCCGTCTTCGGCCCCTTCCTCGGCGTGTCGTTGTCGCTGATCTCGGTGCAGCGGGCGAGCAACGCGGGCGTCGCCGCGACGCTCATGTCGGTCACCCCCGTGCTGCTCATCCCGGCCGTGATGCTCCGCGGCGAGCGCGTGGGCGTGGGCGGCGTCCTCGGAACGCTGCTCGCGGTGGCGGGCAGCGCCCTATTTTTTCTCTAGCGCCTCTCCCGCGCTGAGGGTCTTTGCGATCGCGGCTTGGACCTCATCGGAGAGCGGATCCTTCGGTGATTCGAAGCGCGCGACCACGTACCCCTCTTTGTCCACGAGGAACTTGGTAAAATTCCATCGCACGGGCCCTCGCAGCTCCTCGGGGCTCTCCTTTGTGAGCGCTCGATAGAGCGGGATCATGTCCTCTCCTTTCGTAGCGACCTTGTCCATCATGGGGAACTCCACGCTGTACTTGCTCGCGACGAAGGAAGATATCTCCTCGTTGGTGCCGGGCTCTTGGCCGCCGTAGTCGTCGCTTGGGAACGCGAGCACCACCAACCCCTTGTCCTTGTTCATGCCGTAGAGCTCTTGGAGTTTCGCGTACTGCGGGGTGAACCCACACTGCGACGCGGTGTTGACGATCAGCAGGGCCTGCCCGCGATAGTCCGAGAGCTTGACCACCTTTCCGTCGATATCACTGACCTCGTGATCGATGAGGACACCGCGCGCGCTCTCATCCTTCTCGGCGGAGTCCTCGGTGGTCGGGGATTTTACTGCGGCCGCGCCGCCTTGCCCGGCCGCCTTGTCGGCCGCCTGCTTCGACGCCGAGGGCGCGCGCTCCGGCTCTGCCTTGTTGCACGCGCTGAGCGCGACGGAGACGCAAAGCAAGGCCCCAGAGAACATGACGGCGTGGAAACGGTGCTGCATGACCCAAGACTGACGCATTCGGCCTCGTTCGCAAATCACCCGCGACGTGGCGCCCGGCCCTCGCGCCCGCGGTTCACGCCCATGGCCCCTCGCTGCGAGGATTCGCGGCGCTCACGCACGGTGTCCCCTCCCCGGCGGGCTTCGTCGCCGCTCGCACCAACCCTAGGCGCTCAAGGACTTGAGCACCTTCGCGCCGCCGAGATCGGCCAGCGACTCCGCGAGATCGCGACCGAGTTTCGCCGCGCGCTCCGGCTCCCCCGCCCGCGTCGCGATAAAGCAGGGCCGACCCCGGGGATCCACGATGACGCCCGCCACAGTCATGATGGTCTCGCTGCGCACCTCCGCATAACAACCCATGGGGACCTGGCAGCCGCCGTCAAGAGTCTCAAGGAAGGCGCGCTCCGCCGCGGTGGCGATGGACGCCCAGCGGTCGTTTAAGGGCGCGAGCAATGACCGCGTCCGCGCGTCGTCCTCGCGACACTCCACCCCGAGAATCCCCTGGCAGGCCGCCGGACAAAACCGCTCCACGTCGAGGTACTCGGTGATTCGATCCTCAAGACCGAGCCGATGCAACCCCGCCGCCGCGAGCACGACGGCGTCCACCTCAGCGTCCTCAAATTTTCGCAGTCGAGTCTGCACGTTCCCGCGGATGGGCACGATCTCCACCTCAGGGTTAAGGCGACGAATGAGCGCGCTCCTGCGGAGCGAAGATGTCCCGATCTTGAGCCCCGCGGGGAGCCGCGCGATTCGAATCCCCTCCGGTCCGCAGATCGCATCCCGGGGGTCTTCGCGCTTCGGCGTGCACGCGATGACCAGCCCCTGCGGGAGCTTGGACGGCAGGTCCTTCATGCTGTGCACCGCGATATCGACTTCTCCCGACAAGAGCTTGTCTTCGATGGCGTTGACGAACAGCCCCTTCCCTCCCACCTCGTTCAAGGGACGGTCGAGGATTTTGTCCCCTTCGGTCACGACCTCCACGAGCTCGCATTTGATCGTCCCCTTCCAGCGCCGCTCGAGCGCGTCCGCGACGTGCTGGGCCTGCCACAAGGCGAGTGGACTTCGACGCGTGCCGACGCGGATCGTGGGGGCGTTGCGGTTGGAGTCGTTCATCGAGGAGCGTGGTGACAAAGAGGGCGCTGCTAGAGGTCGTCG
>JAAZXR010000128.1 GCA_014240065.1 Myxococcales bacterium
GTGCGCGCGGCGCCGCGTGTGGTCGTGCTCGCGGCGTGTGAGGCGGGAGGTGTCGACGGGGCCAGGATGACGGGGGGATTGACGCTCGCGACCTCCATGCTGCTGAGAGGGAGCGAGTACGTGGTGGCTCCGGTCTCGAAGGTGTCCGACCACGCCGCGGGTGACTTCACTGCGGCGTTCTACGACGCCCTGGAGAGCCAAGGGAAGGTCGAGGTCGCGTTCCAGCAGGGGCTTCGTCGGACGGCGGGCGAATACGAGGTGTCTGCGTGGGCTCCGTTTCGACTGTGGCGACCCTAAGCTGGGTAAGGAACGAGCTGGAGGACGCGAGGGAGGTGACGACGACCACCGCCGCCGCTCGCTTCGTTTGTTTGTGATACACAGGAGAAACCATGACAATTACGCGTCGTGAAATCCTCCGGAAGATGTCGTTGTTGGGCGCGGTGCCGCTGCTCCCGTCGTTGCAGGCGTGCGCGGGCTCTGAGGAGCAAGATGAGTTCCCGAGCTACGCGTGGGATGGACCGCTCGGTCCCGAGACGATGTTCGAACACGGCGTGGCCTCCGGCGATCCGCTGCCAGACTCGGTGATCCTCTGGACGCGCGTCTCGGTGGACGATGGAGGGCCGGCGGAGGTGTTCGTGGAGGTGGCGGAAGACGCCGAGTTCTCGGTGCTGGTCGCGGCCGGCTACGAGGAGGCGAGCGCGGATCGAGATCACACCCTCAAGCTCGACGTCGGCGGCCTCGCGCCCGCGACAACCTACTACTATCGATTCTTTTGTGAGGGTCGAGAGTCCGGCATTGGTCGCACACGGACGGCGCCGAGCGGTCAAACTGACCGCCTGCGATTCGGCGTGTGCTCGTGCAGCAACTACGCCTACGGCTACTTTCACGCCTACAAGCACGCGGCGCAGCAAAACGACCTCGACGCGGTCCTCCACCTCGGCGACTACATCTACGAGTACGCGGACGGTGCGTACGGTGACGTGCGGACGCTCGAGCCCGCGGGGGAGATCCTGACGCTGGAGGACTACCGGGCGCGGTACGCGATCAACCGACGGGACAGCGATCTGCAAGAGGTGCATCGGCAGCACCCGATGATCGCCGTGTGGGACGACCACGAGACGGCGAACAACTCGTATCAAGATGGCGCTGAGAACCACACCGAGGGTTCCGAGGGGAGCTGGGTCGATAGGCTCGCGGCCGCGAGCAAGGCCTACGCGGAGTGGATGCCGTACCGGGAGGGCGTCGAGGGCGAGATCTATCGCCGACTCTCCTTTGGTGATCTTGTCGACCTGTTCATGCTCGACACCCGGATCCATGGCCGCGATGAGCCCGCGGCTGGTATCGGGGATGCGGATACAATCGATGATGAGGGCCGCACCTTGCTTGGGGACGATCAAGAAGCATGGTTGCTCGATGGCCTCTCCTCCTCAACCGCCACCTGGAGGCTGCTCGGGCAGCAGGTGGTGATGACGCAGATGCTGGCGGGGACCAGCCCGCTGAACGTGGACCAGTGGGATGGATACGCGCCGGCGCGGACCCGCCTGTTGAGCCACATCCAAGATCAGGGGATCGACAACGTCGTCGTGCTCACGGGAGATATCCACAGCTCCTGGGCCAACGACGTCCCGATCAACATCGCCGACTACGACGAGGACACGAGGGCGGGGTCGGTCGTGGTGGAGTTTGTCACCCCCGGGGTGTCCTCGCCCGGTGCCTCCATTTTGGAGTCGGTGAGCTCTTCCAATCCGAACATTCGCTTTCTCAACGGCACCGAGAACGGCTACATGATCATCGACATCACCGCGATGCGCGTCCAAGCCGACTGGTACCGCTGCGCTCCGGAGGATGTCGCGACCACCGAGGGTGAGGTCGCGTATCGGAACAGCTACGCGGTGGAGGCCGGGAGCCCCGCGGTCTATGAAGCTGACGGTCCCGCCGCCCGGAAAGCCACGGCCCCTCCGTTGGCACCCTAGCGAGGCGCGCGCCTCGACGTGGACCTCCGGGCCTATTCGGCGTCCGCGCGCAGGTGACAGCGCTTGTACTTTTTCTCGCTCCCGCACCAGCAGGGTTCGTTGCGCCCAGGTCGCTCGACACGCTTCGCCGGCTCCTGCGGCGCGTGGTCGTGGCTGTGATCGTGCCCATGGTTGCAATTGGGACCGTGGACATGCGGTTTCTCGGCCGAGGCGCTCATGTGGCATATATAGCGCGAAAGCCCGCGTCGGGTGGCGCTCGCGGGCCACCTGTCTACATCGCTCCACCGGGCGAGAGATCGGGCCTGCGTGGCGGGTTGCGGCGGACGCTAGATAGGCCTGGCGCCTCGTGGTACCGATATCCTCGAGTGATGGAGAACCCGCATGCCACACGCTGCGACGAGATGACGGCGCAGTTCGCGACGGCGACCGCGGCGCTGCCGGGGCTCATCCCCTACGACAACCCCCGCCCGATGCACGTTCGGGGCGAGTTTGATGGCGTGTCGCTCGCGACGTTTCTGCAAGCGCTACACCCACACGTTGCGCTCGAGACGTGGGTGGCGCGCGCCGAGGCACACAGCCTGACCCTCGGGGGGTCGCGCGTCACCGATTTTGAGGTTCGCGTCCGCGCGGGGAATGAGGTGGTTCATCTTGAGCGAGGCGTGGTGGAGCCGGTGGTCGCTACAGACCTCCGATTCATCTACGCAGATGACGCCGTGAGCGTCGTCGAGAAGCCCGCCCCGATGCCAATGCATCCGAGCGGGCGCTACAACAAGCACTCGATGATCTCGCTCTTGAATCACGTCTTCTTGGACCGGCCTCATCTCCCTGTCCATCGCCTCGACGCGGACACGACGGGGCTCGTGATCGTCGCTCATTCGAAGGTCGCAGCTCGCAACCTGGCGCGACAATTCGAGGCTCGCACTGTGCGCAAGACCTATCTCGCGAGGGTGAGGGGGAGCGTGGAGTTTAACTATTTTCAAAGCCGCGCTCCGGTCTCGAAGCGGCCATCGCAGGAGGGGCGGCGGGAGGTGGACGTGGAGGGGCAGCGCGCCTGGACAGAGTTTCGCGTGCGGGCGCGCGAGACAGCCTCGACCTTGCTTGAGGTCACGCCACACTCGGGGCGGACGAATCAGATCCGAATCCACCTCGCGTCCGAGGGGATCCCGATCGTGGGCGATGATGCCTATGGAGCAGGCGCGAGCATGAAGAGCGGCTCCTCGAGTTTGCACCTGCACGCGTGGCGGCTCGGGTTTGAGCATCCGATGACCGCGGCACCCATGGACGTTCAGGCGCGGCTGCCAGCGTGGGCCGGTGGGTGACTCAGGGCGAAGGTGCGTGGGCCGCGAGCGTGCCTGCAAACATGCGTGGGTCGTCCCCCGCACGCCATAGAGGCACTTTTGCCATCACGTTCTTGAACGCCGCAGACTCGACCATCGTCTGGAGCCACGCGAGGACCGCGGGTGGTGCGAGCGCGTCGAATCGCGCGCGATCAACCCCCGCGAGCTGACGAACAAATGGAGAAATCGCCGCGTCAAATAGTCCCATGGACCGGCCGTCGATAAATGGAGCACCTGCCATCGCGCCCTCGATCCGCTGCAACATGATCGCCGCCTCGTCGAGGGCGGCCGCGACTTGGTCTGGCCCCGCGCGCGAGGCGTATTTGTAGCGGTCGAGCGCCGTCTTGAATGAGCCGTCGTTGGTGTTGAGCAGCGCGCGCCGCTCGGCGCAGTCCACGTTTCGCAGCCACCCGTGTGGGTCGCGGGCCTCCAGCGCATGCAGCATGATGTCGAAGCTCTCATCGAGGACCATGCCACCGCTCGTCAGCAAGACCGGGACCGTGCCCTTGGGAGAGATCTCGAGCATCTGCGCCGGCTTGTCGCGCAGCAGGATCTCTCGATGTTCAGGGTTCATTCGCGCGGCGGCCAGCGCCATGCGAGCGCGGATCGCATAGGGGCAGCGGCGGAACGAATAGAGGACGCCGTCGCTGGGCGGGTGTCTACCAACCGACGTGGCGCTCACCTCGACCTTCCGCGAGCGCGACCTGGCGAGCTCTCTCGCGGCGTCTCGCTCGGAGCTCAGGGCTCGTCGATGACGCGCAGCGAGAGCAGCAGACGCTCGGTTCGTAGTCGGGGTGTTCCAGCTCTTCGGGGGAGAGCGGTTCTTGGCAGCCGAAGCACAAGGAGTGCTCGCCTGGCGCGAGATCGTGATTGAGCGCGACCCGCTGATCGAAAACAAAACACTCTCCACGCCACTGTGATTCAGCTTCCGGGATCTGTCGTAGATAGTTGAGGATACCTCCGTGGAGGTGCCGCACCGATTCAAAGCCCTCCCGCAGGAGCAGCGACGTGGCCTTTTCGCAGCGGATCCCGCCAGTGCAAAACATCGCGATCCGCGAGTGCACCGCGGGATCGAGGTGCTCCTTCACCCACCTGGGGAAGTCGCGAAAGGTCGCGATGTCAGGGTTGAGGGCGCCGCGGAACGTGCCCACGCGGACCTCGTAGTCGTTGCGCGCGTCGATAACCAGCGTGTTCGGATCTTCCATGACGGTGTTCCAGTCCTCCGGCGCCACGTAGTCACCCACGCGCGCCGTAGGATCGATCTCCGCGTCTCCCATGGTCACGATCTCCTGCTTGAGCCGCACCTTCATCCGATGAAAGGGGGGGCGGTCCGTCACCGAAATCTTGGCGGAGAGGTCCCCGCAGCCGGGGATGTCTCGCACACGAGCGAGGAGCGCCTCGATTCCTGGTTTCGGACCCGAGACGGTGCCGTTGATGCCCTCGGGTGCGAGCAAGATCGTGCCCCTCAAGTGCTCCGCCGCACAAAGACCGCGCAGGGATTCTTGGAGGGCGGCGAGATCCGAAAGCGGCGCGAACTGGTAGAACGCCGCGACTGTGTGGGCCTGGGCCATGGGAGCGCACTGTAACGACGGACCTCTGGGAGAGGCAACGCTCGACGTGGAAGGGCCGCGCAGGCCCTAGAAGGTCGCGGTCCTGCGGCGAAAATGCCGCAGGACCATGGGGGAACGGTTGACGCGGAGGTGCGCGTAGCGGTGGTCGCGTGACAAAATGTCGTTTCGGATCAACGAGGCGCCGATAGCCTGAGTGAGGCCAAATTCGGAGGAATACGGCCGCGGGTCGGCACCTGTCGCGCGTGGAGGCCGCGGGGCTCGCTCCGCGGAAAGCGCGTGGCGACGACCTGTCAATTCGAGAGCGGACGTGGCGTCGAAGGGTGCTCGGACGGGCCGGGGGGGCGCTGCACGAGGTTTGTCGGGGTGGGCCCGAGCGTGCTACTCAAAAAGGGCAGCGTGTGCTCCGCGCTCCCGCGCTCCCGCCATGGACGACAACCTCAAACGCTTCTTGTTCGCATCGAGAGTGCTGGCCATCGG
>JAAZXR010000129.1 GCA_014240065.1 Myxococcales bacterium
AGCAACGCCACCGGCGTCAATGGCGATCAGACAGACAACAGCATCAATGGTTCCGGGGCCGCCTACGTCTTTGTCCGCGACGCCACCGACACCTGGTCCCAGCAGGCCTACCTCAAGGCCTCCAACACGGGGTCTAGCGACGGTTTCGGCTACTCCGTCGCCCTCTCCGGCGACACCCTCGCGGTTGGGGCTCGGCGCGAGGACAGCGCCGCCACCGGCGTCAATGGCGATGAGACGGACAACAGCATCATTGGTGCCGGGGCCGCCTACGTCTTTGTCCGCGACGCTACCAACACCTGGTCCCAGCAGGCCTACCTCAAGGCCTCCAACCCGGGGGCAGGCGACAACTTCGCCTTCATCACCCTCTCCGGCGACACTGTCGTCGTCGGGGCGTGGCAAGAGCGCGGCGACGCCAGCGCCACCGCCAGCGCACCCAACGACAACGCCATTGAGGCCGGGGCCGCCTACGTCTTCGACCTCGACCAGTTCTAGGTCACTGGCGTCGAAGGCATCGCAGGCATCGCAGGCGTCACAGACACCCCGGGCCTACCCCACGGCCCACCTCGCTCCGTTCGAGGGGCCGCGCGCCGCGGTCGCGAGCTCCACGGGCCTATCCCGCGACCCACACCTCAACCGCGCCCCCTCTCCTCACCTCACCCACCATCCGCGGCGATCATCGCCGCCATGGCGTCGCGGCTCGTGTCGCCCACGGTCATGCCCAGGGAGATGCTCTCCTCGTAGTCGTCGTTGAGACCCGTCATCCACTCGTCGGACGGGATGAAGTAGCCCAGGGCGTCGCCGGTGAGGCCCAGCACCATGCGGTGCGGGGCGGTCATGGCCTGCTTGACCTCGAGCCCGTTGCGCGTGAGCGACTCCCCCGGAAACGCCGCGAGCTGCAGGCCCCCGGCCAGGCTCCCCACGCGCAGGTAGCTCGACTGGGTCTGCACGGTCTTTTGCCCGTCCACCTCGTCGAAGTCGTACTCGAGCAGCCCAAGCGTGGCGGCCAGCTCGAACAAAAAGTTGTCCACGGGGAGCGTCCACACCGTGGAGTCCCACGCCAGGGTCTCGTCGGCGATGGGCCCGGCCGCCTGCGCCACCGCGGCCACCTCCCCGCCCACCGCTCCACCGTAGGCGTCGCAGCGCTCGAAGTCGTCGGCGTAGGTGCCGTCGGGCACCGCGGGCGAGACGTCGCCGATGATCCCGCTAAACAGCAGCACCGGCGCCCCAAGCTCGGCCTCGGCGGCGTCCACCGCCCAGCCCGGCCAGTCCCGGCTGATCTCCTTGTTGCTCTCGCCGAGCACCACCGGGTGCGCCGCGAACACGGCCACGGTCCCCACGCGCGCCCCCTGCGGGTCGCGGGCGTCGAGCACGGTGACGGCCGTGTCCGTCAGGGGCCAGCCGCGGCGGTTGCGGTTCTCGGCGGCGCCGGTGCCCACGTGCAGGTCCACCGGGTCCGCGTTGTTGAGGGCGTCGACCATGCCGCCCACCACCAGCGACACCACGCGGTCGGCGTAGGCGTCGGGCACCCCGCCCCACAAGCCCATAAAATCCGGGGACGAGTGGCTGTGGGTGGCGCCCACCAAGATCCGCAGGGGGTCGAGGCCCGTGAGCGCCGCCACGTCCTCGCGGATCCGCCGGGTGTAACGGTTGCCGAGCCCGGGCAGGTCGAGGATGGTCATGATCACCTCCTCGTCCCCTTCGCGCAGGGCCACGGTGCGGGCGTAGACCGGGTCGTGCACGCCGGTGGCCACGCCGCGCGCCTCGGGGGCGCCGTAGGCTCCCATGTACACCCCCAGCATGAGCTCGGCGTCGTTGGGGCTGATGTCGCGCACGTCGAAGCCGGCCTCGAAGCCCTCGCTGGGCTGTGGATCCGGGACGTCGTCCACGCCGCCCCCGGAGGTGTCGCCGCCGTCGGTGTCGCCGCCGTCGGTCTCTCCGGTCTCGCTGTCGGCCCCGTCGCTCGTGGCCGACGAGCTACCGCCGCCGCCACACCCCACGGTGAGCGAGGCGCTCATCGCCCCCGCGCAGATCACCCTCATCCACTGCAGCCTCGAACTCATCCGCACACGCCCTCGTTGGTCTCGCCACCGACGCAGCCGCTTTGTTCTGGGAAGCTGCACACGCCGCCCTCGCAGTAGTTCTCCACCACCCCCGTGCGCAAGAACGTATCGATCTGCTCGCGCGCCGCGGGCAGCCGCCGCAGCTTGCCGTGGGGGTCGTCGCATTCGCGCTGGGGCAGATTGCACAAGGGATCTTCGGGCAGGCCGAAGTCGTACTCCACGTAGGCCGAGCCCGTCACCGGATCGGTCTGCGCCTCCAGGTCGTAGACGCTGCGGACCCCGGTGTCGAGGTGGGTGGCGCCCACCGTGCGCGCCATGTGATGCGCGCCGAGGGTGGTGACTTGGTGATCGCCCACCGCAGCGGTCATGAGCACCTCGTGGGCCGGCGTACCAGGCAGCGGATCGCGGATGTGCGCCGAGTATCCGGTGGGCTCCGAGCGGTCCCACAACATCTGGATAAGCGTGAGCCCGTAGGCGATGTCGCGGTCGTCATCGAAGGCGCCGGCGAGGATGTCGAGGTAGCCGTCGAAATCCACGCTGCGCCGCAACAGCAGGTTGTAGGGCTGCCCTGGCACGTCGAGCACGCCGCGGGTCACCTCGGCGCTCAGGCCCATGTACACCCCGCCGAAGATCCCACCCTGGCTGATGCCGTAGTAGTAGCGCTCATCGCCATTGAGCAGCGCGCCGTAGGTGGGGTCGCTGGCCAAGCCCGCGTGCATCACCCGCATCGCCAGCAGGTGGTTGAGCGCCCCTTGATGGAGGCGGTCGGTCATCTTGGCGAGCCCGCCGATGTCGCCGGTGACCAAGGCCCCTGCGATGGTCGCCACATCGTTGGTGGCCATGCCCACCAGGTCCACGCCGAAGACCGCGTAGCCGTACTGGTCGGCCACCTCTCGGAAGTGGCTGGACTCGATCTGCGTGTAGCTGCCGAGCAAGCCGTGGCCGTGCTGCATGAGCGCCACCGGCCCGTTGGCGGCGACGTTGGGGATGATGATCTCAAAGGGCACGTCCACCGTGCCGTTTTGGGTGAGCACCCCGTCGGCGTCGAGGTTCAGCCGCTGACCCGACCCCGGGCCCGTCATGTACAGCGGCGCCTCAAAGGTCCCCTTAAGGCGGTGCATGATGGTGTCGTTCTCCCAGTCGCTCACCTCCTCGGTCAGCGACCAGGTCGGCGCCGCGTCACCGAGGGCCGCGAACGCCTCGTCGCGCATCTGCATCGTCCACTGCGTGAGGTTGCCCTGGCTCGCCGTGGTGAAATCCCACGCCACGATCAAATCCTGTTTGTCCACGCCCGCCTCCGCGAGGCGAGCGAAGATGTCGCCGTACAGGGCGCGGCGGGATTCCACGGAGGGCTCGGCGCTGTCGGTGCCATCGCGCAACGCCGCGAACGCCTCCGACGCCTCCACAGGGGCTCCTTGATCATCGACCACGCCGCGCACAGCCACGAGGTAGCGGTGCCCGGTCTTGAGCCGCTGGGCCGGACGCAAGATGAGCGTGCGCGTATCGGCGGAGGTCTTGTTCAAGTCGAGCTCGGCGAAGTGCGGCACCAGCTCGAGGGTGTCGGCGTCGACGAGCGCGGTGGTCGTGCCATCAGAGACGGAGTCGTCGATGCGGTCTTGGCGGGCGAGCCCCTCCTCCGAGGCCCCGGGCAAGTGCACCAAAATTGCGCCGCCCGGGGAGAACCCATCGGCGAAATTCCACGGCGCCGGGTCGATGGTGATGCCGGTGTTGGGCGCGGGCAGCGTCGCCTCGACCAAGTTCACCCGCAAGCCGGTCGCGCTCTGTTCATCGCTCTTGGTGTAGACGTTGGACGGGAACGGGAAGGCGCAGTAGGCCGGCGCGATGGGATCGCAGTCGAGCGCGGGCCACTCAAGCTCGTCGTCGGGGAGTCGCTGATCCGGGTCGCCGTCACCGTCGCCGCCGGTCTCGGTGCCTGCCGCGCCGTCGTCGCTCCCGCCGGCGCCGCTGCAGCCCACACCCTGCGAGCCCGCGAGCACCAGGGCACACGCCACGGCGAGTCCTCGCCATCGTCCATCACAACCCCTACGAACTGTCATCCCCGTGTTATCGCACGAGCGCCGCCCGCTGACGACCTCGCGCGGCGAGAGAACACCGTCAACGTGCCGCGCCACCGTGCGCGCTGCGCTCGAACCGCTCGTCCGCGCCTCGACCGACGCGCCGCTCAAGCGAGCGTGTCGATGAGGTCGCCGAGCAGCTCGTCGACGGCCTTGGCTACCTTGGCGTTGGCCTCGTGCTGGCGCTCGCCGCTCTTCATGTCCACGATGGCCTCCGCGGACACCTCGGTGGCCAGCGTCTTCGCCGCGTCGTGCACCCTGCCCGCGCCGGCCTGCATGCCTGCGAGCGCCGAGTCCATCGCGCCACCGAGTCCGTTGACCGCCATGGGCATCACATCGCCCGCTCCCGCCCCGAACTTGAATTGCGGCGCTCAGGCCCTCGTAAACCCCTCGATACGCCCATATGGACGCGGCCTCTCACCGATCTGGAAGCCCGGGCTACACTGCCGTCGTGGGCGAATTCTCCAACGAAGAGATCGCGGAGATGGCCGCGGAGACCGGCCTCTCGGAGGCACAAGTGCGCGAGACCCTCGCCGGCTCCAACCCAGACGACCCTGAAGGAGGCGCCCTCGCAGCCAACAGCGTGGGCCCCGGTGACGGACCCACCATCAAGGGGCTCGCGGGGCACCGCTCCACGCAGCGCCTCGCGATGCCGCCCCAGCGCGCGCTCCAAGAAGTGGTGCGCAACCTCGAACAGGCGCTCAACGCCCGCGCGCGATTCGAAGGGGACACCCGCGCCACCGTCTCCGACGTTGCCCACGGCATCGCGTACCACGTGGAGGCCACCCGCGAAGACGCGCACTACTCGGTGGTCACTGTGCACGTGGATCCCACCATCGCGCGTCACCGCGCGCTCGTCACCCGCTCCGGCGCGGTCACCAACGCCATCGTCGGCGCGTCGCTGCTCGTGACCTTCGGCTTCCCCACGTTTTTGACGGCGGTGGCCGGCACGATCATCGGCGCGGGGTTTTGGTTCTCGCGACACACCCGCGGTCGCGGGCTCGCCGGGCTCACCAAGGCGCGTGGACTCGTGGCCTCCGCGTTGATCGGCGCCGAAGATCGGCAGGCCCTCCCCCCGGTCCGCTAGCGAGGTACTCTCGACCGCCATGACTGCCCCGAACGATCCCGCGCGCCCGTTCATCACGCTGCAGGTCGCGGTCGTCACCGTGTCCGACACGCGCACGATGGGCGACGATCGTTCGGGGGCCTACCTCG
>JAAZXR010000012.1 GCA_014240065.1 Myxococcales bacterium
CCGCGGCCGATCTCCAGGAGGTAGCCGGTGAGCGCGAGGCGCTGGTGGATCGTCGGGTCATCATGGGGAGCGGCTTGGTCGCCTTCTTGGTGGTGATGGTGTTGCCGCTTCGATTGGGCGAGGCGGCCCGGCCGCTGTTGCTGGCGAGATCGCCACGACCGGGTCACGCGCTCGCCACCGGCGCGGCGGTCGTGGCGCTCGGGCGCGTACTCGACGGCTTGTTCGTGGTGTCGATGCTGTTTGTGGGGCTGCTTGGTCTTGGGGGCAGCGCGGGCGAGGCGGGTCTTGAACCGGGGGTCTCCGCCGCCTGGCAGGCTTCCGGTCAGAGCATCGGGGGCCTGTTCGCGGCGCTGTTGCTGCTGGTGTTCGCCGTGTCCCGATCGCCGCGTCGGCTGGATCGATTGCAGGCGTGGACCCAGGCCCGCGCCCGCTGGACGGTGAGGGTGTGGACGTTCGCGATGAAGATGCTCCACGCGTTGACGCCGATTTGGTCGGCCGGGTGGGGCGCCCTGTGGTTTCTGGTGATGAGCGCGGGCTACTGGCTCCTCACGGCGCTGCAGATGTGGATGACCATGCGGGCGTGTGGGATCGAGGCGGAGCTGATGCACGCGGTCCTCGTGGTGGCTGTGGTGGGGCTCAGCTTGCAACTCCCGGCCGGCCCCGCGCAGCTTGGGAGCTTCCAGCTCGGGATGGCAGGCTCCGTGGTCCTGCTTGGCGCGGTGCCTGGAGTCGCGGCGGGCGGCGCCTCGTTCGCGGCGATCATGTACCTGCTCTCGTTGCTCGGGGCCGTGGCCATGGCCCTCGTCGGCGCCGGCCTACTGCGGCCAGCGCGCGATCAGCCGCGCCCGGCCTCCACGCCGCGGCCCAATGGGCCTAGATCGGCCGTCCAGGACCGCTCGCCTGCTCCGTGATGAAGGCGGAGAGCCCGCAAGGCTGTGGATTGCCCCGGCGCGCGCCGTGCGGGTATCCTCCGCCGACGGCGAAGACATGGTTCGCCGCCGGGAAACGATCCATGCGCAGCGCTGCACTCAAGACCCTCCAGATTTTTGCCCTGTCCTCCCTCGCAAGCACCGTGGCGTGCGCGGGGAACAAGGCGTCCACCGAGACCCCCGCGGGTCTGTCCCAAGAAGAAATCGACGCCCAACGCGAGAAGGTTGTGCAAGCTGCCAAGGTCCAAGGGCTGGTCGGGCTCGCCAACGGCGACCTCGACAACGGCCGCTATGTGTCTGCGCTTCGTCGGGCCGATGAGGCCCTGGCCGACAACCCCGACAACCCCGACGCCTACGTCGTGAAGGGCGCCGCCTATTGGCGAGCGGGTCAGCCGGCCGCGTCCACCGAGGCCTACGAGAAAGCCGTGGAGCTCGATCCGAAGAACTTCGCCGCCATCCAAGGGCTCGGTCGCAACCTCCAGGCGACGGGTCAGCACGCGCGGGCCCTCGAACTTCAAGACCGGCTGATCGCCGCCGAGTCCGACGGGTTTTCAATTCGGCCCTGCGTGGACGGCGGCTGCGAAGAGGGCATCTGCGACGCGGGCTCCAATATGTGCAAGCCTCCCATGGAGGTCGCGCCGCGGCTGCTGAAGCTCTGGAGCCAGTACCTGCTGCTCGACATCGAGGGCGCGACCAACACCGTCGATGAGATCTTCTTGTCGGTGGGCGCCGACGAGATCACCCTGGATCTGGTGCAGCGCTACGCCGCCTTCGTGAAGGCGCTCAGCGGCCGTGAGGGGCTCCTCGACGTTGAGGGGACCGTGGGCAGCTCTGATCTCGCCCTCGACGTGGCCGGTGGCATCAAGCATATGAGCGCCATCGTCGGTGAGGAGTACGCCCGCACGATCGTGCTTGAGCTTCAAGACGAGTGCCGCGTCCACCCTGACCTGGTCGCCGCGCTCGGCCTCGAGGCCGTGGCCAACATCAAGCCCGTGGGCATCGACGCCGAGACGCCGCTGGTGATCTTGCCGGAGGTGACCATCGGCGATCTCAAGATCAAGAACGTGCCCGCGCTGGTCCAAGACCTCTCCTCGTTTGAGGCGAGCATCGGCGAGGTCCCGAGCCTCGTCTTGGGGCGGCAGGTCCTGCAGCGCTTCGGCGCCGTGGAGTTCGACTTCCCCGGCGGCAACGTGAACTTTCACGTCGAGGCTCCGGCGCGGGGGCCCGAGGTTCAAGAGCTCCCCTTGGTGATGCTCGACCTGCACGTGCTGCACGTGCCCGCGGTGCCCGTGTCCATCGACGGCAACGACCACAGTTTCTGGGCGTGGCTCGGCGGCAGCTGGGGGTCGGTGCTCGCCTTGACCTCCAAGGCCTATCTCAAGAGCGCCCATCGTCCGTCCGAGATCGATCCTCCCGACGATGAGGAGCTGGGCTTGAAGATGGTGTTCCTGGATTCGTTGCACGTGGGCGAGAAGTCGCTCCCCGGCGGTGGCGGTCTGGTCTTCACCAACACGCCCCCCGAGGCGACTCTGGCCAAGGTCACCGAGGTCACCCGCTTCGAGCTGGGCGGGTATCTCAACGTCGCGCGCGTCCGCAATTGGAAGGTGAGCTACCACCTCCAAGAGGGCAAGGTCTCCGTGGCCTTCCCCGCGCACGAGGGCGGCGAAGACGAGCCTGACGCGTAGGCCGAGGCCCTCGCCTACTTGTTCATGAGCTTGTCGAGCAGGCGGCGGTCCCGCTTGCTCGGGCGCCCCTCGCCGCGTGGGCGATCGTGGGCGACCTCGAGGCGCTTGGATTTTTCGGGGGGAGGCGGCGTGTGGTCTTCGTACAGCAGCTTGGCCTCGCTGAAGGGTCCTCGCCGTTCACCGAGGGCCAGCACCTCCAGGATCTTGGGGCCGCCAGGGGTCACGACATCGATGGTCACGCCCACGCTGACCAGCTTGGAGGCCTTGCTCGAGCGGCCGTCGATTTTTACATGACCCGCGGCACAGGCCTTGCTGGCTTGTCCGCGGGTTTTAAACATGCGAGCGGCCCAGAGCCAACGGTCGAGTCGGACACTTGGAGGTGTGCTCGAATCGGAAGGTGGGGCCATGTCTTGAGTGTGGCGCACTTGGTGCTCGAAGACCACTAGGTGGCGCGAGGTGGCGGCGCGCCCACGCCCTGGTCCGGGTGGGCCGCGAGGTAGGCGCGAAGCCCCGCTGCGAGGCAGCGCAGGGCGGCGCGGAGGGAATCGAGTCCGAGCACGCAGGCGATGCGGATCTGGTCGATGCCGCGGGTCGGATCCAAATAAAATCCCGCGGCGGGCGCGACCAACACGGTCTCACCGTCGCACGAGAATTCTTCGACCAGGAAGCGGACGAAGCGGGAGGCGTCTCGCACGGGCAAGGTGGCCATCTGATAAAACGCGCCCTCGGCGGGTGGAGCGTAGACCCCGGGGATCGTGGCGAGAAGCTCGTGGGTGAGGGCGAGCCGCTCGCGATAGGTGTTGGTGATCGCCTCGCGGGCGTCCTCGTCGAGGGTGTCGATCTGCGCGACCATCTGCTGCGAGAGGACGGAGCAGGACAGGCGCGCCTGGGCGAAGCTCATGGTGGCCTCGCGAATTGCAGCATTGCGGGTGACCAGCGCGCCGATCCGCAGGCCGCAGGTGGAGTAGCGTTTGGAGGTGCTCTCCACCACGATGACGCGATGCTCTGGGTCGTCGAGGGAGAGGGCGGAGTAGGCGGGGTGTTCCCCAAAGACCAGGCCGCGATAGACCTCGTCCACGATGAGCCAGAGGTCGTGTCGTCGCGCGGCCTGCAGCAACCCCGACAAAACCTCGCGGCTGTAGAACGCGCCCGTCGGGTTGCCAGGGTTCGACAACAAGATCGCGCGGGTCTTCGAATTGACGCGGTCGCCGAGCGTGGAGGGCAACGCCCAGCGATCCTCAGCGAAGGTGGGGATCGGTCGCAAGCCGACGCCGAGTGACGCCGAGAAGCCGAGGTAGTTGGCGTAGGTGGGATCCGGCGTGAGCACCTCGTCGCCGGCGTCGCACAGGGCGGTGAGCGCGAAGGTCAGGGCCTCGCTGGCGCCGTGGGTGACGAGGATGTCATCTTCGTGGACCTGCGCGCCCACGCGAGCGAGATCGTTGCGAAGCGCGCGACGCAAGGAGAGGTCGCCCGCGCTGTGCCCGTACGCGAACACGGAGGGCAGCGAAGACTCGAGGGGTGCCGACAACTCTGGAGGGGTGACGATGTCTGGTTGGCCGATGTTGAGGCGATGGACGTGGACGCCGCGTCGCTCCGCGGCCTCGGCGAGCGGGACGAGGTGGCGGATCGCGTTTTGCGGCATCTCAAGGGCGCGCCGAGAGATCTTGGGGGTGCTGTTGGATGTCATGCTAGGAGAAACGGCGCCACAGGGTGCGGGCGTTCGCCGCGTGTTCGTGGATGAGGAGGTAGGCCGCGGGCAGGAACAACAAGGTGACGAGGGTGCTCGACAGCAAGCCCGCCGCGACGATGATCGCGATGGAGTGGTAATAGATACCCGCGAGGGTGGGGTGGTACACGAGCATGGGAATCAGCCCCAGGATGGTCGTGGAGGCGGTCATGAGGATGGGGCGAAGTCGCATCCTCCCCGACTCGCACAAGGACTCCACCAGCTCCATGCCCTGCGCGCGGAGCTGCAAGGACTTGTCGATCAAGATGATCCCGTTGTTGACGGCGATCCCAATCAAGATAAACAGCCCGATCAAGGCCACGGTGTCGACGGTGGTGTCGGTGGCGTACATCGCCCACGGGGCGCCAAAACAGCCGAGGAGGCAGGTCAGCATGATCGCCACGGGCTGCAGGAAGCTCTCGAACAAGGAGGCCATGACGGCGTACACCAAGAGCAGGCACAGGCCGAGATTCACGATCATCTCGGTCTTGTTCTCTCGCTCTTTCCACCACCGCGTGCCCTCTCCTGCGCTGTACCCCGGGGGGAGGCTGACGCCGTCGAGAAGCTCGAAGACGGCGGCCTTGTTGGCCTTGGGATCCCCTCCCGCGAAGTGGACGCTCATTCGAACCTCGGTCTGCCGATCCAAGCGCTGGATCCAGTACGGCGAGCGGGTCGTGGTGAAGTTCGCGAGCGCTCGTAGCGGGATCTCGGTGCCGTCCGGCGCGGCGATCCGAAAATCTGCCAGCTCGCTCATGCTGGGGTCGTCCTCGCTGCCGCCGGTGCTCATTCGAATGCTGACCTCGCCCTCGGGGCCGGAGGCTTGGCCGACAGAGACGCCCTGAAACCCGCTCGAGATCGCCTGGGCGACATCGCTGGCGCGCAGCCTCAGCGCGTGCACGCGGTCGATGTCGAGGTTGATGCTCATCTCTTGGCGACCTTCGTCGTAGGGTCCCACTACGCGCTCGAGTCCGGCGGGCTCTTCGGCCTGCGGATCTGCGGGGGGGAGGTTTTGCTCGAGCACGTCCCCAACCTTTCGCGAGAGCCGAAACAGCGAATCCATATTGTCACCGCGGAGGACGAAGCGCACGACCTTGGGATCGTAGCGACGATGCCGCCATCCGCCGCCTTGACCCACGTGATACTTGATGCCGACTTGTTCGGGGAGCGTGGCGGTGATTCGGGCCTCGAAGTCGGAGACCGCCTGCTCGCTCTGGAACGCCTCGCTCGGGTAGAGTCGGCACGAGCCGTACCAGTCGCCGTAGTCGCAGTGGATGGAGCTGATATTCAGCGCCTCCCGCTGCGGGAGCAGGGCCTCTTCGACCTTCGCGAGGTGTTTGATGACCCGCTCGAACCCGCTCTTTCCGACGATCTCAAGCCTCACTCTCACAGATCGCGTCTCCTCCTCGACCTCCGACAGGTCAAACCGCGCCTGGGTGAGGGGCCAAGCGGTGGAGGCGCTGACGAGGAGCCCGACGATCAACGTGGCGCGTGGTCGTCGGAGGCTGGCTGCGATGAGGCGGCCGTAGCGGCGCCGCAGCCACTCCATGCCCTCACTAGACTGCCGCCGCGGGGGGCGATCGCCCTGGGCCATCACCATCGGGATGATGGTCTGGGAGACGAACAGCGACGCGATCAAGGCGATCACGAAGGTCATCCCCAAGGGCTGGAGATAGACCGTCATGGGGTCGGCCGGGTTGTCCGACAGCAGGGGCAAGAACACGATGGCGCTCGACAAGGTCGAGGCGATGGTCGCGAGGCCGACTTGGCGCGCGCCGATCCTCGCGGCTTTTTTTCGAGAGACGCCGGCTTGAGCCTGCGCTTGAATGGACTCCACGATGACGACGGCGTTGTCGATAAAGATCCCAACGCCGAGCACGAGTCCGAGCATGACAACGCAGTTGAGCTCTTGTCCTCGGAAGAACAAAATACCCGTGGCCGCCAGGATGCTGAGCGGGATACAGATGGCTGCGACGAAGGTGGTTCGAAGTCGCCGCAGGAACAAAAACAGCATGACGATGCCGATGGCGCCGCCGAAGATGCCCGAGTTTCGTAGGTCCTTGAGGGTCTTGACGATCTGCTCGCCCTCGTCCTCGTACACCTCAATCTCCACTTGACCGAGCTCTGGTTGGGCCTTGATCGCGGGCAAGGCGGCCTTGATGTTTCGGGTCACCTCGACGGTGCTCGCCCCCGAGCTGACGAAGACGTTCACGGAGATCGACGGCTTCCCGTTGAGCCGGGTGCCCTTACGCTGCGCGACCGGGTGGAGGGTCACGTCGGCGAGGTCCCGCAGCCGCAGGCTCCGGCCCGCGGAGGTGGCGCTGGGCTCGGCGGTCGCTTCGAGGGTCGTGGTGTCGGCTTCGGAGTCGCCCGCGACGGGGACGCCCGCGGCATCGCCTGCGCTCCGGCCCGGGGCGTTGATGGGGAGATTCGCGAACGCCTCGGGGTTGGCGACGACGCCTGGGCTGCGCAGGTGGGCGCGGTGCCCGCCTTGTTGCAGGCTCCCGAGCCCCTGGTCTCGGTTGGCCGCGCGCACCGTGGTGCCTACGTCGGAGAGAGAGACCCCTTGTCGATCCGCCGCGTCGAGGTTCACGGCCACCTCGAGCTCGTGCGGCTCCACGCCGACCAATTCCACGCGCGCCACCCCGGGAATCCGTTCGAGCGGCCGCGTCACCGTACGCTGGAGCAGGTAGTAGCTCGCCGCCAGGGGTCTGTCGCTGGCCAGCATGAGCGACACCGCGGGCTGCTCTTCATCGCCGCGATCGGACGAGATCTCCAGCCGCTGAACGAGGTCGGGGAGGTCTGCGCGGACTCGGTCCAGCCGCTCGCGGACCTCGAGCTTTCGCGAATCAAGGTCGGTGCCGGGGCGGAAGTTTAACGACGCGCGCGCGCCCCACGAGCCGCTGCTGATCTGGAGCTTCTCGAGATCTCGGACGCCAGCGAGGGCCTCCTCCATCGGACGGATCACCTCTCGCTCGAGCACGTTCGGGCTCGTGCGCGTCACCTGTGCTCGCACCGAGATCCACGCGCGATTCTCCGTGGGCATGAAGGCCAGGGGGAGCCGGAAGGTGCCGATGATGCCGAGCACGAAGACCGCGAGCAGCATCATGCTGACGGTGATCGGCCGGTTGAGGGCGAGGTCTGAGAGGCTCCAACTGCGCATGCCGGGTTCGTCGCGAGACGAAGGGAGTCTCGCACATAATTGCGCCAGGGCGATCGCAAATGGGCGTTCGAGCGCAGTGAGCTTGCATCGTCTGCGGGGCGGGCTAGGTTAATAGGGCGCCGTGGAGCTCATCCTGTTTTTGTTTTGTCTGCCCCTGTTGTCGTGTCTCCACTTGATGCGTCGGCCAGAAGAGCGCGCTCTCGAGGCGCGTGAACGGGCGCGAGAGCGACTGTATCTGGCCTCCTGGGGCGCGATGTACTCGAGCGCGACGCGGACCACTCCGTGCCTGGCACCGACGACGCCCGAGCGCGACTCGTCGGTGAGCGCGATCTGATCCCTCTGTGGCGGCGTTCTGCGCGCTGGTTCGATCAGCGGAAGGACGCGGAGCGCTCCGCACGGAACAAAAACGCGCGGAGGATGTCGAGGTCTTCGAGCAGCTGCGCCGCCTCCGCCGGCCGGTGGCGCCCGGCGGTCGCTCCCAAGCGGGTCGCGAGGTGGGTCGCGCGCGCCTGGAGCCACGGACGCACGTTGGGGCCGCCATGATGGAGCGGCGCACCGAGCAGCAGGTCGGCCCGCGTGGGCGACCGAGGCGCACGGGCGCGTGAGGAGCTCCGCGCGGAGGCCACGAGGACCGGATAGAAGCGGCCGTCGTCTTCGACGATGCGCTCGTCGTCGAGCCAAAGCTCGAGCGTGAAGAGGGCCTGCCGTAGCGCCACGGCGTCGTCATTGGGGGCGAGCACAAAGCGTCGAATGTCGCAGTCGCCTTTGCCTCGGAGGATCCGATGGATCGCGGGGCTTCCCATGCCCGCGATCGTGACGGTGCCGAGGCGTTCGCCCTGAACGGGTGCGAGGCCATCACCGAGCCTGGCCTCGACACGGTCAGCGACCTTGGCGTCCTCGATATTCACTCGGGTTTGTTCGAGCGGTCGCGTTCGTTTGTCACAGGCGAAGGCTCGGGGCACGCGCCCTGAACGGGCGAGCTCGATCGGCAAAAATCCATGATCCGTGCCGATGTCTGCCATCGGAAGATCCGGCAAGACCGCGGCGGCGATGGCCGCGAGCCGTGGCGTGAGGGGCCCTCGAGTCACGTCAGTTTCGTATACCAGTTCGCGACGCCGCGTGATAAGTGGAGACGATGGAATTCGAGGATCTCAACTACGAACAACGTGGGCAACTCGTGACCATCTCCTTGGCGCGACCAGACGCTCGAAACGCCTACAGCGAGGGGATGGTGCGCTCCTTGGTGGAGGCGCTCGCGCGCGCGCAGGCCGACGACGACGCGCGCTGCGTCGTGCTGACGGGGGAAGGATCTGCGTTCTCTGCAGGGGGGGATCTCAAGCTCATGCGAGATCACGCGGGGATGTTCGCGGGGCAGCCAGACGAGCTTCGGCGGCGATATATGGACGGGATCCAGCGGATTCCCGCCGCAATTCAGCGGTTCGAAAAGCCCCTGATCGCGGCGGTCAACGGCCCCGCGATCGGAGCGGGCCTCGATCTCGCGTGCATGTGTGACCTGAGGATCGCGAGCGAGGAGGCCAAGTTTGGCTCGACCTTCGTCAAAGTGGGGTTGGTGCCCGGTGACGGCGGGGCGTACTTCCTCACGCGCGCCGTCGGATACGCGCGGGCGCTCGACTTGATGCTCACGGGCAGGGTCATCGACGCCCCAGAGGCGCTGCAGATCGGTCTCGTTCAGCGCCTCGCGCCGGCCGAGGCGCTCATGACGCAGGCCCTCGCGCTCGCAGAGTCGATCGCAGCCAACGCGCCGGTCGCCGTGCGCTTGACCAAGCGCGCCGCGGTTCGGGGCTACGACGCAGACGCTCAGGTGAGTCTAGAGCTGGCCGCGACCTACCAGGGCGTCGCCCAAAACACCGCCGATCACGACGAGGCGGTCCTCGCCATGTTGGAGCGCCGAACGCCGAAGTTTCACGGCAAGTAGCGCGGGCCGGTGTGACTCACCGACGGACCGCGCGCTCGTACGCGGCGTCAGGGAGGCGCGCGAGGGTCCGCATCAAGCGCGCCATGGGGAACGGAAATTCTGCCACGCGCGCCTTCCGGTGGATCGCGGAGACGATCTTTTGAGCGGCTTGATCCGGCGACAGCAAAAACGGCATCCGCTTCATACCCGCCACCAACTCTGTGTCAACGAACCCGGGTCGAATGTCCGTGACCGCGACGCCGGTGGTCTGCAGATCGAGCCGGAGCCCCTCCATAAACGCGCTGAAAAAAGCCTTGCTCGCGCTGTATGCCGCCATCTTGGGGGTCGCTCGATACCGGGCCAGGCTGCTGATACCGACGAGGTGCCCACGCTTTCTCGCGACCATGCGTGGCAAGAGCGCCAGCATCGTCGCGGCGGCTCCCTTCACGTTCACGTCGAGGATCGGGGCGATGTCTTCGTAGGTCAGCTTGCCGCTCCAGCGTCCCACGGTGACCCCGGCGTTCGCGATGACGGTGTCGAACCCTCCGAGCTCGTCATCGGCCTCTCGCATGCGGTCGGTGAGGGCCTCGGGCTCCGTGACATCCACCGTGCACACCGAGGCGGCTCCGCCGGCGCTTAAGATCTCGTCTCTCACCTGCGTGAGCGCCTCGGTGTTCCTCGCCGCGAGGCACAGGTGGTGCCCCTCGCTCGCGAGGGTGAGGGCGACCGCCCTGCCGATGCCTTGGGATGCACCCGTGATGAAAATCTTCGACGCCGCCATGATGAGGGCAGTGTGCCCCACACGCGTCCGCGCGTCACCTCAAGGGGAGGTTCGAGCACGTGGAGGCGCCCCGCGAGCTACTCCTCGGGACGGACGTAGACCTCGATCTCGTCATCGTTCACGGCGTCCGCGTTGATTCGGAGACGAAACACCGCGCCGACGGCGTCCTCGACGTACACCACCTGCAGCCCCTCGACGAGGGGGAGCTTTTCGTGGGTGGTGTCCTCGACGCCGGCGATGTTGATCATGGACACCTTGGAGTCGGGGGACAGTGACGGCTCCGCGAAAAATCCGGGCGTCGTGTGGGAGTACGACACCTCCGGCGGGAGGTCGTCGGACGTCACGAAGAACAGGTACGGGGCGCCGTCACTCGCGCGGCGGAAGTACAAGTCGACGAGGCCGTTGTTCTTGGTGTAGTCGCCGAGGAGATAGTCCGCCAGCGCGCTGCTTTGGGACTGAAGGTAGGGGCGCACGGCGTCCTCGATCTCCGGGCCCGTGATGCCCACGGGCATGTCTTGGAGGGTGAAGGCGACGTTGGCCGCGCCCTCAGGAAACGTCACCTCGGGCGGGGTGTGGAGCGCCACCTGGGCCACCTCCATGATGCTCTCCCAGAGGTACTGCGAGGGGGGCGGGTTGCCGAGGTTGAGGAGGGTGAAGTACTCGACCCAACCCGGCGGGTCGCCGTTTTGACCGATCCGCACCTCCGCGGCTCCAAGCAGGTACGACGCGAAGTGCACGCGGTCGTCGTAGAGCGTGCGGGCGGCGTCTGCGACCACATATTCCATGGTCCATGGTGGTTTGGCCCACACGGAGTCGGAGGTGACTGGGGACTCGGGGAGGTTGTCTTGACACGGCGGATGTTCGACGCAGGTGTTCACGAACCCGGTCCATTCTTCGACGGCGAACCGAAGGTCGACCGCGAGGTCCTCGATGATGCCTGTCATGGAGAATTTCTCCGGATCTTCAAAGTCGAATTCGAGCGGATCCGAGAAGTTCGGGCCCGTCGTGTCCACCACGACGTTGACGTAGTCTTTTCCGCTATCGAGATCGATCCCGTCGGCGATCCGCATGTTGGATGTGGCCACGGCGGTCATCTGGAAGTCGGGCCCTAGGGCCTGGCCCGACATGGGGAAGCTTGGGTCGAGGATGCCCGGGTGGCCGCCGCTCGGTCCAAACCTCGCGGTCATGGAGGCGAGATCGGTGAGCGCGTCTTCGAGGGTGAAGCGGATCTTGGTTTGGCCCTCGAACGAGGGATGCGAGGCGAGCACGTTCAGCTGGATCGCCGCGACCACTGCGCTCGTGGAGATAAACTCGGTGGTGCGGGAGATCCCGAGCCCGTCCGCGAGAATCTGTCCAAAGCCACCCCCGAGGCCCAGGAGGTCCGCGAGCTCTTGCACCCCCTCAAGCGAGGTGCCCTGGACCTTCGCGTTGGCGGGCGTCATGGTCAAGATACGGACGAGGGAGTACTCCGCGCTCGTCTCCCACGTGCCGTCGGTGCCGACGAAGCTCTGGCCGAGCGTCGTGAGGCCGCAGTTGTGATTTGGGTTGGACTGGTCGAGCTGCCAGTCGGTCCCGCAGGAGTTTTTGATCTCGGTCAACGTGTTGTTGAGGAGGGTCGTTGAATCCAGCTCGAGCAGGAGGATCTCGCTGGCGGCGCTCCCGAACAACTCCGTGACCTCGTCGCGATCCATGGAGAGTTCAAGATCGGGGGGTGGGACCTCGTTGAGGCGAAGCTCGAACCATGTCTCGTCGTCGTTGGGCTCGATGTCCCCGTCCCCGTCCCCGCCCGTGTCTTCGCCAACGTCTCCGCCGCTAGAGCCCGTCGCGCCCTCACCGGAGGGCTGTTGCGGCTCCTCCGTCGCGTCGCCGCAGGCGCAGAGGGCCGCGAGGGCGAGGGTCCAAGACAGCGAGCGCACCAGCACCCGACGAGTATCACTGATGATCGGCGTCGACGCCAGCGGGCGGCGCGTCCGCGTCGGCGTGGTGGGGCGCGGCAGGCTCCTCGGCGTTCCCAGGCTCACCCCACGCGGCCTGCAGCGTCCCAGGGAAGAGCCGATAGACGGCGGGGAGGACGAGCAAGGTGAGGAGCGTCGACGTCAAGAGCCCGCCGATCACGGAGACGGCGAGGGGTTGTCGAAGCGCGGCGCCGTCTCCGAGCCCGAGCGCCATCGGCGTCAGCCCGAGCACGGTCGTGACGGTCGTCATGAGGATCGGTCGCACGCGCGTGGACGCGCCGTCGAGGATCGCTGCGGAGAGCTCCATCCCTTGGCCGCGCCGCAGATTGATCGCCGAGACCAGCACGATCGCGTTATTCACGACGATTCCACCGAGGATGATGACGCCGATGCCGACCATGGCGGAGATCGTGAGCCCCGTGAGGGCCACCGCGAGCACGACGCCGACCACCGCGAGCGGGACCGTGCACATGATGAGCAGCGGGTGGTGGAGGCTCTCGAAGGTGCTGGCCATGACCACATAGACCAAGAAGATCGCGAGGAGCGCCGCGAACATCATGCTCTGCAGAGAGTCATCAAGACTCTTCGCTTGTCCGGAGATCTCAAAGGTGACGCCGTCATCTTCCATGGCCTCCCGCAGCACCCTCGCGACCTCGTTGCGCGCCCCGGCGAGGTCAACCGAGGTGAGGCGCGCGTGGATTCGAATGCCGCGCTGGCCCTCGATGCGGCGGATCTCTGCGGGCCCTGTGCGAGCCTCGACCTTCGCGACCGAGGACAGGCGCACCGGGATCCCATCGATAGCGCCGATCTGGATCGCGCGGACGTCTTCTTCGTCCGTGCGATTGACCTGCGGGAGCTGGACCCGGATGTCGAGCTGCTCTTCGTCGGTGTGTAGTTTCGTCGACGCGACCTGACCTTGGACGAACGCTTGGGTGACAGAGGCGGCGTCGTCGATGCTCAGCGCGAGCAGCCCGAGCTTCACCCGATCAAAATCTACCGCCACCTCGGGTCGCCCGGACAGATCGTCAGGGGTCACATCTCGCAGCTGGGTGATGTCGCGAAGCTCGGGCAAGACGCGCTTCGCCGCCTCGGTGGCGCGCGCCAGGTCATCCGAGAAAGCCCGAATCTCCAGGGGCGCTGCGAAGTTGATGAGGCTGGGGTGGTCGAGGCGAAGCTGTCCACGGTCGCTGAGCTTCGCGCTCAACTTTGTGAACACCTGATCTTCAACCACCTCCATGGGCGGCGCGTCCTCCGAGATGTCCACGGCCACGTCAATTTGAGCGAGGTGGGTGCCTCGCTGGGATCCCGCGGCGGCTCCCGATTGGGTGAGGCTGCCCACCCGCCCGAACACGGAGGTGGTCTGGGGGTGGTCGGTCACGACGGCCATCAGGGCTCGGGTGATCTCGGTGGTGCGCTCCAAGGAGGTCCCCTGGGGCATCGAGAGCTGGACAAAAAACTGCCGCTGCTCGATGGAGGGGATCAAGGTCCGGCCGAGCCCCATGGCGCCGGTGAACGACAGCGCGGTCAACCCCGCCGCGAGGAAGACCGTGAGGGCGGGGCGCTGAACCACACCCCCGAGGATGCGGCGATAGGCGCCCAGGGATGCGGACTCGTCCTGCGGGGTTGAGGTGGCGCGCGCGCGCGAGAGGAGCCGTCGCGCGAGGGAGAACAACCATGAGAGCGCCATGCCCAAGGCAGGGATCGCCAACACCAACAACGTGATGATGGTCGCGAGGCGGGGCGTGCCTTCCAGGGACAAGTAGGCCACGGGAACCGCGACGCAAGCCAGGAGCGGGACGATCAGTCGACGACGTGAGATGGTGGACTCGGCGGCGCCGCTGCGGTCTCCGAAGGACAGCAGCACGGGGACGAGGGAGAGGCTCACGACCATGGAGGAGAGAATCGAGAAGCTGACGGCGAGCGCCAGGTCGCGGACGAGCTGCCCGGCCACGCCGACGACGAACACCAGAGGGATGAACACGGCGACCGTGGTGAGGGTTGACGCCACCACGGCTGTGCCCACCTCGATGGTGCCTCGCGCCGCCGCGTCGCGCCGACTCAGGCTCGGGTGGGAGGATCGCATGCGAGAGATGGCCTCCAGCGTCACGATGCTGTTGTCGACCAGCATGCCTACGCCGAGGGCCAGGCCGCCGAGGCTCATGAGGTTGAGCGAGACGCCGGCGATTTGCAGTGGCACGAACGAGACCAGGACGCTGACAGGAATCGCGATGGCGATCACCAGCGTGCTCCAGAGGTCACGGAGGAACAGCAACAGGACGAAGACGGCCAACAGTCCGCCCATGAGCACGTTGGAGACCACCTCATTGACCGCAGACTCGATGAAGACCGCGCGATCTTCCAGGACCTCGATGGTCGAGCCCTGGGACAGGCGACGGGTTGCGAGACGCTCGCGGATGCTGCGGGCGACGCTGACGGTGTTGGCGTCCCCTTCGCGATAGACGGCCAGTTCGATCACTTCTTGGCCAGCCACGAGAGATAGTTCTTCGCGTTCGATAGGTCGACGCGAGACCGTCCCAAGATCGCGGACGCGGAGCACACGACCTCCTTCATTGCGGACCACGACCCGGCCGAGGTCCTCCGGGGTCCGCGCCTCATGGACCGTCCGGATGAGGTGTCGGCGGTCTCTAAAATCGATGGCGCCACCGGGGCGGTTGACGTTGTCACCGTCGATGGCGGTCACGACGTCTTGGGGGCGCAGGCCGAAGGCGGAGAGGCGTTGAGGATCCAATTCCACCCGGACCTCGTCGCGTTCTCCACCGTAGATGACGGCGGCGGCGACGCCGGGGAGCTTCTCGAGATCAAGCTTCACCGCCCGCTCCACTTCGAGTCTTAAGGTCGAGAGCGGCACTGTGCTGTCGACCGTCGGCCGGACGGCGATTCGCATGATCGCCTCTTGGGAGGGATCGTATCGAAGCACGAGGGGGCGCTCTGCTTGGGTCGGGAGGTTGACGCGGTCAAGCTTCTCCCGGATGTCACTCATGGCGCGGTCAACCGAGGTGCCCCACGCGAAGTTCAGCACCACCTCGCTGACGGACTCACGCGAGACAGACTCCACCGCGACGAGCCCCGGCACGGCGCCGACAAGCTCCTCGATCGGCCGGGTGATCAAGGTCTCGATCTCGAGGGGGGCGGCGTCTTGGTAGGTCGTCTGAACCGTGATGCTCGGGTAGGAGATGTCGGGGAGCAGGTTGACGGGGAGTCGCGTGGCGGCGACGAGCCCGAACACCAGCAGCGCGATCGTGACCATGGCGGTCGTGACCGGTCGAATGACGATGGTCGAGATGAGACGGTCGAGCACGTTCAGCCAGCCTCGCTCGGAGCGGCGGCGGGCGCCTCATCTGCGGCGGCCTGTTCCACGCCGACCGGTTTCACCGCCATGCCATCCTCGAGGTCGTCGGAGGGGTCCGCCGCGAGGATTTGCGAGTCTGACAGACCCTCCAAGATCTCAACGAGGGGCTCTTGAAGGATCCCGAGTTTGACCGGTACTTTCTTCGCGACGCCGCCGTCGATCACGTAGACGTGCGGGACTCCGCCGATCTCCACGGTCGACGCCAGCGGGACCGTGAGCGCGCGCGGCTTGGTCTCCCTGGTGACGCTGGCCTTGACGTAGGCGCCCGGCACGGTGCGAGGCGTGGGCGCGGCGATTCGCGCGGTGAGCTTTACGGTCCCGGTCATGGCGTCCACGACGGGCGCGCGACGCGAGATCGTGGCCTCGGCGACCGAGCCGTCGACGAGCGAGAGACGGACCGTAGAGCCGATCTCGATGGTGCTCGCGTCCAGCTCTGGCGCGTAGATGTCGAGCTCCAGCGTCGACATGTCCGCGAGCTCAAACAAGATGGTGGTGCTCGTCGCGAGGTTGCCGACGTCGACGCTGCGCGTGGTGATGGTCCCGGCGAAGGGCGCCTCGATGCGGCCGAGAGAGGCTTGATGAATCGAGACCCGCGCGGTCGCTTTGGCCGCGGCGACCTCGTAGCGCGCTTGCTCGATCTCTTGCCGCGCGATGGC
Source organism: Myxococcales bacterium (assembly GCA_014240065.1). GTDB lineage: Bacteria > Myxococcota_A > Polyangia > Nannocystales > Nannocystaceae > JAAZXR01. The sequence continues at coordinate 16,178 of JAAZXR010000012.1, forward strand.
GTCCTGGTCCGAGATACCTTCGAGTCGCTGCAGCTCTTGGGCGGCGTTGTCTGCGGCGAGGCGGTCCCGGGCTGCGGAGAGGCGAAGGTCCCTCGTGTCGAGTCGCGCGAGCGCTTGACCCGCTTCCACCTGCTGGCCCTCTTCGACCATCAGCTCGAGGACGACGCCGGATTGCTGCGGTCGAATCTGCGCGGTTCGAACGGCGCGCAGCGTCCCAGAGGTCGAGAAGGTGTTGGAGATCTCGCCCCACTGAGGTCGAATGACGCGCAGGGCGACCGCCTTGGATTTTCCCTCGCCGCCCCAGCCCCCCTTGCCACCCTTGGAGCCCTTGCCGCGCCTACCGGCCTTCGCGGCCTTGCCGTGAGCAGCTTTCGCCTGGGCGTCAGGCTCACCGCCACACGACACGGTCGCGCCGGTGAGGAGGAGCGCCGCGGTCATGGCCAGCGTCCGGAAAAAAATCCACTTGGTGAGGTCGCGGTGCACGGGACAATGGTGGTAACAAAGGAGCGTGTCGCAAGGGAACAAATATGCCCCCGCGCTGGAGGTGCTTGAGCGCACGCTATCATTCCCGTGTGCGTACGTAATCAAGGCCTTTGGGCCCTGCAGTCCCGAATTCGAGGCGGGCGTGCTGGCGCTGGCGAAAGACGCCTTGAGCGCGGAATGCGTACGCCTTCAGGGGATCAAAACCACCCGCAGCGGCGATCGCATGTCGGTATCGGTGGAGCTCTCCGTGGACAGCGCGGAGCAAATTGTGGCGGCCTACGCGTCCATGTCCGGCTGCCCTGGCCTGATCACGCTGATGTGAGGCCGAGATGCGCAAACTACGCGCCATGGGATGGCCGGAGGTATGTCTGATGGCGGATCCCATGGTTGCGTCGGCCAACGCGCCAAATGGGCGTCGTTCTTTTGAAGAACGAGGTGGCCGCTGGTGCCGCAGCAGCGTTAGTTTATCCAGCGGCGAGTGAATGAGGCTCGTCGGCGCAAGTCCAACCTCGAACGAAATGAAACGTCGCATGTCCATCGCTCTTTGTCCCAAGTCCATTCGTCCCGCCGCCCTTAGCCTCGCCGCCGTTGTGTGCCTCATGGGATGCGCGCCGAAGGCAGTCCGAGGTGGTGAGGGCACGTCCAACCCGAACCTCGACAACGCCGCCATGAGCACAGGGCTCGATCGGGTCGACGTCAAAGATCTGGTCGCGAAGAATCTTGAGGCGATGATGAGCTCGGGCTGGTGGTCCAAGGATGTTCAGGCCGCCGAGAGCGCGCCGGTGGTCGCCATTTGGCCCATCAAGAATTCCACGTCGGAGCACATCGAAGACCAAATGCTCATGCTGCTCTCAGAGATGGAGACCACGCTCGTCAATTCGGGCGCGGTCAACGTCGTCAGCCGGGAGCGGCAGGCCCAGATGGCGCAGGAGGTCGGCGTTCAGAACATGGACGTCTTCGACCCCGCCACCGCAGCCGCGATCGGCAAGCAGGTCGGCGCCAAGTACTATGTGACGGGAAAAATTACCTCCACGGACGAGCGCATGAAAAAAGAGCGACGGGTGCAATACAGCCTCTTTTTGCAGGTGTTGGAGGTGGAGACGAGCATGATCAAGTTCCAATTCACCTCCGAGCGTACGAAGGCGCTCGTCCGCTGATACGATCCCTTCGCGGCACGGCATGAAGGGCTCCCAATTGCATCGCTCCCGACTTCTGGCGCTCGCCCTCGCCGGCGGCGCGCTGGTCGGTTGCGCGACGTATACGGACAAGACGGAGCGCCTCCGCGATTCGGTGGCGCGGGGTGACCTCGGCGGCGGGCTCACCGCCGCGAATAAGCTCCTCAAGGTCGACGCAGCAGACGAGCTCCCCGACGACATGAAGGGCGATCGGCCGCTCGTCGTGCTGGAGCGGGGTTCCATCCTGCACGCGCTCGGTCGATTTCTTGAGAGCGCGAAGAACCTGCAAGCGGCGGAGGGGGAGCTCGAGCTCCTCGATCTGTCCAATGACGCGGGAGGCAAGATCGCGAAATATATCTGGAGCGACAGCGCGACCAAGTACAAAACACCGCCGGTGGAGAGGCTCGCTCTCAACGCGCTGAATATGATCAACTATCTGGCAGTCGGTGACTTGAACGGCGCGCGCGTGGAGGCGAAGCGCTTCACCACCATGCGGAACTACCTGCGAGATTACGACCCTGAGCACGCCTACGGAGGCTTCGGTTCGTACCTCGCCGGATTCACCATGGAGAAGCTCGGGGAGACGGACTCTGCGCTGTTGTATTACGACGAGGCGCTTGAGGAGCGATCCCTCGTCTCCCTCATCCCCGCCGTCAAGCGGATGTGGCGACCGGAGAGTTTTGAATCCGAGCGATTTGAATCGCTGCTCGGTGTGGAGCTCACCGCGCGCACCGAGGTGACGCGCCCGGAGGTCAACGAGACCGAGCCCAAAGGTGGTGAGCTGCTCGTCGTCGTGAACGTGGGCCGCGTGCCCCGCAAGAAAGCGCAGCGCATCCCGATCGGCGCGGCGATTGGACTGGCCGGGTCCTACGTGACCGGTGACCTCGCGGTGCTTGAACGTACGGCCCTCAAGGTCTTCATCTACCCGGAGCTCGTCCCCGCCGGCAACACCTACGATTCTGCCGCCGTGCAGGTCGACGGGCATGAGCTGCACACGGAGTTGGTCTCCGATATCTCGGCGCACGTGGTCCGAGAGTACACAGAGCTTAAACCAAAGATCATCGGCGCGGGGATCTCTCGCATGATCACCAGGGCGTTGGCCGCGGAGGGGGCGAGGGCCGCCGGAAGCAGCGGCAAGAATGAGTCCAGCGGTGTGCTCGGGGCGCTGGCTGCGCTCGCGGTGGAGGGGGCGATGGTCGCCGCCGACAAGCCCGACACCCGCTCGTGGACGCTGCTGCCGGCGCAGGTCTACATCGCGCGGCAGTACCTCCCCGCGGGGGATCACGAGGTGGAGGTGACGATCTCGGGTCCCGGCGGCGAGGAGCGGAGGGTCGCGAACGTGACCATCACCGAAGGTGGATTTTCAGTTGTGGACTTCACAACCCTACGATGACCGAGGCGATCGCCTCGAGAGATACATGGAACCAGGTATGAAACAACGCAGCAGATTTGGACAACGAGTAGTATGGAGCGGCGTCGCAGCCGTGGCCGTGTGGGCCGCACCGAGCGACGCTCGGGCGGGATCTGTGACGGGTTCACAGGGCATTGAGATCGAAGGTCCGAGGGATCGACGTGGACTCATTTGGGGGTTCGGGCTCGGGATGGGTGGCTCCAAAATGCCGGCGCGTTTCGTGCCGGCGCCGCGACTCCAGATGTTCCTCGGCGCGGGCGTGAACGAGCGGCTGACGGTGGAGGGAGAATTCACCCTGGGAAAATACTTGGGCAAGGATTCGGGGTGGAACGTCGGGGGGGACCTCGCCCTCACGGGCTTCCTCTACAAAGGCCTCTACGCGCGGCTCGGCATGGGTGTGCAGGGGGTCCCTGAAGATTTGGGGCGCCCCTCCATGACCTACGGGATCGGAGGGGATCTCGGCCTGGGCTACGAGCTGTTCGTCAACAACACCGCCGCGCTTGGATTTGGCGTCGAGTACGACATGCGCTACGCGGGCGATGGGAGCCTGCGCCACGGCGCCTTTGGGGGCATCACGCTGCGCTTTTACTAGCGACGAGCGCGCGGGGAGGTCGGCTACTCGGCCTCAACGATGGTGTGGTCGACATCGCGGCCGTCGGGGGCCTCGCCGTGGAGGCCGAAGCGCTCGACGAGCCGAATGATCTCCGCGACGCCTCGGTTCATCGAGCGAGCGACTTGGGCCACATCTCCACGCTGGTTGGCGAGGTTGCGCATGAGGTTCCGTCGCAGCTCCTCCACAGACTCCGGTGTCTGCGGGAGGCCTTCACGCCGATTCATGATCTCCTCGATCATGTCCAGGGTGATGCTGCCCCCCGCCGACGACAGCACGACCGCCGTGGAGAGCGTCTGCTTGAGCTCACGAATGTTGAACGGCCACGAGTGGATCAGCAGCCTTCGGAAGGCGCGAGTCACCAACTGTATTTTATTGCCGCCGCTCTCTTTCAAAAACGCCCGGCACAGACGCCCAAGATCTTCTCTTCGTTCCCTCAACGGGGGGATTCTGGCCTGGTATCCCGCGATTTTCGAGAAGAGATCGCCGCGGAAATCGTGCTTGGAGACCAGCTTATGGAGGTCGAGGTGAGACGCGCAAACAATACGAGCGGGGAGGCCGGTCCGGTGCTCGAGCGCTTGCGGGACGTTGAACAGGGCCGTGTTCAGCTTCGCTTGCTGCTCACTGGTGAGGGCGTCCAGTTCGTCGAAGAACAGGGTTCCGTTGTGGGCCCGCTGGAAGATCCCGTCGGTGTTCGGGCTGCCGAACAGCGTCTCGTTGAAGCGATCTTCGGGCAGGGCTGAGAGGTTTTGTTTGATGAACGCGCCCCTCCGGCCGCTCAGCTTGTGGAGCTCCCGGGCGACGTGCTCTTTGCCCACGCCGGTCTCTCCCGCGAACAAGAGGGGGATGTTGCTGCGAGCAATTCGCTCGAGCCGCTTCATCACATCAAACAGCGGTGGGTTGGCGGAATAGAGCGCGTCGCGTTCGATGGGTTCGGGCCGTGAGGTCGAGGAACGGAGCAGCCAAAACGAGCGACCAATTTCGATAATCTGGCCGCTTCGTACCCGCTGCGGACCCTCGATCGCTTCACGCTCGAGGTGCGTGCCGTTGCGCGAACCGAGATCGCGAAGCTCGTAGTCGTAGTCGAAGCCGCTGCTCCCAAGTCGAAGCTCGGCGTGGACCGAGCTGATCCATCCCAACGGGATCTTGAGGCGCATGACGCCGTTCGATTTCTCGATCACGATTTGATCGCGGCCGCCTCGTCCAAATCGGACCGCCCGGATATTGGTGAGGTCGATGACCATCCCCGTCTCCGCAAACCCGTTCTCGGGGGAGCCGAGGTAGACGAGCCATGGGTGTACACCGGCCCCCGACGCGGCGGGTACAGGCGTCTCATCGGTCAACGTCTCGTGCTTCGTCTCTTCCACTCGTCTTCCGCGATGGTATCAGTTTGGGGCCAGTGAGATCATGGTGAAGCGTCGATTTACAGGGGGCGCGCGCCTTCCGCCATTCGTGTATCCTGTCCACGATCATGGATGAAGACGAATCCAGCTTCTTACGCGCGTGCCGGGGCAACCGCACTCAGCGCACACCCGTGTGGATGATGCGGCAGGCGGGTCGGTACTTGCCCGAGTATCGCGCCGTTCGGGAGAAGGTGTCGTTTTTGGAGCTGTGCCGGGCACCTCAGTTGTGCGCCGAGGTCACCATGCAGCCCCTGGAGAGATTCGATCTGGACGCGGCGATTTTGTTCTCGGACATCCTCGTCGTCTTCGACGCCATGGGCGTCGACGTTGAATTTGCGCCAGGTCCTCGGCTGCCGAATCCTGTGAGGACCACGTCGGACGTGGCCCGGCTGCGGTGGGGTGATCCTCGCGAGGAGCTGCGCTACGTGATGGATGCGGTGCGCGCGTGCAAGCGCGCGGTCACCGGTCGCGCCCCGCTCATTGGATTTTGCGGCGCGCCGCTGACGATCATCAGCTACTTGATTGAAGGGGGGGGGAGCCGAGATTTCGAGCACACCAAGCGCATGTTGTTCTCTGCGCCCGAGGTGTTTGAGGGGCTCATGTCCGCCATGACCTCCCTTCTTGTTCAGTACCTCCAAGGGCAGGTAGAGGCGGGCGCAGACGCCATCCAGATCTTCGACAGCTGGGCAGGGGCGCTCACGCCTCAAGACTACCGCGCGCGCGTATTGCCCCACGTGGATCGACTCGTCCGAGAGGCGCGAGGCTTCGGCGTGCCGGTGATCATGTTTGCGCGGGGGAACGCGCATCATCTTGAGGGGATCGCCTCCACCGACGCCGACGTGATCGGCGTGGATTGGACCATGGGCCTGTCAACGGCCATCGACGTGGTGGGTGAAGACCGGGTGGTCCAAGGCAACCTCGATCCCATGCTCTTGCTTGGCGCACCGGAGACGTTGGTCGCGAGGACGCGGGAGGTGGTGGCTGCCGGGCGAAGAGCGCGTGCGCACGTGTTCAATCTGGGTCACGGGATCTCTCGCCACACAGATCCCGAGATGGCGAAGTTGATGATCGACACGGTGCACGAATGAGCCGGGAGGCGTCTGGGGGAGAGGCCGTCCGCCAGGTGCGGAGGAGCGTGCGCCGTCATCACGTCGCTGGGGGGGCGTGCGGCGCGCTGCTGGCGGTCGTCTCGGCGTGCGTGCTCCCCCCGGTGGCGGCTCCGCCTCCAGCCTCAGCGGAGGCAGCAGCCGATCCTGCGGTGAGCTCTGAAGGCGAGACAGCGCCCGTAGAGGGCGTGCAGGTCGGTGAGGTCGTCGGGCTCAGCGTCCCGCTTTTGGACGGCACGCTGTGGCAGGTTCAAGACGCGGAGGCGCCACGAGTTCAACGATGGTGTGTCGTGATCGGCAGCGCCTCCGATCCCAACTTTCTCTCGGCGCTCGACGTGGTGCGCGCGCCTTTGGAGGGTGTGGGGGTGGTGATCGTGATCGTGGATGAACTTCGAGACGACGCGGAGCGCGTGCAGGTCGCAGATGCGCGCGTGGGCTGGGATCCAGAGGGTGTCGTGCCGCTGCAACTTGGTGTGTCGGCGCTCCCGTCGGTGGTGATCTTCGACTCGCGCGGCGCGGTGCAATGGAGCGCGTCGTTGACGGGCGCGGAGGGGTTGGCTCAGCGGTGGGGAGAGCTTCGCGAGTCCGCGGTCGCGGAGTGAGACGTGTCGAGGCGCGCGCGATCCGGAGCGCGCGGGCAGTCGGCCGCCGACCGACTTGAGATTTGTCGGAGGGCGCGTCGCAATCCACGGTGATTTGGGGCGCGTCGCTCGGCCCTTCGCATCAGCTCAACGAGCTCGCATCGCACGTGAAGGTCCTGCAGCGAGGGCGCACCAGAGCGCGCGATGGAGACGAGCAGATCGGGCGAATTCTCGGCGTAGGAGGGTGTTTGGCGCCAAAGGGTCACGGCGACCTCGGCCATCGTTGTGCGACTGAACATGGCCGCCAGCTCGGCGACGACCGTTGGATGCATGGGGGCCTTCATGGCTGTGATGGCCGCCACGCGAGCGGCGGCGTACCTGCGGCGGGCGAGGTGACCTCGGACACGGATCGTCGCCTCCCACCCCGCGCGTCGGGCAGACGCGATGGCGAGCCGGAGCTCTTCACGCTCCGGGGGGCAATAATCATCTGGTGCGTCGGTGAGGGTCGCGCGGTGGCGATCTGCTCGCAGGACGCACCTACGATCCGCGCGGTGAGACAGACCGAGGGCGTGTCCAAGTTCATGCAAGATCACATGGGACAGGGCCGCGTCGCTCGCGGGGGCGTCGTCGCTCCAACTCGCGAGCGAGACGATGGCGGTGGCGTCGGTCAGGCTCGCGTATCCGAAGACTTGACCGTCGGACCGGGATTCGAGCGGTCGCATCGTTACGCGCATGATGATTCCGGGGGCGCGGGTTGATACGTCGCGGAGTGTTTCTACGGATCGGCGGGCGTCGACCGACGTTGAGATCGGTGTCTTCTCGTCCGCGCCGGTCCGCGCCCCCGTCGGGACGCACGGCAAGTGGAGTTTGGCGCGGATGATCGCGCAGATCTGTTGGACCCGCGCGCTCGGGACGCCGGGATCGGCACGGACCGCCACCGTCGGGGGTGGCGCTGGCGTGGAGTCGAGGGAGATCTCCGCGGGGGGGGAGAAGGCGGGGGAGGGCGAGGGGCTCGGGGCGCCGCCGCACGCGCCAGATCCGAGGGAGAGCGCCGCGGCCAGGGCGCGCGTAACGAAGGCTTGGCGCCCGCGCGGGGGCCCGACGCTCGTCTTGTGATGGCGCCGCCGGGTCGCCGCGCTCCGGCCGGGGGCGCCGCGCCAGCTCGCGAGCCTCCGCGCGCGGACGGGGGGATCGATGGGAGGTGCGCCGCGCATGGTTCTTCTTTACACGAGGTCTGTTTTTGTGGTCTGAGAGAACTCCATGGGCGAGCCTCCTTCCGACCCGCCGCGCCATTCGCGCGAAACACGTAGCGATCGATGGACCATCGGTGAGCTGTTGAATTGGACGACGTCGCGCCTTGAGGAGCTCGGAGTGACAGAGGCTCGCACCGACGCACAGCACCTGCTCGCGCACGCGCTCGGCTGCTCACGAATGGACCTCTACGTGCGGTTTCATGAGCTTTTATCCCCGGAGCAGCGAGCGGGATTTCGTGATTTGGTCAAGCGGCGACTCGCGCGAGAGCCGGTCGCTTATATCGAGGGGAAGCGAGGCTTTCACGCCCTCGACCTCGAGCTCGGCGTGGATCGGCGGGCCTTGATTCCCCGCGCCGACACCGAGGTCTTGGTGGATTGGGTGTTGGAGGGGGCGACCGCGGATGCGTCGCTCAAGGTGGTCGATGTGGGCACCGGCTCGGGCGCGTTGGCGTTGTCCCTCAAGCACAGTTGCCCGGCGTGGTCGGTCACCGCGTGCGACATTTCGAAGGAGGCGCTGGCCCTCGCCCGTGAGAACGCCGCGCTGCATTCGCTGGAGGTCGACTTCGTCGAGTCCGATCTGCTCTCGGACGTGGCGAGCCCCGCCGGCGGCTGGGATCTCATCGTCGCGAATCTCCCGTACATTCCGTCCCAGGACATCGAATCGCTCGCGCCGGAGGTGCGGGCCTACGAGCCACGTTTGGCGCTCGACGGGGGGCCGGATGGCCTCGACTTGATCCGGCGGCTGATGGCTCAGACGCTCTGTGGAGGGGTCTTGGCGCCGCGCGGTGTCGTCTACCTCGAATTCGGAATTCACCAGGCAGACGATGTGACGAGCCTCGTCCGCGATGTGGGCTTGTCGTGCCAGCTACGGGATGATTTGGCTGGGATCCCTCGCGTGGCGCGGGTGACCCGATAAAGGCAAGAAATTGGGATTTTTTGGCGCTCGCGCCCATGGTTGAACCATGCTGAACCCGCGACGAATGATTGGGCCCCTCGCGTTTTGTACGCTGACCGCGGGCCTCGGAGGCTGCGCCACGATGAACGGACTGTCGGACAAGTTCGATATCGCCTCGCGCAGCTACAATCGCGCGCTGCGGTGGGACGACATGGACACCGCGGTGGCGTTCCTGCCGCCGGAGAGCGTGCCTGGATTTTTGGCTGAGCGGGAGACGACCGAGGACGTGATTAAGATCGTGGACTACGATCGCGTGCGGGTGCAGGTGGATCAAAAGCACGCGCAAGGCTTCGTGCGGGTGATGCTGCAGTGGCACTACGACGACTCGCTGACGGTCGAGACCTGCATGATCGATCAAATTTGGCAGTATCACAGCGGCGACTGGACGTTGGTGGAAGAGTGGCAGATCAAGGGGAGTCCGCTGTTCTTCTTCGCCGACTACGACGAGGAGGATCCGGAGGCGCCGCACCCGTACTTGCCGGGGTTGGAATCGTTTCGCGAGACGCGGATGATCGGCTTGTCCGACGCTGAAAAGCGCAAGAAAATTCGGGAGGCGAAACGATCCGCGAGAAAGTCGGCGGAGGATGCGGCTACCGATGAGCGCGCCGCTCAGGTGCCGCTCGCGCGTGAGAACACATCTTTCGACACACCGGTCATGTCTCAGGCGCGGTAGGAGAGGTTCGGGTGAGGCGCGGCTTCGATGATGCGACCCGATGACCCAGCGGACAGCCCTGAGTCGTCGAGCCCGGCGGGTTCGGACCACGACGGCGGCGCGGCGGGATCTGGTGAGCGACCGGTCAACCTGCTGCACGATGTGACGATGCACCCCCGTCGCGCGCTCGCGCTCAGACTCGGCGCGCTCGGACTCGTGGTGGCGTTGCTGCTCGCGGGTGGTTGGTGGCTGATGGAGCGGAGCAGGGAGCAGGTCGCCGCGGAGGCGCTACGAAACGCCGCGTCGCGCCTTCATGGAGGATCGCTCGCGGAGCTGCGCGAGGCCTCTCACACGCTCGCGCTGGCTGGCGCTTCGACCACGGGTGACGCGCCGATCGATCGCGCGGCGCTCGTCATTGACGCCCTCCGCGTCGCGGAGTTCGGTGACCTCCCGTCACAGGGACTCGAAGAGCTGAAAAGGCGCACGCGAGATCGAAGCGAGTCCTTTGAGGCGCGCCTCGCCGACGCGCTGCTCACAGCGAGCGAAGGGCGATTCGAGGCGCTCCGCGCGGCGACCGAGCGCCTCACGGCGATGCCCACGGACGGGGCGTTCGGGGCTGGTCTGACCCAATGGCCGCGGCTCGTCTTGGCGGTACGCGAGGCGAGCTCAAACAGCCTCACCGATGATATTGACGGAGACGCCCAGGTCGACGCGCTCGAGGGAGCTGAGCGACCGATGGCGGTCAAACGACTAGAGGTGACGCGCGACTATCTGAGCGGCGAGCGCCGCAAAGCGATCCGCTGGTTGTCTGCGCTCCGCGATGAGGCCCCGGCACATCTCGGCCTCGCGGCGGACGAGGCCTTGCTCTTGGCGGCGGGTCGCGAACAGCTCGGGGCGGTCGCCTCGATCTCCGAGCAGCTGGCGTCACGAACGGAGGGGTTGAGCGCGGTCGATCAAGGTCGCGCGTCGCTCGCGCGAGCCGTGGTCCACCTGTACTCTGGAGATCGAGCTCAAGCGTCCACGCTCGTCGCGCAGGCGTGGCGAACGGGGGCGCCGTGGGATCGCCTCTCCCGCGATCTCGCGCTCGAGGTCGCGGTCGACGCGGGTGCCTTTGAGCTCGTGGACGTGTTGCTCGCAGAGAGCGGCCTCCCGGAAGAGGACATCGAGACCTATCGCGCGTGGAAGTCATTTGCGGCGGGAGATCCAGCGGGCGCGCTCGAACGGCTGGCGGTCCTGGAACAGCGCAGCCCGAGGGTCGCCTACCTGCAGGGGCTCGCGCTGGTGACTCAAGAGCGATATGGGGAGGCGTGGCCGTGGCTCGAGCGCGCCGAGCAGTTTTATCCGGGGCGCGTGGAGATCGAAGTGGCGAAGGCGCGGGTGATGCTGCGGCGGGACGATCCGCGGACCATGCTCCGCAGTCTTGAAGGCTTGGCCGAACAGGAGCCGTACGCGCCGCGGGCGTGGACCGCTCTCGGTGAGGCGCGGCTGCAGGTCTTTCGTTCCAAAGGAGGAGGCGATTTGCGCCTGGCCTTGGCGGCACAATCGGCGCTCGAACACGCGGTGGAGGTGGAGCCCCTGCCGGCGACGGCGCATCGGCGCCTCGGGGAGCTGTGGCGCGCGCGTATGTCGGCCCGCGAAGACGCGCCCACCCAGGCGCTGACTCACTTTCGTGCGGCCGCGGAGATCAACCCCGCCGTCGCTCAAAATCGTGCGGCCTTGGCCTCGATGTTGATGGACATCGGGCTCGACGACGAGGCGAGCCCCTTGATCACCGCGTTGCTCGACGATGGGGCGGCGTCACCAGCGCTGCAGCTGCGGCAGGTGCGACTGTGGGGCCGTGCTGGAGTGGCGGAGCGCGCCGACGCCGTGGAGACGCTGTGTGACACCGCGGCGGTCGCGGGGGCGAGCGCCCGCGACATCTCCGTGGCGCGGCTGTACTTCGCGCTTGGGACCTCCGACGAGGAGCAGATACGAGCGTTGATTCGCGAGGCGATGGACGCACGCGTCGGTGACGGCGACGACGTCGAGTACATCGGCCTGCTGGTGCGAGCGCTCGCGCAGCACTACGACGGAGAGGAGGCGCTCAAGCTCGTCCGCCGCGCGATCCGTCGCCGGCCGACCGAGGCGACCGGACATCTGTTCTTGGAGTGGGCGCGGATTGAGCTCCACCGCGGCAACTTCGCGCGCGGCGCCGGCTACGCGTACATCGCCTATCGCAGGTTGCGGGAGGCGAACGCGGCCCCGACCTTGCAGGTGGAAGCGGCGCAGCTCGCGGTGCAAGGGTACGCGCACGGAGCCAGGGCGAAGCCGGCGCTCCGGATCTCAGCGCCGCTCACCCGGCGCTTCGCGATGGTTGGGAAGGTCTGGCAGATCTATGCGCTCGCGCTTCACGTCGCGTCGGAGTCGCGCAGCTCGCTGGAGGCGGTGAACAGGGCGATCGAGCTCGCCCCCGATCTCGCCTCGTCGTATGGTCTCCGCGCGAAGATTCAACTGCGGCGAGGCGACCGCCCGGGGGCGCGAGCGTCCATGCGAACCGCCATGAAGCTGGCCGCGGGGACGCCCGCGTACGGCAGCTACAAGAAAAGTTGGGAGCGGCTACGATGAAGACAGGACTGCGAGATCTGAACGTGTTGATTACCGGGGCGTCCGGAGGGATCGGGGCGGCGCTCGCGGAGGTGTTCTTGGGAGAAGGGTGTCATCTCTCCCTTCACGCCGGGCGATCGAGGGCCGAAGAACTGGCGCGTCGATATGAGGGGAAGAGGGCGGAGGGCCAGGTGGTGGGCGCGTGGGAGGCCGATGTGCGGGACGTGAACGCCGTGAGCGATGGTGTGGCCGCGGCCCGAGAGCGCCTCGGTCGTATCGACGTCTGCGTCGTCAACGCGGGCATCTGGCCGACGGAATCGACGCCGCTGCACGAGCAGGAGGCGGCGCGGATCCGAGAGGTGATCGAGGTGAACTTGATGGGCGCGATTTGGACCAGCAACGCGTTCATGCGCGCGCTGGCGGCGTCGGGCCCACGCGCGGACGGGCGCGGCGCGAGTCTGTGCTTTGTTGGCTCCACCGCGGGGAGGTTTGGCGAGGCGGGACACGCGGAGTACGCCGCGACGAAGGCGGCGATGGTCGGGCTCCTTCGAAGCCTCAAGAACGAGATCGTCCACCTCGATCCCTACGGACGGGTGAACCTCGTCGAGCCAGGGTGGACGGTGACCCCCATGGCCGCGGCGGCGCTCGAGCAGCCGGGGCTCATCCGCGATGTCGTGGCGACCATGCCCTTGCGCCAGCTCGCGCGGGCCGAAGACATCGCCCGCGCGGTGGCGGTGCTGTCCTCCCCGTTCATGTCGCGACATGTCTCCGGCCAGCACCTCACGGTCGCCGGCGGCATGGAGGGACGTCAGCTGTGGCGCGCAGATGATATCGATGAACCCGAGGTTCGCTCACGGCTCCAGCGAGGCGACTGATTTCATCCCGAACGTCTCCATCGCGGGCGGCGATCAGGCGGGGTCGGGTTTCGGCGTGGTCGGGCCGCTCTCCGGCAGCTGCGGCGCCTTGATATATTCCGCCGGCAGCTCGCCCGTCAGCGAGTCAAGGAAGGCGAGGATGGCGGCCTTCTCGCTCCCCGACAGGGTCCCCTTCGTGGTCTGGTGCTCCGCCATGATCTCCACCACCTTCTCGAGGGTGGCGATGCTCCCGTCGTGGAGCCACGGGCCCGTCTTCGCGACGTTGCGCAGGGTCGGCACCTTGAAGGACTGGCGATCCGCCTCGTTTTTTGTGAGGGCGAAGCGTCCGTCATCCTTGGTGTCGTAGGGCTTCACCGCGCCGAGCTTTTGATACATCGTCCCGCCGAGCGCGGGGCCCGTGTGACATTGGATGCACCCGGTGTCGATGAAGATCTGCAGTCCGCGCAGGGCGCTCTCGTCGATGCCCGCGTCGTTCCCTCCGAGGAAGTCGTCGAACGGGCTCGGGGTGACGAGGCGCCGCTCGAACGCGCCGATGGCGGTGGCCATGTTGTCGTAGGTGATCCCCGATTCGGGGAAGGCCTTCTTGAATTGTTCTTGATACCCCGGGATGGAGGCGAGGGTGGCGACGACCGCCTCCTCGCTGGGCATCGCCATCTCGATCGGGTTGAGCACCGGGCCCTTGGCTTGGGCCTCCACGTCGGCCGCCCGACCGTCCCAGAACTGAGCGAGGTGGAAGGCCGCGTGGTACACCGTCGGACTGTTTCGATCGCCGCGCTGTCCCTTATGCCCCGGGGAGGTCGGCTCTCCATCCACGCCATACCTGGCGAGGTCATGGCAGGTGTTGCAGCTGACATCATGGTTTTTGGACAAGCGCGGGTCGAAGTACAAGCTGCGACCGAGCGCGACTTTCTCCTCGGACATCGCGTAGGACTTTGGTGTGGCCTCCGCCGGGGAGACGGAGAAATATGTGAGGGCCTGTTTCCTCACGGAGGCGGGGTCCAGGGCTTTTTGGGTGGCCGACGATGATGAGGACACGCCTCGCTTCGCGCGACGCTCGGGTTTTGTTTCGTCTTTCGATCCGCAACCGACGACACAGAGGGCGACGACGCTGAGGAGTACCGATTTGAGGTGACCCATGCATGCGACCCTACCAACCCTCGCGCGTTGTTGTCACTCGGTCACCGAGGGTGGAGGCACGTGGTCGGCGCATCCGAATGGGCTGATGGCGCCAACGCGGCCCCGAGGAGGGCGGTAGATCCGCGGTGAGCACCGCGAGCGTCGGCGTCTGGTCCGGTCCGGGGAGGCGACCTTGGGGCTTGCGCGATGGTGCCTGAGTTGTCACTCTTGCTCCGTGCTTCCAGCTGTACCCACGGGCAGGTCACGACCCAATCGTAGGCGACGCGTTTCTCGAGGGATCGTGGCCGTCGCGACTGGACTGCTGCTCGGAGGGGTCGTGGCTTGCGGCGCCGACGACGCCGCCTCGATCACGGACCGCCTGTGGGTGAGCGACGTGCCGTCGAACCCGAGAGAGGAGATTTCGGCCTTCGCCATCTCCAATCTCCGCGGACGCAAACTCGGCGCCCTGTATCAGGGGTCGTTGTATCAGGGGACGCAGCGCGGATTTCGATTGGAGCTCGAAGGTCGCCGCGCCGTCTTCGAGATGCTGCAAGACGGATCCCGCCATCCGGTGACCGTTCACACTTGCAAGCCGACGACGGGTTTTCATTTTTGTATCGAACTCGAGGGAGATCCGGCCGGCGGGCGACGCTACCAGTCTCGCAAGCGCTGGTCGCTCGGTCGCTCGAAGGGGGGGCGCGCCGAATCCTCGGTGGTGCCGATGATCCCGTCACTGCTTGAGGAGTTCGAGCTCGCCGCGGTGGAGGTGGCGCCTCCGGCTCCCTGACCCGAACACCATGGACGAAGCGGTCGAACAGATTCTCGCTCGTCTGATCGGGCAATTTGGGTCGCCCTACGATTTTTGTCGAGAGCTCGTTCAAAACGCCATGGACGGCGGCGCCGGGCGGCTGGACATCAGTTTTGACGTCCATCGGGGGGGCGACGACGAGGTCGTGTTTGAGCTGCGGTTCGAAGACACGGGCAGGGGGATGACGGAGGAGGTGGTGCGGGACGAGTTGACGCGCCTGTTCGCCTCGTCCAAGCGACACGACCGAACGTCGGCCGGCGAATTTGGGGTCGGCTTCGTGAGTGTGTTTGGCTGGCGCCCAGACGCGGTAGTGTTACAGACCGGGCGTGAGGGGGAGGCCTGGGAGCTCATCTTCGACGGGAGCGCGAGATTTGAGCAGCGACGGATTGACAACCCGCTCGAGGGGACCTCGATCTTGTTGCTCAAGCGAGGGGCGCGGGCCGACGCGTCGGAGGTCGTGGGCGAAGTCACCCGCGCGCTTTGTAAGTGGTGCCGCTATTGTCCCATCGAGGTCATCTTTGAGGACCTCTTCCACGGGTCGCCGCCGCAGCTTATTTCGGTCGGTTGGCCACAGGGCGACGCGATCTGCGAGGACGAGGAGCCGCTCCCCGGGGGGAAGTTGCTCGTGTCGATGTGCGCCGACCCCCGCGTGGTGCTGATGCGCAGCGGCCTCATATTGGAAGAGGGCACTCTCGCGGAGCTGTTCCCCTCGGTGGCCTCGCGCTTGCCACCCGGAGCCGAGCAGCACCTTCGGATCTTGGCCGAGACATCGGAGTTTGAGACCAATATTGCGCGCGATAAGATCACGCTTCGTGCCGCTGTCGAGCACCTCGCGCCCCGGATCGTACGCGCCTTCGCTCGTATGCAGCGGGCGCTGTTCTCGATGGCCGAACAGACCGCCGCCGGGCCGTCGCGCGCTGCGGAGACGCACTCGCACGCGATGATGCATCTGTGTCTCGCCGCGCAGCTCCCTAACGGTGAGGTGATCGACGAGCTCGATCGCCGCTCCATCCTGCGAACGCTGCACGATGAGCTCCCGGTCAGCTTGAGGGTGATCGAGCGCGCGTTGGAGGGGCTCCCCCTGATCGTCGCGGACGGGACGTCCGAGCCGCTCAGGGGGGGGGGCGCAGAGGTCGGCGAGTCGCTCGCCAGCTGTTCGGGGCCTCGTTTCCCCGTCGTGCGCGCCGACTTCGTGCGGGATTTGCCGTGGCTTCGGATCCTCGGGAGCTCCATCGATCGTGGCGTGGTGCCAGCGGCGAGGGTGCTGTTCGCCGTGGAGCCGAACGAGGGGATGGCCCTAGGGATCTGCGGTGGCGTGGAGTCGATGCTGCGCGCGCTCGGCTTCGAGATTCACGGCGTTCGAATGGCGAAGTTCGCGGGGGCTCACCACGAAGACGGACCGATCTGCGGCTTCGACACGGGGAGCGGCGCCCCCTTCGCATGCGCAGAGTTTGGCGCGGAGGTTCGCCGCCGGCTTCATGACGCGCGGGTCTGGATCCGCGAGGACCACACCATCGTACAAAACGCGCTCAGCATGGGCGGCCTCGATCCTGTGTTCGCGGGGATGTCGATCGTCGCGGGGATGTCACCGCAACTGGGGCTGTCATCCGCAGATCTCGCGACGCTCGGGGACGCTGTGGAGCGAGACCTGATGGGCGGCTCCAAACGCGGCAGACTGGGGCCCGCGACGTGACCTTTGTGTCCGAGATCGGGGCCTTGGTCGCGGCCCATTCCATGGGCGAGGACGGGAGCCTCAAGACCTTTACGGTCGCGCGCACCGAGGCGGTGCTCAAGCTCCGCGCGTCGTCTCCGTCGGAGGGGGTGGGGTGGGTGCTCTCGTTCATACAGGCCATGCGATGCGCCTGCGCAGACATGTCCATCGCGCTGAGTCCATCGGCGAGTGGCGCCGTCGAGACCTTGGAGATCGTCGCGAGCACCGAGCCGTCGGCGTCCTCGGAGGAGCGGAGTCGGTGGTCGCCCGAGCTCGTGGGTCTGCTGTCGGATGGCCTGCGTGAGGTGCCCGAACAGCCGGATCAGTTCGACGCGGATCGTCTGACGCAGCGGCTCGGGGCCGCGTTGAACCACCTGCTCGCCACGGATCCCATGCACGTCGAACTCAAGATCGGCGGAGTCGGGCGTCGCTGGGTACGGCGGGAGCGCGGCGCGTTCGGCCGTGACGAGGATCCCTACGAGTCGATGTCGTGCCCCCCGGAGGTCGAGGCCGGCGTCTTCGCGCACCTGACCGTATCGCGCGCGAGGGGGCTCGGTGCCCGGTTGCGCGCGCTGTTTGGGGGCGGTGACGCGTGGGCGATGGAGGTCGCGGCGCTCGTCCGCGCGCGGTCGCTGGGGGTGAAGGGCGAGGGGTTCACCCTCACCCTCGACCGCGCGTGGCGCCCCCCCACAACCATCCGCATGGACGGGCTGGGCTGGTTTGTGCCGACAGAGGGGGAGGCGTTGTGGCTGGTCCGCGGGGGCGTGAAGATCTTCGACTTGGCCGAGGCGTGTGAGGGGCGGGGCGTGAACGCTCGCGCCGGGATGGTCTACGCGCCCAGCGTGTTGACGACGACGTTGGGGGACGCCCCGCGAATCAATGAGGCCTTCGACGCGGTCGTCGCGTGGCTCGACGAGGCGGCCGCCGGCGCGGCGCTGACCTCCGACGGCGGAGGTGAAGCGTGGCTGGTCCACGACCCGCCCACGACCTTCGCCACTGTGGGTGGATTTGGGCGCGCGCTCAACTTTGAGCGGATCGAGCGGCGGGTGCAGCGTGACGGAGAGATCCGCTTCGTGTGGCGTCATCAAGCGCGGGGGGGGGCCAGGCTCCACGGAGAGATGTCGGGCATGGACCTGGAGGTGCTTTGCTGCACGCCCTCTGAGGTCGCGGCGTTGCGCGCTCGCCTCCCGCCGGACACGGTGATTCCGCACGCGCTGGTGGGGCGCGCACCTCGCCGGGGGAGCGTCCAAATCGAGAAGCTCAGGATCCACAGCCTCGACCCCGTGCCGCTGGTGGAAGACAGCCAGCTCATTCATCGGGGATCGCTGGGCACGGTGAGGCTCCGCACCAATATCCGGGCGTTCATCGCGAGCGAGGAAGCGAGCGCGCGAGCCCTGCGAGCGCAGGCGGAGGGGTACCTGTGTGTGACCATGCTCGGCAGAGAGGTCATCCGGCTTCGAGGTTTTGATCCAGGCCTCGTGCTGTGGGCGGAGCTCCACGCGGCCGATGCCCTGCGACTCCCGAGCATCGCAGCCCTAGAGAAAGACCAAGGCTTGCTCAAGGAGCTGCATCGCCGGGCGCGCCACGTGCTGTCCGATGTGACGGCGGATCTCATGCGGCGCGTGCTGGCGGAGAGCGAGCCGACAACGCTCCCGTGGTTGCGGCACCAGCTCGAAGAGGTGGGCCCAGACACCCTCGCCCTCGCATACGAGACGAACGACGCGGGAGACGCAGGGCTGACGTGGTCCTCTCCGCCGCTGCTGCAAGTCCCGGTGGGGGTCGACGAGGGCGGCGTGGTCACGGCTGAGGCGCTCTTGCGGCGGGTGGCCAGCGCCTCCATTCGACGTCCGGTCGAGATCGTTCCTGGTCAAGCCGCGCATCTGTACGGCATCTCGACGGCGCGAGACCCGGCCCTCGCGGGGATCTTGAGGGTGATCTTGCCGTCGTCGAAGCTGGCGTTCTCGATGGCAGAGGAGCTGTGGGCGTTGCCCACGGCCTGGTCAGAACCTCTGGGCCGGCGACGCATGTCGCGAGAGGATGTGGAGCGCGCGCTGGCCACGAGCCTGCACGATCCGGGGGCGAGGGCGCGACTCGTGACCCATTTTTTGATCAGCCGCGCGGGCTCCCTCGAAGATTTTGGGCTGGCCAAGGTCCGCCTCTTCGACCGCTACGATCCGTTCTCCAAGTCCCCGCACTCCCTCCTCAGTTTCGACGAGATCGTGGCGGCGGGCGAGCGCCTCCCGTGGGTCTTTCCCACCGCGGCGACGCGCTCGCTCACCTCACCGGTCCTGTGTGTGACGCCTGGCGTCGCCGCGTTCCTGGGCAAGCTGACGGCGCCGCCTCGCGTCTCGCGTGGCCGCTTGTTTCGCCCCCGCGTCTCCGCGGCGAGCAGGCAGCGCGCGGGAGGTCCCAGGGGACTCAAGGGGGCTTCGCCGGACCGGCGGCCCCGTCGAATTGTTGAGCGGACGATGGACATGTCTCTCGCGCGTGGGGAGGTCTATATCGACGGAGGTGACACCCCAGGCATTGAGCTTTGGCACGGGGGCCTGCGCGTGGAGCGTGTCGTTTTGCGCGGCGCCCTCGGCGTCGTCTCTGGCCAAGTGACGGTGAAGACTCGCGTGATCCCCACGGACGGACCGGGGCGCGAGGCGCTCGTCGGAGTCCTGCGTCGCGAGGCGGAGCCGCTCGTGGAGGCGCTCGCCACGTTCCGTCTGCTCGCGTCGAGAGAGGACCACGCCGCCGCCTCGGCGAAGGCCGCGTGGGACGCGATGCTGGATGCGCGTGATGAACACGATTCGCTCGCGCTGCAGCGGCGTCTTCAGGCGTCGCGCAGCGACCCAACCGACTTCAAGGGGGGCGCAGAGGAACGCGCGCTGCGAGAGGTGGCCAGGATCGCCGAGGAGAAGCTCCCGCGGGGGCTGTGGATTTTGAAGATGCTCACCCGCGGCTTTGACGTCGAGCCGAGGACCGCGCGCTTCTCGAAGAAGCTCCTGGAGATGGGGGGGCCGCGGCATCGTGATGGCAAGCTGACGGCGCGGCTCGGGTTGCGTCACCGCTGGAGTCGCCGGGTGCTCGGACGCGGGATGAGCGTTCGGGCGAAGGCGCCGCCGCCGTCGGCGTGGGAGCTGCTCGTATGTACTTCGCTGATGATCGCCGAGCTCGGTCGATGGCCGGAGCTCGCGCGCAGGAGCTCGCGTCACCGGCGGGGCCGGGTCTTGAACATCATGGTGGGGTTGCTGAGCGAGATGCACACGCGAGACTTGTCGCGGGACAAGCCCTAGGCCGCTCAAGAGGTCGGCTTGTTCGTGCGAATCGTGCCGTCGAGGGCGTCCCGGATGAGCTGCTTCACGTCGTCCTCGAAGGAGCCCTTGACGATCCAGCGCAGGTAGTCTCGTTCGGAGGGGTCCGAGGCCACCGCGCGCAGGCTCTTGCCCCGCAGCTTCCCAAAATTAAACGAGGGCTCGTTGTCTCGCCACACGAAGCGGCGGCTCTTGTCGACGTAGGCGGCGTCCATGGACGAGAGCATCTCGTTGAGGCTCCCGACGTCGGAGGCGAGGTGCTCGTAGCGCGCGAGCTGCCCGGCGAAGACCCGGAGCGTGGCGACGGTGTCCGCGGTGGCGCCGTGCGCGTCGACGAGCTCATCGTCACAGTAGAACTGAAGCGCGGCGGAGAGGTTTCGTGGCTCGTTCTTATGGAAGATCACCTGGGCGTCCACCACATTCGCCTTTGAGAGATCGAAGCGTTTGTCGGCCCGGACAAGCTCTTGCTGCAGCATGCGAATGTCGAACCGGCACACGTTGAATCCGGCGAGGTCACACCCCTC
This sequence comes from Myxococcales bacterium, assembly GCA_014240065.1. Taxonomy (GTDB): domain Bacteria; phylum Myxococcota_A; class Polyangia; order Nannocystales; family Nannocystaceae; genus JAAZXR01. The sequence continues at coordinate 36,723 of JAAZXR010000012.1, forward strand.
GAGCATGGAGATGACCTCGTCGGCGATCTGCGGGAAGGTGGGTTCGTTGGCCACATGCTCATCGAGGATGCCGTGGACCTGCGTGGACTCGGCGGGGATGCGGACCGTCGGGTTCACGCGCCATGTTTTGGGCGCCTCCACCGCGACGGGGAGGGGGCACACGCGCAACAGGCAAAGCTCGATGATGCGGTCACGTTGGGTATCGGTCCCGGTGCTCTCAATGTCGAAGAAAACCACCGGTCGCTGAAGTCCTTCGATGAACTCGAGGAATCGCGGCCCTAAATCTTGGATATTCGGGAGTTGTCGATCACTGTCGGTCATGGCGTGTCGGCTTATAGATCAGGCGAGGGCCGGGTGGGGCTCGCGAGCGCAAGATATTGAGTCGGGAGCCCGGTGATCGCCATGAAATCGCTTCAATGGGTGTTGCCTCACATCTCGCGGGCCAGGGCCGGGCGTTGTCATCAATTGTGTGTGGTGCGTACATTCGCCGCCTCCTGCGGGGATAGGGCGCCGCGAAGGGCGTTTCGCGCGCGTCGCGGTCGTCTTGTGCGGCGAGGTTGACCATGTCGCGCTCGCTAGGAAGCCCGCTTGAGCGCTGCTATATTTTTCGCATGCGTTTTGTTTGTCTTTCTCGATCAGTGCCTGTCCTCGCCTGTCTCACGCTGCTCGCGGGGGGTTGCACAAAGGACAGCCGCACCGAGTACGACACCAGCTCTGGTACCGGAGTCAGCGATGATGCTTCCACGGGGGGGAACGACACCATCGGGGATTCGGCCGGCGACAACACAAGCGATGGACCCGGTACGTCGTCGGACGGCACCGACGGCGGCGAGAAGTTCGACACCATGCAAGCCGAGGGGGGAACCGGCGACGGCGACGGCGACGGCGACTGCACGGTCCCCGAGCACGCGCCGTGCGACTCGGGAAATCCGACCTACGGCCAAGCGATCGGTCTGGGCTGTCCGGGTGAGCTCCCGTTCGTCCCGACCTTCTCGGGCGGGAATGGGACCATCGGCCTGCGCAACAGCTTCGGTCCGACGAACACATTTAACCCGCGGGAGGGCTCGTCCTATGTGGTCATCAGCAGCGGACTTGTCGGCGATCTCGACACGCCGAATCTGAGCACCTCGCCGAGCTCATGCAACACGAGCGTCGGCTCATTCCCGAACGGCGGGGTTCTTCCGGCGCCGTTGGTGCCCATGGACGTGGGGAACCAGGACTGCACGCAGAACCCCGCGCTGATCGGGACGGGCGACTGCTCCAACACCATCGAGTCGCAGTTTACGCAGGGCGGCGGGGTCGGCGGCAGTGACTATACAGAGCTGCGGCTGCAAGACATCACCGTGCCCGGTGGCGCGACGAGCTTTAGCTACGACCTCGCGTTCTTCTCCACCGAATATCCGAACTACTTCGGGACTGTCTACAACGACATGTACGTGGGCTGGCTCGAGTCCATGCAGTGGACCGGCAACATCTCCTTCGATGAGCAGGGCAACCCGATCTCGCTCAACGCGGGGTTCTTGGACTACAACGCCGGGATGACGGGGCAGCAGGTGCCCGAGCTCGCGAACACCTGCGTGAATTACAACGCGGGGACGAAGTGGCTCACGAGCACGGCGCCGGTCGTCCCCGGCGAGACCATCACGGTGGTGTTCGCGGTCTTCGATCTGTCGGACGGAGTGCTCGACAGCTTCGTCTTCCTCGACAACTTCCAGTGGGGCTGCGAGGGCGGACCGCCGACCACGACGCCCGCGGGCTAGCGGTCGCGAGAGCATCGCCGGCGAGGTTCGGTGCCGCGCGTCCGGCGAGACGAGAGGTGGTTTTTAGGGTTCTGCGGCGGATCTGAGCCCATTGTTCGTGTGCCCGCCGGTGCGCTAAGATCGCCGTTGTGACGCCCCAAATTCAACCGCGCGCTCTCCAGCTCGCCGGCGTCGTCGCCGTGCTGATCGGCGCGGGGTGTACGAGGGAGGGGGATGCTCGCATGAGCGCTTCGGCGACGATCAGCTCTGGGGGGAATGAGGGGATCGGCACGGGGGGCACAGGTGGAACCACCGACGCGGGGACCACCACGACCAGCGATGACGGACCGAAGCTCGACGTGCTAGACGCGGGCGAGGAGGCGGATGGCAGCGACGGCGGAGGTTGCACGATCCCCGAGCACACGCCGTGCGATGAGCTATCGACGGCGACGCCCGGTGAGTCGATGGGGCTCGGTTGTCCGGGCGAGCTGCCGCTCACGCTCATCTTTAGTGGGAGCCCTGACGCGGTAGGAGTGCGATCGGGGTTTGGACCCACGACGGCGTTCGATCCGCGCGAGGGGGAGTCGTTCGTGGTGCTCAGCACCGGGCCAGTGTCCGAGCTCGACACTCCGAATATGGGACCGACGCCGGTGCTTTGTAGCGGGAATCTCGGCGCAGCCCCGGACGACGGCAATTTGCCACCGCCGCTCGTGCCGATGAATGTCGGCGTTCAAGACTGCGCCGAAGCGCCGGCGCTGGTCGGCACAGGGGACTGCTCCAACACGATTCAAGGCCAGTATGAGGAGGGGGGGGCGCTCGGCGACTACTCAGAGCTTCGGCTGGAACAGATCCAGGTCCCCGATGGCGTGACGAGTTTCAGCTATGACTTCGCGTTCTTCTCGACCGAGTATCCAGAGTTTTTTCAGAGCCCGTACAACGACATGTATGTGGGCTGGCTCGAGTCCATGCAGTGGACAGGGAATATCTCATTCGATGAGGAGGGGAACCCGATCTCCCTCAACGCTGGATTCCTCGACTACAAGAACGGGGCGGTGGAGCTGAATAACACCTGCGTTAACTTCAACGCGGGGACCAAGTGGCTCACGAGCACAGCGGCGGTGACTCCAGGAGAGGTGATCACGCTCGTCTTTGCGATCTTCGATCTCAACGATTCAAAGCTCGATTCCTTCGTCTTCCTAGACGCGTTCCGGTGGGGGTGTGAGGGCGGCGCCCCGTCGACGATGCCGGTGGGATAGGCGTGGGCGCCGAGCCGTCGCCTTCGCGGCGGCGCAGGTCTACTCCCAGCGCACGAAGAAATGCGCGCCGCTGTCGTGAGGTTCGTGTGAGACCGCTGCCTCGCTCGCTCCGACGTGCTCAAGGGCGGCGAGGATCGCCCCTTCGAGGATGGAGAACAGCGCGGGTGAGGACGGTTGCATCTGAAGGTCAAGCTCAGCGTCGAAGAGGCGATGCTTGACCAAGGAGACAGAGCCGTAGTTCGCGACGCGGGCCAACAGCCGCTCGAACGCATAGACCGTGTAGCACGGCGTCCGGGCGCGGAGCGTCCCATCGAGGCGGCGTCGATGACGGCGCAGCGCTTCATAGCCGAGCTGCACGAGGGTGTTCGCTTGGAGTCGTTCAATCTGCGGCAGGCAGCGATCGAGGAGCTCGAGCTGCGCCGCGGCGGGGTGCCAGGGATGGGATTCGAGGGCGGCTGTGGTGGCGCCAAGTTGTCGCGGTTCCGCGATGACCGGCTCGTCATCAAGGACCCGATAGACGGCAGCGAGGACGCTGCGGTGAAAGCTCGGTGTCATCCCAGACATGACACGCAGCATGTTGCCAGCGCGCGTGTCGATCGCGAAAAACCGGGTGAAGATGGCGTCTCACTGAACGTCCGCGACGGTCGCGCGCCCGGCGTCGGCCCTCCATTTCGCCATATTTTGTGGAGAGTTTTGCCGCGACGTACACTTTGGTTGGGTTGAAGGGAGACGATTCTTGGTACATCACGGTGAGCGCGCAGAGTTCCTAGAAAGACTCATCGTGGAGCGTCTGATCGAGAGAACAGACCGGCTGTCTGACGAAGCTTTGGTCGCCTTCATCGACGGGTGGCGAAGTCTGCTCGACGTCCTCTCAAGGGCGGATTTGTGGTTGCCCGTCGAGTCTTCGACGGAGCGCAGCATGGTGGAGGGCCTCGTGGAACGGATTAGGAGCGCGCAAGAGCGTGTCCTCAATGAGGAATCGTAGCCGTCAATTTCGTAGGAATACCGGTTGATCCTGCCTCAAAAGGAGGCGATCCCGGTCGGCGAAGTAGAATTGGATCGCACGAGATCGACGATAGACGTTGTTTTGGACCATTTAGGCACTTGAGCCTTCCGACCGTTGCTTGATAGGCTTTCACCGTGGAAGTTTTCCCCACCGACGTGGATTTGGATACGGCGCTCGAGGGGCTGGATCCGGAGCCACTGTGGCGACAGTTCGACGTTCTGCGTCGGATCCCTAGGGCTTCCACGAATGAAGAGGGAGTGCGGTGCTACCTGCGAGCGTTGGCCGACGCGCATGGGTGGGAGCGCGATGAGGACTCCGCAGGGAACATCGTATTGCGGGTACCCGGCCGAGGCGCGGGAGCCCGCTCCTCCTCGTTGGCGATTCAGGGCCACATGGATATGGTCTGCGTGAAAGACGATAATCGTGAGCACGATTTCGCATCCGATCCGATCGAAGTGACGCGCTCGACCGTGATGGTGGGTGGTGAGCCGCGGCCTGTCCTGTGCGCGGTGGGGACCTCGCTGGGTTCGGACAACGCCATCGGCTGCTGCGCAGGCTTGGCGTTGGGCCTCACGCCGGGCTTGGATCACCCGCCGCTGGAACTCTTGTTCACGGCAGATGAGGAGTCGGGAATGACCGGAGCGACGAATCTCGATTCGAAGATGATCCGTTCGCGTCGGCTCCTCAACCTCGACGCTGAGGAGCATGGATCTTTGTACGTGGGATGTGCTGGCGGCCGGGATCTCGTGGCGGAGTGGGACTTTGTGGGCGTGGAGCTCGGAGCGGAGTGGGAGCCCGTGGCGTTCGAACTTTTTAATCTCCGCGGGGGCCACAGCGGAGTGGACATTGATAAAGGCCGAGCGAACGCGGCCGTTGAGTCGTTGCGGCTGATTCGCGGTGTCGCCGCAGACCTCGACGGATTCGCGCTGCGCTCTGTGGAATCTGGGGGGTTCAGCAACGCGATCCCACGCTTTTGCAGGATTGAATTCTGGGTGCTGCGAGAAGACCTCTCTCGGTGCGAGCGTTACGTCCGCGACTTCGCCGACGCGTTGATGCTCCGGGCGGGGGTCACGGACCCGTCCGCAGATTGGGAGTTCCAGCGGATTTCGCTGCACGGGGAAGACCGGGCTGCCATCGCGCCCGCGGCGTCCTTGGAGGTCCTTCGCGCGCTCGCGAGCGTTCAAGACGGCGTGTTCGCGTGGTCGGAAGCGGTCGATGGACTCGTCGAAACCTCGAGCAACGTCGGGGTGGTGGAGGGCGACTCACGGCGACTTCGCGTGGAGATTCTCTCCCGATCATCTGTGGACGAAGAGGTGCTTCGGATTCAACAAAAGATGTCGAGCATGCTCGAACACACCGGCGCTACGGTCACCTTTCATGGCGCCTACCCGGGGTGGACTGCGGACCCTGGAAATCCGCTGTTGGAGGCGGCGGAGCGCGCCTACGAGAGGCTATTTGGAGAGCCGCCGAAAGTGAAGGCGATCCACGCGGGCTTGGAGTGTGGGATTCTCGGAGAGCGGCTCGACGGGCTGGACATGCTGTCATTCGGTCCGGAGATCTGGAACGCGCACACCACCGATGAGCTGGTGTTTGTGAAGTCGGTGTCGGCGTTTTGGTCCCTGCTGACCACGCTTGTTCATGATTTGTGTGAATGAGCTCGCGCGAATCGGCACGTGCATCGCGAGTGATTTTCACGGTGCCGTGGCCGTGTGTCGCGCGTGAGCACGCGGGTCAAAACGAGCCGCTTCTCCAGGCTCGGTCCGCCGAACCCTCCGCCGAATTGAGATCGTGTGCGGCTTCCGACGCGTGTTCCCGCATCGTTCTAATGAAGACATCCGCTCGGTGACTTGTCTCGTTTCGTGACACATCGTTTCGTTTCACGCGTCTACGCGCGCTTGGTATCGCACGCGTGAGCGAGCTGGTTCTCTCGCGTCTGGGCGGCACGCGCTCGTTGGTCGATCACGGCCTGAAGTTCGAGCAGGTCAAGAGCTCAAGGGCGTCTCCGCGCGCTGTCGCCCGCGGGGCCACTCGATGTGATGTTTCAAAATTCTGCGCTTGAGAGCATGTCGAGTGATGCCTAGGAGCACCGCAGCCTCTACGATATTGCCGCCCTTATGAAGAGCATGTTCACAAAGTGCGCGTTCAGCTTCAGCAAGTCGGAAAGATTCGAGCACGATAGGCATACGGTGAGACTAAAACAATTCCTCGCAATCGACACTCGAATAAAATGGCAAACCAAGAATCTACGGAGCGCCACCTCAACGCGCGAAAATCTGGTCACCTGAGACTAGCGGAACCGCGCGGGCCAAAAAACAGCGTTTGTCCGATTTCGGGACAATTCCGAAATGCGCGGTCCGCGCGTATGGACGGTTCGTGTGACGCACGATCTGAGCGAAGGCACCGGCGCTCGCGAAGCGCCGGTATGCTCTCGCCGAGTGAGCGCTCAGTCTTCAACGGTGGTGGATCGGTCCCTCCTTTTGGTCATGGAGGATGCCACCCAGCGATCCGAGTTTCAGCGGGTCTTGGCAGAGCACGGCTGCGTGACCAAGGGTGTCGACTCGGTGGAAGCGGCGCTCGGGACGTTGCGCGCGGCGCCGTTTGACGCGGTCATCACCGCGCTCGACTTTCAGCTCGGTGAAGGAATCGACGTGATCGAGTGGCTCGGTCGCCACCTGCCGTCCACGAGCGTCTTCGTGGTTTCGGAGGGGGTGAGCGACGATCGTAAGCGCTGGTTGGATGAACGAAAAATTCCAATTTTCAGCGCAGCCGTCGATGACGACCGGGCCGAGTCGTTGATCGAGGCTGTCATGGCGAGGCGAGGGTTCTTCGGTTTCGGTATCGAGATTGAGCTCTTCGACTACGTGCAGATGGTCGCGCTCTCAGGGAGAGACAAGCTGATCGAGGTGGAGTTGTCTTTCAACCGGATCGCGTCGATCTGGTTCGAACACGGGGATATCGTCCACGTGGAGTTTGGTGGACTCAGCGGCGAGGACGCGTTCTACGGGATGCTCAGCGAGGACGTCGGGCGGTTTCGTGAGCGATTTTTTGTGACGCCCGCTCGGCGTACGGTCTTCGCGTCGAGCATGCATCTCTTGATGGAATTCGCGCGTCGCGCCGACGAGGAGAGCGTCCCACACGTGGCCGCGCAGGCGAGCGGTGCAGGCCGCAAGACGGCGCTTTACGGCGAAGCTCCGGGGGAGGGCGCCGAAGAGCCGCCCGCGGTCGCCAGCTCGAGCGACCTCTCGTTGACCGAGGAGGTCTCCGACAGCATGATCTCCCCGATCGTGTCCGCGCAAGAGTCGGGCATCTACGAGCGGAGCAGCCAGAGTGGACCACACGGTGTCGCTCCATGGGCTGCCTCCGAGAGCGCGTCGATGATCAATCCGCTCGACGATCCGGAGACGCGCAAGCTCATGTTGGGCCAGTTTTTCGCCTACGAAGGTGTGAAGGGGGTCGCCATCCTCTCCAGCACCGGGAAGGTCCTCGCGGAGGACCTGCGAAGCGAGCCCTCGCAGGTCACCCTCGCGGGGTTCTTGATGCGCGGTGCGGCGCGGATTTCGAGGGTGCTGGGTCAAGGGGTCTTCGACGGCGTGATCGCCGACGACTGCGAAGGACGGACGATGCTGATGGTGGCGATGGGCGCGACCTCAGCCGTGCTCGCGCTCGGCGAGGACGCCGACGCGAGCGCGTTGAGGCGAGAAATTTTGGAGGATCAATAAGTGGATAGTTATCGCGCGCTCGTCACTGAACTTCGCGCTCGTCCCGAGGTGCGAGACGTGGTGGTGTCGACGATCGAAGAGGGCAGCGCCACCCTCGGGAAATTTTCATCGTGTTCGGCGTCTGAATCGAAGGACATTGAGAAAACGGTGCGGCGGATGTTCGCTGCGTCGTCTACGATTGGTTCGAGCCTCCGCAAGGTCACGATGCACCTAGGAGCCAGCGCGCTCGTCGCCCACGTGCTCACCCCGGAGGTCAACCTGTTGCTGCTCGTGGACAGTGAGGCGGATTTGGACGGACTGGCGCCGCATTTGGAGAGATTTCGTGCCGCCGCCTCCGCGGGAATTCAGTGATGATCGCGGCGAAGCGTCGGCGTAGAGGCCGCTGGCAGAGCGACCTGCACGCGCGGTGGAACCGGTCGTGAAACGCCCGCTCCGGACGGTCGTGGGGCTCGTTGTTCGAGGCGGCGCCGCGCCTGCACTTCCCGCTTGACGGGTCCCCTACGATCTCGTACACAGGCCGTCCGACGCGCCCAGATAGCTCAGTCGGTAGAGCAGGGGACTGAAAATCCCCGTGTCCCTGGTTCGATTCCAGGTCTGGGCACCGAAGGAACCCTCCCCGCGCGAGCCGGGAGGGTTTTTGTTTTGCCAGGACGGTCGCGAGGGGCAGTTGGATCAGGCGACCTGACCCGCGCTCTGACCCGCGATTGTCTACTTGGGCGGCACCTTGGTCACCACCGAGCGTATCCGTCGAGCGACCGCAAATTTTCGAGCGGTGAGGTGAAGTCCATCGCTCCGAAGGAGCCTAGCCCTGGCGGCGTCGTAGTAGAGGTTCGCGCCCCCGATCGAGCACTCAAGGAACGCGCCTGCAAGCGTGTCTCCGAGGCTCTCCCGAGCCCCCTTCGCCAGTTTTCGAGGCGCGCCGTTCGCCCCGAGGACGGCTTCGGACCTCACCGCCGTGTACCCCGTTTCTCGATAGTCAACGACGATGGACCCGGTCGCCGCCGTCTCCATCTTCTCTACCTGCTCGACGAGGGCTGCGTCCTTTGTTTTCCAGTGCTTCTTGGCTTGGAAGAGCAGGGACTTCCGAAAGACCACGTCACCGTCTTTGTCGATGATGGAGAGCTCGATGATGGCGTCAGCACCGAGCTCTTTCTCGAGCGCGCCAGCTCCACGACCTCGGAATTTCTTGACGATCGTCTTCCAGCTGTAGGTGGTGCCGTCGTGCTGGAGCGTTCCACCGACGTGGTCGGCCATGGACTGGCTGAGCCCGCCGGTGAGACAGTCCTCGTCTGCGGAGTTGTTGTCGTAGTTCTCCTCGGCTCGTGCCACGGCCTGCCGGTACTGCCGCGCGAGCTCGCCGAGAACATCATCTGGAAGCTGAGCGCGTAGCTTGGACACGGCCCGCAGCGTAGCCCGACCGACTCGCGCGCACCATCGCGTGGCCTGGCTTGTCGGCATCGATGCCGCGTTCGTTGTAGCGCCACGACCTGATGGCGAAATTCGTGTTCGCGCGCCCGCAACGCGGCCAGCGTCGTCCCACCTGGCCATGGGGCTTTGTCGGACTCGTCGTGGCGATCCCGGATCTGGGGAAAGATTCGCGCGTCTTCGAGGTTTGGGCGTTGTCGCGCCTTCGTGAGCCCCGCAAGACCGGCTAGCATGTGCCAGAGGAGCCATTTCATGGATTTAAAGAAGTTCTCTCGAAGCTACGATCTCGATCTGATCCCCGCATCTCACGACCGGATTCACACGGGCATGCTCGTGTGGGATCCGTTGATTGGAAAGCCAAAGTTCGATCACCCGGGGATGCCGGACACGATCTTTGCTGCGTTTCGGGACGCCGATTACGTAGACGACGAGGGCATGATGGCGATGATCTCGGAGTCCCGGTCGCTCCCGAAGGGGAAGGCCAGCCTCGCCGCCGCGGAGGTAGAATTTGAGCGTGAGCACAGCAGCTCACTTGAGCATCCCGTGCTCGGAAAGATCGACGGGCGCTTCGATCTTTCGCGGGCGCGAAAATTTAAGTTTGCTGATCTTGAGGTGCGAGTGATGTCACCGCTGATGCGCGTGCAGATCGACGACCATCTCGAAGAGCTCAAGCGAGATCGATGGGAAGACTACGACGGTCGCATTCGACGTGTGTTTATGATCACCGAGCTGTACTACGGTTCGTTGAATATCATCGTCGCGACGAGCACCTCCGCAGAGTTTGAAGCGGCGCTTCAACACGCCGATATCACGGTCGCTTCGAAGACCTCCGGTTCGCGGAACGCCCAATACACCTTCGCTCACGCGGACTGCCCGTTCGCGATGCGTCTTGAGCGGGTCCGTGGTTTCACTGGGTGAGGGGTGGGCGGTGGCGCGCTCGCATGGCGCGAAGCGGCGCCGGTGTCCCTCATGTTCGCTGAGCGCGAGCGCCGATTTGGATCGCGAAGGTCGCGGGGGGGCGAGGGCTGGCTCGGTGTTGTTCGCTGCGTTGCTGAGCGGCGCAAGTCGCGGAGGAGCGGCGACGGCGGCGTGACGTAGGCGGCCCTGAAACTCACACAAAACACCAGAATTCGGCCCTGAAAGGCCGCGAATGGCGCGCGGAGAAGTTGCGACGGCGGGGCCTCCGTGCTTGACTCCCGACACGATGAACGACTCGATCTCATCCAGTCAATCCGCCGAGATTCGCGCCCAGCTGCAGCGAGAGCGCGCGCGCGCCGTAGAGAATCGGCCGACTCGAGAAGAGGCGATGTCCGCGGTTCGCGTGCTGCTGCGCTGGGCGGGAGATGATCCCGACCGTGAGGGGCTCGTTGGGACGCCAGACCGGGTGACTCGAGCCTACGACGAGTTCTTCGCGGGATATCAAGAGAACCCGGTCGAGATATTGAGCCGCACCTTTGAAGAAACCGAGGGCTACGACGAGCTCGTGGTGCTCAAAGATATTCGTTTCGAGTCCCACTGCGAGCATCATATGGTGCCGATCATTGGCAAGGCTCACATCGCCTATCTCCCCGACCGTCGAGTGGTCGGCATCAGCAAGCTGGCGCGGGTGTTGGAGGTGTATGCGAGGCGCTTCCAGATCCAAGAGAAGATGACGGCGCAGGTCGCCACGACGATCCAGTCGGTGTTGCAGCCTCGGGGGGTGGCGGTGGTCGTGGACGCCTCCCATCAATGCATGACCACGCGAGGGGTCCATCGACCAGGCGTCTCCATGGTGACGTCGAGCATGCTCGGCGTGTTCCGAGACAACCCCGAGACGCGCCGCGAATTCCTGACACTCATCGGCAAGTAGCGCCGGCTCGCTGCGCGTCGCGGCGTCGCACCGCGTGGCGTCTCGCCTACGGGGGGCGAGACGTGGCGTTCGCCTGGATGTCTTGAAGGAGGGACTCGAACGCGCTCGCGCGATGCAGCAAGACCTCCGCGCCGGCGTCCCATGGCGGCGCACCGCGAAACAGAGGAAACAGGCCCGGACCGTCTGGCAGCGGGGGCCACTGAAGTGCGCCTTCGATCGTGCTCGCGCCGGTGAAGATGCGCCCGTCGGGGAGCGAGAGCGCGACCGCGCAGTGAGCCGTCGCGGTGACGGTCGGGGAGACACGCTGCGTCGCGGACGGCGGGGCAGGTGCGACGAGCCCCGCGCGCTGCGCGAGCGCTCGCATGGCTTCGACCGGGCCTCCGTGTGCGCGCGTAAAGCGGGCGGTGCGGAGTCCGGGGATGCCACCCAACGAACTGACCTCGATCCCTCCGTCGTCGCCGATGGCGGGGGTGTCGAATTGTTCGCACGCGTGGCGGGCTTTTGAGACCGCATTTTCGAGGTAGGACTCGCCCGTCTCTTGCCCTGGCGGCTCGCCGCCTCTGTGGAGCAGGTCGGTGACCCTTCCCCACAGGGCGGCTTGGCTCAACAGGATCGAGTACTCGCTGATTTTGCCACGGTTGGTAGAGGCAATGATGGTGGCGTCGAGCTGCATCGCGGTGTTCAGCATACCCTCTCCGGCGCGGACGCCCGCGTTCATCTGCGCGCTCGGCTGCGACGATTTACAGCCGCTCGTCGACAAGACCTTCGTCTGTGAAGCTGGGGGCGAGGGGGTCGTCGCTCGGCACGTACACGGATGTGAGCCCATGGGCGCCGAGGCGCTCGAGTAGCTCCATAGGTCGCGAGCCCTGAGGTACCCGCAGCTTCAGTCTCCCCCGATCAGCGAGCCCCTCGACCCGTCGGACCGCCGCATCTGTCTCCAGGACCGCGTCGGCGCGCCGAGCAGCGATGAGGCGCGCGGGCGCTCCTAAGAAAACGAAGGGGCGCCCGGTTCGCAGCTTATGAAAGAACGCCGACAGGGTCGATCGGGCAGCCTCTCCGCACACGTCTGTGACCACCTCGATCCCCGCGTCGCGGAGCATCGAGATCCCTCGTCCGTTCACCCGCGGGTCCGGGTCAACGGCGCCGATGACGACCCGGTGGATCGCAGCGTCGATCAAGGCCGCCGCGCACGGAGGAGTCACTCCGTGGTGCGCACATGGTTCGAGGGTCACAAATGCGTGCGCTCCACTGGCCAAGCCGCTGGCAGCCTGGAGCGCGTTCGTCTCCGCGTGGGGCCGACCTCCGAGGGACGTCTGCCCCTCTCCGAGCACGACATCATCTCGGACGAGCACGCATCCTACGCTCGGGTTTGGCCACGTCTCCCCCAGCCCACTCGACGCGAGCTCGAGCGCCCTCATCATCCACTCGCGATCATCGCTTGCTGACACTATCGATCCTCGCAGCGGGTGTCATGACCCGCACAGAGGAAGCGTACGTGAATATGGCCGACATGCCCATCGGCGTGCCGAATGATCGTTTTGTGTCGATCACCGCTGGGCGAGTATTGGAACCACACGTCGGCTTGGGCCTCCGTCAAACCCGCACGACGGGCGGCGCGGTACAACATCCGCTGACCCGAGCGCGCCAGAAACACGTATTTGAGGTGATCTGTCTCGAGCAGCTCACGCACCAAGATCCACGCGACATCCCAGTCGATCTCCGCGCGGTGAGAAGGTTTGTAGGCGACCGGCCGTGTGTGGTCCTTCACCGGGAGTCTGACGTCAACATCACGACCCGATTGATGGGAGCGGTGGGGCTTGAGTCGTCCGCCGTGCTGCCGGCTGAGGGAGGCGATGGCGATCGGGCGACCGTATCGGGAGGTCTTTTGGAAGCGGTGAAGCGCGGAGACGAGCGCGTTGGCGACGTAGTCGGTCGCCCAAGCCTCCGATGGTCGGACGAGTAGAAACGCAGGATCTCGAGGAGGCAGTGAGACACCGCGCACGAGCCGCCCGCGGTTCGTCCTCCCGACGCTCTCGGATCTTCGACGAGACCTCGTCATCGGCGCAGCACCGCTGCTTGCGTGGGTTGCGGCGTCATTGTACGCAGCCATCACCTCTCGTGGCACATTGGGTGACGAAGCCTCTTGTCGAGGTGTGGGGGCTTGAGCCGCCGGCAGGTCGCCCCTGTTGAATCGTCGCTCACGGAGCGCCTGGAGCTCGTCACGCTCGAGCCAACAGCGAATCGTATCTCCGTCGCCGAGCGCTCCTCGCATCTCGGGGTTCCATCGATGCAGCGCTTCGCTCGTCACCTGGAGTCGATCCGCGAGGCCCCCCCATGTCTCTCCGTCTCGGATTCGGATGATGAGCATATGTGGAACGAGGTCGCGTCGCGTCGTGGGCACCCAGACCCGCTGACCAGCCTCGATTCGCCAAGTCGTTGATGGTCGATCATTCGCCGCCGCGAGCTCTTCTAACGAGACCTCATAGCGAGCGCCGATGTCCTTGACGGTCTCCCCGGGGCGGACGATGTGCGCGACAGTTCCTCGCCAGGAGGTGGCGCTCAACGCGGAGAGGGGGTGCCCCGATGGTGTCGCCGTCCCCGGCGCAGCGTCTCGTTGTTGCGCGGCGTAGTCGCGGGTGGTTGGGAGCTCCCCGGATAGAGGTGGAGCGGGGAGCCTCGGTCGCGCGATGTCGCCTCCTGCCTCCGGCGGGGCGGAAGCTGGCGCGACGTCGGCGGAGGAGAGGGAAGGTGGCGCGGGCAGGGGCGCGTGCTCAATTTGTTCCGCGGGGGCCTCACCCGTCGCCGGAGAGGAGGTGGTGAGGGCGCCTGAACGGATGAGGAGGATCGCGAACAGGCTCGTGAGGTGGGCACTCGCCATGCCCCTACGTTAAGGTGTTTTGAGGGCCGCTTCAAAATTCTGCGGATCACGTGAACGCGGCCGCGGCTGAGCAGGGTGCGCGAGCGTGGCGAAGGTGCCCGCGCTACGGCGCGGGTTCCACAACGACGCCATCCAGATAGGTCTCGAGCTGACTGATCTGTTCCCGGGCCTCTTTGATCCGGCCGTCCAACACCGCCCGCTCGATTTTTTGGCCGAAGACTGTGATCGCCGGAAATCCATAGCTCGCGCCCACGCCCTTGAGGGTGTGGCCGATTCTGCGGGCGACCTCGAGATCCCCCGAGCCGAGGCTCTCACGGAGCGTGATGACGTCCTTTGAGCGGCTCTCGAGAAACGATGGAATCAGCTTGAGGATGTCCGGATCGATCGAGACGACAATATTCTTTTCACTCTCGGCGCTCGTGCTCTCCTGGTTTCCAGCGTGTGCTCGTGACGGCGTACCCCTGGTCCGCACGCGCCGCAGGTGCTGCTTCACGACCTCAACAAATTCTTCGCGCTGCAGCGGCTTTTGAATTCGTCCATCAAACAGATCCGATTTTCGCGCGAGCTCGCGGCGATCGAGCCCCGTCATCGCGATGACGCACAGATCTCGCTGGTGAGTTCGTATCTGCTTGAGGGTGTCGGCGCCATCGAGATCAGGCATGAGCATATCGAGGAGGACGAGATCGAACCTCTCCGCGGCGACCGCACGAATTGCGGCTTCACCGCTCTCGACCGCCTCTAGCTCGTAGTCATCGTCTGCGTGTAGGAGCTTCATGGCGATCGATCGAGCGGCTGCAGAGTCATCGACGATGAGGATTTTGGGCTTGCTGGTGAGGAGCTCGTCGAGCTTCATGAACAACTCTGGCCAGCGGACGGGCTTGGTGACGAACGCGTCCATCCCGGCGGCGACACAACGTTCTTGAAATGACACAAGCGCGTGAGCCGTGACAGCGACGATGGGCGTCTTCTTGGTGTGGAGTCGTTTTTCGAGCGCACGGATTTTCTGGGCGACCTGGACGCCATCCATTCCTGGCATCTCCAAGTCGGTCAAGACGATGTCGTATTCCGAATTGCTGAAGGCTTCGATGGCGTCCGCTCCATTCTCGAATCCCTCCACGTTCATGCCATGCTTCTCGAGCATGGCGCTCGTCAGCTTGCGGTTGTCGATATTGTCTTCGATCAAGAGGACCTTATGAGAGCGCTTGCTCCCTGCCCGTCGCTGCTGCTTCTCGTCCTCTCGGGTGTTCGTGAGCTGCTCGAGATGCAGGGCCTGCGCGAGACTGAGCCGGAGGTTCTCTTGGCGAATCGGTTTTGTGATGTACTTCGCCACGGGGTCCTCAAGGAGACGAGGCTCCAGGTCGCTGCTGCGGCACAGCACCATGACCTTGCATCGTGGCGAAGGGGCTGGCGTACTGCGGCGCCTGGCGTTTCGCATGAGATAGGCTCGATATATCGTGAAGTCCACGAGCAGAACGTCGACGTTCGTGGTGCCGTTGATCGCCTCGCCGACGATCTCTATCGAATCGGATGTTGTGACGTCGACGCCCCAGTGAGACAGGAGTCGATTAACGGCATCTCGGCTTCGATCATTGCCGTCGCACAGGATGGCTTTGACGTCGTGGAACGGGGAATTGACCGCCGGCGGTGTCATCGCGGGGGCGACCCGCGGGAGCGATATTTTGATCGTGAAGCGGCTGCCATCACCGACCGCCGAGTCCACGCGGATGGTACCACCCATCAACTCAACGAGAGACTTCGTGATGCTGAGGCCGAGTCCTGTCCCTCCGAATTGACGACGGGTGGATTGGTCGGCTTGCACAAACTGCTCAAAGACATTCTCTGTTTGCGCCTTTGGGATGCCAACGCCCGTATCCTCGACGACAATCTGAATTTTCGATTCCTCTGGTGTCGAGTGCTGGAGCGTCGTCTCGAGCAGGATCTCTCCTTGATCGGTGAACTTGATCGCGTTGCCGATCAGGTTGATGAGGACCTGGCGGAGATGATCTGCGTCACCCTTGAGCGCGCGAGGTATCCTCGGATCACAATAGCAGACGAGGTCGAGCCCTTTGGCCTCCGCGTGCACGCTCAAGGCGTCCGCGACCGACTCTGTGACCTCAAGGAGAGAGAACGGCTCTTCGACCGTGGTCGTCTGTCGCGCCTCAATCTTGGAGAAGTCAAGAACATCTCGCAGCATCGACGTGAGGACCTCTGAGTTCGCCTGAACGGAGCGGAGCAGCGAGCGTTGCTCCGTGGGGAGGCTCCCTTGAAGCGCGAGCTCCGTGAGCCCCAATATCGCGTTTAGCGGGGTGCGGATTTCGTGACTCATCACGGCGAGGAATTCCGATTTTGACTTGCTCGCCTGCTCCGCCTCCCGCTGAGACCGGAGCATCTCGGCCTCGTTTATTTTGCGGTCGGAGATGTCAGAGAGCACCGCGATAAATCGTGAGATCTGACCGGCCGCATCTCGAACGGGGGAGAGGTTGACGGAGTTCCAAAACAGCGGTCCGGATGCGCGTTGGCAGAGGATCTCCGCTTGCATGGCTCGCCCGTCGCGAATGTGCGTGTCGATCATGGCGAGCTGTTTTGGGTCGGCGTTCGGACCACCCAGGAGCGCTCCGAGCGGGATCCCGGTGGTCTCCGCGCGCGAGTATCCGGTCGATACCTGGAAGGCCTTATTGACCCACTCGACCTGGCCATGAAGATCGGCGATGGCGACTCCGACGCCGAAGCTCTCGGCGACGGCCGAGAGCGCGTCGAGTCGGTAGTCTGTGACGTGGGCTGTCGAGCGGTCGAGCAAGGTCACGACGAGAGTCTGTCGTGTCCCCAACTTGATCGCGGCCAGTTGGACTTCGACTTGTGCCGGAGACGCCTTTGACTTCGAAACCGGCGCTTGGAAGGTCGCGAGACTGCCCGCCATGGCGCGCTTCTGGTTGTCCGCGAGCGCAGCGTGGTAGGGGAGCGGGAAGATGCTCGTGAGGAGCGCGGCGCGGAGCTCGGCCTGGGACATCTCGAGGAACGCCGCCGCGGAAGAGTTGCCGAAAGTGATGGCGCCGTCGACATCGCAGATCAGCGACGGTTCGGGACGAAGTTCGATCAACCGTTGGATCGCGCCGAGCCCCTCAGCGGGGAAGGACTGACGAAGGTCCGCAGCGATCGATGCAAACTGCCAGACGCGGTAGACCTCACTGTCTTCGTTGAAGACCGTCGACACGCTCACGAGGAGGCTTCCGCCGTCGATGGTCTGGAAGACCTCCTTGTCGACCGCGTCCGGCGAGATGCGACGGGTCCGCATGTTGACTAAGTCGGCCGGCGCGATGAGGAGCGCGGCTTCTATTTCTGAGATCGCTTGGTTGGTCTCGCTGCGCAGTGCGTTGGAGAGCAGCGGGTGGTCGAAGAGCTCTTGATACGCCGGGTTACTCAGGAGGGGGGCGCCGTCGGGAGCCTCCACGAGCACCGCGACTGAGAGCGCGTTGAGGACGTAGCGCAGCCTCCTCTGGGAATTCTCTAGACCGCGCCATTTCTTCCGCAACGCGGTGATGTCGGTCGCGATCATGATCCACGTGAGGGGTGTATCTCGTGCCACCTCGCACGAAAAGAAGTGATTCGCGGCGCGGAGATCGACCTTGTACGACGCGGAGGAAGACTCAGGGGTTAAGGCGGCGGCCAAATTGTTGGGCAATGTCTCCTTGAGATCTGGATCCCAGTTTCTTAGGAACTCTCTGCCCATGCCGTTCGCGTTGAGGATCCGCATGTCGTCGCTGAATCGTACCCAGGGGATCGGGAGATCGGGGGTGAGCCCGGGGGGCCCATCACGTTCCCCGCTCGAGGGGGTGCGCACCGCGAGGAGCCCCGAAAACCGCCGCAGGAGCTCGATGGTTTTTCGACTGAAGGTGCCGATGCTCTTGGACGCCAGGACGAGCGTCGGCTGAGTCCCGTCACAGTCCTCGTCGGATCCCAAATAAATGAGCGAGCGAATGGCCGGCGGACCGTTCCACCCGCCGCCGTCGTTGGCGCCACCTTGGGTGGTGAGGTCGATCGCCAGGGCCGCGTTCACACCGGGCTGCCTGGGGAGCTGCGCGAGCGCGCCCCACTCGAGCGTGGCCAGCAGCGGATCGCTCGCATACATCGACGTGTCGCTGTGTGAAGGAGAGGCTGGAAAGATTGCGGCGAAATCGAATTCGAGCAGGTGTTCGAGGCTCTCGAGGACGCTGCGCCATCGCTCTATCTCGGAGGTCGCGCGAATGACTCTGTGAGCGGCGTTGCACAGTCCGTCGAGCAGTTCTTGCTGCGCCTTCGCGAGCTCACGCGCCCTCGCGAGCTCCACGAGGGCCTCTTGTAGTAATGCCGGGTCGTTCATCTTTCGGCGTGACGCCTAGGCGAGCACGAGGCCATGATGAAGATATCACGGACGCAGCGCCTGGAACCCGAGGACACGCCAGCATGGCCTCCGATAGGGGACGGCCTCAAACGAGTAGTGGAGGCCCGGTGAACGGACTCGCCGCGCCTGGCGGACGCGCGGTTCGAGGACCAGCGACGCGCCCAGCGCGGCGGGACCTGAGCTCACTTTCTCGGAGATGGAAGCCAGGTCGGACGGGAGTCCCATTTCGGACTATTTTGGAGATTCGCGGGGTTCTTGCGTCAAGCATTGTAGTCGAGCAGTTTGCTCGGTAGTCTATGCGTGGAGAGGATGACGCTACTCAACGTGGACGAATCGCCGACGAACAACGCACGGGTCTTTGTGGTGGATGATGACGCGGATACCCGCAACCTCCTGATGGCATGGTTGGAGGGCGACGGGATCTCATCGGAGGGGTTCGACAGCGGGTCCGCGTTTCTTGAGGCGCTCGATGCACGGCGACCGGACGCCGTGTGTCTCGATGTACGGATGCCCGAGATGGACGGGCTGGAGGTGTTGCGTCGGCTGAAAGACCGCGGCAATCGCTCTCCCGTCGTCATGTTGACGGCGGACGAGCAGCTTGAGACCGCCGTCGAGTGCATGAAGCTCGGCGCCTTCGACTATCAGGTTAAGCCTCTGCTTCGAGAGGCCACGATCGGTGTGATGCGGGCGGCGGTCCGCGAGCGCGCGCTCGACGAACGCCCGCGCGCCGCGACGACTGGGGACGAGCTCAAGACGAATCGGCGTATTCTCGGCTCCTCTGGTCCGATTCGACAGGTCTTGGCCGAAGTGGACCGCGTCGCCCAAAGCAAGGTCAGCGTATTCCTTCAGGGTGAGAACGGCACCGGGAAGGAGCTCGTAGCGAGGGTGATTCATGAGCGCAGTGAGCGGTCCGACAAGCCCTTCGTGGTTGTCAACTGCGGCGCGATCCCAGAATCGTTGCACGAGTCAGAGCTGTTCGGTTCTGTGGAGGGCCCCGAGGACAAGGGCCCCGGAAAGATCGAGATGTCGAGCGGTGGCACGCTCTTCCTCGATGACATCAGCGAACTTAGTCAGGGCGCGCAGGTGCGTCTTTTGCGAGCGCTGCAAGAGCGCACCGTGGAGCGCGTGGGAGGGCGTGAACAAGTCCCCGTCAACCTGCGGTTGATCTCGGCCACCCAGCACGACTTGGCGCGGCTGGTGGACGACGCAAAATTCCGGCACGATCTGTTCTACCGATTGGTGATCTATCCGATCGACATGCCGCCGCTTCGTGACCGTATTGAAGATCTCCACGATCTCTTCCCTCATTTTCTGAGCCGCTACGCCGCTGAGTTCGAGTGCCCCGTCTCTAGCTTCGATCCAGAGGTGCTGCGTCGCCTTCAAGCGTATCGGTGGGCTGGCAACGTTCGCGAGCTTGAGAACCTCGCCCAGCGCATGGTGATCTCGGCGCGGGGATCGCGAATCACCGTGGCCGATCTTCCCTCGGATATTAGAGAGCCTGCGCAGAGCGCTGCGGGGAGCTCATCGACGTCGACGAGTGGAACAGTGCGCTCCATCGAAGAGGCCGAGCGCGAAGCCATCGTCGAGGCGCTCCGCCACGTGGGCGGCAACGTGACAGAGGCCGCCCGAAGGTTGGGGATCGGGCGCGCGACGCTCTACCGCAAGCTCACCCGCTACGAGATCGAGCGCTCCAGCTTTTGAGGTGCGAGCGAGCGCTCGACGTGACTAGTGCCCATCGAGGCGCTCGCGGCCCTGCGTGTCGCTAGACTCGCTCCAAGACCGCCGCGGCCCCGAGCCCACCGGCGGCGCAGATCCCGAGCAGCGCGGTCTCTTTGTCGCCGCGATGAAGCTCGTTCGCCATGGTGGTGACCATGCGCGCGCCCGTCGCCCCGAAGGGGTGCCCGATGGCGATCGATCCGCCGTGTACGTTGAGTCGGGCCGGGTCGATCTCGCCCACCGCGGTGTCGCGCCCTAGGCGGTGCTGGGCGAACGACTCGCTCCCGAGCACCTTGAGCACGCTGAGCACTTGGGCGGCGAAGGCCTCGTGCATGTCGACGAGGTCAATGTCAGCGAGGTCGAGCCCCGCACGCTCGAGCGCGCGCGGCATCGCGAGCGCAGGTCCAATGAGGAGTTGATCCGTCGGATCGACACCCACATACGACCAGCTCTTGAAGGCCGCCAGCGGCGTGTAGCCGAGCGCCTTCGCCTTCTGCTCCTCCATGAGCAATACGGAGGCGGCGCCGTCCGTCAGGGTGCTCGAGTTTCCTGCGGTCAAGGTTCCGTCTTTGGCGAAGACCGGCTTCAACTTCCCGAGGCGCTCGATGCTGGTGTCCGCGCGCACGATGGTGTCGGCGCTCACGAGCGCGCCTGTCGGAGTCTCGACCGCCACGACCTCGTCGTCAAATCGGCCGGACTCGATGGCCGCCGCCGCTCGTTCGTGGCTGCGAAGCGCGAGCTCGTCTTGGGCGAGGCGAGAGATCTCGTTGCGAACTGCCATTTTCTCCGCGGACTCTCCCATGACCTCGCCTGTGGTTCGTTCCGCGATCTTCGGCATCTTCGGGAGGATGTCTCCCAGTGGCATCAGCTGGGACAACACTCCCATGACGTCGCTCGGTGACGCCTTGCCAAAGGCGAAGGGTGCGAGGAGGTGCACGGCCTTGGAGGGCAGGCTGACCTCCGCGTTGCTGGTGGAGTCGGAGCCACCGGCGATGATGACGTCGGCGTCTCCACGCTCGATGGCAGCGACGGCGGTTGTGATGGATTGCAGGCCCGAGGCGCACGCGCGCGTGACGGTCATCCCCTCCACTGACGCCGGGAGGCCGAGGTCGAGGGCGATCTCTCGTCCGACATTCGGGGCCGTTGACGGCAGGATGACCCCACCCCATACGATCGCGTCGATGTCTTGCTGGGACAGATTCGTCCGCTCAAGCAACGCACCACCGCCGCGCCGCCGAGCGCGAAGGTGTCCATTTTAAGGAATTCGCTGAAGGCGCGAACGAAGGGGGTGCGGACCCCAGAGACGACGACTGCACGTCGGGATTGTTTTTTCTTTGGCATGATTGATACTCCAGTCTAGGCGCCGATGAGCGCGCCGCCGCATACTCGCAGCGTGGTGCCTGTGATTCCGTGGGCCGCAGGTGTGGAAAGGAATGTGATCGCGTCGCCGACGTCACGGGGTTGGCCGCCTTGACCGAGGTTGCTGAGTCGACGTCCCGCCTCGCGGATCACCACGGGGATGGCCGCGGTGAGACGAGTCTCGATGAACCCGGGGGCGATGGCGTTGACGGTGATTCCTCGTCGCGCCACGACAGGGGCGAGGCCTCGCACGTAACCCAATATGCCGGATTTACTGGCGGCATAATTGGTCTGCCCGAGATTTCCGGCGATCCCTGCGACCGACGACAGGCAGATGATCCTGCCGTGATCCCGCAGGGTCCCTTCGAGGAGCTTGCTGGTGATGCGTTCGACCGCGCCGAGGTTGATGTCGACGGCTTGATCCCACCACTCCGGCTTCATCCGGGCGAGGGTCTTATCGCGGGTGACGCCCGCGTTGTGAACGATAATGTCGAGTCCGTCACGATGCTCTGCGACGAAGTCTGCGATCGCTTGAGGTGCCTCGGGGGTGGTGATGTCGACGGGGAGCGGCATGCCGCCGACCTCGCGGGCGACCTTGCTGAGCAGGCCGTCGTCGGCGGGGCGGTCGAGGCAGATGACCGTCGCGCCCGCGCTCGCGAGGAGCGAGGAGGTCGCGGCGCCGATTCCTCGGGCTGCGCCCGTGACGAGGGCGACCTTCCCGTCGAGCGGGCGACTCCAGTCCCACTCGGGGAGCTTGCGGCCCTTCGGGGCTCGGACGACGATGGGTTGCCCACTGACAAAGACGGACCGGCGAGATAACAGGAAGCGCAGCGGCCCCTCGAGGTGCGCGCTGGCGTTGCCTTCGACATAGATGATGTTGGCAGTGGACCCCTTTTTCCCCACCTCTTTCGCGACGCTCTTGATGAACCCGAGGAGCGCGGCTTGGGTGGCTCGCATGAGGGGGGCTTGCTTCGCGTCTGGTGCGGTCGCGAGGATCACCACGCGCCCGCACTTTTTAAGGCGCCGCATCAGCGGGTGAAAGAAGTCGTAGAGGTTGCGCAGGGACTCGGTGGTGTCGAGCGCGCTCGCGTCGAAGACGATGCTATCGAGCTTGGGTCCGTCAGGATTCAAGGTGAGCTCCCACTGAGGTCGACTCCATGCCTCGGCTTGGGTCTCGAAGATTCCGCGGGACGGGCAGTCGTGGACAACACCCACGTGTGCCCCAGCCTCCGCGAGCGTCTTGGCGATCACCTCCGACAGCGGGCTCGCGTCGCCGTGGCCAAACGCCACCTCATGTCCTTCGAGGGGGCGGGCGATGAACCCCTCGCTCGCTCGCGCGAGGTCTTGAGGCATCGGGATCGGTAGGCCGAGGCCTTTGATGAGGGCGCGGGCGCGGTGATTTTGTCCGAGTTCTAATAAAAAGTCGCTCATGAGATCATTGCTTCTGTTCGGTATTGGTGGGGGGACCAGGTCGTTGCCGCGGTCTCCTAGGCGTGAAAAGTTCCCTCGAGGTAGGCGGGGGCGCCGGGGGCGTCTCCGACCCACACTTCATCGCCTCGCGTGAAGACGCCGACGCGGGCGGGGAGGACCAAGGGCCGAGTAAATTTGACGTCCAGCTTTCCTAGCCGCGCGATATCTCCTGAGAACCGTCGGACGCGGAGCGTCTCCCAGGTGCGGGCCATGGTCGCGAAGCCGTGGAGGATCGTATTCTTGAATCCGAAGGCGCGGGCGTACGGTGGGACCCAGTGGACGGGGTTGAAGTCACCCGTGAGCATGGCGTAGGCCAGGCCAGCGTCCGCCGGGAGGCGCCATCGATCAAGCTCGAGGGCGTCGAGCGGTACTCGGGGGCGAATCTTCTCGGGCCGCGCGCGCTCTTTCGACCCCGCCTCACTCGATCTCTTTCGCTGGAGTGGGACGATAGCGTAGAGGTTCGCCTCGATGGCGTCGGGAGTCGACGCGGTGCCGGTGGTGACCCGCTGATGCAGCACAGCGCGCCGTTCGGTCTCGTCGATGTCCATTAATTGTGCGGTGACCAGGAGTGGTTCGTTGGCGGGAAGCGGCGCGCGCACCTCGAGGCGACAGCCGCCGTTGAGCACCTTGAGGAGCGGGTAGGGGGCGCCCGCGAGGGTCTTCGCGGAGAGTGGAAAGCCCCACTGCGGCCAAAGGTGGGGTGGCACAACACCGCGGTAGGCCTTTGTGTCGCCGCATACGTGGCGTTGATACTCGACGAGCAGGGACGTTGCGCGAGGCGCGATGGTCGCCTCGAAGACTGGGCCGGGGGTCGTGAAGGCGCCGGGCGCGGGTGGCTTGAGCTGCTGCCGCAGCGCCGTGAAGGCGGCGCGGCCGAGCGTCGCGAGGACCGGCCCCTGATGGATGATTTGAGCGGAAGGTAGACGCATGAGTCTCCGAATCACTGCGCGGCCTCGGCCGTTGGTTTCGCGGCCTCCTCTGCGGAGGTGTCGGGTGTGGAATTTCGGCTGAGCTGTTCGAGGATGCGGAGGCCTCGGGTGGAGATCTCATCCTTGAGGCTTCGGACGCGGGGCTCCGCGCGGTCGAGGTAGCGGTCGAGCACTGCGCGTCGCTCGTCGTGCTCTTTCGCCTGACTCAAGAGGATCTTGGAGATCGCGACGTCAGTCATGATGAGCGTGAGCCGCTCGGCGTGGAGCATCGCGAACGCAAAATCACGTTTTGGATTCCAGTCCTTCAAGAACGTCGTGCCCCACCGCTGCATCGGGACCCCCTTGAGGAGCTTGAGCTTGTCGGTCGCCGTCTTCCGCATCATCAATTGAATGGTCTCGAGTTCAGCGAGCTCGAGCCTGGCGACGCGACGCTCGAGTGGATCCCGCGCGGACATGGTGCGCCAACGCGCTTGCGCGACGCCGCGGACGAACTCTTGAGGATTGGCGATGACCGCATTGAGCGCGTCCTTCATCGCCATGAGCGACTGGATCTGGCTGGTGCCCTCGTAGATCGGGAGGACGAGGGCGTCCCTCAGCAGTTTCTCCGCGCCGTATTCCTTGGTGTAGCCGTTGCCCCCGTGGATCTGGACGCAGCGTCGCGCGTGGGCGACGGCGCGCTCGGCAGCGCTGTACTTCAACAGCGGCGTGAGCTTCCTGGCGCGGGCCTTGAGGTTTCGAACCCGCTTACGAAGCGCGTCGAGATCGAGCTCGCCGACCCGGTTGGCACCTTCCGGCGCCGCCTCGAGCATGAGGGAGAGCTTGGTGGCGGTCTCCTCGTCGATCGCAGCGGTGATCGCGAGGGCGCGGAGTCCTTGGATGTCAGACTCCATCTCGTCGAGGTAGTCGGCGATCATCTCGTGCTGATCGATGGTCTTGCCCATGGACGGGCGTTGCTGCGCGTATTCGCGGGCGAGCCGGGCGGCGGCCTCGCAAAGTCCGATGCTCTCGAACCCGACGCCGAGGCGCGCGTTGTTCATGAGCGTCAGCATGTATTTGAATCCCTCGCCGCGGTTTCCGATGAGCATCGCCGGGGTTCGGTCGAAGGAGATGGACGCGGTAACGGAGCCGTGGTGCCCGAGCTTCTCCTCCACACGATCGACGCTCGCGAGGTGTTTTCGGGTGCCGTCGGGGAGGTCTTCATAGGCCGGCACCAAGAAGAACGAGAGGCCAGCGAGCCCCGCGAACGGGTCGTCTCCATCGGACTTCTCGGTCCGCGCGATGACGAAGTGGTACTTCCCGTGGCCGGAAGTGATGAAGATTTTTTGACCCGTGACGAGCCAGTTTCCGCTCGCATCTTGCTCGGCGGAGGTGCGGAGCGCGGCCATGTCGCTGCCGGCGTCGGGCTCCGTGATGTCCATGGTTCCCCACGCCTCGCCGTTCCCGATCTCTTCGATGAAGTCGGCGAATCGGGTCCCGGTGATCTCGCGCTTGTCGAAGTCGAAGGTGGTCGTGCCCTCCTTGATGGAGTACGCGAGCATGGCCAGCGCCATACCTCCGTGAAAGCTGTGGTGGGTCATCACGGAGACATCCGCACGCGCGAAGACCTCGGCGGTCATGAAGTAGACCAGCAGCGGTACGTTCATGCCCCCGAGTTCGCGCGGGATGCACATCCAGTGGAGGTCGAGGGCCTTGAGCTGCTCAAAGATCTCATCGAGCTCTTTGGGGACGCTCACCTCACCGTCGCTCACGCTGATCTCACCGCGATCAATTCGCGAGGCGCGGGACGCGATCTCATCACTCGCGAACTTGCCGATCATGGTGAGCATGTCTTGATAGGTCTCGACCGCCTCCGCGACCGCCTCGTCAGAATCGGAGCCTTCGCGCTCGAACTCCGTCGTGCGGATGAGCGATTTCCAGTCGATGGCTTCGCGGAAGTAGTATTGAAGGTCTTCGTTGTCTGTGTAGAAGTTGGACATGGGAGGGGGCTCCTTTGTGCAATTTTGTGATGCCGCGACTAGCTTCCGGTTGGAGCGTTAGCGTCGTCGGTACTGCTCGGCGCTTCATCGCGCTCCTCACGAGGAGCGATGCCGAGGGCCTCGAGTTGGCGAAAGAGGCTGGCGCGAGCGACCCGCACGAGCTCGTCGACGTGCCGTCGGAGGTCGGAGTCGTCGCCCGACCGGTCCTTGGAGGTGCCGAGGGCGCCGATCGAGTCGAAGGTGGCGATGCTGCTGACGACGAGGTTGATCGCGTGGACGATGTACGCTTCAGGATCGACGTCCGCCCGCACACGGCCCGCTTCTCGTCCGCGGCGGATGTAGTTGGACACGACGTCCGCCCAGGGTTGAACGTGTCCGACGATCAGCGCGCGCATCTCCTTGGGTCGGTCGAGGGCTTCGCGCAGCAAGAGTCGGGCGCGGTCGCGGTCCGCCGTGAAGAACGCCACCGTCTCCTTGATGATGGCGTCGAACTGCTCGCGCCCGGAGGTGGCGGCCATCAAGAGCTTGGGGAGGACTTGATTCCAGTGGGAGAGGAGCTTGTCGAGCACCGCTTTGCGCAGCTCATCCTTGGACGGGAAGTGGTACAGCAAGGAGGGTTTGCGGATTCCAACGGCGTCGGCCACCGACTGGAGCGACGTGGCCTCAAAGCCGCGCTCTGCGAACAAGCGCGTGGCTGCGTCGAGGATTCGCTCCGAGACTTCGCGTTTTTCTGAACGGTCGGAAGGCATGTGGAAACCCAAAGGTCAGCATCTACCTACCACTTGGTAGGCAGGCAGTCAACGGCGAGTCTGCATATGAGCGCGATCTCCGCATCTGTGATCTCCAAGCAAACGCCCACGCAACGCGGAGGCAGTGCCTGTCAGGAGGACTTGCCCTCGGAGCCGCCTGGCTGTGCGAAGCCTAGAAGAGGTGGAGCGTGCGCGCCGACCAGGGCGCTCGCGAAACCAAATGGCGCCTCGTATGCGAGGGACAGCCAGCCGCCGGCGCCTGAAGATCGGGTCTATTCGTCGAGTTTTGAGGGCGGGTGGGCGTCGGAATGCGCCCACCCCTTGAGCACCACCCGCGCCAAATTCGACGGCGAGAGACCGTAGTGGGCGGCGAGCTCTCGAAACCGATGCAAAAACTCTGGGGTCATGTGCGCGGTCACGGCAGTGCGTATGTCACGCCGGGGCCCTTCGAGCGCCTCCGCCGGGAGTCCAAACTGTTCCAGCAACGAGATGAGGTTACGTACCTGTTCATTGCTGAGGCCTCGCAGCCCGCGGTATTTTCGAATTTCGTCGTAAAGACCAACATCGCCCTCCATTGTTTCCCCCACTTTTTCTTCACCCAAGACCGTCCCTCGCTCACCCTCCGTCGGGCTCACGTCGTCGTCAAGTTTGTACTGCTTGAATGCTCTGGAACGGTTCATTTTTCAGCTCTGGGAACGGGCGACTTTATCCTGCGTCCCCTTTTCACTATATACAAGAGATCCTCCCTGTGTAACGCGCGAGCGCTAATATTCTTCGGTCGAGAAGGCAGGGAAGCCCGACGGGACCGTAGAGGACAAGTGAGCGCCCGATACGCGCTCGGAGTCAGACAGTCCTGCGCGTACGAATCGCTCGGCATTTCGGTAAACCATCGTTTATTGGGGAGCGGCATGCGGGCCGACCGACGATCATGGACGCGCACGCGCGGTAGACGACGGGCGGCGCCGTCGCGCTCCACCTGAGCACGTTTCGTCTCAACGAGAGGCGATTTCCAAATTGGTACACCGATGTGATTCGCCAATCTGGGTACGGTGGCGCGCAGACTCGAGCGTCGCAGGGAGACGACGGGCTCGATCCACGAGCCGACGGCGCGCGGAGTCGGCTGTGGGCGGAATCTTGCCGTGGGCTCGTCTAGAGCCCGGGCTGTGGTGGCGTGTGATCTTCGAGTGACGGGAAGCCGGCGAAGAATTCCGGGAGCTTGGTCTTTTGACGGGGTGAGAGGTAGTCAAAATTGCTACCGCGGTCGTTGACCTCCCAAAATTCGCGGTTGTCGAGGGCGAGGAGCTCTTGCCAGATACTCTGCAGGCGGCGCTTTGGCTCGTCGATCATGTCAAATCGAATCTTGTCCGCGAACTTGTAGTCGGCGTAGAGCAGGTAGCTCGTGGCCAGCTTGACCTGGGCTCGCCGCACTCCTCGCAGGGTGTTTTCTTGCTCCGTCGATTCAGCCGCATCATCGACGCGCAAGAACGTGTCGAGCAAGACCTCATGGACCCCCGCGTTGCAGCGGTAGGCGGTGTCGCACAGCGCGCCGATATCGTGAGCGACGACCTCCGTGATGAACGTGAGCCCGCTTTGGAACGCGATGCCGCCGTAGTACCTCATGAACCCTGCGATCTCGCAGGCGCGCGCCTCGATGGCAGATCGGTCCGCGCTGTCCTTCACGGTGATCGAGACTCGCAAGATGTCCTCCGCGAGCTGTCGATATTGATGGAGGATATTGTAGGCTGTGCGGATATCCTTCGCGTTGATGGTCGCACGGAGGTAGGTGTTGAAGAACTTGATCGAGAGGTCCAGCGTGTGCAGGTCGCCGCGTCGAGCGGCGCCGACGCCCAGTCGTCGCGTGTTGATCGCGATGAGGTAGCAAAGGTCCTTCATGCGGCCGAGCCCCTCATTAAACAGCATTTGATACTGTCGCAGAATTTTCCACTCGACCCAGTTTTTGCGCTCCTTGAGATCGCCGATCGATTCATTGGAGAGGCTCACAAAATCGGGCGTTTGGCGGGTCCAGTTCGAGAGTTCAAACCACCCTGGCTCGAGCTGGTTCTTCCCCTTCCCGTAGCGGATTCCCATGTCGCAGAGGGCATCCGCGGCCAGGGAGGCGATGTTCTTGTCGCGCTGCTGCGTGGCGTTGAGTCCGATATTGGCGAGGTTCTCGATGGACTCGACCAGGCGCTTGCGCCGAACTTCGAGGTGGGTTTTGTTCCGAGGGTTCGGCAGCCCGCTCACGAGTCCGTCGTTCGCCATCCGGCCGACAATTGAGTCGGGCTCGAGGAACGAAAATACGTAAGAGAAGTAGGGGAACAGCAGCAGCAGGCTCGTGGTCAAAAACACCAGCGAGAGCAGGACGCCCCAGCGAGGGATGAACGCCGGATTGGCGGCGTAGTTGATCCACAGCACAAAGATGGTCCCAACCACGAAGACGCCGTTCACGACCATATTGGCGGGGGCTCTGAAAAACAGCGACGTCACGTGTGGCGTGAAGCGGGTGGCGGCCAGCTGCACGATGATGCTCGAGACTGTGAGCGCGAGCCCCAAGACCGCGGCCATGACCTCCCCCATATTTCCAACGGTCTGGCGGGCCTGATCGAGGTCGATCGCGAGCAAGGAGGCGAAGAGGCCGCTGATGGTGCGCACTTCGCCAGGCGCGGACACACGATCGACGAGGTCGGCCCAAAAGCTCATGAGCAAGAGCACGGCCGCCGCTCCGAGGAGCGAGACGAAGGGCTTGAGCCAGCGCTCGCTCGGCGTGCCAGCGCTCACGCCGTGTTCTTCACCCATCGGGAGTCCGTCGACCAATCCGGGTCGAATCTGAGACATCTCAACCGCGCCATCTCCGCTGCTGGCTTCGGGTGTCATGCACCACAAACTACCAGATCCCGCGTCATTCGGCGCGGAGCCTGCTATTTTCGGGGGCCATGCTCCTCGCAGTGGATATCGGGAATACGCACACCTGCGTGGGCCTGTTTGAAGGTGACCAACTTCAATGCGAACTTCGCCTCACGACGCACCGAAACTGGACGCGTGACGAGGTGGCGGCCACCCTCGTTCAGGCGCTCCAGCTGCGGGATCTCTCCTTGTCCGCCGTCGAGGAGGCCGTCCTCGCGTGCGTGGTGCCGCCCGCGTTGAGGCCATTTTCGGAGGCGATCGAGAGCTACGCGAGTGTGACGCCGCTGGTGGTTGGCCCGGGGGTGAAGACCGGCATGCCGATTCGCTATGAACCCGCGACGGATGTGGGGGCAGACCGAATCGTCTCGGCGGTCGCGGCGCACGCGGCCTACGGTGATCATGAGGCGGGACGCGGCGTGGTGGTGGTGGACTTCGGGACAGCGACCACCTTCGACGTC
This sequence comes from Myxococcales bacterium, assembly GCA_014240065.1. Classification (GTDB taxonomy): domain Bacteria; phylum Myxococcota_A; class Polyangia; order Nannocystales; family Nannocystaceae; genus JAAZXR01. Next base: position 66,534 of record JAAZXR010000012.1, read on the forward strand.
GTCTCACCGACACCGGAGTATCTCGGCGGAGCCATCGCCCCTGGCATTGGAATCAGCGCAGACGCGTTGTTCACCCGGGCGGCGAGGCTGCCGCGGGTCGCCCTTAAACTGCCCGCCCAGGTCGTCGGCAAGAACACGATCGAGTCGCTTCAGTCGGGGTTGATGTTCGGCTATGTCAGCCTGGTGGAGGGGATGGTTCGTCGATTGAAAGCAGACCTCTCGTGGCCAGCGACCGTCATTGGAACCGGTGGTCTCGCGACCACCATCGCCGCGGTGACGAACTCAATCGACGTCGTCGACGAGCGATTGATGCTCGACGGTCTCCGCCTCATCTTCGAACGAAACGCAGCGATCCTGCGGCACACGAAATAGACGAACACGACGATGGCATATCCTCACGCGCCCCTGACCGACACGATGCTTGGACCGCTCGCCGCAAAGTTCGCCGGCGAGAACGCCAACGATGCGAGCCGGATGATGCTCGCGCGGGGGCTCGTGCCGCTGCCGCCAGACGCGCTCTTGGCGGGGCTGTATCACGTCTGGTCCAACTCGGCCTGGGAGGGCGGGCCCGTCGCCGAGAAGACCCTGTCGAAGTTACCAGAGACGACCATCGCCGGAGCGCTCGGCAAGCGGACGCTCGACGCAGGGATCATCGATTTCATCGCTCGAAAATTCGGGAGAAATAAGGCCGTCCTTGAGAAGGTCGTGCTGCACTCGAACGTCCACGATGAGACCCTCATCGGAATCAGCCGGAGCTGTCCCGACAGCATCTGCGACATGGTCGCCGAGAACCAAGAGCGCTGGACGAAGTGTCCGGAGATCGTCGTAGGCCTCTACAATAATCCCGGGTGTCGAATGAGCGTGATCCACCGGGTGCTCGAGTTCGCCAGCCGAAACGACATCGACGTGAAGCTGCCGATGATGGAGGAGATCAAGGCCGCCATCGCGGACGAGCCCGGCCCGGATCCAGAACGTGACGTGATCTTCGCGGAGCGGATGGGGCGCTCGGAGGGTCCGCTCCGCGAGGACGAGGAGGGAGAGGGGGAGATCGAGAGTGACGAGGTTGAAGTCACCGATGACGACACCGCTGGGCTCAGCGTCACCGACGACGAGGACCTCCCACCGATGGAGGAGCCCGACGAACCGAAGGTCGTTGAGAAAGTGGAGGAGGAGGAGGCCTCGTTTGGATCGCGGACCCAGGAGCTGATGGCGATGAATACGATGGAGAAGATTCGTGCGGCGCTGCTCGGCGAGCAGACGGATCGTGCGTTCTTGATCAAAGACAGCAATAAAATCGTCGCCATGGCGGTGATCAAGAGCCCCAAGATTAAGGAGAACGAGGTCGTCGGCTACTCCTCCAATCGTTCGTTGAGCCCGGACGTCATCCGCTACATCGCGGGGCGACGCGACTGGGTGAAGCTGTACCAGGTGAAGATCAACCTGGTGATGAATCCAAAGACGCCGATGGCGCGGGCGCTCTCTTTCCTCCCGTTCTTAAAGAACAACGACGTGAAAAAGTTGGCCCGCTCGAAGAATATCCCGGCGGCGCTCGCGAAGGCAGCGAAGCGTAAGATTCAAGGTCAGCGGTGAGGCGACGTGCGCGGGATGCTCGAACAGCTCGGACGCGCGGCGCTGCTGCGCCCACCACCGCCGGGTGATGAGCGCTCGTCGCGAGCGGGGGGCTGGGTCGCGGGGCTGGCCTACGTCTCCGTCGCGCGGCTCGATGACGTCGTCGGTGGCGTCGCCACCATGGCGAACCTCGGCGGCAAGGAGGGGGTATTGGCTGCGGGGCAGGGGGTCGGTCGCGCGCTCCTCCCGTGGTTGATGGCGCTGATGATCGTGGAGTGGCTGAGCAAGAGGCGACACGCGGGGACGCTCGTGGCGCCGCTGGTCACCGCCGCGCTCGCCTTCCGCGCGTGCGAGGCGTTGGCGCTCGTCGAGCCTGCTTCGCGGCTGTCATTTGAGGTGGCCGGGTTGCTCGCGTGCGCATGGCTCGGTGTTCGCGCGCGGCCTCCGGCGGGTGGATCCGCGCGGTCGTCGGGCTCGGGGGCGTCGTCGGATCCGGAGACCCCGCCCGAGGATGCAGCGACCGTGGAGGAGACGACCTGTACCCTGGCTGAGGGACGGCGCGCTTTTTTTATGGGCGCGGGCGCGCTTGTGCTGTGTGGGTCGGTTGGGGTCGGCGCCACGGATGCGCGGCGCTTGTGGCGGCGCTGGGACTCGTTGGGTCCGTTGGCCCGCGGCGCGCAGGCGCCCCCGTTTCGCGCCCGCACCCTCGCAGGCGACGTCTTTGATCGCGCGTCGCTCACCGGAGCGCCGACCATGCTCGTCTTCTGGGCGACGTGGTGTGGATATTGCGCCCGCCAGATGCCGGCCATCGAGCGCATCCATCGAGCGTTTCAGGGGCGCGGCCTCCGCGTCGTGGGAGTGAATACAGATCGGGCCGCCGACCAGGCGGCGGTGGTCCGTGGATATGTCGAGGAAAAGGGTCTGAGCTTTCCGCAGGTGCTCGACACCGGGCGGGTGGCCAGGGCCTTTCGAAACAGCATGTTGCCCCACGTGGTCTTCGTGGATGAAGACGGCGAGATCGTCCGTGTCTTTCAAGGGAAGACGGGGGAGCAGACGCTCCTCGATGTCGTCGCGGTCATGATCGAGGGCGCCTCGCACGAGCCGCGTTAGCGCGTCGGATCCAGGCTGTGTTCAAGGAGCGCTTCGGGGGCGTGGAGCACCCGCCCATGGAGCGCCGCGGCCAGCAGAGGCAGGGGGATCGCCTCGTCGCTGGTGAGCGTGATTGTGCGGGGCAACGTGCGCGCGTCGTCGAGCGCCAGCTCGAGGTGGGTCGTCTCGCCCGTGCTGCGGTGGACCGAGATCGGGCGCGCGATCAAGTCGCCGCCCTCGTCGTACCACGTCGCTCGCATGGTCGCGGTCGCCGAGGTGCCCGCGCGACGGATCCACCACTTCGAAGCGCCGTCGGGGTACAGCGAGATCATCAAGGTCGCGCCCTCGGCTCCCTCGCGCACAGGTTCGTCGTGATCCTTCCACCACGTGAGTCGTTGGATGACGGGGCGCACTTGATTCCATCCGTAGGCGCCCACCCACGTGGGGTCGCAGTAGCTCATATAGTCTGCGTGCGCGGGCGGGTGGATCGCCCAGCGGAAGTGATCGAAGCCGTAGGAGCCGGTCTTTCCCAATTCTACCGGGTAATCGTCCACGGGGTTCCCCTCCGTGCCTTTGCATGGCACGTGGCGCCTGCCTTGGGTGTGTCCGATCTCGTGGACGAAGGTCTCGTTGCTCGGGTGTCCGGGTCGGCGCATGTCTCCGACGGCGACCCGCTTCCACGCATATTCTCGGGTCGGCTCGTTAGGGACGCGCGCGAGCCCTGCGAAGCCAGCCGTGGAGCCCCAGTCGCATGGATCGATGGCGCCAAAGTAGTACACGTACGGGGGGGCGTTGTCGGTCTCTCGGAGCTCGCTCAGCGCGTCGAGAATTTTCGTCAAGTTGGCGGCGGACTCCGTCCACACGAGGGGCTCCTCGCGCACCTTGATCACGAGATCTTGGACAGGGTTGATCCGGCCGAGATAGTCGTAGAGTTCTTGAACGCGCGCGGCGTCAAATTCCGGAGGTCCTTCGCATTCCATGGGCCCGGAGAACTGGTGATCGATGGGGACGACGAGCAGCTCGATCTCGTGGCGACCGGGGAGGACCCCCACGGGGCCGCGCGCGCGCGGGAGCGTGTGCGCGGCGGGGGGGAGCAGGTCGATTCGCGCGCCCTCGATCTCGTAAAATCCGACGCGCCATGAGCTCGCCGGGATCATCATCTCGCCGGGGAGAAACCAGTCGAAGGCTCCGTCGGGATAGCGGAGATCCCCTGGTCCGTCGATCCATCGTCGACGCACCTGTGAAGTCACTGTGCCGTCGATCTGGGTGAGTTCGAGTGCAGCAGCGATCTCGCGCGGCTCCCATCCCTCGGGGACCTCCCAGGTCGCGCGTACATAGGCCCCGCGACCTTGGATGAGGTGCGTGGGGCGATCGGAGGGGCTCACGAACTTCCCGTCTGCGTGGACCTCCACGGCCACCCCTTGGTCAAAGGTGACGCTGTCGAGCGCGATGCCCCCACGCGCGTAGACGCCGACCTCATCGCCAGGGTAGCGCTCGACCGCGCACGCGGCCGCCGCCACGCCGAGGGCGAGCACACACCGTCGCATCGGAGTCTCCACCATCCGTCCGATACTACGCTGGACGCCGACGTCGTGTCATCCCGAGCACCGCGCAGGCGGCGACGAAGAAGAATCCCGCGAGCGCGAGGGCATCGACGACCGCCCAGGCCTGGTTGGAGCCTCCGGAGAGCGCGAATCCCAAGGTCCAGCTCACCAACGCGAGGGGGAGCAGCACGATGCCGTCCGCGCGCGACGTCGCGTCGGTGGCGCTGCGCGCGGGATGTCGAGCGGCGGCGCGCGCGGAGGCGAGAGAGATTCCGACAGCCAGTCCGAGGAGCATCGCGGTGCAGAGGTTGAACAGCCACGCCGCGGTCTCGCCGAGGCGAAGCGAGACCGCGCGGGTGAGCCACCCCGCGCCCTCATGGGAGATGACCGGCGCGCCAAAGCCCACGAGCTGTAGCTCGGCTGGGTGGGGTCGGAAGGGGCCGTCGGTGAACGGCGACACCGGCGCGTGCGCTGTGCCGCGGGGCACGAGCGCATGCCGCCCGGCCAACTCGGTTGGTAGGCGCGCGTCGCCGCGTACTTCGAGCTCAAGCGCGATGGGGGGGACTTCGAGATAGGGCCCCGAATAGCGGGCCCACAGTTTCTCTGAACCGATCTTGATGCGCGAATCAAGGGACGCAAAACGATAGGTGCCATCATCGGCGAGTCGGCGAGAGAGAGGGAAGATGATGTCACGGCTCGGGTCGTCGTCGTGGCGAAGTCGGCCCAAGCGCACCGCGGCGAGATGCTCCCATCGTGGCGTGGCGAGCTCTCGCTTGGATTCCAATTTGAGCACCTTTCCGATCTTCAGCCCGCGCGGGAGCGAACGAATCGTCGTTGGGAGGACCTCGCCGTCCTCGAACTCCCCGCCCTCGGTGCTGACGAAGGAGACGGGCAGCGGGGGTTCACCCTCGGTGGTGTCAAAGAACGGTCCGCTGAGCCCGATCGAGATCGCCTCTCGGAGGCTCGGGTTCTCCGGGGCAGCGGCGGGGCGATCTTCGTACATGGCGAGGAAGTCGCCGTATCGGGTGTTGGCGGCTCGCGCTACCGTCCCCACAATATGAAGGTCCGCTGTGGGGATGAACGGGCCGTCCATTTGGGAGGCGAGGAGCGCGAAGCTGATGTCCGGATCCGCCGGTCGAAGGACGACGGCATCGACTTGCTCACCGGTCCGCAGCGACGTCTCGTTTGGATCTGTGACTGTGCCGCGGACGATCTCGCGCACCACGGGGACCCGAAGGTCCCAGCTAGGGACCTGGGCATGCTCGGGCTCTTTCATGCGGAACCACACGTGGGTCACGTCATTGAGGATCTCCCAATTGGGAATTCGGACCCAGCCTTTGCGGCCCTCGAGGCGCCCAATCTTCGCGCCGCGGGGGGGCGCTTGGAATCGCATGGGGTAGCGGCGATTCTCTTCGAGCGGCGTGTCCTCTGGCAACACGATGATCTGCCCGCGCTCCATATTTGGCAGCAGCCCGCGAGCGTGCACCGGCCCGAGCAATAAGGTGTTGGCCTGCTCAGAACCTGGCTGTCGTTCGGTGATTTGCTCAAATGGAGAGACGCCGGTGCCCACCACGGCGACGCCGCTCATGGCCGTGACGGCGACGGAGATCGCCGCCGCAGACATCAGGGCGCGGACGCGGGGGCGCGCAGCGCTCGGTGCGAGGAAGGTGGTCGCCCACGGCCACGCGATGGTGAGGCCGCGAAGCAGCCCAAAAGACGCCGCGACGCCCACGAGTCCGGCGAGCGGTCCGAGTCCTTCGATCGTCGTGTCCGCCCGCACCAGCCCACGCAAGCGGGTGAGCCCACCGTCGGTCGCGAAGATCGCAGCGGCGAGCAGGGCGATCCAGATTCCGGCGGCTGCCCACACGAGCGCGGGCCAGGGGCGGCGTGTCTCCTCCCGTCCCCAGGGATCGAACACGACCGCTGCGGCGACGGTGGTGGCGAGGGCGAACACCGCCCACATCGGGAATTCGCCGGACGCGTCGAGGCTCTCCATGCTCTGACGAATGGCGCGACCGCCCATCCACGTCGCGCACACGAGGAGCGCGGCGCTCGTGAGCCCGCCGAATCGCGCGTGCGCTTCGAGCAGCGTACCTCGGACACCTCGCCAGCTGCTCGCGGGGTCTTTGTCGAGTCGTTGGATCCCCAAAACCGCGCCGAGCGCGGCGCCGATGAGCAGAAACGACAGCGAGGTAGGACCCGCAGTTTGGATGAGGGTGGCGCCTCCGCCCACGCCGAATAGGACCCCCACCAGACCCGCCGGCGAAGCGGCCAGCGGGGACGCTTTGGCGGACTCGTGACCCCGCTCGCTCCACATGCGCGCAGCCGCACCGAGCACGGTGACGGACAACAGGATCCACGCGGCCAGTGAGAGCGGGAAGGGCATTGGGGGTCAGGCGAGCGTCAAAGACGGCGGGTGAGGGCTCGCGTGAGGGGGGTTGCAGGGGAGGCGGTGACCGGCCCTATGCAGGCGGGACACAGAGGGCTTCACACCCTGAGGGCTCCGCGAGCGAATTCGATTTCCGTGAGAACAAGTAGGCGGAGGACTCTCCGTTGCTCGAAAAGATGTCCGTCGGGAGCGGGCTGAAATTGTAGCGGTCCGCGACCTCGGGATCTTCCGTGAGTTCGATCGTGGTCGCGTTTTCCGAGCTGCCCGAAACCATGGGGGGCACCGCTCCCGCCGCAAATTCGACCCAGGTCTGCGTCGATCCGTCGTAGCTGTATGCGAAGCAGTTGCAAAACCACTCGGACTCCGTGTCGACGCAGGCTTCGTCGGTGATGCTCGACATCGATTTATTGCGCGCGATGAAGAGCACGTTGTCGTCGACGAATTTGAGCAGCGCGGCGTCGCTACAGCTCTGCTGCTTGAACGAGAAGTCGCCGTCGCCTTCAAGGTCGTAGGCAACCACGATCCATGAGCCCTCTTCCACATCCACGACCAGCGCGTCGTCTGGGCCGCACGCGCTCAAGAAAAGCGCACAAAGCGCGGTAGCCCCTCCGCGGAGGAGGAGACGACGTTGGAGGCGTTCGGTTCGCGTTGTCATCGGGGGGAACGCTATCACATCCGTCCTGCAGGACCCTGGAAGAAAGATCGGCGTTGCTGGCCCTCAGCCCCGCGGGTTGAAATGGGCGATGCGTAGCCCGCGCGGTGATTGACAGGGAGCGCGCGGGTGCTTAGGTTCCGCGCGCAGTGGCCGCAAAGCGAGATTATTACGAGGTCCTCGGCGTGTCGAAGGATGCGTCGGCCGCCGAAGTTAAAAAGGCCTATCGCAAGAAGGCGCTCGAGTTTCATCCCGATCGAAACCCCGGTGACGCGGCCGCGGAGGAGTCGTTCAAGGAGGCAGCCGAGGCCTTTGAGGTCGTGTCCGACGATCAAAAGCGGCAGCTGTACGATCAGTTTGGCCACGAAGGTCCCAAGCAGGCAGGGTTCTCCGGCTTTCGAGGATCCGACGAGGTCTTCAGTCACTTTGGAGACCTGTTCGCGGACTTGTTCGGCGGCGGATTTGGTGGTCGTCGGTCGGACTCGGGGCGCGGCGCCGACTTGCGGATGCGGCTGGAGGTCTCCTTCGCGGACGCCATCAACGGCTCCGAGCGCGAGATCACGGTCCCGCGCAAGCAGGTGTGCGACACCTGCACGGGCACGGGCTGCGCGGAGGGCAGCCGCCCCAAGTCCTGCGGATACTGCCAGGGCCGGGGTCAGGTGGTGCATCGCCAGGGCTTTTTTACCGTTCAAACCACGTGCCCCAAGTGTCGGGGTGAAGGCCAGACCATCACCGACCCGTGTCGCACCTGCTCGGGGACCGGCGTCCAGCAGGTGGAATCGGAGCTGACGATCAAGATCCCGGCCGGGGTCGATCACGGGCAGACCTTGAGGGTGCAAGGGGCCGGTCAAGGTGGGACGCGTGGGGCGCCGAGCGGGAGCTTGTACGTGCAAATTCTCGTCGCGGAGGATGAGCGCTTCGTCCGCGAAGAGTTCGACGTCCACACGCCCGTGGAGATCACGATGTTGCAAGCGTCCTTGGGGTGCGTGATCGATGTGCCCGACCTGTTCGACGAGGAGGTCGAGTACGAATTTGATCCGGGCACCCAGCCGGGCGAAGTGTTCGTTCGAAAGGGCAAGGGGATCCCCGTGCTCGGCGGGCGCGGGCGCGGCGATCAGCACCTGCACGTCAAGGTGAAGATTCCAACGGACCTCGACAGCCCAGCCATCGAGTCGCTGCGCGCGCTCGCGGAGGCCCGCGGCGAACCGGTCGCCGACCCTCGTGGCTTCTTCGAAAAAGTGCTCGGTCGCAAGCGCAGCTAGGGAGGGGCGGAGCGGTCTGTCGAGTCGGTCTGGCTCGCTAGCTCGGAGTTTCGCAGGCCTCGGTCTCGGCGGCGGTCTTCGCGGCTTGGACACAGGCGACGACCTTCGCGTCGAGTTTCCCCGCCTTGCAGTCGGTCTTGAACGCCTCGAGGAGTTCTTGGTTCATCATGGCCAGCGCGTCATCGACCTCGCCGTCACCGTTGAGCAGCTTCTCCTTGTGGCTCGCCGCCGCTTCGCACGCCTCTGGCGTCACTTTTTGAGGGCAGCCAGCGGCGCAGATCACGAGCGCCGCGAGGAGGATGGGACGAGCACGTTGCATGGGGAGAGCATACCCTGGCGCGGCGGCCGCGTTCAATGGCCGGGGCGGGCGGCGGCCCTTGACTCGCGCCGCGCTACTCGATGCAGCTCTCCACGTCGGGCCAGGACTGGGCCTCGCGTACGCAGCGGACCTCCTTGACGGTCCCTCGCAGGACGCAGCCCTTCTTAAAGGTCTCGAGATCCTTGTCTCCGAGCTTGGAGGGCCCGGAGTCGCCCGTGGATTCTTTGTGGGCCTGATACAAGGAGATCATGTGTTTGCCCGCGGCCTCGCACGCGGTCGCGTCGGGTCGCTCTACACATCCGTGGGCGCCGAGGGTCGCGGCGAATGTGAGCAAGGCGAGAGAGGTTCGATCAAGGCGAGGCACAGCTACACAGTAGCGCCAACCCATGCCCGACTCAAACGAGCGGGCTCACGGCTCGCTCATATAGGGGTATGGGACGGTCGTCGGCGGCTCAAACGTCTCCTTGATCGTCCGCGGGCTGACCCATCGCAGCAAGTTGAGGATGGCGCCGGCTTTGTCGTTGGTGCCCGACTTTCGGCTCCCACCGAAGGGCTGCTGACCCACCACGGCGCCGGTCGGCTTGTCGTTGACGTAGAAATTGCCGGCGGAGAATCGCAGCCGCTCCACGGCCGTCGCCACGGCGCCGCGGTCACGGGCCATGATGCAGCCCGTGAGCGCGTAGGGGCCAGTCTTGTCACACAGCTCGAGCGTCGCCTCAAAATCGGCGTCCTCGTAGGGGTGCACCGTGAGGATCGGTCCGAACAGCTCCGTGGTCATGGTGGGCGCCTGGGCATCGTTGGCCACGATGACTGTGGGCTGCACGAACCACCCCTTGCTGTCGTCGTGTCCGCCGCCGAGGACCTCTTCGATCGCGTCGCCGATCATGCCCTTGGCTTGACCGATCGCCTCCACGTGTTTGGCGTAGGCCCTGGCGTCGATGACGGCGCCCATCAGGTTTTGAAAATCTCGGACGTCGCCGACTTTAATGGTCTTGAGGTGCTCCTCAAGCTGGGCGCGGACTGTGGGCCACATCGACCTGGGGATGTAGGCGCGCGACGCCGCGGAGCATTTTTGGCCCTGGTACTCAAACGCGCCGCGGGCGAGGGCGGTCGCGACGGTCGTGGGATCGGCCGAGGGGTGCGCGAAGACAAAATCTTTGCCGCCGGTCTCGCCCACGAGCCGCGGGTAGCTCCGGTAGCTCGGGAGCCGCGTGGCCACCTGCTGCCACAGGTGCTCGAAGGTGGCGGTGCTGCCGGTGAAGTGGATGCCCGCGAGGCGAGGATCGTTCAACACCGCGTCGCCGATCTCCGCGGGTGGACCCGCGACCATATTGATGACCCCCTTGGGGAGCCCGGCCTCTTCGAGCAGCTCCATGATGTAGTAGGCGCCGAGCATCGCCGTGGGGGCGGGCTTCCACACCACGGTGTTACCCATGAGCGCCGGCGCCGTGGGAATATTCGCCGCGATCGAGGTGAAATTGAACGGCGACACGGCGAAGACGAAGCCGTCGAGGGGGCGGTGCTCCAGCCGGTTCCATTGACCCTCGGGCGACACGGGAGGCTGCTCGCCGTAGATGCGCGCCATGTAGTGGACGTTGAAGTTCCAAAAGTCCACGAGCTCGCAGGCGGCGTCGATCTCTGCCTGGAAGAGGACCTTGGATTGGTTGAGCATGGTGGCGGCGTTGAAGCGGTCCCGGTGCGTGTGCTTGAGCAGGTGCGCGGCCTTCAAAAAGATCGCCGCGCGGTCCTCCCACGGGAGGTTGGCCCAGTCGTCCTTCGCGGCCTCCGCCGCCTCGACGGCTTGTCTCGCGTGGTCGGCGGTGCCGGCGTGCCAGCGACCCAGCACGTGCTGGTGGTCGTGGGGCATGACGATGTCGTGGAGGTCTCCGGTTGTGACGCGCGCGCCACCGATGTACATGGGCACCTCGACCGATGCGCTCGCCTGGCGCTCAAGCTCGGTCTTGATGCTCGCGCGCTCTTCAGAGCCCGGGAGATAGGCGCGGATAGGATCGTTGATGGGGGTGGGAACTTGGGAAAATCCGTACGACATGGGGTGCTCACTCATGGCCCGAACCGGGCGCAGGCGAGAGCATGCCAAAAAATGGTTCGGGGCGAACGGGGCCAGCGCACGCTCCGCGATTTTGTCGCGGGTGGGGGCGAGTCCCGTGACGGGGCGGGGCTCGACGAAAGTGGGCGCGAGCCCCCGCAAAGGTGCCCTTGGCGCCGTGTTGGCAGGTTTGTCGCGAAGGCGCGGATGACGCTTCGCCGACCGTATCCGCGCGAGCGCATCTCCGGGTGGGCCCTCGCCTTCGCCCGTGGCTTGCGTCTTCCGGCGTCGTAGCCTAAAAGCGCGCGCACGTGGCCGTGTGGCGCCGGCGAGCGCCGACGTGCCGTGAGCTTCGCAGGAGATTCAGACCATGCTTACCGTCAGTGAAGTCACCAAATCCTACGGCGGTCGGACCCTCTTCGAAGAGGTGAGCACGACCTTCGATCCGGGTCGTCGCTACGGACTGACCGGAGCCAACGGCGCGGGCAAGTCCACGTTCATGAAGATCCTCTCGGGTGACCTGGAGTCCGACAAGGGCGGGATTCACACCGTGCCCAACAGCCGGATGTCCATGCTCCACCAGGATCACTTTCGCTACGCGGACGCGCCCACGCGCGACGTGGTCATCATGGGCAACAAGCGCCTGTGGGCGGCGATGAAGGAGAAAGAGGAGCTGCTCGAGCAGGAGATGACCGACGAGACCGGGATGCGCCTCGGCGAGTGCGAGATGGTGATCGCCGAGGAGAACGGCTACGAGGCCGAGAACGAGGCGGAGCAGATTCTCGACGGGCTCGGGATCGTGCGTGAGGAGCAGACGGCGCCGCTCGGACAGCTGCAAGGAGGGCTGCGGCTGCGGGTGCTGCTCGCGCAGGCGCTGTTTGGTGACCCGGACATCTTGCTGCTCGACGAGCCCACCAACCACCTCGACATCGATTCCATTCGCTGGCTCGAAGAGTTCTTGGTGGACTACGCCGGCGTGCTGGTGGTCATCAGCCACGATCGTCACTTCTTGAACACCGTGTGTACGGACACAGCGGACGTGGACTACGAGAACATCATCATCTATCCGGGGGCCTACGACGACATGCTCACGCAGAAGGTGCAGTTTCGGATCCAGCAAGAGAAGGCCCAGACCACCAAGCAAAAGAAGATCTCGGAGCTTCAAGACTTCATCCAGCGGTTCGGCGCCAACGCGAAGAAGGCCAGCCAGGCGCAGTCCCGACGGCGTCAAGTGGAGAAGATCCGCGTGTCCATGTCGGACATGAAGCGCTCCAATATCCAGCGCCCCTTCATCCGCTTCGACCAAAAACGCCCGAGCGGCAAGCTGGCGCTCGAGGTGGACAAGCTCTCCAAGTCCTTCGAAGACAACGCCGTCTTAAACGACGTCACCTTCACGCTGACGCGGGGGCAAAAGATGGTCGTGGTCGGGCCCAACGGCGTCGGGAAGACCACGCTGCTTCGCAGCCTCGCTGGCATCCACGAGCCCGATCGCGGTCGGTTCAGCCTCGGACACGAGGTGTCGCTCGGCTACCTCCCCCAAGATCACGAGGAGGGCCTCGCGGGCGGAGCGGAGCGCACAGCCTTTGAGTGGCTGTACCAGTGGGATGAGAAAGCGACCGTGGAGGAGATCCGCGGGCTGCTCGGCCGCATGCTGTTCCCCTCGGAAGACGCGGACAAGCAGGTGAAGGCGCTGTCGGGGGGCGAGACTGTGCGCCTGCTGATGAGCAAGCTGACCCTCACCAAAGACAACCTGCTGCTGCTCGACGAGCCCACCAACCACCTCGATCTCGAGTCGATCCGCGCGTTGACGGAGGCGCTCCAAAAATACGAGGGAACGTTGATTCTCGTCACACACGACCAGTGCATGCTCGAGGAGGTGGCCGACTGCGTGCTCGAGCTTAAAAGCGACGGCAGCTTCGATTTCTTCCCCGGTGGCTACGTGGACTTCTTGGAGAAGACCGGCAAGAAGTAGGGCGACTTCGCTCGGCGAATCCGCGGGAATTCGGCGTTCCGCGGGCCGTGGTTCTCGGCGGCGAAAAAAACGCGTCTGCGGTTCCAGATCGCCGTTCAATGTGGGTATCATCCCGCACGATGAGCGAAGCTGAAGATACCAAGTTGGCCCTCGATTACGCCTACCACTGGGAGCAGGCGCGCGCGAACGAAGTGTTCATGACGCAGCCGATGGGGGGCGGGAAACTCGTCACCTTCACGTGGGCGGAGGTCTTGCGCCAGGCTCGCTCGATGGCCGCGTTCTTGCGCAGCCAGAACTACGAGGTGTCGAGCCAGATCGCCATCGTGTCCAAGAACACCGCCCAGTGGATCATGGCGGACCTCGCGATTTGGATGGCCGGTCACGTCTCCGTGCCTGTCTACCCCACCAACACGCGGGAGGAGATTCGCTACGTGCTCGAGCACAGCGACGCGAAGATGCTGTTTTACGGCAAGCTCGACGATCCCGCAGAGGTGCGGGCTGGGATCCCTGAGGGCATGTCGGGCGTGGCCCTGCCGTTGTCCGAAGGCTCGGACTTTCCGACGTGGGACGCCATCGTCGGCGAGCACGCGCCGATCGAAGATTCACCGCGCCGTGGCGCCGACGAGATGGCGACCATCGTCTACACCTCGGGCAGCACGGGACGCAGCAAGGGCGCGATGATCACCTTCGGCGCGATGCAGCGCTCCGTGGACGGCCTGAGGCGACGGCTGATGACCTACTCGCACGATCGCATGCTCTCCTACCTCCCGCTCGCGCACGTGTTCGAGCGCTACTGCGTGGAGATGGGAGCCCTGACCGCGGGCTTCTCCTTGTTCTTCGCGGAGAGCCTCGACACCTTCGTCCAAGATCTGAACCGCGCGCGCCCCACGATGTTCGTGTCGGTCCCGCGGTTGTGGCAAAAGTTTCAGCTCGGCGTCTTCGCCAAGATGCCGCCGAAGAAGCTCGACACCCTGCTCAAGATCCCCATCTTGAACAACGTGATTCGGAAGAAGGTGCTGACCGGGCTCGGGCTCGATCAGGTCCGCTTCGCGGCCACCGGCTCGGCGCCCATCTCCAAAGAGCTGTTCCAGTGGTACCGCAACTTGGGGCTCGAGCTGCTCGAGGGCTACGGCATGACCGAGAACTTCTGCTACTCGCACGCCTCGAAGCCCGGGGAGATGCGGGTAGGATACGTGGGCCCGGCCTACGACGACGTGGAGGTGCGGATCTCCGAGGCTGGCGAGATCTTGGTGAAGAGCCCTGGCTCCATGCTCGGCTACTTCAAGCAGCCTGAGCTCACCAAGGACGCCTTCACAGAGGACGGGTTCTTGAAGACCGGAGATCGCGGGGAGATCGACAAAAAAGGGCGGCTGCGCATCACCGGCCGCGTCAAGGAGCTGTTCAAAACCAGCAAGGGCAAGTACGTCTCGCCGGCGCCCATCGAGACCCGAATCATGGCCCACTCGGACGTGGAGATGGCCTGCGTCTGCGGCGCGAGTCAGCCCCAGCCGTGCGCCTTGATCATGCTGGGCGCGGACGCGAAGAATCGTGCAGACGCGGACCCGAGCGCGAAGCAGGCGATGGTCGCCTCGCTCGCGGCGCACATGGAGTCTGTCAACGCGCAGCTCCCCCACCACGAGCACATGTCCTTCGGCGTGGTCGTGCAAGACGAGTGGCTCATCGACAACGGGTTCTTGACCCCGACCATGAAGCTCAAGCGCAGCGCCATCGAAGATTGTTATGGCCCGAAGCTCGACGGCTGGTACGACGCCGGCGACAAGCTGATGTGGGAGTAGCGGCGGCCCACTAGGCGCGATGCCGTTCGATGAGGGCTTCGATCCGGTCGAGGCCCTCTTTAATTTCGGGCATGCTCGGCCCAAACGAGATCCGCACGAAGTGCTGGAGGCGCGACGGGAGGTGCTCGCGGCGCTTGCCTGGGTCCACGTCGAAGAAGACTCCGGGCACGCAGATCACCCGCTCGTCGAGGCAGGCGCGGAAGAAGTCCATGCCGTTGCGGAGCGTCGGGGGCAGGTGCTGCAGCCCCGCGAACAGGTAGAAGGCCCCGCCGCTCGGCGCGGACTGAGACAGCCCCAGCTGCTTGAGGCGACCCATGGCGTAGGCGCGCTTGTCGGCGAACGCGGCTTGGATCGCGCGCGCCTCTGTGCGCGCGTGGGAGGGTTCGAGCAGGGGGAGCGCCGCCCGCTGCAGGAGGTGGGGCGCGCCGCCATCGAGGAACGAGCCCGCGGACGCGACGCGTTCAATGACGCTCTTGGGCCCGACGGTCCACGACAGTCGCAGCCCGGGGTAGCGCCAGTTCTTCGTGAGCCCGTCCACCACCACCACCGGGTCTCGATCGACGTCGTCGACGAACTCCGCGGCGCTGCTCGCCTCCGGGACGTCGTCGCCGTACAGGTAGTGCGCGTAGAACTCGTCCAAGATGAGCGCGCACCCGTGGGCGCGGGCGGTGTGTACCCACGCGTCCAAATCTTCGCCCGTCACCGCGACCCCGGTGGGGTTGCAGGGGTTGGACAAGAGCATGGCGGCGAGGCCGGCGCCTCGGATCTCTCGCTGCAACCGGGCTTGGCTCAGCGTGAAGCCCTCGTCTTCATGCAAGGAGATCGGGATCGGCACGAAGGCGCGAAAGATCGCCAAGAGCTCCTCGTAGGCGGTGTAGTCCGGCAGCAGGTGCCCAAGGTGCACCCCGCCGAGCGAGGCCGCGATGCGGGTGAGCGCCGCGCGTCCACCGGCGGCGATTGCCACGTTTTGTGCGGTGTACTGGCTCTTCTTTCCGCGTCGGTAGCGGTGGTTGTACAGGGCCGCGACCGCCTCCCGGAGGTCTTGCGTGCCGGGCACGGGCCCGTACTCGCTCAGCGCCGCGTCGAGGGGGGCGCGCTGCAGGCGAGGGGGCGCGTCGGGGAGCGGCCCGGTCTCCGGGGCGCCTTGGCCGAGGTTCACCCAGTCCGGGTTGCCGTAGTGGAAGCCGCGCTGCGCCGCCTCGTTCATCACGAAGATGACCCCGGTGCGGGGCACGGGTCGAAACGCGTTGTCGACGGCGTCCATGATCTCCGACTACCCACCTTCTTTGTGGCCGTCAACTCCGCCAGTCGGTCGCTGGATCCACCGTGCGCGTTTGCGTCCGCCGCGGCCTCGTGGGCGGCCTCGCCGGTGAGCGGTCAGAGGCGAGGATCAGTCGAGCACCGAGGGGAGCGCGTCAGGGTCGCGCGGCGCGGCGGTCGTGTCGTTGGAGACGAGCGTCGGCGGGGCCTCAAGGCCGTCAGCTTCGGGCGCCGCCGCTTCGGGCGCCGCCGCGGGTTGGACCACGTCAAGATCCGGTCGCCGCTCGAACACCGGCGCCTCGTCGATCGGCTCACCCACCGGCCCTTGGGACGCGGCGACGACGAGGGGGACGTGCTCGGCGGGCGCTTCAGGGTGGGTCACGACGGACGGCGTGGGCTGCCGCGCGGAGGCGTTCGTGGCGGGGGCCGGGGCTTGCGCGACGACGGTGGCGACCTCGGCAGGCGCGGTCGAGGAGGGCGCGGGCTCGCGGTGTGGCGCGCGCGTGGGAGCGTTGGCTGCGGCCATGCGCCGCGCTCGCAATTTTTTCTCGGTGAAATAGCCGCGCGCGGTGAGCACCTTGTCGACGTAGCCGCGGGAACGCGTGGGCAAGCGGCCGCCGTTCCGTGTCCACTTGGAGACGTTGCCGGGTCCCGCGTTGTAGGCCGCGAGGGCGTACTTGAGGTTGCCGTCGTAGCGGTTGAGCATCTTGCGGAGGTAGTAGGCCCCGGCTGTGACGTTGAACTCGGAGTTGTAGGGGCGCGATCGTCGATCGAGCTGGTTCGCCAGGCTCTTGGCGGTGGCGGGCATGAGCTGCATGAGCCCCTTCGCGCCCGCGGGTGAGGTCGCCTTGGGATCGAAGCGGCTCTCCACCCAGATCATGCCCCGGAGCAGGTCGGGATCGAGCCGGTACTCTTTCGCGGCGCGGTTCACGATTTTTTCCACGGCGCGGATTTTTGCCTTCATCGAGGAGTCGAAGCCCGCGGCGTTGGTGGCGCCTGCGCTCCGGGTGGTACCCGCACGGCCGCCGGAGGAGGTCGCGCAGCCGCCACAGACGACGGTGAGGCAGAGGAGGCACTGTCCAACGAATCGGTTGAGCGAAGGCATGTCTGCTCCAAAGTGCAGCTAGGACCCATTCTCGCCAAGTTTCTTGCACGTATTGAAATGTAAGACTGAAAACCACACTGAACATTGCAATCGGGACATGCGTGATACACGCGGATCGGCGCAGCGTTGTCAGATCGAGTCGCTTGATCACTTGACCGGGGACGCCGGTTCCATAGACTGCGCTTCCTTCGAGCCCACGCGAAGTTCATCGACGGGGGCGCTCGGGACCGAGCAGACGGTCCTCGCACGGGCGGGCGTATCGCACCACACGAAATCGAGACGCGATTCAAATGAGCGAACAAGCGATCATCAAAACTGGCGGAAAGCAGTACCGCATTAGCAAGGGCGACAAGGTCCGCATCGATCGTATTGATGGTGACGAGGGCGCCGGGGTCGAGTTCGACCAGGTGCTGTTCATGGGCGCCGGCGACGCCGCCAAAATCGGCACGCCGATGATCGCGGGGGCGAAGGTCTCTGCCGAGATCGTCAAGCAAGGCAAGGGCCCCAAGCTCATCGTCTACAAGTTTCGCCGGCGCAAGAACTACCGCCGCAAGCGCGGTCATCGTCAACACTTCACCGAGATCAAGATCACGGGAATCGCGGGCTAGGCCCAGAACCAAGAGGACACCATGGCACACAAAAAAGGTCAGGGATCAATTAAGAATGGGCGCGACTCGAACGCGCAATTTCGCGGCGTCAAGCGCTTCGGTGGTCAGGTCGTTAAGGCCGGAAACATCCTCGTACGGCAGGTTGGCGGCCATATGAAGGCTGGATCTAACGTCGGCACCGGGCGAGATTTCACCCTGTTCGCGCTCGTCGACGGCACCGTGAAGTTCAGCAAGCGTGGCAAAGAGCGACGCACCTTTGTGGGCATCGAGCCGCTCGCTGAGTCGGCCGCAGCCGAGTAGTCGTCGCCGCTCCGCGCGGCGCGGGAATGGAACAACCTCGCGTCCGTTCTGGTGACGGCACGCGAGGTTTTTTTACGTTATGCGTTTCATCGACCGAGTGCGAATCTGTGTGCGTGCCGGAGACGGAGGCAACGGCGCGGTCGCGTGGCGGCGCGAGGCTCACGTACCTCAAGGCGGACCGCAAGGCGGCGATGGAGGCGAGGGGGGCAGCGTATTTCTCGAGGCCGATCCCTCGTTGACCACGCTGCTCGATTTGAAATTTAAGCAGCAGTTCAAGGCGCAGCCCGGGACCTCGGGCGCGAACAAGGGCAAGCACGGGAGGGCGGGCAGCGACGCCATCGTCCGCGTGCCGGTGGGGAGCATGGTGTACTTCGAAGGGCTCGCTGGACCGAGCGGCACGCCGCCGCCATGGAAAGAAGACGACCCCGGCCCCGCGAGCGACGGACCCGACGCCGACATGGAGACGATCTACGTGGTCGACGAGTCCGACGAAGACCCGGACGGCCTGTTTGAGATCGGCGCAGGGACGATGGAGCCGATCCACAATATGCCGACCCTCGTGGCCAAGGAGCTGGAGCCGCTGGCGCTGGAGCGCCACGAGCTCCTGGGCGATCTACGTCAGGAGGGCCAGCAGCTGCTGGTGGCCCGCGGAGGACGGGCCGGGCGTGGCAACCTACGCTTCAAAACCTCCACGAACCGGGCGCCAGATCGCGCTGAACCGGGGGGCGCGGGCGACGCGCTTTGGCTCCGCATCGAGCTCAAGCTCCTCGCCGATGTGGGGGTGGTGGGCTTTCCCAATGTGGGGAAATCCACGCTGATCCGTGCGGTGTCCAAGGCGCGACCTGAAGTGGGCGATTACCCGTTTACGACCCTCACACCGCATCTTGGGGTGATCTCGCTGCCACCGGATCGGTCGTTTGTCATGGCCGACGTGCCGGGCTTGGTGCGGGGCGCGAGCGCGGGTCGAGGTCTCGGTCACCGGTTCTTAAAGCACCTGGAGCGCACGCGCGTGCTCTTGCACGTGATCGCGCCCGACCCCGCCGAGGATCGTTCGCCGGTCGAGGATCTCGACGCGCTCGAGCAGGAATTGCGGCAGTACGGGGACATGTTTGACGGCCGGCCTCGGGTGGTGGCGCTCAACAAGGTCGACAGCGAGGAGGGCGCCGCGCTGATTGCGGAGACCCAGGCCGCGCTGCGTGCCCGCAACATCCCGCTGTTCCCGATCTCGGCTCACACCCACGAGGGCCTTGATCGTCTGCTCGAGGCCCTTTGGCGTCGGTTGGAGCATTTCAGCAGCCCGGACTGATGTGCGCGGTGCTGCGCGGCGATCGCATGATGGGGCGGGCTCGCGGCGATCTCGCTCGGAGATGGGCGCGTAATGGCGCGGTGGGCGTGGGCAGGGGGTGTCCTGGCTCCGCCCGGGTCGCGCCTCGATCCGGCCCGCTTTGAGGGCCGATTCCTCGCCTCGAAGTTGGCGGGGCTGGGCCAGGCTTGGTAGCCTTGAACGCGTGAACTGGCCGCAACTGACCGCGCAATTTCGATGCTCGATGAAGATGGGACGCGCGCGTTGGGTGTGGTGCCTAGGCTTGCTGTGGATCTTCGCGGCGTCGGTGTCCATCTCGGGTGTCGCGCGGGGGTCGGACGCCGCGCCCGCGCCGCAACGCCCCGCGGCGCAGGCCCCGGCGAAGGCGGCCCCGGCGAAGGAGGCCCCGGCGAAGGC
>JAAZXR010000130.1 GCA_014240065.1 Myxococcales bacterium
TTCAGGGACCCCTGCTTCCGACGCATCCATAAACATCGTCCACCCGCGCTTGCTCGGGCCGCCACTGGCGGCCGGGGCCGCGGGCGCCGGGGCCACCGGCGCCGGGGCTGCTGGCGCTGGGGCTGCTGGCGCTGCTGGCGTTGGGGCACCTCCGGGGGCCGTCGGGACCCCCGCATCTGCCGCGTCCATGAACATGGTCCAACCACGCTTGCTCGGACCGCCGCCCGCGGCGGGTGCTGCTGCTGGTGCTGCGGAGGCTGCTGCTACCGCAGGGGCGGCCGGCGCTGCGGCGCCGCCGATCGCGGCCACTTCGCCGAGAAACGGCTGAAGCGCCATCGGCCGACCCATCACATCTTTGGCCAGCGCGCGAGACAGACTCGGGTGTACATCACCCGCGGGTTCGTCACCCGTGTGCGCTGCGATCACGGCGTCCGCGTCACCTTCGAACAACGCCTGCCCCGTCAAGAGTCGGTGCATCATCGCGGCGACGTTGTAGGCGAGCGTCCGCTGGTCCACGACCCCGCCCTTCGCCTGCTCCGGCGCCATGGTCTCGAGGGGACCTCGCGCCCCGCCGACCTGTGGTTCGCTCACCGCGAAGCCCACGACCTTCACGCCATCATCGGACACGATCACGTTGTCGAGCCCGAGGTTTCGGTGCATCACGTTGACCTGCTCCCCAGCGAGGAGCGCGGCCCCCACCGACGACATCAACGCAGACGCGTCGGCCTCGCTCATCGGGCCTTGCTCACGCAAGGGCGCGCCGGTCACCGGCTCCGTCACCTCGAAGACCCCGTCGCCAAATTTCCCGCACGCGACCACCTTCGCGACCTGCGGCGCGGCGACGCCCTTGAGTTGATTCAGCTCGCGCAACGCTTTGTCGCGCACCAAGCCCGACGAAAAACACCCATCGGCGTAGACGGTCAGATGCGAGACTGCGCCCGCGTCATCACGCGCCTCGTATGTCGCCGCGCCCGTCCTCGTTCGGACCAGCGAGCCAACGGTGAAGCCTTCAATTTGGGAACCTTCGGAAACCTGCGGATGTTCGTTCGACATGCTTGCCTCGCGCCCTCGTGGAGAGGTGCGCCGAGCGAGACTACGCGCTAGCCCACCCGCGGATCAACCCTTGACCCGTCGTTGAGCACGGGAAGCCCGGCGAATGGCCGAAAACGGTGATCTCCGCCGACTCGGCGCGCCGCAGAATCACTCCAGTTAGGCCGAACAGTTGGCCGTCTGCCGGGACTACGACGACTTCGCAGCGTCGCCCGACTTCGCCTTCGGCGCGGGCTCACCCGGCGCGCCGCAGCCTGCGAACAGCGCGTCGTACGACGCGGTGCTGTTCTGCGACATCTTGCGCTTTCGATCTCTACCAGCGTTTTGGTGACGGCGCTTTCGCTTATTTCTCGTGATCTCAGTCTCGGAAGCCATGGCGTTTCCCTCGGGGCACGCTGAGTAACGCCCCCTCTCCGGCTTGTCAAGCGCTCGCACGGGCGCTCGCCAACGACGACGGGCACCCCCACGCCGACGCAAAACGATCATTTCATCCCGTGCAGCCCGGCCCTACCATCCGCGCGCCGCGATCTCAGCGGTCCTTTGTGGACGCGGAGGCATCCTCGCCCGCCCCCGGGACCGCGGCAAGTGCGCGCTGTACCACCTGGACACCGCGGATCCCCTGAAGACCCACCATCAAGCCCTCGAGTTGCTCCAAATTGCGCACCGAGGCGTGGAATGTGTTCGTCGCGCGCTTGAGGTCTTTGGACGCCCGGCAGTTGGCTTGCTTGATGTCGGCGCGATGCTCCGAAAAGACGCGGCTCATCTCGGCGAGCAATCCGACCGTGTTGCTGGTCTTCACCTCGATCGTCACGGGGCGCGTCATCTCCAGCTCCGGGTTCCACACCACGTAGACCCGGCGGCTCTCGAGCTGGTCCGTGACTTGGGGACACCGCTCCAAGTGCACCACCAAGCCCCGCCCGCCGACCACAAAACCGACGATGGGGTCCCCGGGAATCGGCTCGCAGCAGCTCCCGAGCGCGGCGATACCATCTCCAATTCGCAGCTCTCGCTCTCCGAGCACGATGGGTCGCGTCACCGTCCCATCCTTGAACGCCCCGCTGTCGGCTTTGCCACTCCTGCCTGCGACGCGCCGGATCACGCGGGTCCAGATTCCCTCGTCGGAGCTCACCGGCGCCGCTCCAGACATCCGCGCGGCGAGGACCGCCGGGGAGATGCTGCCCCTCCCGACCTCCTCCACGAGTCCGTCCACGCCGCGTTCTTGACCGATGCCGAACTCCTCGAGCAACAGCGCGATGTCGTCGTGCTGCCGCAGCCGCGCTTCGACGTCCTCGTCCTCGTCAAAGTGCTGCGCGAGCAGGGTCTGCCCAGCCGCGAGGTCTCGCGCCCGCTCCCGGCCACGGAGGAAGTGCTTGATCCGCGCCCTCGCCCGCGCGGTGCGGCAGATCTCGAGCCACCCCCGCCGCGGCTCGACGGTGGGATTTGTCAAAATCTCCACCGAGTCCCCCTGATGCAGGCGATACCCCAAGGGGACGATGTGCCCGTTCACGCGGGCGCCAGAGCAGCGCTGCCCGACGTCGGAGTGGATGGCGAACGCGAAATCGATGGGCGTCGCGCCATGCGGGAAGGTGAGCATGTCCCCGTCGGGCGTGTAGACGTAGACCTCGTTGGAGTACAAGTCGGCCTTGACCGATTCGATGAACTCGTGCGGATCGGCGACCTCGTCTTGCCAATCCATGAGCTGCCGAAGCCACGCGAGCCGCAGCTCCTTCGACTCAGGGGCGTCGTCGTCTCCCACGAGGCTCACCACGATGCCGCGCTCCGCGACCTGGTCCATGTGCTCGGTTCGGATCTGAAGGTCCATGCGGACACCGTGCACATCGACGACCAAGGTGTGGAGGGCTTGATAGTGGTTGGGTTTCGGGAGGGCGATAAAATCTCGCACGCTCCCAGGGATGAGCTTGAAGGCGTCGTGAATCTGCCCGAGCGCGGCGTAACACGCCAGCCGATCCTGCGTGACGATCTGATAGGTCACCACGTCCGCGGGCTGCGTTAACTCTTGGCCCGACTCCTCGAGCAGACGATGCATCGAGAACGCGGAGCGCAGCGAGGCCCTCACCTCGACCTCCCCGAACCTGCCGATCTCCCACGCCTCGTAGGGGGCCTGCGCGTCGGCTGGTCCCGGCCCAAACACCTCGCGCAGCCTCGCGACCCTGCCCGAGACGAAGTCTGGATCTTGCTTCATCATCTCGTCGATGCGCCCCGCGACCAGCTCGTACGCGCCGGGTTCGAGGTAGCGAAACGACAGGTCTTGCAGCTCCGCTCGCATCCACTCGATTCCCAACCGCCCGGCGAGCGGCACGTAGATCTCCATGGTCTCGCGGGCGATGCGCGACTGCTTGGTCGACGGCATGTGCTCGAGGCTGCGCATATTGTCCAGCCGATCCGCCAGCTTGACGATCAGCACCCGGATGTCTTGGCTCATCGCGAGCAACATCTTGCGGAAGCTCTCCGCCGCCTGCTCCTTGCGCGACAGGTAGGGCAGCTTCCCTAGCTTGGTGACGCCGTCCACGAGCAACGCGATCTCGCGCCCGAAGGTCTGGGTGACG
The DNA here is from genome assembly GCA_014240065.1 of Myxococcales bacterium. Taxonomy (GTDB): domain Bacteria; phylum Myxococcota_A; class Polyangia; order Nannocystales; family Nannocystaceae; genus JAAZXR01. The sequence continues at coordinate 3,618 of JAAZXR010000130.1, forward strand.
TCGTAGACGGTCAGCTCCGAATCTTCCACGGAGTCATGAATCAGCCCCGCGGCGACCGAGGGGGCGTCGAGTCCGAGGCGCGCGATGGTCCCCGCCACCCGCAGCGGATGGATCAGGTAGGGCTCACCGCTCTTGCGGACCTGACCGCGGTGGGCCACGAGCGCGGTCGCGAAGGCACGCTCGACGAGCTCGACCGAGGCGCTCGGGTCTTGGGCTTTGAGCTCCGCGAGGACGCCGTCGAGGATCGGCCGCAGACGCGCTTCGCCAAGCCCCGCGGGGTCGTCTTCGTGCGTCGACGGCGTCGCGTGGCCCTCGTCCATTTAATCTCCATCCAACAACAGCTCTCGCGCCGCCCCGTGCTGGCGAGAGACGCGTTGAAGCTGGGCAAGGTAGACCGCTCGGAGGGCGTCGTAGGCCCTGTCGATATCGTCGTTCACGATGACGTACTCATATTCATGATAGTGCGCCAACTCCATCCGGGCCATCCGGAGACGCCGCTCGATCACCTCGTCGGCGTCTGTGGCCCTCTTTCGCAGCCGCTGCTCTAGCTCTTCTAGCGACGGAGGGAGGATGAAAACGCGCGTGATAAACCGCTCAAATACGTGGTGAGAGGTCAGCTGTTGGGCCCCCTGGAAATCGATGTCGAACAGCAGATCGCGGCCCGTCGCCACCGCCGACTCCACCTGCTTGATGGCGGTGGCGTACATATTCCCGTGGACGCGCGCGGACTCAGCGAACTCCCCGCCGTAATTCATCTCGTCAAACCGCTCGGTGGAGACGAAGTGGTACTCGCGACCATCCACCTCGCCGGCCCGGGGAGCGCGCGTCGTGTACGACACCGAGAACCCGAGGTCAGGGAATTCCGCGCGCAGGCGGGTGCAGAGCGTGGTCTTCCCCGCCCCGGAGGGAGAGGACACGGCGAGGAGAATTCCCGGGCGGTCACTCGACATTTTGCACCTGCTCTCGGAGGCGCTCGAGCGCCCCCTTGCCTTCGATCACGGTCGCGCACAGGGTCGCGCTCGTGAGCTTGCTGCCCGTGGTCGTCAGCTCGCGGCCGAGCTCTTGGCACAGGAAATCGAGGGTCTTGCCCTGCCCGCGCGACGCGGGCGCGTCCAGACACGCCTCGAGCTGATCGAGGTGACTCGCGATGCGATCCACCTCCTCTGTCACGTCGCCGCGCGTGGCCTGCGTCGCCAGTTCCACAAGCAGCCGCGATTCGTCAATGGCGCCCTCTGCGAGCGCCTCTAGCCACTCTTGAGCCCGCGCGCGCAGCCCCTCAGCCGCCTCGGATCGCGCCTGCGAGAGCCCGGCGCACACCTCCCGATGGACGCGACGCAAGGCCTCCACCTGCTCTCGCAACGCCCGCTCCACCACCGCCCCCTCCGCGGCCCGCATTTTCTCAAGCTCGATGAGCGCCCCGTCCACCGTCGCGTCGAGGCAGGCGGGCGCGTCGACGCGCGCGTGCCCCTTGTCGCGCGCATCCTCGTACCCACGCGCGAGCCGAACCAACTCGCACGGGTCCACCTCGCGCAGCGCCAGCCCCGCGCGCGCGGCCGCCTTCATGGCGTCCTTGGTCGCGTTGCA
>JAAZXR010000131.1 GCA_014240065.1 Myxococcales bacterium
GCCGGGGGTGCGCCTGGTGATCGACGCGGGGGATGCGAGCGAGCACGCGTCGCTAGGCGATAGCGTGGCGGTGAATGGCTGTTGCCTGACCGTGGTGGCGATTGATCAGCAACAACTCAGTTTTGATGCCGGCCCAGAGACACTGCAGCGGACCAACCTGGGGCAACTCACGCCGGGCAGCCAGGTCAATCTGGAGTGTTCACTCAAGATTGGCGACCAGCTGTCACGCGACAGCGTCGAAGGGATCGACGCAGAGATCGCCAAACTTGACCAAGCGCTCGCCAAATTTGAGAACCGGCCCGAGCTCGTCGGCGCGCGGGCTCAACTCGAGGCGCTCAAGAGCCCGGAGCTTGAGGCCGCCCGGGCAGCCTTCCTCCCGCTCAGTCGTGCGATCATCCTCGCTGCCAGCCGCGACAACGCGTCACAAGCCGGCATGATCAAGGTGCTTTGTCCCATGGCCTTCGCCTCCAAGGGCGGCCGCTGGATTCAGCGCGAAGGGAAGATCCGCAACCCCTTTGAAGGATCGCGCATGCTGGCGTGTGGCGCTCCCGAGCCCTGGGCCACGCCTGCCCCACCCGCGGCCACTCCGTAGCGCTCGCCTCGGTGGAGCCCCAAACCGCGCGCGCGGCGCAGTTTGACCGCACCGCCGAGTCTTCCTATGTTCTCGCTCCCGGGCCTATAGCTCAGTTGGTTAGAGCGGCCGGCTCATAACCGGCTGGTCCCTGGTTCAAGTCCAGGTGGGCCCACCCATCCAAAACAGAAACGCAAACACCGCATGGCGGCCAGCCAAGAAATCAACGCACTCCGTAGGCTTCAACGTGAAGACCGACGCCTCGTCTCCATCGAACACCGGCTCGAGGAGATTCCTCGACGCGTCCGAGAGATGGACGCCGATCTTCAAAAGCTTCAGCAGATGCTCGATGGCGAACGCGCCAAGCTTGAGGAGAGCGCCTCGTTCAAGGCAGAGCAGCGCCACCTGCTCCTTGAAGAGGAGGAGCACATCAAGAACGCGAAGGTGCGGATGAACAGCCTCAAGACGCCGCGCGAATTGAACGCCGTCACACGCGAAATCGAAGGGACGCGACGGATGATTCAGTCGCGGACCCAGGAGATCGCGCGGATCAGCGAGGCCGTGTCGGAGGCCGAGGCGCGGATTGAATCGATGACAACCTCCCTCGGGCAGTTCCGAGAAGAGGCGAGCAAAGAGCAAACGCGCCTCGAAAGTGAGCGAGCAGAGCTCACCTCCAAGCTGGAGGCGGCCCAGTCGCGCCGACAAGAGTTCAAAGACAAGATCGAGACGGAGCTGCTGCGCACCTACGAGCGTATTCGCAAGCGAAATGGCGGGCTGGGCTTCGTCGCGGCGCACCGACGACACTGCCTCGCCTGCGAGATGCAGGTCCCGCATCAGCTGTACGTGGTGCTGCGAAGGGGCGACGAGATCGTCGACTGCGACGGCTGCGGCCGCCTGTTGTATTGGTCCGGGCACTTCCCCAAAGAGCGCGATCGGCTGGACGCCAAGGACGAACAATCCGAGGTCAAGCGCCGTACGGCCACTTGAGGATACACACCAAGGTCGGCTCCTGAGCGGTCCCGTGCGCGATGAGGTCGTGCACGAGCGGGCGCCGAGACGGGCGTGATCTCCTCACTCTCGCGACGTTCGTATGTGTCAGATCGCTCGCGCTCGCGGGATGCACCGGCCTACGTTGTACCGTACCATCGCGGGCGTGCCCGGTCGCCGCGACAACGAAATCGACGACGCAAGCTCATCGACAAGGCTGCACCAGCTAGGGAGCACCTTCACTCGATGGTGGCCGTTTTGGATCTTTGTGGGAGCCTTGATCGTCAGGCTTCACTGGACGTTGGTCGCTCACCCGCTCGACGGATTTTTGTACTCGGACATGCGCGGCTACAACAATCGCGCAAACGGGCTCCTCTCAAATCCGCTGAGGGTGCAGGAATATCGCGCGTTCTACCCGTACGGGACCACCTGGATGCTCGCGGGCATCAAGTTCGTGTTCGGCAAAGACAACTTCGCAGCCATCGGGGTCGTGCAGTCGCTGCTCGGCTCCTTCTCCGTACTGTGGACCTACTGCTTGTCTCTCCGCATGTCCAAGGTCCCCAAGGTTGTCGCTCCCGCCGTGGGGACCTTGATGATGATCTATTACCCGGTCCTCTCGCTCACCGGCTATACGCTCTCAGAGACCCCGGCCATCTTCTTCTTCACAGCGAGCGCGCTGCTCACAGTCCGCGTGGTGGATGAGCGACGCGCTCGTGATCTCTGGCTGCTCGGTCTGACCTTGGGCATCGCCATGATCTTTCGCCCACAGCTGGTGTTGGGCTTCGTCTTCTTGTTTGGGGTCGCGCTGTGGCGGCGGGACGCCCTCCCCCTCCCGCGGCGAATCTGGTGGGCGTTCATCCCCATCGCCATCATCCTCATTTTCTCAAGCGCGCGGCTCCACTACCACACGGGCCGGCTCGGCACGATCTCAGAGAACGGCGCGGTCAACCTGATCTTCGGACGCTGTCACAACAAGGGGATCTATTCCCGCCCCGACGGCGAGGGGCACGGCTCCGTGCGTTTTGGCCCTCCCCCATTCATCCAGCTTGAGCGTCACAGCTTCCGTCAACCGGATTCGTGGATGCACCTCTCGCCCGCGTTCGAAGACCTCCCTGAGGATGAAGAGATCGAGATCGAGGGTGTCGAAGGATTCGCCATCGACACCTACGGCTGTCGCACGAAGACCGCGTGCAAGCTCCGTGGCGCCGAGCTGCAATACAAGGGCTATATCGGGGACCAGGACACCCAGATGAAGATCGTGGCCACCTGCATCGAGCGCTCCGGGTGGAAGAAGCAACTCCAGTATTCGTACACCCACCTCGTTCAGCTCTGGGGATTCAACGAGATGTGGCCCGAGCAAGCGAACCCCAAACCTCGAGCGGTCGATCGACACTGGCGATGGGGTCGAATGACAGCGAGCTGGAAGGTCTTCCACAATCGATTCCTCCTCCTCCCTGCGCTCTTGTCCCTCGTGCTGTGCTGGCGACGGCGGCACGCTCGCATGTGGCTCGCCACGGCTCACCTGTTCGCGCTCCTCCTCGTGGCCACAGCGATCTTGGGTGGAATTCGCTTCCGCGTGGCCTACGATCCCCTGATTGTTGTTCTCGCCCTCGAGGTGTACGGGATCGCCGGACTCGCCGTATGGCGTCTGATCGCGCGGTCACGCCGCAGGTGAGGTGCGCCCCCCACACGCGGCCACCGCGGCCGGCCGGCGCGATGGGTCCACACTAGACTAGTTGCGAGAAAGAACCCCCAGTCTCCCCGTGTCTTGCTATGAATTTACCCGTCCACGTGTCGCATCTTCGACATCCAGCGCTCGAGCCGTTCCTCGATCTGTTCGTGCGAATCAACGACGAACAGATCGTACGACTGACGGGGGTACCAGAAGAGATCGTTCAACAGCAACGCGCCGAGATCGAACAAATCATGGTCGCGCTTGAGTCTTTTGAAGATCTGCTCCCGCGCTTAGACGATCCAGCGCTCGCGCGCCTCGCCGAGCAAGAAGAGATCGCGATTGAATTCTGGCGGCGCTGCTGCGTGCCTCCAGAGCGCCTTACGCCGTCGTTCCAGCGCTCCTCCAAACAGGCCGACGCGCCAGCCGCGAACGTCGACGACGACGCGACAACTCAAGACGATGACGATGACGACGTCTTTGTGTTGACCATCGACGAAGAGGAGCCCAAGGGTTCATCCGGTTCCGAACGGGGCGCCGATGATTCCTTGGACTGGAGCGACATGTAGGCATCTCCGGCGCGCCGTCGAGCTCCCACTGCACCCCGCGTATCACTCCTACCCGAGAGAGCCTCGGTGGCCGCACCCGAAGACGTCGTCACTCGGCGTCGCGCGGTGCCGCTCTTCCAAAGGTCCGCGAGCAAAAACAAACCGAGCGCCACAGCGGGCGCCCGGTCGTTCTCTCGCCTGTCTAGGGTCGAACGACTAGTTCGGAATCCCCGTGCAGCAGCCGGTCAGGCAGAAGTACGTGGTCGCCGGGTCAAGCCCGTTCATCATGTCTGGCACGCAGTCCGCGGCGTCCGTGCAGGCCACCATCGTGCCGCTGGTGCAGCCAACTTCGGTGCAATCAGGATCGAGCGGATCGGTCTGCCCGAAGCAAACCTCACAGTCCTCTTCGACGCAGGGATTGCCACAAGCGGTCTGCAGCGTGCAGGAGGGGCAATCATCCGGTGTGTTCACATCGCAGGTGTGTTCGTTGTTGCCGAGGTAGATATTCTGCGGGACCCAGCCACCCATGCCATCCGAAACCTGAATCTCACAGCAGCCGAAGCAGTCACAACCGTTCGGCGTGAGCGGCTCGCAGACATCGAGGCAGGTCTGGGATTGAGGCTCGTTCGGCGGGTCACAGCTGGCCGAGACCGTGCAGGCCACCGGATCGGTCGCCGCGCCGCCCTGGATATCACACCCGATATCACACTTGTCTTCCCATCCGGGATTGAGCGGATCGCACTCGAGATCCCACGAGCAGCCGTCGTTCCCGACACCGCTGTCCTCATCCCAATAGCAGTCCGACTGACAATCCAGGTTTTGGCCCGGAATGTTGGTATTGACGGTCCCCTCCGAGTCGTCGCAGGGCGTGGTGCACTCCAGATCGTCCAGATCGATGAGCGTATCGCCGTCGTTGTCGACGTAGTCTTCGCACTCAAGGGGCTGTCCACCCACCGTCGTGCATTCGACCGTGTTTGTACCCCCCTCGGTGATGCAGTTCGCATCGCAGCCGTCTCCGTCGATGTTGCCGCCATCGTCACACTCCTCACTGGCGGTCACATTCAACCAGCCATCTCCGCACAGGTGAAAGTCGCAGTTGGTGTTGCAGTTGGTAGTTTCGCCACCGACGCCCAGGCCGTCTCCGTCGCACTGCTCGCCAGCGAGCGCCTGCACGAGTCCGTCGCCACAGCTCCCCGTGATGGCCGTGCAGTCGGCGGAGCAGTAGTCACCGTCGAGGATGTTGCCGTCGTCACACACCTCTGAGCCGGTGACATTTCCGTCTCCGCAGATGTCGCCGTCTCCGTCTCCGTCTCCGTCTCCGTCCCCGTCTCCAT
>JAAZXR010000132.1 GCA_014240065.1 Myxococcales bacterium
CGAGGGTCAACGACGCGTTTCTCATGACGACCCCATCCTACCGTTTTTTCCCAGGACGCCGTGCCCGGCCCTGCCGTCCCCAGGATCGGACGCGCAGCAGGCCCGCCGCCTCTTCAGCGCCCACGGGGGCGATTGTGCGCGGCGGATGCAAGCAGGGCGAGGAGGGAGCGCGCGCCCCCTAGAACTGGTCGAGGTCGAAGACGTAGGCGGCGCCGGCGGAGGCAGCGTTGTCGTTGGGTGTGCTGGCGGTGGAGTTGGCGTCGCTCCCACCGTCGTCGATCACCACCTGCCTTCCGTTGCAGCCGGCGGATCCCAGGGCACCGCAGATCATGAAGAACACACGAAGGTAGGTTTGGCGACGGCTCATCTTCGTCCGACAGTGTCCCCGACACCGTCGAGCGGCTCGATTATCTGCCCACGAGCGCTCCTTTGCGCCAGCGCACCACGCGCCGCGCCCCACCCCCACGGCGCATCGAACAATGTTCGCGGGCCTCCAGGAGCCTCACACAACGGTTGAGCCCACGCTGGATCTCCGCGCGCGGAGACCGGGCAGACTTTTCTGAACCGTTTGCGGGCCCTCGCGCCACCTACAGATCGGTTTGTCTATGGCCATCCATGTTCCGAACGCGCCCGCCTGCGTCGAGACCACGCCCTCACGGAGGCTCGTGGAGCGACTGCACGAGCAGGATGCGTCCGCGGCTCGGGAGCTCTACGACCGTTGCGCCCGCCAGGTCAACGCGGTGGTGTGGCGAGTCCTCGGGGCAGACGCGGAGCACGACGACGTGGTCCAGCAGGTGTTCGCGAATGTCTTCCGCAACCTCGCGCAACTTCGCGATCCGGACCGGCTCGAATCCTGGGTGCTCGGTGTGGCGGTGCGCACCGCCCGTACCGAAATCCGTCGGCGCCGGGTCCGACGCATCGTCCGCTTGGACGCCGCCGCCACCGAGCGCGCCCCCGCCGTCGAGGATCACGAGGGACGCTATTTGATCGCCCGGGTCCACGCGATCCTCCACCGCATGAACGCCGACCTCCAAGTGGCGTTCGTCCTGCGATTCGTGGAGGGCCGCTCCCTCGTGGAGACCGCCGAGCTTTGTGGGTGCTCGCTCGCGACGATCAAACGACGCATCCATCGAGCGAGAGCGCGCTTCGAATTCCACGCCCGCAACGACCCGGAGCTCATGCACAGGTTGACGCCACCACCTGAGAAACAGGAGGAACATGCCTAACTCGTCCAACAAACGCTCCTCACGCTCCGTCAGCCATCAGGTTGGGCGCGCCTATCGGGCGGCGCTCGGCGATGTGGACATGACCTTCCGAGCGACCCGTCAGCGCGCGGCCGTGACGCGGCAAATTCGGGTCGAGCCGAAATCGTGGAGGGGGCTTCAGGCCCTGGGGATGAGCGTCGCCCTGCTCGCCCTGCTCGCAGTGGGCTTGATGGGTTGGCGAGCCCAACGAAATCTGGACACCCCCGCGGCACCCGCGACCCCTGCGGTCGCCGCGAAGACGATCGAGGCTCCCCCTCCCCCAGCGCGACCAGCGGCGGAGGCGGACGTCTGGATCCAGGCCCCCTCCACACAGCGGGCAGACCTCCCCCTCGGACCTTTCGCCTCGGGCACCCTGGCGGCGGGCGGCGCGGCGAGAACCCGCGCCCACGAGCCCCTCGGCGCGGAGGTCTGGCTTGAGACGGGCTCACTGCAGCTGCAGATCGAGCCCGGTACCGGAGGACATTGGACCGTGCATGCGGGGCCGTACAACGTCGAGGTGATCGGCACGGTGTTCTCCGTGACGTGGCCCGGTCCCGGGAGCATGCTCGCCGTGGAGGTCACGCGCGGCGAGGTCCGTGTCACCGGCGGAAAGCTGTCCCCTCGCGGACTCGCCATCGTCGGCGGGCAGCGGGTCGAGGTCACCTCCTCCGGTCAAGTCGCTCGGGTGCTGCGCGCCGCTGCGGGAGGCGAAGATGTCCGGAGCGCGCGCCGCCCTCGGACTCCCAAATCGCGGGCCTCGGGCTCGAAGTCCACCCCGACACCCACTCCACGCGACGCGCCACAAGAGTGGGCGACGCTGTTCGCCAAAGGGCGCTACGCCAAGGCCTACGACGCCGCGAGTAGGATCGGTTTCGATCACCTCCTGCGCACCTCCGACGCCAAGACACTCCACAATCTCGCCGACGTCGCGCGCCTGCATGGAGATCTCAATCTCGCGGAGCGAACCCTGCAGCGGATCCGTGCGCGCTACCCAGGCAGTCGCGACGCGGCCCGGGCTGCCTTTGAGCTGGGGCGCATCGCCGCCGATCAACGGCATGCGCCCACCGTCGCCCGGCGCTGGTTTGAACGCTACCTCGACGAACGACCGCACGGCACCTGGGCCCGCGACGCTCGGGGCCGGATTCTCCGCTCCCTCGCGCGCGAGAAGAATGAGATGGCGCAGCCGGCGGCCGCTGCCTACCTTCGTCACCACCCCGACGGCCCCGACGCCGCGACCGCGCGTGGAATCCTGGCACAGTGAGCACCGAACCTCGTAGTCTCCCCCCGATGGAACGCCCCCTCGGATGCTCTGCGTGGACGAGCGCTTTTCATGGGCCTCGATCGCTCTCGCGGCTCGCGGGTGCGGTCTTGCTTGGGGTCGCGACGCTGGGAGCGGGCACGGCGAAGGCCACCATCGACGGACCCCCCCGAGTGGTGATCATCGACAGCGACGGCCGCGATGACACCTCCTCGAGCGTCCCACGCTTGAGCGCAGAGCTCACCTACGCGGGGTACGACGTCGTCTTCGATCCCCCGGAAGCCGACCTCAAACCGCTACAGGATCTCGCGCGGACCGTGGTCGAGCTCAACGCGGTCGCGGGCATCTGGCTCGCTCCCCGCCGCGACGTGGTGTGGGTGTCCACCGTCGATCCCGACGACGGCGCGGTGCTCATCCGGGAGGTCTCCATCGTGCAAGACGACCCCGAGTTCGTCGCCATCCGCGTGGTGGAGCTGGTGCAAGCGAGCCTCCAACCCGAGGTCTCCGCTCCGGCCCCCGCCTCCGAGCGAGACGCCTCCAGTGTCTCCTCTCTCGTCCCCCCGCCCGATGCGGTCCCGGTGGAGCAAGATCGCTGGCGCTGCGCCATCGAGCGCGACGCCGCGGGTCAAGCGACGGCGCGCTGCCGTGACGGCGACACAGCTCCGACCGCGCCGCCGATCCCGACATCGACGCCCGCAGCCGTCGAGGACCCACCGCAGGAGACCGAGGAATCGGACGAGGCCACCGAAGCCACGCCGCTCGATCCCGTCGAGCCCTCGCCCACGGCGGATCTGGAGGCGGCCGAATCGGAGCCCCCGCCGACGCCTCCGCGGCCGCTAGGAGACCTCGCCATCAGCTACGGCTACCGCTGGGGTGCACACTACGATCTCGGAGCTCTCGCGATCCAGGGCAACGGCCGTCTCGGTGCACGTCGTCGACTCCTCGCTGGGATCGGGCTGTCATGGGCGGCTCCTTCCGGTCGCGTCGACGCGGAGACAGGCGCCACGCCCGACACCGGCGACAACGCCATCAGGGTCCAACAGCTGGAGACACTCGCCCTGTTCGGCATCCAAGGGGCCGACCGAGGCTCCTCGGGCACGCCATCCGCGAGCGCCGGCTTCGATCGCATCACCGCTCGGCTCGTCCTCGGCCTCGGCGCCGCGGTGCTCTTCGGTCGCAACGAATTTAACGGACAAGAGGACCGGACCGCCGTCGCTCGGGTGACGGTGCAACCTGCCCTCGCCATTCGGATCTCCCGGGGGCTGTCCATGGATATAGGTGGGACCCTCGAGCTCAGCGCCCCCGGCGTCAGCGTCGTCGGCGGTGTGGGGAGTGCAGACCGAGGTATCGTGACCGGTGGTGTGCGCCTGGGCCTGCGATGGACCTGGGTTTCGCGTAGCGAGTAGCGCCGCGCGTCGCGGCTCGCGTCGCGGCACTGGGCGACCGCGACGCCAACCCAGGTGCGACCGCGACCCAGCGGTGACCCAGCGGTGACCCAGGTGCGAGCGCGACCCGGGCGACCCAGGCGCGACCCAGGTGCGACCGCGACCCGGGCGACCCAGGCGCGACCGCGACCCCAACCCAGCGGCGACCCCAACCCCAACCCAGGGAGAGGCTCTGGAGATGAGCAACGACCCGGCACAGCTGCCGCACCCCGCGTACTCCCGTCGGGATCATGGGGTGGTTGGACGGGCGCGTCCCCCTTGCCAAGTCGGTCAAACCGCCCCATAGTAGAGACTCGTCGCCGGGCCCCCGCCCGGCACAACTTCAACCTCTCACCTTTTGGGGGTGCACTGGCGTTCGACGGGGGTACTGAACGTGAAGACTGCGTGTCCCGGGCCTGTGCGCCGGGTTAAAAACGCCTGGAAAACACAGCTGCAAACGACAGCAACTACGGCCTCGCGGCCGCTGCCGCCTAAGGGCGACACGCTGATGCGTAAGATGTCCTGGTAGCGTATCAGCGTCATTACAAGGACTGGCGAACCCCACGCCCCGGGGGTGTTCGTAAGATTTAGGGGATCGTGATCAAGAGGGCCTGTCGGCGGGCATGCTTGCTCATTAAACTCAAATCCACCGACTACGCACGTAGACGTCCCACTTGATGGCTCGCGGACCCGGGTTCGACTCCCGGCGCCTCCACTTCAAAAGCCCAGGATTTTCCTGGGCTTTTTTTTCTGTGTGACGAGTGATGTGACGAGTGGTGTGACGAGCTAGGGGTGGCGAGCTAGAGGTGAGCGATCGGCACCACGCAGTCTGTCGTCCAGCAGCCCTGACTTCCAATTCCTCAATGATCCCGAAGGGGTCGCAGTTGCGTCTTGAAAAGTCCCAAATGTGATG
>JAAZXR010000133.1 GCA_014240065.1 Myxococcales bacterium
GAGAGGATTCTATGAACACCCCACCAGACGAGTTTCACAATTCGGTGGAGGCACAGCTTGCTCGTTTGCAGCCGCGTGTTGAAGTGGACGGCCTGCGCGACCCCCTTGGTCACCGCCCGTGGCCGGACGAAGCGGTAGCGCCGGCGAGAGAGCCCCCGCGCCGCGAGCTGTTCGTCGAGGTGGGCCTTGCGGCGGGCGGCGAGGGCGATCTCTGCGTCCTTGACGGTGGCGACGTTGACCGCCACGGCCAGGTCGACCCGACCGAGCCAGGGGTTGAGCTGCAGCAACGCGATGAAGGCGTCGACTTGGGCGAGGGCCTCTTCGCCCAGCACATCTTGGTCGCCCTCAAAGGAGATCTGCGGCAAGGCGACGTTGGGGTCGAAGACCGTGGAGCTTTGGCCGGTGGCGGCGTCGATGCGCCGGTCGGGGCATCCGTCCCAGTCGGCCCAGCCGTTCACGACCTCGGGGGCGTTGGGGCACATGTCGAGGACGTCGCGCACGCTGTCGCGGTCGTTGTCGAGCTCGGGGCAGCCGTCGTCGTCTTCAAAGTTGTCGAGGTCCTCGGCCACGTTGGGGCAGCGGTCGTTGGCGGCGAGGATGCCGTCGGCGTCGAGGTCGTCGGGGGTAGCGGTGCGCTGCGGGACCTGCATGGCCTTGCGCTGCAAGATGCGGTCGTGTCTGCGCGCGAGCTGGAGGGCGGAGGGGGTGGGGTTCCCCTTAAACGGGATTTCACGACCGAGCCTCCCTGGAGGAGCCCAGCCCACGTTGAGCATGCCCTCCACGTCGGGGAGCCCGAACGCTTGGATCACCGCGCCGCCGGCGTACAGCCCGACGAGCATGCCGTTGGCGAAACGCCAGCGCGCGCCGCCGCGGAGCATGAGCGGCCGCTGTGAGCCGTCGATCACACCGACCGAGCCGTCGGCCTCCACCATCACCGCCCCCTGCTTGCGCGGTCCAAACGGCAGCCGCGCCGCGCCGCGCACTGTGAGCGAGTCGGCCAAGGTCACCGAGCCCACGGCGACGTCGGGGCGCACGTAGTAGCCGAGGTTGAGCGCCGTCTCGATGCCCCACGCGAAGCGATACTCCAAGAGCACCTGCGGGGCGTAGGTGGCGCCCGCCTCTCCGAGCAGCGCCGAGCGCGTCCCGGTCGGGAAGGTGACGTCGAGGGAGAGGCCGAGACCAAACCCACGGGCGGGGGTTCGGAGGATCGTGCCCTTGAGGCCCGCGCGCACGTCGCCGATCCCGGTGGCGCGCAGCGTCGACGAGAGGGTGGTGTTGGCGGTGGTGCCCTCTTGGTAGATCACCATGGGGATGCCGAGGTCGAGCTGCACCCAATCGAACAGCCCGAAGGCGACGAGCAGGTGGGTGGTGGCCCGGCTTTGCAGGGTCCACGTGTTGGGGTTGCTCGTCGAGTTGAGCAGCTGTCCGTAGCTGTTGACCATGGTGACCGCGGGGGTCCACGCGGGCAGGACCTGGCTCGTCTCTGTGGCGACGTGCGATTCGGTGCTGGCGGCGACCCGCACTGGCTGGGTCGGGGGGGGCGCGGCGTTCGCCAGGGCCGGGGCGCCGAGCGAGAGCGCCGCCGCGATGAGCATGGCGCGACGTGTCGCCGAGCGGTGCGCGCGGCCGACGAGAGCGAAAGGCCGGCGTGGTGGTGGGCTGCCCATGACGGTCGCGGATTCGCCCTAAGAACCGGAGATCTTGAGATTTTTGCCTAGGGAGTGCAGCATCTGCGCAGTGGGGTCTGGCTTCGTCCCGGTGCTGGCCCGGATCTGGTCCAAAATCGCCCCTGGCGAGTTTGACTCCGCTGTTTTCGGGGAACTTTCGATCCCCCGATGCGTCTAACCAAACTGTCCCTTCCCGTGGTCGAAGGGAGCGAACGTGGTATCACCGCGCCGCCGACGAAGAGTCCCCGTGAGCATCCCGCCAAACCAACGCGATTCAGACGACGTTCCGAGCGACGAGGGGCGCGCGGACGCCATGGGCGCGCCCGAGACGCCCGAGCACGCCGCGCTCGGGGTCGACGAGGCAGGCGGAAAATCGGCCGGATCCCTCGACCGAGACGTCGACGAAGATCTCGACGAAGACCTCGACGAAGACCTCGACCTTCGGGAGTTCGAAGGAGCGGGCGGGCTCGAGGGCGCCCTCTCGCGGATGCGAGCCGCCGACCGCGATCCCCTGTCGCTCGGTTGGGACGAGGAGGAGGAGGAGCTCGGGCCGGCCAAGCCACGGCGGCACCCCTACCTCGCCGCCGTCGTGGCCGCGGCCAGCGTGGCCTTGTGTGCGTGGGTTTGGCCCGACTTTCGATTCTGGCTAGAGTCGACCCCACGCGACGTCGGGGACGCCCAGGCCTTGTTTGACACCCCCGAGGCCGACGCCGCGCTTCAAAATCGCCTCGTGACGGTGGCGGGGACCCCCGACGTGTCCTACGCGGCGCGCCTGCGGATCGGTGACCAGAGCTACCGATTCGTCCGCATCCTCGAGGGCGGAGACCGGCTCTTCGCGCTCTTACCCGATGAAGCCGGGACGCGCAGCGACGAGTTTGAGGGCCTGTTTACCGGTCGCGCGAAGCGCCTGTCTGATGTGCGTTTCTTCGATGAGGTGGTCACCTACTTCGACAACCAGGGCGTCACGCGGACGCACGAGGTCTCGATGGACGCCTTGGTCGAAGGGGTGCGGCGCGGATTTGTGGAGGTCACCGGAGACGGCGAGACATCGCAGCGGGTGGCGCTCGCCGACATCACCCGCCTGAACCTCGTGGTGGATCGTGGGGAATCGAAGATCGTGCTCGGGCGCAGCACCTGGCCCGATGACGAGACCGCCCAAGCGGCCATCGCCGGGCTCCACGTCCCGTGGGCGCAGCTTCGCTCGGCGGGGGCGAACGAGGTCGACGACCCCAACGCGTCCATCAAGCGCAGCTACGGCCGCAGGTTTGTGGTGGTCGCGCCCGCGGGGACGCGCGAGGCGATGGTGGCGAAGCTCAACTCGGACGCTGGCGTCACCCGAGAGTCGGCCGATCCAAAAATTGGCGCGCTCGGCGTCCCCCAGCGCTACACCTACGCCGTGCGCCCGTCGGCCGTCACGGCGCGCGACGGCAGCGTGGAGATCGACATGGCCGGGGTCACGACCTCCCCTGGGTTTGAGACCCGCGACGGCGTGTTGGTGGAGCGCGCGCTCGCGGCCAACGGGCGGCTGGTGCTCGACGCGGGAGACGTCGCGCGCATCGAGCTTGAGGAGCGGCTGTCGGTGGATCGAGACGGCACGATTATCTTGGTGGGGCGCACGCCCGAGGGCCAGCGGACGGCCGCCTTGATGTTTGTGGTGGTGGGCTTGGTCGGCCTGTTCAACATGATCGCGGTGGGCATTTTTATTCGCCGCCGCCGTGACTTGGCCTAGCGGGAGGCCCGCAAAGCGGTGCATTTAGCGCGCCTACCGCATCCGGTGGCCCGATTCGCGCCGATAAATTCGCATCTTGCACGTTCGGTGTACCATTGGCTCAGTGCCTAATACCGGGGCCACAATGCTGCAGACACTCGGGGTTGGCGGCGCGTTTTCGCGTCGTTACGGCACGACCTGTGGGTTGCTCACGCTCTCGAGCGGCGATCGCTGGCTCATCGACTGCGGTCGACAGGCCCCCGACCAGCTGCACGACGCGGGCATCTCCTGGCACGACCTTGCCGGTCAGATCGTCACGCACGTCCACGGCGACCACGTCTTCGGCCTCGAGGATTTCGCCTTCGGCCGCTTTTACGAGACCCGCGGGGAGGTGGGGTCCATCGTCTCCGGCGGACCTCAGCCCCACTTTGTCGCCCACTCCGCGGTGCGCGAGGAGGTGTGGTCCACGTTGTATGCGTCGCTGCGGTACCACAAGCTCGGGGACAACCCGACCGCCGGGACGCTCAACACTTATTTTCATGTGTGCGCGCCAGTCGCCGTGGAACCACCGGCGGACAACCAGTGGAACCACAGCGAGTCTTTTGAGGCGGGCGGCACGCACCTGATCGCGCGGGAGAGCGAGCACGTGCCGGGCAAGCCCTCGTGCTCCCTGGAGATCTCCATCGATCCCGCCAGCGACCGCATCACGTGGTGGAGCGGCGACTGCACGGTGGACGCGGACTACCTCGCGTCCATCGAGGCGCGCACCAGCATTTTCTTTCACGACTGCACCTTCGTGGAGTATCCGGGGCAGGTGCACGGGGCGTTCTCTTTGTTGCGCGACCTGCCCGAGTCCATTCGCCGGAAGATGGTGCTGATGCACCACGAAGACAATATCGAGACCCACCGCGCGGAGGCGGAGGCGCTCGGATTTCGCGTGGCCATGCCCGGCGACATCTGGGACCTCGTCACCGGTCAACGTCGCTGAGCGGCAGCGGTGTCCCGAGCGGGCGCGCTCACGTGCGCGAGTTGATGCGTGGCAAAAGCTCGGCGAAGTTGCAGGGGCGGTGGCGGTGATCGAGCTGGGCGAGGAGGATCTTCGTCATGGCGAGGCGGCAGGCGCCCGTGGAGCCGGGCAGCACAAACACGAAGGAGTCACCGCACTCGTAGGCCTCGGCGCGACTTTGGATGGTCGACGTGCCGATCTCGTCGTAGGACAGCCGCCGAAACAGCTCGCCGAAGCCGGGGATCGGCCGGGTCGCGAGGGCCTCGACCGCTTCGGGGGTCACGTCGCGTCGCGCGAAGCCGGTGCCCCCCGTGGTGAGGACGATGTCGACGTCGTCACGCTCGATGAGGGCGCGAACCGAGGCGCGGATGTCGTCGCGCTCGTCTCGCACGATCACGCGCTCGGGCTCGAGGTGTCCCGC
>JAAZXR010000134.1 GCA_014240065.1 Myxococcales bacterium
GTCTCCGTCTCCGTCTCCGTCTCCGGTGGTCGTGGGGTCGCCGTCTCCGTCTCCGTCTCCGGTGGTCGTGGGGTCTCCGTCTCCGTCTCCGTCTCCGTCTCCGGTGGTCGTGGGGTCTCCGTCTCCGTCTCCGTCTCCGGTGGTCGTGGGGTCTCCGTCGCCGTCTCCGTCTCCGGTGGTCGTGGGGTCTTCGTCTCCGGTGCTCACATCACCCGAGGTGTCGTCGCCGGCCGACACCTCGCTCGACTCGACGCACACACCGAGCACCAGGTCGCAGACGTTGCCGTCACGACAGGCCTCGTCGCTATCGCACTCGGCGCCGAGGCGACTCCCCGGGTCGTACAGACACCCGAGGAATGCGGAGACCCCCGCGGCCCACACCGCCCCGCGAAGCCCCCACGCTGCCTTCGACCCGCGCGTCGTCCGGCGCATGGCTAGAATCTCCCCCCCACCTGCACCCCGGTGAGCGCCGCCCCGGCGGAGGGGCGCAGCCACACCCGCGCTGCCGCTCCATCCCGTCGTGCTGCGCGCGTGCCGAGCACGACCAAGGTCGCCCCCACCGCCGCACACACGCCGGCCGTCACCGCCCCCGCGACAGACAAGGTGTTGCCGAGCTTGCCCCGGCGCTCCGCCTCTTCGAGTTGTGCGGCGGTCTTCGCCGCCGCGTCTTCACCGTCGGCGCGCTTGGCCATCACCAAGCCACCCACCATGATTCCGAGCCCGGCCGCCGCCACGCCGAGGCTGGTGTACCCCCCGACCTTGAGCGCGCGACCCGGAGCGGGCGGGCTCGAGCTCCCCCCTCGCGCGTTGCGGTCTCGCCGGGCGAGCTCGGCCTTCGCCTCTGCCATGAGCGCCTCCGCCTCCCCATCGACCCGCAGCCCCGCGCTGTTCTCGAGGTACTTCTCGAGCAGATCCACCGCCTGTCGCAGGTGCAACACATCTTGATCGAGCGAGTAGGTCTTCACGTGCGCGCGCGCCAGGTTGAATTGCAACGCGTGCAGCACCCTCCCGCGCATCCCGTCGTCCTCGATGCGGGCGGAGTATTTGAACGCCTCGGCGAACTTCTCCAGCGCCCCGGTGTACTCGGACATCTTGTAGAGGGTCACCCCCTCCTCGAACAGCGCCTGGGCCTGCTCCGCGGGCGGCGGCGTGACCTCGGCCGGCGTGACCTCGGGCGGCGTGACCTCGGCCGGCGTGACCTCGGACGGCGTGACCTCGGCCGGCGTTGCCTCGGCCGGCGTGGCTGGCGGACTCAGGACCACGCGAGCGTTGGCGGGCATCGCCGCGCCGACACCCGCGGTCGGCGCCACCGAGAGGAGGAGCACCGCGAGCGATCGGAGACCAGCGCCGAACGCAGCCCCACGAGTCCCCCTAGGCACGCTCCCTCCAGTCACCTGATCGAGTGTATCAAACTTTGCGTCCGACAGACTGTTGTCGCCCACCACCACACAATACACGACGAGATCTGTATTCCACCACCACAGCGCCGTTGGCAGGGCGACGCGGGAGTTGGGAAGCGGCGCAAAAAACTGGCGTCACAAAGACAACTCAGATGGCACAGGATGGTTGCAAACGGTCCGAAGAGAGCCCCCAAGAGAGCCCCCAAGGGGGCCCAACAAGAACCCGACAGGGGTCCGCCGTGCGTGCCGCCGTCATCCCACGCGCTCCGCGGCGTTGGGGGTGTCGGTCCGCGATTCATCGACCAAGAAACCTCCCATCGGCGTGATGCCCAGCGTGCCTTCCTCCCGCATCTCGCAGGCCCGACGAAGCAGTTTCTCTAACAGGAGAAACTGCACGTCTGGTTCCCTGTAGAGGTCGAACGGGTGAAACCACAGATGAAAGACCTGGTCTCGGGTGGAGGCGGCCGCGAGGCCCCGGCGCATGTTGGCCTCGACCATCCGAGGCGTCGCGAGGCGTCGCAGCCCCTCCCTACGGAGCAGGCCCATCGAACCTCGAAGCTCTAAGATCTGAGGGTGTTCGCGCTCGACGGAGACGGTCGGGGGTGTGTGGGGCATCGCCGTCTCCAGCAAGTGCGCTGCCCGGCCTGCGGTCTTATTAAATTCGCGGAGTCGATTCGGCAAGGTGCGGTCCATCCCTCGAAACAGCTTGATGCCGGCGTGAGCGAGTACGTCGAGATGCGCGACCAGGTTTCGCGGGAAGACGAAGACATCACACGCAAGCCCATGTCGGTCATGCACCTCGCGGACTCTCTCAATTTCCACGCGAGCTTCGTCAGGGGTGAGCGAAGGGAAATACTGATGCGAGAAGCTGTGAGACCCGACCTCCTGGAGCTTTGTAGCGCGAATGTCATCGATGAGATCCTCGGCGAACCAGCATGCTTCTGGACCGGCGCGCTCCTTGGAGGCTTGAGCGTCCATCAGCGCCCCTACGAACGCCCACGTCACGGGCACTTCGTAGGTCGAAAACAGCTCAAGGAGACGCCCGACGATTGGCCGCTCGAGACGGCTGCACAGGTCGAGGTCCTCTCCCGTGAGACAGTCCCAAACTCCCCAAGCGAGCTCCAAGTCGATCGATATACACAGGTGTCCGCGCGCCATTTGATGGGGATACTACCACCCCGCCAGGCGGCGCCGGCACCCGAACCGTAGGGCGCCCTGGCGCCCTGGCGCCCGAACCGTGGAGAGCCTCGCCGGGGCGCCGCAGCCGAGCACGACGGCGCCGGGTTCGATGCTGCGAGCGAGCGTCACGGCAGACTCGTCGCCCTTCGCCCAGGGTCGTCGCCCTTCGCTCAGGGTCGTCGCGCTCGCTCGACGATCATGTCACGGGTCCCGCCTTACCCCCCGGAAACGACCCTCGCTTCGGGTTTTGGGTTCGGGTTCGGCTGGCGCGCTACGGCACCACGTTCACCAGCTTGCCGGGCACGTAGATCACGCGCCGCGGCGCCTTGGCGTTCCCGGCCTCATCCACCAGGTATTTGGCGATGCCCTCGTGGGCGAGCGCGAGCTTCTCAATCGTCTCGCGGTCGCCTGCGTCCACGTCGCTTCCCAGCTCAAGCTCGCCGCGTTTTTTGCCCTTCACCTGCAGCACCAGGGTCCAGGTCTCGTCGTGCAAGAAGTCGGCGTCCGCGGTGGGCCACGTCTCCAAGGCCACGCTGCCCTCGCGGCCCAGGGCGCGCTGCCAGATCTCCTCCGCGAGGTGCGGGGCGTAGGGGGAGAGCACCTTGGCGAAGTCCTCGGCGGCGCCACGGGTGAGCCGCTCCCCACCCTTCTCCACGTCGCGGACAAACACCATCATCGCGCTGATCGCCGTGTTGAACGACATGCGGTCGGTGCGATCGCTGACCTGGTCGATCATCTGCGCGAGCAGGCGGCGCTGACGATCCGTGCCGTCCCCGTCGGCGACGGGCCGGACCGACTCGGTCACCTCGCCCCCGGCCTCGTCGGGGTGCGCGTCGGCGAAGAACAGCCGGTAGGCGCGCTGCAAAAACTTATGACATCCCACGACGCCCTCGGGCTGCCACGGCGCGCTGTGCTCGAGGGGCCCCATGAACATCTCGTAGAGCCGCATGGTGTCCGCGCCGTACTCCGCGATGACCACGTCGGGGTTCACCACGTTGCCGCGGGACTTGGACATCTTGTCCCACTGCACCGTGAGCGGCTCGCGGGTCTCCTTGTGCACGAAGCTGTCGCTGCCCGGCGGGTCGGCCTCCACGTCGCCCGGCAAGAACACCACGGGCTTGCCGTCGGCGTCGCGGCGCTTGTCTTTGGGGAAGTAGGTGGCGCCGAGCACCATGCCCTGGTTCACCAGCCGCCCGAAGGGCTCCACGGTGCTCACGTGGCCGAGGTCGTAGAGCACCTTGTGCCAAAAGCGCGCGTACAACAGGTGCAGCACCGCGTGCTCCGCCCCGCCCACGTACAAGTCCACGGGCATCCAGTACTGCTCCGCTTCCTTCGAGAACGGCGCCTCGTCGTTGGTGGGATCGAGGTAGCGCAGGTAGTACCAGCAGCTCCCCGCCCACTGCGGCATCGTGTTCGTCTCGCGCAGGGCGCCGCCCTCCAGCGCGCGCCAGTCGGCCGCCTTGGCCAGCGGCGGCTCCCCAGTCTCGCTGGGGTTGAAGTCCTCCATCTCGGGGAGCGCCACGGGGAGGTCGGCCTCGTCCACGGCGGTGACGCGACCGTCGGGCTGATGCACCAGCGGGAACGGCTCGCCCCAGTAGCGCTGCCGCGAGAACAGCCAGTCGCGCAGCTTGTAGGTGACGCGATGGCGCCCGGTCCCCTCGGCTTCCAGGTGCGCGATCATGGCCTGCTTGGCGTCGTCTGTGCCCTTGCCGTCGAGCAGGCCCGAGTTCACCGCGACCCCCTCGCCCACGAAGGCGGCGGCTTGGATGTCGTCCTCGCCCCCCTCCACCACCCGCAGGATCGGCAGGTCGAAGGTGGTCGCGAAGGCGTGGTCGCGCTCGTCGTGACCGGGCACGGCCATGATCGCCCCGGTGCCGTAGCCCATGAGCACGTAGTCGGAGATCCACACGGGTATGGGTGCACCGTTGACCGGGTTGATCGCGTACGCCCCGGTGAAGACGCCGGTTTTCTCGGCGTCCGCGGCCGCGGTCTGCCGATCCCGCTCCGTACGACGCGAGGTGGCGTCGACGTAGGCGTCGACCTTGGCTCGCTGATCGTCCGTGGTGACGGTGGCGACCAAGGGGTGCGCCGGTGCCAGGACCATATAGGTGGCCCCA
>JAAZXR010000135.1 GCA_014240065.1 Myxococcales bacterium
CGTGCTCCGAAACGGAATACGAGCTCCTATGGGGGCCTATTCCCCCTTGCGCAGCGTTTTGCTGCGCGTATGTTGGAGTGGTGCCGGCGAGCCGTGTTGGCCTCGCTCTCCTCTTTAGACTCGTGAAAGGAACCTAGGAAAACGCCATGACGTACCCTCGAAATCAGTACCGACCCAAGAAGCAACGGCCGATCGCGGTGACCCTCCCAGAGGGCCCGAGCGTCCCCGAGCTCGAGGCCTCCTCCCTGTTACCCCTGCTGGAGCGGGCGCTCAACGCCGGCACCTCGGTGTTCCTACGGGGCCACCCGGGCATCGGAAAATCCCAGATCGCGGCCCAGCTCGCCGGGCGCATGGGCAAAACCTTGGTGGATGTCCGCCTCTCCCAAAAAGAGCCGGCAGAGCTGCACGGCATCTACACAAAGAATGAGGACAAGGGGCTGATGGAGCGACTGCCCCTGGAGTGGATCGACCAGGTGGTGCGGGAGCCGTGTCTCTTGTTCCTCGACGAGCTGAACGCGGCCCCCACCAACGCGCATCAGGCCGCGGCCTATGAGATCGTATTGGAGCGACGCGCCGCAGGGAGAGACTTCCACCCAGGGACCGTGGTGCTCGCCGCCGGCAATCTCGAAGAGGACCAGGCCATCGTGCGGCCGCTCTCGAGCGCCCTGCGCAACCGATTCCTGCACTTCATCTTAAAGCCCTCTCGCAAAGATTGGCTCCAGTGGGCGACGCAACGTGAGCTCGACGAGCGCATTATCGAGTTTATCCGGGCCACCGGTGATCGCTCCTTGTTTTGCCCCGACGACGGCTACGCGTTCCCCACGCCGCGTTCGTGGGAGATGCTCCATCACGTCCTCCGAATCCAAGACGACGAGAACCCGGGCGACAAATTCGAGCTGGAGATGTTGGCCGCGGCCGCGGTCGGAAAAGGGGCCGCGCGCGCGTTCGTGAAGTTCACGTCGCTCAACTTCTGCTGCGACCCCGACGCCATCGTGCATCGCGGTGAGCTCCCCAACCTCAAGAGGGGCCGGTTCGCAGACACCTCCGCCAAGTTGGCGCTCATGAACGAGGTGCTGCACTTCCTGCGAGACCACATCCGGTGCGCGCCTGTGGAGTTGACCGAGGACAACGTGGAGCACGTCATCGAGTTGATGGAGGATGACGGCATGACCGACGAGCTCCGGACACAATTTATCCGGAAGGTGGGAGACTGCACGAGCCTCTCCAAGGTGCTTCCGGAGTTCAGCATCTACGACTCCTTCGAGCGGCACGTACGCGCCATGGCGCGGGGAAGCGACGACGCTAAGGGGAGGCTGCAATGAACGCGCGTGGTCCCAGCGATCGTGAAGCGCGGCGAGCTCTCGCGCGTACGGAGCTCTCGCGCGTCCTCTCTACACGCGCGCGCCTGCTCGAGTTGCACCCATTTTGGGGCGCCATGCTGAGGCAGATGCGGGTGGTGATGAGCGACGCTCTCCCCGCGCTCTCGTCCACCGACGGGGTGTCACAGCTGTTCTTCAATCCGCGACACACCCAGCACCTCAACGAGCGTCAGCTGGCGTTCACCGTCGCCTTTAACCTCGCCCATATCGCCTTTGAGACCCCCCATCGTCGCGAGGAGCGGATCCCCGCGCTCTGGGAGCAGGCCTGCCATCGCGTGATCCGGGCGGCGTTGATGGCGGATGACCAACACAACGCTGAGGCCGGGTTCCCGACCTACGAGGATCTCAACATCATCCTGCCAGGCCTCGGACGAATTCACAGCGACCTCGGCGACGCGTGCGATGACATGTCCATCGAGCAGGCCTACGAGCACCTCTTCGAGCCCTTTCGCGACACGGTGCTGGAGGTGCTCTACGCGGATCCGGAGCTCCAGCATATCGACTGGAACCAGTCCCTCCTGGACCAGGTCGACGCCTACCTCCGAAGCGATGACGTGCGCACGGAGTCAGAGCTCGACGCGCATGAACGACCGGTCTCACTGGACAACGAGGAGACGGAGGACCCCACCCCGCCCCTTCGCGTGGTGCCCACACCCGGCGACGACGAGGGCACGGACGCCTCGAGCAGCGACACCGACGCGGATGAACCTGCCACCCCGGGCATCTCCAACACGACGACGACCACACCCGAGCGTGCGCTGCAGCCCCCCACGTCTGGCGACACGGACCGCGCCGAAGCTACGGGAGGCGAGGTCACAAAAGGTAGCGACCCTGGTGCGCGTGATCCCCACTCGGTATTCGTGGAAGGACCCGACGCCACCCTGGCCATGGATCCGCCGGACCGTGCCATCTGCGCCACGCTCCCGAGCCTCGATTCTGTGGTGGACGCCCTCCACCAGGCGCTACAGACGCGTGAAGCGTCGGGTGGAGACGCGCCAGAGCCACCGGAAGCCGATACGCCGTCTGGAGCTGCCGCGGACGACGGTGGAGAGGACGGCGACAACGGGATCGCCGGCGGCGACGGAGCCCATGGCGACGCTGGCGGTGGAGAGCAGCGTCACGGTGCCGCCCCTGGCGTCGATGCGACCGCCGCTGGTGAGGCCCCCCTCTCTCTCCCCATGACCCAGGCACCCACCGATCGCGCGCGGCACGACGCGAGCCACAAAACCCAGCGCGCGTTGGACCAGGTCAAGTCCGAACTGGATTCCCCGGCGTCGATGCAACAGCTCGTGCAGGCGGGCGCGACGGGGCCCACGGCCGTCACGACACACGTCGATCCAAACGGTGGACCAGGCGAGACGACCCCGGGCCCGGGCCACCGACGGTGGGCGGGTGAGCTGCGACGCGGCGTGCTCCCATGGCCGCGTCTTCTGGAGCGCTACTCGGCCAGCTCTCCTGACCTGTTCGACTACTCCTTTAGGCGGCCGGTGCGTCGTTACCTCGAACAAGGTCTCATCGTCCCCGGCGGGGTGGGCCAGCAGGTCAACAACATCGTGGTCGCCATCGACACCTCCGACAGCATCGCCGCGAATATGCTCGGCCTCTTCAAACGAGAACTGCGGGCCATCGTGGAGCTGGCCGACGAGCTGACGGTGCTCACCTGTGACAACGAGGTGCGACAAGCGGTCCGCAACGACCAGGTCGCCGCCTGGATCCATCGCGGCGAATTCCACGGGGGCGGAGGCACCGACCATCGCCCCGTGTTCGAGTGGATCGAAGCGCAGCGGCTGTCGCCCGACCTGCTGATCTGTTTCACCGATCTCGACAGCCGTTTCCCACTCGAGGCGCCGCCCTATCCCGTCATCTGGGTGTGTGAGGAGACCGCCGAGTACACCCCTAGTTTTGGGCACGTGGTCTTCGTGCCCTCGCTTCCCGAATCAACCCACCCATAACCCAACCCTGCCCCGACCAATCCCAGCAACAACCAGGAGCCCCATGTCTGAACTGAATCCCCTGAGCGTCTATGAAGTGTTGTCCAACCCGCTCACCGCCCGCGTCTTCTCCCGAATTGGCGTGGTGATGAATCACCTCTACGTCCGCGAGGAGCGCCTCCTCGCCGGGGAACCGATGGACGATCTCCAGCTACGCGAGGAGCTCGACGCAATGGCAACCGTCCCGTACGTCCAAGGGCTCGACCGCGAGGCAGAGTGCATCTTACTCCTCGCGCTCGCCCTCGATTTTTGCGACGACGCGCGGACCGTGGTGGCGGGCGTATGCCCGTGGGCCCCCTACGCGTGTCTCCACTCCATGGCGATGCTGCTGAACCTCGACGAGTCTGAGGTCCCCGACTACGAGCGCCAGCTCGCGCCGAACGGGGAGCTCGCGCGTCGAAACCTAATCGAACTCCGCCCGCGACCTGGCTCGGTGATGCGAATCCCCAGCCGTCACAACCTGCGCACCGCCTTTGTCGACATCACAGGCGAAGGCATCAACCTGCTCATGGGGGTCTCCGACTCCGAGGAGCTCAACGAAGCAGCCCCCACAGATCCCGCCCAAGGACACCTGCGGTTACTAAAGTGATCCGTCACGGATTCCGAGCTCCCTGCATGGATCACGGAATCCCGTCCCAGGGTCGTCTCGGAGCGACTCTCCTACCTTCGGGCGGTGGCGCGTGAGCACCCCACACGCCCGTCCGGCCTGCTGATCTGTGCCCAGGTGGACGAGTCACTCTGGGAGCGACGGACCCTCGAGGGCTTCCCATTCGCAGCAGTCGGTGTTGACCTTACCCAACCCTGGCCAGCGCGTCGCGAGACCCTGACGCAAGCAGTGGAGTTGTTCGCACCACATCCAGAGTTAAGCGGATTTATGCGGACTCCTGGATTCCCGTCCTAGGGTCTTTCCGAGATCCTCGATAGCTATCACCGTGCGTCGTCCTATCACAAAAACAAAAGGCCCTGGGTCAGGATCCTGTGGGAGTCGCCGCGCGCAATCTGTCGTCCAGCAGCCCTCACCTCCAGTTCCTCAATGAGCCCGAAGAGGGTCGCAGTTGCGTCTTGAAAATTCCCAAATGTGATGACGCGTAGCAGGGCAATGGCCCCGAGAAGACAGACGCGCCCAGCGTCAATCGTCTCGACTCACCCATGTGGAAGCCGCGGCCATCCGACGGACTGCATGCTCAAGCGCCGCGGTCACCGCAGTCCATTCCGG
>JAAZXR010000136.1 GCA_014240065.1 Myxococcales bacterium
CGTGGGGTCACCGTCGCCGTCGCCGTCGCCGTCGCCGTCACCATCGCCGGAGGTCGTGGGGTCACCGTCGCCATCACCATCGCCGTCGCCGTCGCCGGAGGTAGCAAGAGCCCCCGTGGTCTCCGCGGAGGTCGTGTTCGCCCCGTCGTCGCCTTCGTCGTTCCCGCAGCCCGAAGTGGCGCCTACTGCCACCGAAATCACCACCCTCAACCACCCCAAATTCCTCGTGGACATGGCGAGAAGGTACCACGTCGCCGTCGGTATTCGTGGTGAGCGTTGGCCGTGACGGGGGGCTCAAGTCGGCCTGCAGTCCATCGGCGCCTCGGTATGGGCGTCGCGAGAAGCGCGCCGGGAGGGCGCAGCGCTCGGGTGTTCACGGGCACCGCGGCGGCGTTTGCCGCGCTAGTGTTCACGCCGAAAACTGTCTAGTCTTGGATCATGACACGTCGAACATTGTGGTCGTGGATCGTCTGCGGGGGGCTTGGCGCGAGCGCGGGGTGGGGATGCGGCGGCGACACTGGTTCGGCGTGCACGCCGGGCACCGAGGCGTGCGAGTGCTACGGCAATGGCACCTGCAACCCGGGGCTCACGTGTTATTCCGGGGTCTGCGTCGACGCGAGCGCCGAATCTACCGGAGAGGAGGGGCCGTCGGACACCTCCAACACCGAGGACGGGGACGCGACTGGCGATGGGGACGGTGACGGCGACTCGGCCACCACCGGCGACGGAGACGGAGACGGTGACGGCGACTCGGCCACCACCGGCGACGGAGACGGAGACGGTGACGGCGACTCGGCCACCACCGGCGACGGCGACACCACCGGAGACGGCGACTCGGCCACCACCGGCGACGGCGACACCACCGGCGACGGCGACACCACCGGAGACGGAGACGGAGACGGCGACTCGGCCACCACCGGAGACGGCGACGGAGACGGCGACGCCACTGGAGACGGAGACGGAGACGGCGACTGCACGCTCGCAGACATCTTCTCCCAAGCGGAGTGGGACGCCATGTTCCTCCACAAGGATGACAGCGTGTGCTTCGGGAGCATCTACACCTACCAAGGCATGCTCACCGCGGCGCAGGCCTATCCCACCTT
This sequence comes from Myxococcales bacterium, assembly GCA_014240065.1. GTDB lineage: Bacteria > Myxococcota_A > Polyangia > Nannocystales > Nannocystaceae > JAAZXR01. Next base: position 1,104 of record JAAZXR010000136.1, read on the forward strand.
CGCGTGCGAGGGCAGCGAAGAGGTGCGCCGGCGCGAGCTGGCCGCTTTCTTGGGGCAAATAAGCCACGAAACCACGGGCGGATGGGCCACCGCGCCCGACGGTCCCTACGCGTGGGGGCTGTGCTTTATCGAAGAGGTGGGCTGCGCGGGCGGGGGCTGCACCCAGTACTGTGACGCCGGCAACACCACCTATCCGTGCGCGCCGGGCAAGACCTACCACGGGCGCGGCGCCATGCAGCTGAGCTGGAACTACAACTACGGACAGGCGGCGGCGGCCCTCGGCGTCGACATCTTGGCCAACCCCGATCTCGTGGCCACCGACAGCGCCCTCGCCACCCAGACCGCGCTGTGGTTTTGGATGACCGAGCAGCTCCCCAAGCCCTCCGCGCACGACGTGATGGTGGGCAACTGGACCCCCACCGCCGCCGACATCTCCCTCGGGCGGCTGCCAGGCTTTGGCATGACCACCAACATTATCAACGGCGGTCTCGAGTGCGGATTTGCGACGCCCGCGGCCGTCGAGGACCGGGTGGGATTCTTCGAGCGCTACGCGATGATCCTCTCCACGACCACCGGCAGCAACCTGTACTGCGACCAGATGGCCTCGTACTGATCGGGCGTCCTCGTTATTCCACGATCAGCGGGGCTTGAAGGGGCAAGTCGTCGGACGCGGTGCCCACCTCGAGGGTGTAGGGCACATCTTCCAGCACCAACTGGCCGAGGGTCTCATCCCAGTGGCGCAGCATGTCCACATCGAGCACCACCTCGGCGGTCGTGGTGGCCCCCGGTGCAAGCTCCACGCGCGTGAAGCCGAGGAGGCGCCGCAGAGGGCGCGTCCATGCGGAGTCGGGGGCGCCGCCGTAGACCTGCACGACCTCTGCGCCCTCGCGGTCGCCGGTGTTCGTGACGTCCACTGTGAGCGAGACGGTCGTGGCGTCGGCGTCCGTGGAGGCGGGCGCGCTCAGATTCTCCAGCGCGAAGGTGGTGTAGCTGACGCCGTGGCCGAACGCGAACCGCGGCGTGGCCCCCACGGCTTCGAGGTGCCAATAGCCGTGCAGATCGCTGTAGGTGATGTCCGTGCTCACGTTGTCAAACAGGGGGAGCTGGCCGCCGTCGGTGGGGATGGACAAGGGCAGCTTGCCGCTCGGGTTGAGGTCTCCCCACAGCGCCTCTGCGACGGCGGTCCCGCCGGACTGGCCGGGGTACCAGATCATCATGGCCGCGGGTACGTCGGTGATCCATGGATCCATCACGACGGCGCTGCCGCCCTCCACGAGCACCACCACGCGCGGCTGCACGGCGCGCACCTGCTCGATGAGCGCCACGTGCTCCGCGGACAGGTTCAGGTCCTCTCGGTCGGCGCCGCCGGGAAACAAGGGGATGTACTCGCCCTCGTCCTCCGCGGTGAGACCCACCACGACCACCGCCACGTCGGCGTTGGCCACAGTGGTCTGCGCGGTGGCGTCCAGGGTGTCGGTGGCGAGGGCGTCCACGGTGACGCCGCGCGCCTGGGCCATCGTCTCGATCCCTTCGAGGGGGGTGATCACGGTGGAGGGGTAGGAGGCGCTGCTCCCGGTGTCGCCGAGGTTGTCGGTGTCGGCGAGCGCTCCGACCACTGCCACGCGCGTGACTGTGTCGTTCAACGGCAGCACCGGCGCGGTCGCCCCGGCGGCGGGCTCGTTGCGCAGCAGCACCAGGCTCTCTCGGGCCGCGCGCAGTGCCACCGCCGCGTGGGCTGGCGATTCGATCACCGAGGGATCGCGCGGCGCCGGGTCGTCCATGGCAAACGACGCCTTGACGGTCAAAATGCGGCGCACGGAGGCGTCGATCACCTCCACGGCCACGTCGCCCTCCTCCACCGCCGCGATGAGCGGGTCGCCGTAGATCTGAGGGTAGGGCATCTCCACATCCAGTCCCGCCGTCACCGCGGGCACCGTGTTGTGCGTGCCCCAAATCCAGTCGGATTCCACGAACCCCTCAAAGCCCCACTGGTCGCGCAGGATCTCCGTGAGCAAGGGCGCGTTCTCGGAGCAGTAGGCGCCGTTGGCCGAGTTGTAGGCGGTCATCACCGACGCCACCTGGGCCTCGCGAACCACCGCGCGGAACGCCGGCAGATACACCTCGTGCAGCAGCCGCGGGGAGGCGTTCACGTTCACGTCGAAGCGCGAAAGCTCGATGTTGTTGAGGGCGAGGTGCTTCACGCTCGCGGCGATGGACTGCTGCGCGCCGTCCACGTGCGCCACGCCCATGCGGGACAAAAGCGCGGGGTCTTCGCCGTAGGTTTCTTGGGCGCGTCCCCAGCTGGGATGGTTGAGCAAGTTCACGCAGGGGGTGAGCAGCACGTTGGCTCCATAGGCGTGGGCCTCGGCGCCGATCACCTCGCCCACGGCCCGCTCGAGGTCGGGATCAAAGCTCGCCCCGCGGGCCATGGGCACCGGAAACGTGGTGGAGGTGGTGGCTGTGAGACCCCGGGGGCCGTCGGACATGGCGAAGCCGGGGATGCCCAGCCGCTCATTGGTGGCTGTGAGGTACAGACCGTCCACCGCGAGGACCCCCGTGCCGTGCATCTGCGCCACCTTCTCCTCCAAGGTCATCTCGGCCATCCACGCGTCCACTTGTTGCGCGATCAGGTCTGGTTCGGGGGTGGTGACCTTGGGAGCGCAGGCGGTGAGTGTGGCGACGGTGACCACGCTGGCGAGCAGGAGCGAAGGGGCGTGCGCGCGGGGGCGGAGCATGCCCCGTTGTAGCATCGCGAGGTCCGGCCGCGGATCGAGACGCCGCCTCGCGGGCGCGGGTCGTGGGGCCGCAATCGTTCTCAGGTGAGGGCGCGGAGGGCTCGCGGGCTCGGTCGCGGAGACCATCCGGTACTTCTGGTACCCTCGCTACATGGGATCCCGTGGATTGGCGTTGTACTTGGCTCTTGGATTTGTCGCGACCACGAGCGCGTGTGGCGGGAAGGGGGACGACTCCTCGGGAGCGGGGAGCGCGGAGGG
>JAAZXR010000137.1 GCA_014240065.1 Myxococcales bacterium
GCCGTCGCCGTCACCGGCGGTTGTGGGGTCGCCGTCGCCGTCACCGGCGGTTGTGGGGTCGCCGTCGCCGTCGCCGTCACCATCGCCGGCGGTGGTAGGGTCGCCGTCGCCGTCGCCGTCGCCGTCGCCGTCGCCAGTCATCGTCGCTGTGCTGGTGATGGTACCGCCCTCCGCGGTGCTCGTTCCGCTGTCGTCGTTGGACGAAGACGAGCAGGCCGAGAGGCTCACACACAGCGCGCACGCGGAGGCGCTCCGCAGGAGATCGAGAAACGAGGAGGGGACAGTTGACCCGAGCTTGTGATGAAGGTGCAGCATTTGAAGGTCCTTTCGCGATCGCCGTTGATCTTGATGATCATAATTAAAGTGACCAGCATCGCGGAGAAACGTGGATGGTGGGAGTGATTCTATCATTGACGATCGGATGACAGTGCAGGGTTCCCGTGTGCGTGCCGGTCGCTCGTCGCTCGTCGCGGGTTAGCGAGGGGCTCACGAATCGTTCGGTGAGTCGGCTGGGCAGCCGCAGAGGTAGCCGAGCGGATCGGTTTGCCATGCGCATTTTGGCGGGGCATTCGCGTTCGCGTTCGCGTTCGCGCATCTCCCGCACCACTCTCGAGCGGGAGTTATGTTTGATCCCGTCCGAATTTGGACGGGCCCGTCACCCCGCAAAATTCGCCGCGGATACAAAGGCCGCGGCGCCCGCAAAGATCATGAGGCTCGAGCTGTTCGCTCACGCGGCTCACGCGAATGAACCCGACGCCAGCCTCGATGCAGGCCGTCGTCCAAATTCCGGTCGCGGGCCCGGACTGCGGGCGCGTCAGCGAGCAGGCGCGTCGTCAACTAAAATTGTGTGCAGGAACCGCATTCGCGCCTCCTCGATCTGCTCCGAGGCGGGCGCGCGAAGGAGTGACTGAGTCCTCCTGAGTCAAATCTATCGAGGGCACTGGCGAAACCTCCGCGCATGGTGTGTAACTAGGTTGTGGAACATCGACGCCTCGCCCTCGCATTTTCGTGTAGCGCTCTATTACTTATTGGGGCCTGCAGTTCAAAGGACGCGAGCTCCGCGGACGCCGCGGACGCCGCGGACGCTGCGGACCAAGGTGGAGACGCGGATTCCATCGGTTCGATCGGCGGGAGCGCGGATGCGGGCGAGAGCGGTGCGGATGGTGGGACCGGCGACGGCGACGGAGACGGAGACGGAGACGGAGACGGAGACGGGGACGGAGACGGAGACGGCAACGGCGACACCGTAGAGTGCACGGTCGTCGGTGGACAGCCGGTGGAGTGTGAAGACGGGATCGACAACGACGAAGATGGCCTCGTCGATCTTGCAGATCTAGAATGCACGAGCCCGTGTGACGACTCCGAAGGATCGTTTTTGACAGACCTCCCTGGGCAAAATATGGACTGCAAATCCGATTGCTATTGGGACGCGGACAGCGGCGTAGGCAACGACGACTGCGAGTGGAATATCTCTTGCGATCCGTTGAACCCTGGACTCGATGACGGATGCGACAACGGTGGCGTCGTCGACGACAATTGCTTGCCGCCGAACACCCCCCAAAGCGACACCTGCATCAACCTGTGCTCGCAGATGACCCCCAACGGCTGCGACTGCTTCGGATGCTGCGAGATCCTCGTGCCCGACGGCATGGGCGGCTTCACCGGGCAAAACGTGTATCTCGGGAACGAAGCGCATCCTTGTTCCATGGAGGACATCGATGAGTGCACCACGTGTACGCTGCAAGAGTCGTGCGCCAATCCTTGTGAGGAGGAGGAGTGCGAGGTCTGCTTTGGCCAGACCGGGCCCATCGACCCTGACTGTGTTGAAGTTGGATGTGTGGGTGGGGATGCGTGTGTGGACTCCTCCGACTGTGACGAGGGCTTCTTTTGCTCCACAGGCTGCTGCCTGCCCATCGACGTTCCCCAGGGCTAGGAGCGAGTCCCGGCGGGTCTAACTTTGACGGGCGTCGTCCGAGAAGGGGGCGCGCCCTCGGCGAGATAGAAAATTGACGGGGAGGGATGTGCGCCCATGGAGCGCGAGCTCCACGGCGGCGTGCCCGAGCGCGGGCGCCATCTTGAAGCCGTGGCCGGAGAGCCCCGCGACCACGGCGATACGTGGACCGTGTCGCGAGCGCTCCACGATGAAGTGGCCGTCCGCGGTGGACGTATACAGACAGACGCTCGCGGTCTCGAGTGTGGATCGCGTCGGTCCAAGCCAGCGGTCGGCCAGCGCTTGCAAGGCCGCAGACTCCTCGGGGCGCACCTGTCGGGAGACGGCGCTCGGCGTCGTGATGACTCCCTCGCCGTGAACGGCGATCTTGGCGCCGCGGTTGGGATCCGATGGGTCGGAGGGGATCCCATACACCGGGGCCGCGGCGCCCCGATCGATGAGCCAGCACGGGAGCGACTCGGGGCTAAGACTTGGTGCACCATCGGCGGGCGGAGAGAGCCACGCTTGTACTTGCCTCGTCACGTGGAGCCATGGTCGGTACTCCGGGAGCAACTCGGAACTCCAGGAACCGGCGCAGACAACGACCGCACCTGCTCGAATATCCTCGCGATTGGTGCGGATGAGAACGCCGTCATCCATGGACGTCAGCGACGTGACTTTGGTGTTGTCGAGAATCCGGGCGCCGCGCTCGCGTGCAGATCGCTGGGTGGCCGCGAGTGAGGGCTCGACCCGAATAAAACCCGCGTCGGGTTCAAGCAGACCGACGAAGCGCTCCGGCAGATCGAAGTGAGGGTATCGGCGGCGGAGGTCGTCGCGTGAGATGTGTTGGGTCGCGATTCCAAATTGCCGCGCCGAGCCGGCAGAGGAGGTCAACAAGTCCGCGCCTCGCTCCGCGAGCAGCAGGGTTCCACACAGCTCCATGAGTGACTCCCCGACCTCGCGCTCCAACGCGCGAATATGCTCGGTCGACCAGCGAATGAGCGGCACATAATCGGGATGTTCGAAATACGCGCTCCGTGTGACGCGCGCGCCGCCGTGACTGCTGCCGTTGGCGTGGCCCACATCGAACATCTCGACGCCAATTGCCCGTATGCTGTGACTGCTCGCTGAACGCAGCGCCCACGAACCAACCGCGCCGAGGCCGAGGACGGCAATATCTGCGGAGAGAGGCATTCCACGCTGAGCATCGCACTAAATCTCTCGCAAGACTCGTAGGTCGATGCTGCGTTGATGTTGACCTCTTGGTCGCTGTTGGCCGGTGTCTTCCCTAGACCACGAAGAGCCACCGCGTGAGCGATTTCGCCTATGCTTGGTGGAGTTGCCTCATCTCTCGCTGGACTTTTTTGGCGACTCCAGGGAATATTCCGCCATGGGAATACGAACAGCAGCGACGGGTCAGTACTTCAACAGTCCTGACTTTGTGCGAGCGAGGTTCGTCATGCGCGCCCTGTTCGTCGCCTTGGGTATCGCCGCGGCTGCAGCCGTCGCCCTCCCGGACCAAGGGAGCATCGCGATCATGGCTGGACTGGTGGGATTGGTGCTGTCGTTGATGGTTCGGCTGTGGGGGGGGAGAACCGGGGAGAAGGCCTCAGATGCGGCTTTGTTTTGGGGCGCGAACTCGTTTTCATTCTTGCTGATGGGGGGGCTGCTAATTCCGGGTGGCGTGTATCTCAATCAGCATCCGCTGGCCCAGCTTGTGGTCTCCGGAGTCGCGGCGTTGGCGCTGCTCGCCGGTGTTGTTGGATTTTGCGCGGGCCGTTTCCTGTATCTGTTGGTCATTGCGCCGACCCCAGCGGCGAAGAGCCTCGGCTAGTATCCTCCTTTGGCGGCGGGTTCCATGAGCGATAGCGAGACAGCAGAGCAAGAGGTGGTCCATCTCCCGGTACTCGGGCAGGCGGGCGACTCGGCCTCGGACTGGACGCCGCGGACGGACCGCCTGAATCCGAATTGTGTCTTCGTTCAGCGAGCCGGCGCGCCGATCTACGAGAGCTGCATCTATTGCGAGAAGGAGCTCAAGGACTGCCTCCGGTTTCGCCGTCGTTGTCCCTACGCGCCGGTTACGGGCGTCAAGACACTCACCGA
>JAAZXR010000138.1 GCA_014240065.1 Myxococcales bacterium
GTCGCCGTCGCCGTCGCCGTCGCCGTCCCCGTCCCCGTCCCCGTCCCCGTCCCCGTCCCCGTCGCCGTCCCCGTCCCCGTCCCCGGTCGAGGCCACGCCGGTGCCGTCCATGGACGTGTCCATCCAGCCCGTGGAGTCTGCGCCCCCGTCGTCGCCGCACGCGGCGAGCTCGAGGAGTCCCGCGGCCATGACCAGCGAATACGAGGCCCTCCACGCTCCACCCCGGCCCACCAACTCAAACCTCCAGCCGTATCGACGCTTCATCATGGCTCCATGGTGCCTAGGCTTTGATGCGCTTTCAACGACTCCGCGTTCGACGCGACGCAAACCTCGATAGTACGCACGCGAGCCACGCGCGAGCCCGACGCGATCCGGCGCCGCGGCGGTCACGAGCCACCGGCCCCCCGATGGGTTAGCTCCACGCGCAGGTCAACATCACGCGGTGCTCGCCAGCCTCGGTCCGCTCGATCTTCGCCGTCCCCGACACGCCACGCAGGTCGCCCGTCCCCGAGCCCGGCACGATCGGCCAGTGCCCCGATTCTCCAGAGCCATCCATGGTGCCGAGATGCAGCAACGCGAACGTCCCTGTCTTGCCAGCGAGCGTCCCCTCGATGCGCTCAAGCGCGACGTACCCGCCGCCACCGCTCGCAGAGCGCGCCGCGAGCATCACCACGAACCCCGTGCCGACGAGGTCGCCACATGTGCCTCCTCCGCGTGCACCAGGCTCGCACCTCGAGTCGCGTGGCGCACCTCCTCACTGGTGGAGCGAGCCCCCCTCTACGGCGTGTATTCACCGAGCCACAGGTCGTCGCGACCTTGCACGGTGGACACCGCCACCATCCCAGCGCCGATCACGTCCCCCGATGCTGTGAACGCGACCCCGTAGCCGTAGTCAGAGCCGTTGGTGGGACCGTCGTGAGCATGCGCCCAGTTGAGCGCCCCGTCCGCCGTCGCATACCGACGCAGGATCAAGTTGACGCCCCCGGCCTCCTCCGCCGGGATAGGGGTGTGGATGCCGCTGACCGCGACGTTCCCCGCGTTGTCCACCGCGACGTCGTAGAAAGTGTCGAGCACGTTCGATCCCCCGTCATGGGACGCCTGCCACACCTCCGCGCCCGTCGCACCATCGAGGGCCAAGAGCACGCCATCGTAGTTGTCACTCGACAAGGACGCGCGGTTGTACCCCGCCGCGTAGATGACCCCCGCGCTGTCGGTGGCGAGCGCGTTGACGCCGTCGTCGCGCCCGGCGATTCCATCGATCACCGCGGTCCAGAGTTCGGTTCCATCGGCGCCGTATTTGCCGACGAACATATCTTGGTCCGTGGCGGTCACGGGCGCGGTCAGGTCGCCGCCCACGACGATATTCCCGTCCACATCCACCACCACCGCGCTCCCGGAGTCGCTGTCGGAATCGCTCCCATCCACGGTCTGGCTCCACACCTCGCTCCCGTCCGCGCCCGAGTACACGCCGAACCAGAGGTTTCGCCCACCCACCGACTCCGACAGTTGGCCCGCGACGGCGAGATCGCCGCTGGGCAACACCGCCACGCCGGACAATCCATCCACGCTTCCCGTGGGTCCGTCGATGGTGACCGACCACACCGCGTTTCCGTCGCCGTCATACTGCGCCATCCAGGCGTTCCTCGATGAGGCGACATCCCCTTGCTGACTCCCCACAACATAAATCTCGCCGTTCGTCCCGAGCGCCAGATCGCTGAAGTTCGAGAATACGTAGCCCTCATCCTTCACAAGATTTACCCACTGAGCTTGTCCTTGCGAGTCAAACTTCCCCACCAACCCGAAGGTTTCTGCGCCCGAGTACGGGCCGGCCCGCCCCACCACGATCAGGCTTCCGTCCGCGGCGACCGCCACCTTGGAGGCGCGCTCGCCGTAGTCTTCGGGGCTGTTCCAATTCACGGTCCAGTTGGCGTCCGGATCCACGTCGATGTCCGGCATGTCGTCCCCGTCTCCGTCCCCGTCCCCGTCCCCGTCTCCGTCCCCGTCTCCGTCTCCGTCTCCGTCTCCAGAGCTTGGCTCGCCGGTGCTCGATGCATCGCCGTCCCCTCCGCAGGCATACAGAGACGTTGAAACAAGGGAACAAGTCAGAATCAAAAGTGCGGCGCGTGTCATGGCGACAGCTTCCCGCATTTCATCTCGAGTTCGCAACCGATCGAGCTCGACGTATCGACATCCCTCCGCGCGCATTCTTGAACACGTGCAGTCGCTCGACCGCACGTCGCCGGGAGGAAACTTAGTTCACTGTCGCTCGTGCATATAGAGTGCCGCCATCTTTGGTGAGCGCTCCCACTAAAGATGACGGCAACGAGAAGAACCGGACAGCAAGCCGGTGGTCTAAAACCCTATGGAGTGACGGTGAAGATGGTCACCGAGCCGCTGACTTCGTTGGCCACGACCAGAAGATCGAGATCGTTGGGGCTCTCGGAGGCGGGGATGAACGCGAGCCCCTCTGGACCAAGTCCGCCGGCTGTGTCCGCGAGGGGGTCACCCGTGAAAACGCGATCCGTGGCGTAGGTCTTGAACACCGGCGCGGTCGCATCATCCACACACCAGACCATCACTCCGCCCATGCGCTCCAACCCTCCGAAGATGTGCACGTTTCCGTCGAACGTGGCGGTGATGACCGCCTCTGGCTCCGCGCCCTTGTCATCGCTTCGCGCATCGAAGCTGCCGTTCTCGTCGTTGTTACTGTTGAAGTCATCCGGGTAGTTCGCAGCGAGGAAGTTCTCAATGTCGGCGCCGCTGTCCCAAACCACATTGACGTTGGTGTCCCAGATGGTGAACGAGCGAGCCCCGAACGCGTAGAAAACGTCGTGATCGCCGTCGTCATCGATATCACCACTCGCGGTTGTCGTCTTCAATCGGCCGAGATTGGCGTCCAGCTGCAGCGTTGATGCGTCGGGAAACACGGTCGGATCAAGGACCAAGTCGTCACCACGGACCTCCTCGGAGAACCCCGCGTAGTCCCGGGAATCCCCTTCGTTGGCAGAGACAATATACTCGGTCCCGTTCAGACTAAATGAGGCGATCGAGTCCGGTTGATACATGCCAAACACTGGCCAGTTCTGAATATTGATAAACGGACCGTCCTGCACGTTTGGATCGTCACGGTTCGAGGCGTCGAGCTCGTTCCCGGGGAGGCTGTGGTCTTTGTACCCGAGGGGAACGACCGCAGAGACGGTGCTCGTCTCCACATCCACAACGGCGAGCGCATTATTTTCTTGCAACGCGACGTACGCGGTGGAGCCGTCCGCGCTGAGCGTAATGTACTCGGGCTCTAGATCCTGCGACACGGTCGCGTTGGGTCCAAACACCCTCACTCCCGCCGGAGCATTCGCACCATTAAAGGCGGAGAATCCAGCGGTCGACACGTCGGCGTTGGTCACGTTCAACACACCGCCCGAAATATCCACGATGCTCACGGACCCCTCGGGGTCGACGGTGTACGCGTCATTGGGTTGCCCTTCGTTGGCGGTGAGCACCTTTGTGCCGTCCGGGGTGAAGATCAACATGTCAGGGAGCACCCCCACGTCGACGTTCGCGAGGGCAGTTCCCGTCGTGGTATCGAAGAAGACAACCTTGCCAGGGTCGGTGTCGACCGCGGCGGGAACCGCAGCGGCGACGATGCCGTTACGCACCGCAACCGAGGTCACCCCCGAGCCGAACGAACTCACATCCAACGCTGTCAACGCGGACGGCGTCGTAGGATCCCCAATGTCTACCCGATCGATGGTGCTCGCGGCGCCGTTGACGATATAGAGGAGCTCCCCCGCCGGATCGTAGGCGACGATTTCTGCGGCGCTCTGGTCGAAAACCGCGGGGCCGTTTCGGTACGCGCCGATCTCGGTGAGCGTCACGGTGCTCGTCGCACAGTCTCCGTCTCCGTCTCCGTCTCCGTCTCCGTCTCCGTCTCCGTCTCCGTCTC
>JAAZXR010000139.1 GCA_014240065.1 Myxococcales bacterium
GAGCGCTGGGCACGCTCGCCGCCGACATCATACGCCCCCGCGCCCCCGTGTGAAACAGGTAAGCGACCGGCGCACATCCCCTGTCGTCTCGCGTGGATCCCGGCGCCTCCAGTGCGGCGAAAGTGAGCACGGGGCTGTACCCCCGTCGGGGCCACGCTAGACACAACCCGGTCAGCAGCCTCGCAGCGCGCGACAACTCCGTTCCCCACGCCCCGACCACCCCCTAGAAACCAGCGACACCGTTGATCTATGGTGGCGCGAGCGTGAGCCTCTCGAGCTCAAGTCGATCCCCGGTCACGGACAACACGGAGCGCCGTTCGTCAAGGGTGGCACGAGCGTAATGTTCGTGAGCCCCCCGCCGCTGAAGGACTCCGAGTTGGCTGCGTCGTTCCCCTCGCCCTGGTACCCCCCGATATTCGGGAGCAAGCGGCAGGTCTCGTTGGACTCGCACAACCCATTGTCGTTGCCGATGGGTTGGTTGGCCACGTCGTAGTCTCCGATGATCTCGTAGGCCCCAAGGAGAAACTGAACATCGCAGTCCTGATTCGCAGCATCGGCGGATGACAATTTCGTGTCCCCCACGGAAGTTCCCCCTTCGTAGGCGTTGCAGTCTGCGAGCGCCACGAACATATGCGGCGCCACCACGCTCGCTCCAAACGGAAGACTCTCGCAGTTGTCGGTACACCACGGGCTGCCCAGCGGTCCGTCGTCGCACTCCTCTCCGGCGGTGGCGTTGACGATACTGTCTCCGCAAGAAGAGGTGGTACAGACGGAGGTACAGGCGAGTGACTCTCCTCCATCATCACAGTTTTCGCCCGCGTTTGTCGTGCTGTCGCCGCAGGTGGACTCACGAGTGCAGGTCGCGTCACATCCATCGCCTGGCATTTGCCCCCCGTCATCGCAGTTTTCTCCAGCCGCTATATTAATGATCCCATCTCCACACACGGAGAACGTGCAGTCAAAGTCGCAGCCATCCACATTTTGCCCGCCGCTGTCGCACTCTTCCCCGGCGCTTGCCACTACGACCCCATCCCCGCACACGGAGCCGGGCAGCGGGATGGCATCGAGCAGGTGCGTGTCCGTGTTGTACAAGACGCCATACGTCCCCGTTTGAGCCACGGTGGGAAATCCCGAGATCACGCTCACATCCGCCACGTCGAGGATGGCCGGATTCTCCGGGGTGCACAGGTTGTCGGGAGGCCCAGAGACGGGCTTGAGGTTCAAGGTCTCGTTAACATCGGGCGACACGACGCAACCGAACTCGGTCGTCTCCACGAACGAGTCCCCGGCCATCGCGCCATCCAACGCCTCCCAAACGAGCGCCGGCGCAGAGGTAGCGCCACGAAGCGCCGACGAGTAGAGACGCGTGGGGAAGAAGTTCCCTACGGTGTCCTGCGTCGGGATCTGTAGGCCGGCGCGCGCCGCGGCCTGTGCCTGGGCGGGGTTACCAAGCCACAGCCCCTGGATCATGGGTCCAGCGAACCCATTCGCCGTGGTGGTCAACGCCGCGCTTCCCGGATCCTGGGTGCCGTCGTACTCCATCGTGACCCCCATGAGCACCGCCCCGTCTTGGATGTGAACCTGCTCAAAAGAGCCGCTGACCTGTTCCATGCGCACCCCGGCCATCACCGCGTTTCTAGGGATCTGGAACGAGCCATGCCCCAAATCGTCGTTGTCGTACAACAGCGAATTCAAGATCACGAGGGGAGAGGACTCTGCGGCGCCGTCGTGGCTAATTCCACCGAAGCTGCTGTTCTCAATGACGAAGTCATTGGAGCCGTTGGCTGGCCACAACCCAGAATCGGCGCTCACCACCTCAAGGGCGCCTCCCGCCGAAATAGCCGAGAAATAGCCGCTGCCAGCGACCTGCACCCGGCACCCGAAGACGTCGACATTGTCGAAGGACGCGCGTGGCAAGTCAAAGTTTCCGCTCACGGGCAAGCTCACCTGGAGCCCATAGTCGACCCCGCCTGACTGGAGGAGACACTCATTTTGAACCTGCACGTCAAACATGTCGATGCCCGACGCGGCGCTCGGTGACACGGAGATGGCCGCGCTATGCCCACCACTGCTCGGGAAAACCGGGGCTCCAACGATCCCGTCGAAGACGTAGGAGATAAACGAGTTTTCCGCGATCTTCAAGCCTGGGGGGTCATTATCCGAATCCGCCTGGTACTGAAGATCAAAGTTGGCGAGCACGCTGATCGGCGCAAGCAGCTCGATGGCCGCAGAACCAAGGGGTCCTTGCACCGTGCCCTCGTTCGAGAAGTTCCCTTCGAGCCACAATCGAGGCGCCATCTGACTGACAGTTTCCTTCACGAGTTGCGTCTCGGCCAGCAAGGTCGCCGGTTCAGTGTTCATCACCATTTCCGCGGGAGACTGGGGCGACGCAGACGTCACGACGATCACGGGGTTTTGGCCCATCAGCGAACCGTCTGGATTCATCTCGATCTGCGGGTCGCCTTGATAGACGCCCACCGGATTGGTCCACCACACCGAGGTAGGCGAGGTGTCGCTCAACATCCCGACCCCGACGGTCACCGAATTCTGCTTCCACACCGGCGCGGCTGGCTGGGTGACATCGATGAGATCGACGAGTCCCTTACCTGGCTGGTAGTCGTAGGAGATCACCTGCACCGAGTTGCTCAGGGTGACGCAATCCCAGCTGAAGACACCCAAGGCGTCCGTCATGGAGGTGACCGCCGCGCAGTCGTTGGTGAGGGTGGTTTCCCAGGTGCGGTAGAGGCCGCCGGGCAAACAGGTCGCGTGGCCGCGCCCTCGGCTCGCATAGTAGGTCGCTCCACTCTCGTCGACGACGCATTCTTCATCAGCGACGCCGACGAGCTCGCTCGCGGTTTCTCTGCTCACGTCCGAGGTGCTCGCGACCCACGAGTTCCATTCCGCGCCGTGGACGGGCCACAGGGGCTGCACCATCGCCGACGCCGAGCACCCCGTGGTGTCGAAGGTCGAACAGTCTGAGCTCGAACAGGCCAGGGTCCCAAAGGGGCCGGGGCTCCCGGGCGCAGTGCTGCAGTCGAGGCTACCCACGTTGGCGCCATCGCACACCTCCCCGTCGCTCACGTCAATATTCCCGTCCCCGCAATACGGTCCAGGCACCTCGTCCGGTTGACAAAGAGTCGTGCACACCGAGCACGAGGGCGTGCCGTAGGAGCAGGCGTCTGTGTTGGCCGCCCCGTCGTCGCACTGCTCTGGCCCCGCACCCGCGTCGAAATTCGGGTTGGTATACCCGTCCCCGCACGAGGGCGTCTGGCAGTCCAAGGTCGGGTCGCCCGAGGTCGAGCCATTGCAGTTTTGCGAGTCACCTCCGTCGTCGCACCCCTCCACCCCGTTGTTGTCCACCCCGTCCCCGCAAAACTCATCCTGGCACGTGGCGCTGCAGCCGTCGTCGCTGGCCACGTTGTTGTCGTCGCACTCCTCGGACGACTTGAGATACCCGTCCCCGCACACGTTGATCGTGCACATGCTCGTGCACGCCTCCGTGTCTCCGTTCAAGTTGCCCGCGTCGCACTCCTCCGTGAGCCCGTTGAAGTCGTCTCCGCACGTCGTCGCTTGACAGTTCGTCAGGCAGTCGCTCGCGTCCGTCACCCCGTTGTTGACGCCGTCGTCGCACGCCTCCCCCGGGTCGGTCACATTGTTGCCGCACTCCTCGAACTGGCACGTCGGGCTGCAGCCGTCTCCGGCCACTTGCCCCCCGTCGTCGCACTCCTCTCCAGCGGATTCGTTGACCCAAGAGTCACCGCAGCTTGGCGCGGTGCAGTCCCCATCGCACGACGAGGTCTCGGCACCGTCGTCGCAGGTCTCCCCCGCTGCGGTGTTCACGTAGGTGTCTCCGCAGGCCACGTCGCTACAGTCCAGAT